>NZ_JBQQBT010000009.1:0-309174 GCF_052245835.1 Streptomyces sp. 8N114 | reverse complement strand
ACACACCCCCACCGCCCTCGCGATCTCCGCATTCGCGACGCCGTCCTCGAACAACTCGACCGCCCGAACACGACGCGCCTCCGCCAACTGAGGCCGCGACAAAGGAGGAAGGGAGGAGCCGGCAACCAAAGGGGAAGGTTGAAAAGCCACCCCGACAGCCTCCCACCCACACGGCCACCACATACACCGAACTTACGAAAAGATCAGTAGTTGGGCGGCGTGAAGCGGCCGTCGATCGCTGTCCAGCCTCCATCCACGAAAAGCTGGCTTCCCGTGACGAAGGATGACGCGTCCGATGCGAGGTAGACGACGGCGCCGGCCAGCTCGTCGGGCCGGGACCAGCGGCCCAGGGCGCTCTTGCTCGCATACGCCTCCGACCATTCCGGCACTGCCCGGATCTGCGCGGTCAGCGGTGTGTCCACGACGCCCGGTGCCACGGTGTTCACCCGCACCCCCGACGGGCCCAGTTCGGCCGCCGCGGTCCGCAGCAGCTGGACGAGCCCGGCCTTGGTGGCCGCGTACACCCCCTGCCCCGGCTCGACGGCCACCGCGCGAATGGAGCTGAAGCCGATGATGCTTCCCCTGCCGCGTTCGGCCATGCCGCGGCCGAACGCCCGTACCAGGTCGAAGGATGCGCGCAGGTTGAGCGCCACGACCCGCTCGAATTCCTCCGCCGTGTAGTCGAGCAGGTGCTTGCGCACGTTCGTCGCGGCGGTGAAGACGAGCACGTCGACGGGTGCGAGCTCCTCGGCGGCACGCGCGACGGCCTCGCCGTCAAGCACATCGAGGGCGTACGCCGAAAGGCCCGGCCCCATCGACGCCGACTCCGTGGCGGCCTTCAGATCATGGTCGGCGCACACCACCGTGGCGCCGTGCGCGGCGAGGGCCAGGGCGCTCTCGCGGCCGATTCCGCTGCCCGCACCCACCACGACAGCCTTGCGGCCGTCGAGCCTGAACAGGCGGGAGTACGTATCCACCGCATCGGTGCGGTCCTTTGCTTGCATGGTCCTCACGGCTTCGTTGTCGTCGGACGGATCACTGCCATACGGGTCACGGTGAGCTCTTCGATGGCGAACCTCGGGCCCTCTCTCCCGGCCCCGGAGTCCTTCACGCCGCCGTACGGCATGACGTCGGAACGGAAGCCGGGAACCTCATTGACGACCACCCCGCCCACCTCCAGACGGTCGAGAGCGGCGAACGCCGTGTCCAGGGCGCTCGTGTAGACGCTCGCGTGCAGTCCGTAGCGCGAGTCGTTGACCACGTCGAAGGCGGTCTCCAGATCGGGTACGGACCGTACCGCGACCACGGGGCCGAAGACTTCCTCGCCCCAGACGGCCAGGGCTGGGTCCACGTCGAGCAGCACGGCGGGCTCGATCACCCCGTCGGTGACCCTGCCTCCGGCCACCAGCGAAGCGCCCGCCTCCACCGCCTCGTCCAGCCACGCGCACACCCGCTTGGTCGACCGTTCGTCGATGAGCGCCGAGACTTTCGTGGCCGGATCGCGGGGATCGCCCACGACCACCTGGGCCACGCGCTCCGTCAAGCGGGCCACGAACTCCTCCCGTACGGCGTCGACGACGATGACCCGCTGCACGCTGATGCACGCCTGGCCGGACGCGTAGTACCCGCCGCGTACCGCCGCATCGGCGGCGGCGTCGAGGTCGGCGTCGGCGGCCACCACCAACGCGGCGTTGGAGCCGAGTTCGAGCAGCACCTTGGTGGGTGCCGCATCCCGGGCGATCTGGTGGCCCACGGCGGCGGAACCGGTGAAGGACACCGCGCCGATCCTGCGGTCGGTGGTCAGCGCGACGCCCACCTCGGGGCCCCCGGTCACCAGCTGCACCGCAGCTTGCGGCGCGCCGCCGGCGCGAAGGGCCTCGCGAAGGAGGTGCACCAGCCACAGGGTGGCCAGCGGCGTCTGCGGCGCCGGCTTGGCGATGACCGGGCAGCCGGCGGCCAGCGATGGCGCGATCTTGTGCGCGGCGAGCAGCAGCGGGTAGTTGAAGCCCGCGATCCCCACCACCACGCCGATAGGTTTGCGGGTCCAGAAGCCGAGCAGCCCCTCACCCGACGGCAGCAGGTCCAGCGGCACCGTCTCCCCGTGCAGCCGGGCCACTTCCTCGGCCGCCGTCAGCAGTGTCAGCAGGGTGCGGTCCACCTCGACACGGCAGTCGACCAGCGGCTTGCCGGTCTCCAGAACGAGGAGCCGCTCGAAGTCCGCGCGTCGGGAGGCGATCGCCTCGTGCGTCGCGAGCAGCGCCGCCCTGCGGGTGTGCGAGGGGAGCCGTCCGACCCGCCCGCGGACCGCGACGGCTGCGTCCACCGCCTGTCGTGCGAGGGCGGTGTCCCCGACCGGCGCCGGCGCGACGAGCGTCCCGTCGTAGGGAAAGCGGACATCCTCGGCGGCGGGTGCCGCCACCCAGTCGTCGCCGATGGGAAGACCCTCCGGAAACTCCCCCACCACGGGGCTGTCGCCGCCGGCGGGTTCGACGTGCGTAGTCACGGTCGGTACTCCCGGTTGAGGTCGGCCGCCGACACCCCGGACAATGCCTTGCCCAGAGTCGGAACGGCGGCGATGAGCCTGCGCGTGTAGGAATGTTGCGGTTCCTCGTACACCTGCTCCGTGGACCCGGTCTCCACGATCTGCCCGTCGTGCATGACCGCGACCCGGTCGCACACATGACGGACCACGGACAGGTCATGGGAGACGAAGACCAGCGTGAGGGACAGCTCGTCGACGAGGTCGGCGATGAGGTTGAGCACCTGGGCCCGTACGGACACGTCCAGGGCGCTCACCGGCTCGTCGGCCACGATGATCTTCGGACGGGGGGCGAGAGCACGCGCGATCGAGATGCGCTGCCGCTGGCCGCCGGAGAACTGGTGCGGATACCGGTCCGCCGCGTCGGCTCGCAGGCCGACGGCCTCGAGCAACTCGACCACCCGCTCCTTGCGGTTGCGGTGCCCCTGCGCGACGAGCGGCTCGGCCACGATGTCGCCGACGCGCATCCGCGGGTCCAGCGCGCTCATCGGGTCTTGGAACACGAGTTGGAGCCGCTCGCGGACGAACCGCAGCTGTCTCTCCCTCAGCCCGGTGATGTCCCGCCCGTCGATCGCCACGCTGCCGCTGGTGGGGCGGTCGAGCCCGGCCAGAATCCGCAGCAAGGTGGACTTACCGCACCCCGACTCGCCCACGATGCCGAACCGCTGCCCCTCGGGGACGGCGAAGCTGACGCCACGCAGGGCGTGCACCGGCGGGCTGGGGCGGCGCAGCGAGGTACGAGGCCGTCGGTAGTCGCGCGTGATGTCGCGGACGGTGATGGCGTCCACGGGTCCGGTCTGCGACCCGGGGGCGAGCGGGTCGCTGGTCGGCTGCTCAGCCACGGCCGGCCTCCTGATTCGTGGATATGCCGGTCCCGCGTGCACCGTTCTCGGGCACGGGGTGGAAGCAGGCGTAGCCGGAGTCCGGCCCGGTCGGGACCCATTCCGGCCTGGTGGCGCACACCTCGGTCGCCTCGGCGCACCTGTTTCTGAAGACGCATCCGGCGGGGAACCGGCCCGCCGCCGGAACAGAGCCGCCGATCGTGGCCAGCCGGCCGCGGTCGTCGACCACGGTCAGGTCCGACGCGCCGATCAGGCCCTGGGTGTAGCGGTGCCGGGGGCGGGTGAACACCTCACGGACCGGCCCTGACTCGACCAGCCGCCCGCCGTACATGACCATGACCCGCTCGCAGGCGGTGGCCACCACGGCCAGGTCGTGGGTGATGAAGAGCATGGCCGACCTGCGGTCCTGGACGCCCCGCACGATCAGGTCGAGCACCCGTGCCTGCACGGTGACATCGAGCGCGGTGGTGGGTTCGTCGCAGACCAGGAGCGCGGGATCGTTCGCCAGGGCGATGGCCAGCACCACCCGCTGCCGCTGGCCTCCGGAGAACTGGTGCGGGTACGCCTGCGCGGCGGCAGCGGGGTCGGGAAGCCCCACCTGGGCGAGCAGTTCCACGGCGGCGGCCCGGGCGGACGCGCGGTCCGGCCTGGTCCGGTGGACCAGCAGCACCTCGGCGATCTGCCGCCCGACCCTCATCGTGGGGTTCAGAGCGGTCATGGGCTCCTGGAAGACCATGGCGATCTCCTTGCCCCGCACCCGGGACATCCGCGCCTCGTCGGCGCCCACCAGGTCATGGTCGACTCCGGCGAGCCGCACCGAACCCGTGGCCCGGAGCCCCTCGGGGAGCAGGCCCATGACGCTCAGCGCGGTCAGCGACTTGCCCGACCCCGATTCACCGATCAGGCCGACCCGCTCGCCGGCCCGGATGGTGAAGTCGACATCTTCGACGAGCTTGTGGCCACCCACCGCGACATCGAGGTTCCGCACGGCCAGCACGTCATCGGGGGAGCCGGGAGAGCCCGGCCCGGAGGCCGGTGCCGTGTCGGATGCCGTGTCAGGTGCCGGGGTCATCGGCGGTCCTCCAGCTTGGGGTCGAAGCGGTCGCGCAGGCCGTCGCCGAGCAGGTTGAATCCGAGCACCGCCACCGCGATCGCGATGCCCGGAAACACGGCGAGCCGGGGTGCGGACGACAGCATCTCCTGGCTCTCCTGCAGCATCCGGCCCCAGGAGGGCGTAGGGGGCGGGGTTCCGAAGCCCAGGAAAGACAGCGCGGCTTCGGCAAGTACGGCAATGGCGAAACCGACCGACGCCTGCACGATGACGAGGCTGCTGACGTTGGGCAGGACATGCCGCAGGCCGATGGAGAACGGCCCGCGGCCCGCCGCGCGCGCTGCGATGACGTACTCGGTCCTCATGACCTGCAGCGTGCCGCTGCGGATCAGCCGGGCGAAATGGGGGATGGACGCGATGCCGATGGCGATCATCGCGACCAGCGTGCTGCCCCCGTACACGGCGGCGAACATGATGGTCAACAGGAGCGCCGGGAAGGCGAGAAGCAGATCGTTGCCGCGCATCAGCAGCTCGCCGAACCAGCGGGGCGCCATTCCGGCGACGATGCCGAGGGGCACTCCGACCACGGCAGCGACCCCCACCGCCACGAAGCCGACGAACAGCGTGGTGCGCGAGCCCATCAGGATCTGGCTGAACACGTCGCGGCCGAACTTGTCCGTGCCGAACCAGTACTCCAGCGACGGCTTCTGCAGCCGTACCGAGGAGTTCACCAGGGTCGGATCGTGCGGCGTCCACACGAAGGACAGCAGCGCCATGCCGAGCACGACCGTGACGATGAGACCGCCCACCAGGAGGCTGCCCGTCACCGGGCGGCGCCGCCTGCGGCCGTCGGGCACCCCGGACGCCACGGCGGGTTCCATGTCCAGAGCACTCATGACGCACCCGCCCTGAGCCGGGGATCGATCAGCAGGTAGACGAGGTCCACCAGGAAGTTCACGAACAGCACCGCCATTGCGATGATCATGACCACGTCCTGCACCATGAGGAGGTCCCGGTTGGAGACGCTGTCCAGCAGCAGGCTCCCGAGCCCGGGGATGACGAAGACCCGTTCGATGACGACGGCGCCCACCAGCAGCGTGGCGAGCTGCAACGCCAGGACGGTGACCACGGGCACTGCCGCGTTCCGCAGGCCGTGCCGCAGCAGCGCCTGCATCGGCCGGAGCCCTTTGGCGCGGGCGGTGCGCAGATAGTCCTCCCGGAGGACGTCGAGCACGGCGCTGCGGACATAGCGGGTGAGCACTGCTCCCTGCACCACGCCGAGGGACAGCGCGGGCAGCACCAGTTGCTTGAGGAACAGGACGGGATCCTGCGCCGGGGGTGTCCAGCCGTTGGCCGGCAGCCACCCGAGTCCCACCGCGAACACGGTGATCAGGAGGATGCCCGCGAGGAAAGCCGGGATGGCCACGCCGACTTGGGACAGCGCCGAGAGAATGAGCCCGGACGGCCTGCGGTGCCGCACAGCCATGAGCGTTCCCAGGGGGAGCGCCAGGATGCAGGCGATCAGCATCCCGGCGCCGACGAGCCACATGGTGACCTGGAGGCGGTCGGCGATCTGCGGGCCGATCGGCGTGTGGGAGATGTAGGAGTTCCCCGGGTCGAAGGTCAGCAGCCCGTGTACCCAGCTGAAGTACTGGGCCACGAGCGGCCGGTTGAGCCCGAACTCCTCGCGCAGTTGCGCCACAGCCGCGTCCGACGCGCTGGTGCCGAGGGCGACGCGGGCGGGATCCCCTGGCAGCACCGCCATGAACGCGAACACCAGCACGGAGCTCACGACGAGGCTGGCCAGGAGGACCCCGAGCCGCTGCACTAGACGGACGATCATCGGTTGAGGCCGCCTTTCACGACCGGCCGACGCCGGTGAGATCCAGCGACTCGGAGACGTAGTTGACGGGCAGGCCGGTGATGTCCTTCTCCGCCACCATCAGGTTCGGCAGCATGAACAGAAAGTCGGCCGCGGCGTCCTTGGACAGCAGCCGGGCAGCCGCCCGCATATTGGCAACCTGCTCCTGCTGGGTGCCCTCGTCCGCCTTCTTCAGCAACTTGCGGAATTCAGGGTTGTCGTAGCGGGTGTAGAAGGACTTGCTTCCGAACACCGTCCCCATATCGCGGGGTTCCACATGCGCGATGATGGACATGTCGTAGTCGGCGTTCTTGAACACGGTGGACAGCCAGGCGGCGGGGAACTCCAGCTGGTCGAGCTTGACCTTGAACCCGGCCTGTTCGAGCTGGCTCTTGACCACGGTGCCGCACGCGGTGGCGTAAGGCAGCGTCGGAATCCGCAGCCGCAGCGTACGGCCGGCCACGCCGGACTCCTTGAGGAGCTTCTTGGCCTTGCTGCGGTCGTACGGATACTGCTTGGTGAGATTCTGGTACCACGGGTCGGTCGGAGGCACCATGCTTCCGATGAGCTTGCCGCGGCCTGCCCAGCAGGTGTCCATCAGGGATTTGTGGTCGATGGCATAGCGCACTGCCTGGCGGGCCTTCAGGCTCCGCAGCGGGCCCGAGCCGTTGTTGAGGGCGAGGAGCACCTCGGAGTTGGTCGAGCCCTCGGTGACCTTGTACTTCGGGTTCTTCTCGAACCGGTCCAGAGCATCCGGGGGCTGCATCGTGCCGATCACGTTGAGGGTGCCCGTCAGCAGCGCGTTGTGCATGGCCGTCGGGTCCTTGAAGTACTTGAGGGTGACCGAAGCGAAGTTCGGTTTGCGTCCCCAGTAGTCCTCATTGCGGGCCAGCGTGATCGAGTCGCCGCGGTTCCACTTCTTCACCGTGTACGGGCCGGTGCCCACCGGCTTGGTGGCCAGCTTGCTCACGCCGGTCCGGCTGAACATCGCGCCGATGCGGGTGGTCATCCGGTACAGCCAGTCGTTGCTCGGTCTCTTCAGGGTGACCTTGAGCTCGGTGGGCGATACCGCCTGCGCCTTGTCCACGACATCCATCTGGGACTTCTGCACAATCGTCCAGTCGGACTTGACGCGTTCGATGGAGAACTTGGCGTCCTCGGCCGTGAACGGTTTGCCGTTGCTGAACTTGGCGTCCTTCACCAGCTGGAAGGTGTAGGTCTTGCGGTCCTTGGACAGGCTCCACGATTTGGCCAGACCGGGCTTGATCTTCCCGGACTGGTCCACCTTCACCAGGTTCTCGTAGACGTTGTAGAGCAGTGCCTGCGGAATGGCGGCGCCTTCGGTCTTGGTGAAGTCGAGGTTGGCCGGCTCGGCGATGAGGCCGACCTTCAGACTGCCGTTGGCTTTCCCGCTGCCGTTGCTGTTCCCGTCTGCCGTGGACCCGGCCGAGCAGGCTGCCAGCAGCAGGCAGGAGAGCGTGGCTGCGACCGTCCCGGTGTTCCGCGTCGGCTGCTTGTTTGGCCTCATATTCTATCCCTGGCTTTCCATGGTGTGCAGGACCGCGGATGTGACGTCCGCTGTGGTGGCGTTACCGCCGAGGTCGGCCGTGTGGTGCCTGGTATCTCGCAAGGTGCCCGCCACCGCGTCGCGGACGCGGCGAGCCGCGCCGGAGTGGCCGAGGTCGTCGAGCAGCAGTGCGCCGGAGAGCATGCATGCCACCGGGTTCGCCATGCCCTTCCCGGCGATGTCGGGCGCGGAGCCGTGGACGGGTTCGTAGATGCCCGGCACGTCCGAGCCCGGAAGAACGTTAGCGCTGGGTGCCATGCCCATACCGCCGGCGAGCACCGCGGCGAGGTCGGACAGGATGTCGCCGAACAGGTTGCTGGTGAGCAGGACGTCAAGGGATCGCGGAGCCTGGATCATGCGCGCTGCCATGGCGTCGACCAGCACGGTTTCCAGCCGGACCGCCGGGTAGTGTGCGCCGACCTCGCGCACCACCCGGTCCCACAGCGGATAGCCGTATCGCATTGCGTTGGACTTGGTCACCAGGCACAGACGCCCCGACCGCCGAGCGGCCAGGGCGAAGGCGTGGTGGGCAGCGCGCTCGATGACGCGGCGGGAGTGCACGGCGATCTCGATGCCGAGATCGTGTCCGCTGCCGGCGTGCGCGACGCCGCCGGCGCCGACGTACTCGCCCTCGGTGTTCTCGCGAACGATCACCAGGTCCACGCCCTCGGTGTCGCGCACTTTGGTGGGGACGCCGGGGAACGCGCGCACCGGGCGGAGGTTCACGGCGAGGTCGAGTTGCTGCCGCAGGCCGATGATCAGGCCCCAGATCAGTTCGTGCTCCGGCACATCGGGGCGTCCGACGGCGCCGAACAGCACGGCGTCCGCCTCTTTGACGAGCTCGGCCGCATCGTCCGGCATCGCCACGCCCTGCCGGAGGAACCGCTCGCCTCCCCAGTCGTACGAGGTCACGTCGAGCCGGTGGCCGTCGGCCTCCAGCGCGGTGCGGAGCACGGGCACGGTCGCCGCGACGACCTCAGGGCCGATTCCGTCGCCCGGTATGGCGGCGAGCCGCACGACTGTGGTCTCCCGCGTCATGGACGGCACCTTTCGCTATGACTGGCCTGACCAGTAAGCTCGCTTGCCAGGTACCGTGACGACTGGAGCTGTTCTTGTCAAGGGTTCGAATGCCCCAGGGGCCCGAGCCAGGTATCCGGGCAAACGAGCCCGGTATCCGAGCAAAGGAGAGTGCGGGTGCACACGGAACAGGACCTGGCCGCCATGCCGGCCGTCGAGATGGTGGCAGGATTCGCTGACCGCACGTTGTCGCCGGTCCAGGTCCACGACGCCGTCCAGTCGGTGATCGAGGCGCGCGAGAGTGTGCTCAACGCGTTCTGGGTGCGGGATCCGGAGGAGTCCCGTAAGGCAGCCGTGGCCAGCGAGGCCCGATGGGCGGCGGGGGAACCGCTCGGTCTCATCGACGGCGTGCCCGTGACTCTGAAGGAGAACGTCGCCCGCAAGGGCGTCCCCATGCCCTCGGGCAACGCGGGCTCCGAGCCGGTCGTCCCCGAGATGGATGCGCCCATCACCGCGCGGGTCGTCGAATCCGGTGGGGTGATACTCGGATCGACCGTGATGCCGGACTGGGGCATGCTCTCCTCGGGCGTCTCCAGCCGGCACGGCATCTCCCGCAGCCCCTGGAACCCTGCCTGGACCACGGGCGGTTCCAGCTCCGGTGCGGGGGCCGCGGCCGCCGGGGGGTACGGTCCGCTCCACGTCGGCACCGACATCGGGGGATCGATCCGACTGCCGGGCACCTGGCTGGGCCTCGCCACGCTCAAGCCCAGCTACGGGAGAATCCCGCTGGACACCCCGTACTTGGGGCGCAACGCCGGCCCCATGACGCGTACGGTTGCGGACGCGGCCCTGTTCATGCGTGTCCTGAGCCGACCGGATCCCCGGGACTGGTCGAGCCTGCCGCCGCAGGACATCGACTGGTCGGCGCTGGAGGGCGAGGTACGCGGACTGCGGGTGGGGGTGCACTTGGACGCCGGCTGTGGAGAGCCGTGCGACGCCGAGATCCTCGCCGCGGTGAACCGTGCCGCCGGGGTCTTCGAGACGGCGGGAGCCGTCGTCGAGCCGGTCGAGCCGTATCTGAGCCAGGATCTGCTGGACGACCTGGACCTGTTCTGGCGGGTGCGGTCCTGGAACGACTTCCGCGAACTGGCACCCGAGGCGGGGCTGCGCGTCCACCCCCACATCATCCAGTGGTGTCAGGGGGGCGCGGACGTGCCCGGCACGAAGGTGCTCCAGTGCTACCAGCAGATCATGCGCATCCAGGCACAGACCGTGGCGGCAACGCTCCCGTACGATCTGGTGCTCTCGCCGGTGGCTCCGGTGGCGGCGTTTCCCGCTGAGCAGCCGATGCCGTTCATGGGGGACGGGAAGAACATGTCCCACATCGGCTTCACCGCGCCGTACAACATGTCGGGGCAGCCTGCGGCGACCGTCAACTGCGGTTTCACGGCGGACGGTCGGCCCATCGGGGTGCAGATAGCGGGCCGCCGCTTCGACGACCTCGGCGTCCTGAGGGCAGCGGCGTGGTACGAACACAACCGGCCTGCCGACGCGGTCCCGCGCTGGCCGGACAGCGCCCTCGGCGCTGTCACGGGGGAGAACACGACACGGACCACGCTCGAAGGGGAGAAGCAGTGAGTGACGGGGCACAGTTCCGGCAGGTTGCGCCGGTACGGCTCTACCAGCGCATCGTCGAGCAGATCGAGCAGGCGATCGCGCAAGGTGACTTGAAGCCCGGTCAACGGCTGCCGAGCGAGCGAGAGCTGGTGACGCAGTTCGGGGCGAGCCGCCCCACAGTGCGGGAGGCATTGCGCGTGCTGGAGAGCAACGGCCTCGTCCGCTCGCGCCCGGGTGACCCGAACGGTCCGGAGATCCTGCCGTTCTCGTCGGCCGGTCTGACCAAGGAGATGACCCGGCTCGTCCAGTTCGACAACATGTCGATGGCCGAGTTGATCTCGTTCCGCATGATCCTCGACGGGTCGGCGAGCATGCTGGCGGCTCGGCTGCGGACCGAGGAGCAGCTGTCTGCCATGGAACGGACGCTTGCCGTCATGTCGGACGCGATCGAGACAGGGTACGAGGAGTTCAGCAAGGCGGACGTCGCATTCCATGAGGCGGTGGCCCTGGCCAGCCGCAACTCCCTCATCGAGGTCTGCAACCAGGTGGTCCGGGGCGCTGTCCTCTCGCTGATCTCGGACAAGGTCGCCCATGCGCTCAACAGCACGGCGCTCATGCGGGAGTCGCTCCACCACCACCAGGAGGTGCTCGAGGCGATCCGGGTACGGGACGGCCAGGCGGCAGCACGCATCTCGCGGCGCACACTCTTCGACTACTACGCCGGCTACGTCCCCGAGGACGAGCAGGGGCCGCTGCTCGCGCTCGTGGACGACGAAGAGACCTGAGCCCCACACCTGTACGCGCCGCCCCAGGGCTTGCCCGGCGGATCTTGTCCCGCTCCTCCGTTGTTCCGGTGAGGGGGTGCCCCTGCTCGACGCTTGCGGGATGCGGGTCGCTCCCCCAAGCTCTTCGAGCAGGGGGTACCCCCAGGGCGCAGGGTGGGCAAGCGCAGCCCCCATGCCGGGCAGGCAAGATCCGCGGGGTGTCAATGGTGGCGGGGTTTGCGGAACTCTTCGATCAGCACGGGATACTGCTCTCCGCCGTGTCCGGCGGCGATCGAGCGGTCGGCCATCGCCTTGATCAGTTTCGGCAGTTCGGCGTTGACACCCACCGCTTCGCTCTCCTCGATCAAGTGTGCCATCGCCCGCGCGTCGGTCTCCAGGGCCGACACCTCGGCCGGGAAGGAGCCGCTGTCGATCTGCTCGGCATATCCAGGCAGCCATTCGGCCACACCGGCAGCGATCTGCTGCGCGAACGGCGCATACGTTGCGGCGTCGACACCGGCCGTCCTGAGCATGGCAGTGCCCTGCAGCCAGGCGTTCAGGACGCTCCACATCATGGCCAGGCCGGCCACGTCGTACAGCGACGCCAGCCCATGGTCCGGGCCAAGGTAGGTGACGGTGCCGAGTGCGCCAAGCGTTGACTTGTGCGCCTCGAAGTCCGGCTGCGGCCCGCTCTGCAGAATCACCGCCTCGGCGGTCCCGATCGCCGGCGGGACGGCCATGATGGCGCCGTCCAGGTAACGGGCGCCTCGCTGCTCGGCCCATCGGGCGGCTTCCCGGGCCTGGGCCGAGTCGCCCGAGGTCAGGTTGACCAACATCGTGCCGTCCAGCTCGATATCGCTCGCGCCGAGCAGCTCGTGCATGGCCTGGTAGTCGGTGAGGCAGATGATCGTCAGGGACCCAGACTTGAGCGCGTCGCCAACGGTCGGCGCCAGCCGTGCCCCCTCGGCCACCAGCTGGTCCGCCTTGGAGGTCGTACGGTTCCACACTGTTGTGGGGTGCCCGGCTTTCAGGAAGGCGCCGGCGAGTGCCTGGCCCATCAGTCCGAGTCCGATGACTGATACGGGTGTTTCGGGTTTGTTGTTCATGGCAGCATCGTCAACGTTGATACCGGTGTGAAGGTCAAGTGGGGTTTCGATGCGGATCGGGGAACTGAGTCGTCGGACGGGCGTCAACGCCCATCAGTTGCGCTACTACGAGGCCCAGGGCCTGCTGGAGGCAGACCGCGGCGTCAATGGCTACCGCGAGTACGACGAGAACGCCGTGCTGCGGGTGAGGCAGATCCGGCACCTGCTCGGTGCCGGTTTGTCCTCCGAGGACATCGCCTACCTGCTGCCCTGTGCGGTCGGAGAGGCACCGAAACTGCCCGGGTGCCCCGAGTTGCTGGCCGCGCTGCGGTCACGGCTGCAGCGACTGGACGCTCAGATGGACAGGCTCGCTCAATCCCGCGACGCTCTTGCCGACTACATTGATGCGGCCGAGCGCACGGGCGCCGAGAGCTATCCGCCCTTCGACGACGCTGACCTGGAGCCCGTCCCCGTCTAGCCGTGTCCGGCGGTTCTTCCCCTGCCCGGCACCGTTGTTCCGGTGAGGGGGTGCCCCTGCTCGGCGCTTGCGGACTGGTCCGGCACCGCAGCGACCACACCGAGGGGCCGAGCAGCCCGCCGACACGGCTCCACAGGTCAGCCGCGATTCGGTCCACTGTCGCGCAAGTCGAGGACGGACAACTGAGGGGGGACTCGCGTGATCGATCTGCCGTTCAACCAGCCTGGTCGTTTCTGGAAGGGCAATCTGCACACTCACTCCGATCGATCCGACGGAGCGCTCTCCCCCGAGGAGACGGTGCGCCTCTATCGGGAGGCCGGATATGACTTCCTGGCCGTCACCGATCACTTTCGGGCCGAGTACGGCTTCCCCCTCACGGACACTCGGTCGTTGCGTACCCGCGGATTCACCACATTGCTGGGCGCCGAACTCCACGCCCCGCGCACCGAGGCCGGACCGAAGTGGCACATTGTCGCTGTAGGACTCCCCCTCGACTTCTCGCCGCCCGAGCCTGGCGAAAGCGGTCCGGATCTGGCGCGCCGGGCACGCACCGCGGGCGCGTTCATCGGCATGGCCCATCCGGCGGCTTCACTGCTCACCGCTGCTGATGCCGAAACCCTGGACGCGGCCCACGCGGTCGAGGTCTACAACGCGCTGTCGGCCCGCGAGGACCGGGGCGAGAGCTGGCACTTGACCGACGTCCTGCTCAACCGGGGACACCGCCTGCACGCCTACGCCGCCGACGATGCCCACTTCCAGCCCCAGGACCCGCCGGGGTGCGCGGCCTGGGTACAGGTCCGCGCCCAGTCCCTCGACCCGGCGGCGCTCCTCTACTCCCTCAAAGCCGGCCACTACTACTCCAGTACCGGCCCCGAGCTGCTCGACATTCGACTCGAAGAGGGCCTGATCAAAGTGCGCTGCTCGCCGGCGCGCAAGGTCTTCCTCAGCGGGGGCGCTCCAGGCGCTCAGGTGATCGAGGGCGAAGCGTTGACGGAGGCTTCCCTGCCTGTGGCGATGTTCGAACGTGGCTACTGCCGGGTGACCGTCGAGGATGCCGACGGAGGACGCGCCTGGAGCAACCCGATCCAGTTGGGAGCACGGTCCCACGCTTCCACTCAGGTCTAGAAGGCATCAGCCGGTCAGCCCCCGCGTTCTGGCGGCCTGTCCTTCATGTGCGCTCCGGCGGCGGGGCCGTCGTTGTCGACCGTGGGCGTCGGGCGGTCTGGTGCGAAGGAGAGGCGGTGGCGTTCCCAGGCGTAGGACGTATCCAGATACCAGATCACGTTCCGGCAGCCGGATTTCGAGGTCTCGTACGACAGTCGCGAATCGGCGCCGAGCGGCGTGTGGCACCGATGATGCGGCAGTTACTGCCTACCGGTCAGTCCCGGCCGAGGATGCGACGGGCGGCCTTGAGCTGGATGTCCTTGGTCGCCTTCAGCGCCCGGAACTCCTTTGTGTGACTGCGAATGGTGTCGTTCTGGATGCGCTTCTCCGCCGCCATCCAGATGGCCGCGAGGTCGGTTTTTTCCTTGCACCGCACATCCGCTTGGGCAGCGCGGATCTCCTTGCGGGAGGGCTTGTCCGATCCCCACCGTTTGTCGGTGACGGCCGCGAGCGGGTCCTGGTAGCGAAATCCGGCGTCCTTCATACAGGCGCTCCAGGAGCGGAAGCCGCGCTTGACCTTCTCATCACGCTGGGACGCGTCAAAGGTCTGCTTGATGTGTTCGTTGAAGAGGGAGATTTTGATCTCCGGCGCCCCCTTCATCATCCGCGTGCGGGCCTTCTTCAGACAACCACCGGGTCCGGGTTTGGACTTGTCCCCATACGCGGCCTGCTGTTCCTTGGACGAAAGCTGACCTTCCAGGTCGTCGAGTTTCGCATTGCGCCGGGCCACGGACGGCCTGTCCTGGGGATCGTGGTAACCGAAGACCCGGGCAGCGTCCGGCTCAACCACCCCATAGCGGCGGCGATTGGGCGGCGCGATATCGCGCTCGGCGGGACGCGGAACCACCGTCCATTTCATGCCCCGCTCACGCATGCACTCCCCGACCAGGGAATCCTCAGCCGTGTCGATCCGCATACCCTCGGCCGGGGAGATGTTGTACGCATCGAAGGGCACGGTGATTTCACGCGCCTGCTTCCCCGGCACCGGAACAGTCCCGGCCTTCCAGCCGCCGCCCGCCCGCTCCTCCCGCGGTCCGGACGACGAATCCGACCCCGACGCGGAACACCCCACTGCCGCGACGGCGAGCAGCAGGGCCGGGCCCCACAGCCGAACGGACACGCTGTACTCCTCGTACTCTTCTCACACCGTGCACGGCGTGTGGCGCCGGGTGGAGGCACCACACACCGCCTGACATCACTACGACTCGACGACTACTTCATGGAGCTCGTCTTGTTGTCCCACCCGTTGTTCGTGAAGTCCGCGTCCACGCTGTCGGGCTTCGCGCGGTAGCCATGCGAGCCGGCGCAGCCGGTCCTGTCGTAGAGGTACACGCTTCGGTTCGACCGGTTGATCATCGAGCTCGCCCAGTTGCCGTTGCCCGTGTTGCGGCAGCGGCCGTCCGGAGTGGTCGACCACTCGCGGACAGTGCCACCGGCACCCTCGTTGTAGTCATCGTGCTCATACAGGCAGAACTGGTTGCGGAGGGTGCAGTGCCAGGAAGAGTCCGCCTGTGCAGTTGCACTGAAGCCTATGACACCCGACGCCGCAAGCGTGAGTGTTCCGACGGCGGCAAGAATGCGCCTCATGGTCTGTCCTTTTCTTTTCTCATCGACACCTACGATTTGATGGAGCCAGTCTTTCTGCAACCGCACTAAAACCTCATGGACGTGGCCTTGTTGTCGAACCCGTTGCCGGTGAGGTCCTTGTCCTCGCTCTTGGGCTTGGCTGCGTACCCGGACGAGCCCGCGCAGTTGGCCTTGTCGTACAGCCGCACTCGATTTCTCGACTGGTTGATCATCGAGCTCCCCTTGTTGTTCATGAGGCTGCCGACGTTGTCGCAGCCTTCGTCCTGAGGAGTCGTCAAGTAGTCTCCGTCGAAGTCGTCATGCTCGTACAGGCAGAACTCCGTGCTGAACTTGCACTGCGGCACGTCGATCCGGGTGTCGGCCTGCGACGCCGGAGTGAAAGCCACAAGGCTCGCCACGCTCAGCGAAAGGGCACCAAGAGCGAGAGTGACCGTGCGCTTCATACAGAAACCCTTCTCCATGAGAGACATGCGGCGCTGGCAACACGTAAGCCGCAAGAGAATTGACGGCACGGCAAAGAGAGGGACCTCAACTGGCCGGGTCCAGGCCAATCACGTTCGATGCACTCAGCAACGGCGCGCTGACAGCGAGACAACCGCGCGCATCACGTAGTCCCCTCTCCTGCGCACCAGAAATCGCTCGAAGTATAACCCTGGAACCCCGCCAGTCCACCCCTTTCCTATTCTCAACCCACAAGCAGCGAGGGCCGGTTGAGCGTCAACGCCGGCATGTCCCGCAGGATGCCGCCGACGGGGTTGCCGGGGGACGAGGGAGTGGGCGAGGACGGGCCGGGCTGCTGCGGGTCATCCGATCTTCAGCGCTCCGGATTCGAGGTAGTTCTGAGGGCTTGGCAGCCGCGCGGTCCGGTCATGAGCGTTGCTGGATGGTCCCCTGGGTTACCAATCGGAGCCCAGCGAAAGCGCTGTCCAGCAAGCTGAGCGACGAACAATGTGGTGTGTGGAGAGTGACTGCGAGCGCAGGCGATCCGGGGAGCCTCGTACCTGCCGTAACGCGGGCGGTTTCGATCCTCGACACGCTCGCCGATGCGGAGGGCAAGCCGCTGTCGGTCAGCGAGATCGCCCGGACGCTGAGCCTGCCGAAGTCCTCGACAGGCAATCTGTGCGCCTCACCGCGAACATCGGCGACCGCTTCCCTGCCACCTGCACCGCCACCGGCAAGGCGATCCTGTCCATCATGGATCCCGCCGTAGTGGAGGACCGGCTGCGCGGACGCCCCCCTGCCCCAGCTCAGCGAGCGGTCCATCACCACGGTGCCGGCCCTGCTGGACGACCTGGCCGCCACCCGCGCCCGCGGTTACTCCATCGACGACGAGGAGACCACCACCGGCATCGTCTGCCTGGCCGTGCCCGTAAGCGGGCTGCGGACGGACTCCACGCCCTTCGCCGTCAGCGTCACCGTGCTCAAGGCCCGGCTCGACGATGCCTTCCGCAGCGCCTTGCCGACCGATCTGCAGACAATCACCCGAGGGCTGGGGAACCCCATGCTTCCCGTCACGACGGGACAAGGGACGACGACCGGCTGATCACCGGAGCCACTGGACTTCGGCTGTCGCCGAAGCATTCGGACATTAATGTCCCCGCCATGGACACCACATCACTCGGCACACCGTCCGCCGAAGAGCCTTACTCCCACATAGTCATCGAGCCCAGCATTCTGTACTTCGGCACTCCCGTCGTGCTTCTTTCGACGGAGAATCCGGACGGTTCCTTCAACGTGGCCCCGATGTCCTCCGCCTGGGCGCTCGGACAGACCATCGTGCTCGGGCTGGGAGCCGACGGGCAGACCGCACACAACCTCGGCGACCGGCCCGACCTGGTGGTGAATCTGCCCACCCCCGCGATGTGGGAAGCCGTGGAACGCTTGGCATCACTGACCGGCCGTCATCCGGTGCCGCCGACCAAGCCGAATGGCTGCCGATTCGAGCCGGACAAATTCACCGCGGCCGGCCTGCGGGCAGAACGCTCCCATAGCGTCAGGCCGCCTCGAATCACTGAATGCCCCCTCCAACTCGAGGCCGTCGCCCAACGCGTAGCGCCGGACGCCTCGAAAGACTTCGTCATCGTCGAGGCCGTCGTCAAAAGAGTGCACGCCGACCCGGGCATCGTCGTCCCCGGAACTCATCACATCGACCCCGCAACCTGGAGCCCACTCATTTACAACTTCCGCCACTACTTCGGACTCGGCGGGGAACTCGGCCACTCCTACCGCACCGAGACGCCCCACGAGTCGGCCCATGGTCGGGTGTCCGGAAAACGAGCGTGAGGCGGAGACGGCCCGCCGCCCTGGTGAGCCGCTCAGGCGCCGACGGCTTATCTGTGGTGGGCAGCTGCCGGTGTCAGGTGATGTGCCCGCGAATGATCCGGGACCCGGCTCGCCGTCGAAGATCCCAAGGGGGCAGAATCCCCCGTATGCCGATATCGAATGTTCCGGCAGCGGCGACGTTGGACGACGCGCCGCTGATCAGCCGCCTCCTCGCCCGCGCATTCGGCGACGACCCGATGATGCGGCTGTTCTTCCCCGACGACGGCACACGCGAGAAGGGGATGGACCGATACTTCGCCACGATCTTCACCCGGCAGTACGGCCTGCACGGCGTGTGTGAGCGCACCGACGCGGCGGCTGCCTTCTGGGTCCCCGCTGAGGCCCAGGACAAGGCGGTTCCCGATGCGGGGACGATCCAGCAACTCGTGGACATCCTCGGCGAACAGGCCACGCTGTTCCGGGACACCGTGGAACAGGCCGCGAAGCACGCGCCGCAGGAGCCGCACTGGTCCCTGGCCGTGATAGGGGCCGACCCCGCCGCCCGTGGCCAGGGCCATGGGGCCGCCCTGCTGCGCTCGGGCCTGGCCAAGGCGGACGCTGCGGGTCTGCCGACCTATCTGGAGTCCTCGAAGCCGTCCAACATCCCGTTCTACGCACGCTTCGGCTTCACCGTGCGCGAAGAACTGCGGCTGGCGGAGAACGGCCCGGTGCTGTGGACGATGCTGCGCGAGCCGCGCCGCTCGACGGAAGCCTGACGCGTCCTGCCCGGCCGTCAGTCGTCGAAGTGTGTCTTGGAACCGGCCGTGAAGGGGCGGTGGACGGCGGTGACCCCTGGCCTCACACGGTGCGCGCCACCGCCCCGTATACCGCGTACTGACCGGTCACAGAGCGCAGCCAGGCGATCGCCATATCGCGAATCATCCCTGCCCACCCGCGTTTGTTCCGGCTCTTGTCGATCAGGCCGGTCTCCGGCGTCGGTGACGGGTCATGCTCTCCATCACGTACTCGAATGGCACATATCGGTTGTACCGGGGACGATGGTGAAGGGGGTGGGAGCGATTACGTCGACAGTCGACAGGAGGAGCCCCATGGCCACCGCAGCCGACATCATGAACCGTGGCGCCAATTGGGTGCCCGCCACCGAAACCCTCGACCGGGCCGCACAGCTCATGCGCGAACTGGATGTGGGCGCCCTGCCCGTCAGCGACCCCACGGACCCCAATGAACGCATGGTCGGAATCCTCACCGACCGTGACATCGTGGTCGGGTGCGTCGCTGCTGGGCACGACGCCTCGCGCGTCACGGCTGGAGACCTGTGCCGGGGCACACCGCGCTGGATCAGCGCGGATGCAGACGTGAACGAGGTCCTTCGGGAAATGGAGACCAATCAGATTCGGCGTCTGCCGGTCATCGATGAGAACAAGCGCCTGATCGGCATGATCAGCGAGTCCGACCTGGCCCGGCACCTGAGCGATCGCCAGCTCGCGGAGTTTGTTGAACGCGTGTACGCCTGACACCTGACGACCGGGGACAGGGTCGCGGGCTTGGCCGGGCCGACCGGCGGTCCGCGGGCGGTGTGGGTCAACTGCCGGGCGCCGTCGTCCCCGGCACGGTCTGCTCGGCCCAGATGACTTTGCCGTCCTTGGTGTAGCGGGTGCCCCAGCGTGCGGTGAGCTGGGCGACGAGGAAGAGTCCCCGCCCGCCCTCGTCCATGGTGGCTGCGTAGCGCAGGTGCGGCGAGGTGAGGCTGTGGTCGTAGACCTCGCAGGTGAGCGTACGGTCGCGCAGTAGCCGCACCTTGATCGGCCCGACGCCGTAGCGCATGGCGTTGGTGATCAACTCGCTGAGGATCAGTTCCGTGGTGTCCGCGAGGCTCTCCAGTTCCCACTCCGTCAGCCGCGCGGAGACGGCGGCGCGTACTCGGGGAACGGCCGCGGGGTCCTGCTCCACGTCCCACTGTGCGACCTGTCCGGCTCCCAGCACTCGCGTACGGGCGACGAGCAGCGCGATGTCGTCGCTCTGGACGTCCGGGAGGAGGGCGTCCAGCACGGCGTCGCAGGTCTGCTCGGGGGAACGGTCCGCGCGCGCCAGGGTCTCGCCGAGCAGCCGGAGCCCGGTGTCGATGTCCTGGTCGCGGCGTTCGACGAGGCCATCGGTGAACAGGACGAGTCTGCTGCCCTCGGGCAGGCGCAACTCGGTGGATTCGAAGGGCAGTCCGCCGATGCCGAGGGGAAGGCCAGAAGGTACGTCCAGGAACTCCACCGTGCCGTCGGGGTGCGCGAGGGCGGGCATCGGGTGGCCGGCCCTGGCCATGGCACAGCTACGGGACACGGCGTCGTAGACGGCGTACAGGCAGGTGGCGCCGGTCATCGTGGTCTCGTCGCCGGCCGCGACGGCGTCCTGCTCAGTGAGGGTGACCAACTCGTCGAGGTGGCCGAGGAGTTCGTCGGGCGGCGGGTCGAGGGAGGAGAAGTTGTGCACGGCGGTGCGCAGCCGCCCCATGGTGGCAGCAGACTGCAGCCCGTGCCCGACGACGTCGCCGATCACCAGGGCGACGCGGGCGCCTGACAAGGGGATGACATCGAACCAGTCGCCGCCGGCTCCCTCCTGCGCGGGAAGGTAGCGGTAGGCGACCTCGACGGCGTTCTGCTCAGGCAGGGTGCGGGGGAGCAGGCTCCGCTGAAGCGCCACGGCCATGCCGTGCTCGCGGGTGTAGCGGCGTGCGTTGTCGAGGGACACGGCGGCGTGGGCGGCCAGTTCGACCGCGAGGGAGAGATCGTCCTGCTCGAAGGGCTCGGGCTTCTCCGAGCGCCAGAAGTTGACAACGCCCAGCAGCGCGCCACGGGCGGACAGCGGTGCCGTGATGAGCGAGTGGACTCCGTAGTCGAGGATGCGGGAGGCCCGCCTCTGATCCACCGTCTGCCACCCCAGGGAGTCACGCAGCCGAGGCACCAGGAGCGCCCGCCCTGTCTCGATGCAACGGGCGGGCGGCGAGGACGGCGTGAAAGTGACCTGGTCGCCGACGGGGAAGAAGGGAGTGTCCTCGCGGATACCGCTGACGGCCGTGCGCCGCATCCGCGTGCTGCTGTCACTGGTGCCGCTGCCGTACACCCCCGGTTCGTCACCGCGCAGCACGGGCTCGGCCAGGTCGACGGTGACGTAGTCGGCGAAGCGCGGGACCGCGACCTGAGCCAGCTCCTCGGCCGTATGAGTCACATCGAGGGTGGTGCCCATACCGCTGGTCGCGTCGTAGAGGAACTCCAGCCGCCCTCGGACCAGCTCGACCCTCTGCGACGCCTCGCCGATCATCTCCATCACCTCATCGGTGCGGACCGGTTCCTCGCCGACCACCGCGTCGACCGCGAGCCGCGCGGATGCCGCGCCAATGGGGCCGGAGAGCTGGGCCTCCGCGTGATGGATCAGATCCGGGGTCGCTGCGGCTTCGGGGGATTCGGGTCTCGTTCCGGGGTACGAGCGCATCGCCCGCTCGGCGCCCTCCCGCCCGAGGAAGCGCTCCAGCATTGTCTGCAATGTGCCGACCGTGGCGCGGGCTTGCCAGCGCCGCTCTCTGGCAGGCTCCGCGAAGATGTCGACGAACTGCACCGCCTGCGCCCGCTCGGCGGCGTTCGGCCGTCCGGCGAGTGAGACAGCGACGTACCCACCGATGTTCACCAGTGCGCTCCAGAACATCGCATGGCTGATCGGGTCCATTCCTGCCAGGCCGAACAGCTGCTGCGGCCGGAGCAGCTCAATGCCGAACGGGCCCTCCCGCAGGAACGAGGCAGGCAGCAGCCCGGACTCGGCGAAGCTCGGCAGCAGCAGGGTGTACCCCCACATGACGAAGCCCGCCACAAGTCCGACCAGCACGCCCCAGTGGGTACCGTTCTTCCAGAACAGGCCGCCGAGGATGGCGGGCGCGAACTGTGCCACAGCAGCGAACGACACCAGGCCGAACGACGTCAACGCCCGCCCCTCGCCCGCGAGTCGAAAGTACGCGTAACCGAGCAGCAGGACCAGCACGATGGTCGCCCGGCGGATGCCCAGTACCAGTCCGGTGACGTCGTCCCGCTGCGCCAGCCGGAACTTGCCGCGCAGCAGCAGCGGCATCACCAGTGAGTTCGACACCATCGTGCTGAGCGCGATGGTCTCGACGGTGATCATGGCGGTGCCCGCGCTGAGGCCGCCGATGAAGACGAACAGCGCGAGTGCCTGCTGGCCTTCGGCCATCGGCAGGGTCAGCATGTAGGAGTCGGCGTCGGCGCCCTTCCCGAGCACCAGAAGCCCACCGGCTGCGATCGGAAGTACGAAGAAGGTGTTCGCGAGCAAGTACAGCGGGAACAGCCACATCGCCCGTTTGAGGTGCCGCTCGTCGACGTTTTCGACAACGGTGACCTGCCACTGCCGAGGCAGCAGCATGATCGACAGCATGGACAGCACCGTGAGCCAGACCCACGTGCCGTAGCCGGTGTGCCCTCGCAGCGTGAACAGTTGGGTGAGGTCGGCGTGCGCTGCCTGGGAGAACAGGTCATCGAACCCCCGGAACATCCAGAAGGTCACAAAGACCCCGACCGCGAGAAGCGCCCCGAGCTTGACCACGGACTCGAACGCGACCGCAGCAACCATGCCCTCGTGGCGTTCAGCGGTGTCCAGGTGGCGGGTGCCGAAGAGGATGGTGAACACAGCGAGCAGCAGTGCTGCGTACAGGCCGGTGTCCTGAAGCAGCGGAACATGGCCCAGATCCGACGGGGAGGTGATCTCGGGATACCGCCGGATGATCTCGAAGGTGTTGGAGACCGCTTTGAGCTGCAGCGAGATGTAGGGAACAACCCCGACCACAGCGATGATCGTGACCAGACCACCCAGCACCGCGCTCTTGCCGTAGCGGGCGGAGACGAAGTCGGCCAGCGAAGTGACGCGGTGCCGACGACTGATCCGGATGATTCTGCGCAGCACCAGCCAGCCGAGCGCGAGCATGATCACCGGCCCCAGGTAGAACCCCAGGAAGCCGATACCAGTCGTGGCGGCCGAGCCCACGTTGCCGTAGAGCGCCCACGCGGTTTCGAACACCGCAAGGGACAGGGCGTAGACCGTGCCGCTGTTGATCAGGCTCCGGCCGGCGTCTGCCCGCCGATCGGCATAGAAGGCCACAGCGAAGAGCACACCGAGGTACGCCACCGAAACAGCGACGATGACTCCGGTCCGGAGCACAGCACTACCGCGATCTGGCGACGATGACGGCGACCAGGCCGATCACGATCGCCCATACGAGATAGAGGTACGCCCAGAGAACCGGGACGCCGAAGAACCGGTCCGTTTGGTCGAACTGCGCCAACAACGGCGGGATGACCAGCACGAACCCCAACGCAGCTACGGCCGCCAGGCGCCCGGCCAGCCGGCCGTTGTCTCGTGACTCCGCCACGGCTGCCTCCACAACCCCAATGTCACGCCTCGCCACGCGCCCAGGACTGGTAGTGCCGTATCACGGCCGCCGGACAAGCCATGACCAGCACAATCGCCACCTCAGTACGGTATCGGGACCCCCCTGCATCGTCGAAGACCAACATGCCCATCACCTGAGGGACAGCGCCCGGGCCGGGGCAGTGGACCCGCGCCCTCGTGTCCGGGCCGTCAGGTCTGTCCAGCAGGTACCCAGCGGGGGCGGGTCGCGCGAAATCTGACAGCTCTCCCCCCTTGACACCGCTCCCTCGTGCCACCGAGGATCCTGCCTCGTGAACCTGTCAGACAGCCAGACACCACCAGGCATACCCCGGCGCATCAGCGCGATGGAAGCCGTGCTGACGCATCTGCGCGGTGCCATCGAGCGCGGCGAGTACGCGGTGGGCGACAAGCTGCCCTCGGAGGCGGAGCTCTGCCGTCGCCTGGAGGTGAGCAGGCCCGTCCTGCGGGAGGCCCTGCGCGCCCTGGCGACGATGGGGCTCACGGTCTCCCGCACCGGCAAAGGCACCTTCGTCATCTCCAATGGCGCGGTCGAGGACCCGACCTTCGGCGACTACACGGCCAGCCACCTCCTCGAGGTGCGCCACCACGTGGAGATCCCGGTGGCCGGATACGCGGCCCTGCGCCGTACTCCCGAAGACCTCGACCGGCTCTCCCACCTGCTGGAGCGGATGGAACAGGAAACCGACACCACCGCGTGGGTGGCGATGGACTCCCTCTTCCACCTCGCGGTCGCCCAGGCGTCTCAGAACCCGGTCTTCCGCAGGTTCGTCGAGGAGATCCGCGACGCGCTGGCCCAGCAGTCGGCGTTCCTCAACGACGTCGGCGGACGGCGCGAGCAGTCCAATCGCGAGCACCGGGCGATCGTGGAGGCGCTCGTGGACGGCTCCGAGCGGGACGCCGTGGACGCCATGAGGCACCACCTCGAACGGGTCGAGACGACCCTCGTATCCATCGTGCGCCCCCAGCGCACCGCCCCCACCGGCCCCCTCACGGAAGAAGGCGGAGAACAGGCGTGACCGAAAGAACCCTGCAGCAAACGGAACGGCAGCACACCGCCGCCGGGTCCCTCGATGCCATCGACGCCGGCGATGTCGGATACAGCAAGTCCCTGAAGTCCCGGCACGTCAACATGATCGCCATCGGTGGCGCCATCGGCACCGGGCTGTTCCTCGGCGCGGGCGGCCGGCTCGCGGGCGCCGGGCCCTCTCTCGCGCTGGCCTACGCGGTCTGCGGGGTCTTCGCCTTCCTCGTCGTACGGGCGCTGGGCGAACTCGTCCTGCACCGCCCGTCCTCCGGTGCGTTCGTCTCCTACGCCCGCGAGTTCCTGGGCGAGAAGGGGGCCTTCGTCGCGGGCTGGATGTACTTCCTGAACTGGGCCACCACCGGGATCGCCGACATCACGGCGGTGGCGACGTACACGCACTACTGGGGGATGTTCAGCGATGTCCCACAGTGGGTGATCGCCCTGATCGCGCTCGCAGTCGTACTGGCCGTGAACCTGATATCCGTGAAGATCTTCGGGGAAATGGAGTTCTGGTTCGCGATCATCAAGGTCGGCGCGCTGGTCTGTTTCATGGTGATCGGCATCTTCCTCCTGGTCACCCAGCAGCCGGTGGACGGCCACTCCCCCGGTCCTTCGCTGATCACCGACAACGGCGGTGTCTTCCCGCACGGCATGCTGCCGATGCTGCTGGTCATCCAGGGCGTCGTCTTCGCCTACGCCTCGGTCGAGCTGGTCGGCGTCACGGCAGGCGAGACTCGTGAGCCGGAGAAGATCATGCCCAAGGCGATCAACTCCATCATGTGGCGGGTGGCCCTGTTCTACGTCGGCTCGGTGGTGCTGCTGACGATGCTGCTGCCCTGGGACGCGTACTCGGCCGACGAGAGCCCCTTCGTGACCGTGCTCTCCAACATCGGCGTGCCCGCGGCGGGCGGCGTGATGAACCTCGTCGTCCTCACCGCCGCGATGTCCAGCCTCAACTCCGGGCTCTACTCGACCGGGCGCATCCTGCGGTCGATGGCGCTGTCGGGCTCGGCGCCCGGGTTCACCGGTGTGATGAGCCGCAGCCACGTTCCGTACGGCGGCATCCTGCTCACCTCGTCCGTCTGCGTCCTGGGCGTGGGGCTCAACTACGTGGTGCCGAGCGACGCGTTCGAGATCGTGCTGAACTTCGCAGCGATCGGCATCCTGGCCACTTGGGCGCTGATCATGATCAGTCATCTGCTCTTCTGGCGGAAGGCCAAGGCCGGAGAGGTCGTCCGGCCCGGCTACCGGCTGCCGGGCTCACCCTGGACCGAGCTCGTCACGCTCGCGTTCCTCGTCTCCGTCCTGGGCCTGATGTGGGCCGACGGCGGCGCAGGGCGGATCACCGTCATGTCCCTGCCCGGGATCGCGGTGGCGCTGGTGGGCGGCTGGTTCCTCGTACGCGGCCGGGTCGGATCCATCCGGGCCGCGGCTCAGGCCCGGCGGGCGGAGGCCGAACGGACCGAGGGCGAGGCATGAGCGTGATCCGTACCGCGGACGGGAGCACGGCCGCGGTGGCGGCGCCTCCGGCCGGGCAACTTGCCGGGCAACTCGCGACGGAACAGCTGTTGGCGGAGCCGCCCGTCCGCCGTACACCCGCCCATGTCCCGCTCGCCCACGTGGTGCGCGGGGGGATCGTCGAAGGCGTCCACCACGGCTCGGTCGTGGTGCTGGCCGCGGATGGCAGCGTGGAGTTCCGGGCCGGCGATATCGAGGCCGCCTTCTACCCGCGCTCGGCTCTCAAGCCCCTCCAGGCGGTCGCCCTGCGGCGCGCCGGGCTGGAGCTGGACGGCGAGCTGCTGGCCCTCACCGCGGCCAGCCACTCGGGCGAGGCCCGGCATCTGTCCGGCGCCCGGCACATCCTGCGCCTCGCCGGGCTGACCGAGGACGACCTGCACAACACCCCCGACCTGCCTTACAGCGCCGAACAGCGCGAGGAGTGGCTGCGCCGCGGGCTCGGCCCGACCCGGCTCGCCCAGAACTGCTCGGGCAAGCACGCCGCGATGGTGATGACGGCCAGGCTGCGGGACTGGCCACTGCCGGACTACCTCGACCCCGGACACCCGCTGCAACAGACCGTCGCCGAGTCGGTGGCGGATCTCACCGGACAGGAACTCGCCGGGGTGAGCGTCGACGGCTGTGGAGCACCGCTGTTCGCGGTGTCCCTGCACGGGCTCACCCGGGCCGTCGCACGGCTGGCGGCGGCCGCGCCGGACACCCATGAGGGGCGGGTTGCGCAGGCCATGCGGGAGCACCCGGAGATGGCCTCGGGCACCGGGCGGGACGTCGCCCGGCTGATGCGCGCGGTACCGGGCCTGCTCGCGAAGGACGGTTTCGAGGGCGTGCAGGTCGCGGCGCTGCCGGACGGACGGGCCGTCGGCGTGAAGATCGCCGACGGCTCCGACCGCGCCCGGATGCCGGTGGCCGCGGCGGCGCTCGCCCGATGCGGGGTCGACCCCGCAGTCCTGGCCGGATTCGCCGCCACGCCCGTCATCGGCGGCGGCGCGGCCGTCGGCAGCCTGCGGGCCGCGGGGGCACTCACCGCCTCATGAGCGGGCCTGCCTCCTGTCCCCCAGGCCGACCCCACATTCCCTGCAACACCCTCGCCCGCACCATCTGAGCCCAAGGAAATATCTGCGCCATGACTGCCGACCACCGTCGCGAGCACGACCTGCTCGGTGACCGAGACGTACCCGCCGCCGCGTACTGGGGCATCCACACGCTCCGCGCCACCGAGAACTTCCCGATCACCGGCACAGCGATATCCGCGTACCCCCATCTGATCAACGCCCTCGCGGCGGTCAAGGAAGCCGCAGCACGCGCAAACCAGGACCTCGGGCTGCTCCCCGCGGACCAGGCGGACGCCATCGCGGCCGCCTGCCAGGAGATCAGGGGCGGCCGGCTGCACGACCAGTTCGTCGTCGACGTCATCCAGGGCGGGGCGGGCACCTCGACGAACATGAACGCCAACGAGGTGATCGCCAACCGGGCCCTGGAGATCCTGGGGCACGCCAAGGGCGACTACGCACACCTCCACCCCAATGAGCACGTCAACCTCAGCCAGTCCACCAACGACGCCTACCCGACGGCTCTCAAGGTCGCCACGATCACCGCCGTGCACGAACTGCGCGACGCGATGACCGTGCTGTGCAAGGCGTTCGCCGCCAAGGCGGAGGAGTTCAGCGGCGTCCTGAAGATGGGCCGGACCCAGCTCCAGGACGCCGTACCCATGACGCTTGGACAGGAGTTCTCCACCTACGCGGTGATGCTGGAGGAGGACCGCAGCCGGCTCGCCGAGGCCACCCTGCTCGTGCACGAGATCAACCTCGGTGCCACCGCGATCGGCACCGGCCTCAACGCCCCCGCGTGCTACGCCGAGGCCGCCCGCCGCCACCTCGCCGCCATCACCGGTCTGCCGCTGGTGACCGCCGCCAACCTCGTCGAGGCCACCCAGGACTGCGGTGCGTTCGTCCACCTCTCGGGCGTCCTCAAGCGCATCGCCGTCAAGCTCTCCAAGAGCTGCAACGACCTGCGGCTGCTCTCCTCCGGCCCGCGCGCCGGGCTCGCGGAGATCAACCTGCCGCCGGTCCAGGCGGGTTCCAGCATCATGCCCGGCAAGGTCAATCCGGTGATCCCCGAGGTCGTCAACCAGGTCGCCTTCGAGGTCATCGGCAACGACGTCGCCATCACCATGGCCGCCGAGGCGGGCCAGCTCCAGCTCAACGCCTTCGAACCGGTCATCCTGCATTCCCTCTCGGAGAGCATCACCCACCTGGGCGCCGCCTGCCGCACCCTGGCCGAGCGCTGCGTGTCCGGCATCACCGCCAACACCGAGACACTGCGCGCCAGCGTGGAGAACTCCATCGGCCTGGTCACCGCGCTCAACCCGCACATCGGCTACACGGCCGCCACCGACATCGCCAAGGAAGCGCTCGCCACCGGCCGCGGGGTCGCCGAACTCGTCCTGGAGAAGGGGCTGCTCGAGGCCGACCGGCTCACCGCCCTGCTCCGCCCGGCCGAGGTCGCCAGGACCACTGCCTGATACCGGTGACGGGCCGCGGCTCCGCGCGGCGGACGTTCCAATGGACATCTCCTGGGTCCCGTTCTTGATCCCTGACGCCCTCGTGTCTCTCCGATCACGAGCCGGAGAGACAGAACCCAGGCGGCGAGCTGGTCACTTGCCGTACCGGAAACTCGTCTCTTTCCGTACTGGAAACCAGCCGCTACTCTTTCCATCATGGAAACCAACGGGGTACAGCTGACGCCGGAGCAGGCTCGTTCCGCCCTGGCCGACACCGAGCACATCCGGGCCTCCGCCACAGCGCTCTCGGCGACACCGTGGCCGAACTGGTTCTTCATCACGCTGACGCTCTACGTTGCCGCGCTCCCGATCATCTACGGAGGCGTCATGGCCGACTCGGGCTGGCTGCTGCCGCAACCGGCCTGGATGGGCATCATGCTGGCGATCACCGCGGTGTATCTGGTGCTCTTCGTCGTCGCGGCCAAGGCGTGGCGTCACAAGACCGGGGTGGCGCTGCGGTTGGACGTGCTGCCGAAGCGGGCGACTGTGCCGCTCATGGTCGGCCTGCCCGTGCTGCTGGTGGGTGCAGCCGTCGCGTTCCGCATCACGGGATGGCCGGGGTGGCTGATCGCGGCCTCGCTGATCGGTGCCGCCGTGTCCGTCGGCTTCCATCTTGCCTTCGTACGCCTGCACCGGAAGACCCCGTGAGCGCCGAAACCCACGACCTGCTGGAGGGTTTCGATGCCACCATCCACGCCCCGAACCGGCTGCGCGTCTGCGCCCTGCTGGACACCGCGGGCGAGGCGGAGTTCGGCCTGGTCCAAAAGCAACTCGACCTCTCCGCCTCCGTGCTGAGCAAGCACGTCACCGTGCTGATGGGCGCGGGATACGTCGAGCAGCGCAAGGCCGTCCGTGACACCCGGCAGCGCGTATGGCTCCGCCTGACCCGGCGAGGCCGGGATGCCTACCAGGGGCATCTTGCGGCGCTGCGGGCGATAGTGGGGCCCTCGGATCCGGCTCTCTGAGCACGATCGGAGCCGTCCGAAGAGCCCCCGGTGGTGGCACGGGTGCGGATTCCGCCCACACGACCGATGAGTTCCGCCTATCCGCGCCGTCTGCATGTTGGGAACGTCCCCCTTCCGCGCCTGCGCCTGCGCCTGCGGGAGGCCCGAGATGAGATGACAAGGAGCGTGCACACCGTGGACCAGGAGAACGTGACCGCCACCCTGACTGTCCCCGCGCCCGCCGCGAAGGTGTTCGCGGTGCTGGCGGACCCGACGACCCATTCCGCGATCGATGGCACCGGCTGGGTTCAGCAAGCTGTCGAGCGGGCGCCGCTGACCGAGGTGGGGCAGATTTTCCGGATGGACATGTATCACCCCAACCATCCGAACGGTGACTACCAAGTTGCCAACAAGGTCCAGGTGCTCGACCCGCCGCGCGCCATCGGCTGGCTGACGGGACAGGAGAAGGACGACGGTCACCTGGAGTTCGGCGGCTGGAGCTGGCGTTACGACCTCGCGCCGCTCGGTCCCTCCGAGACTGAGGTCACGCTCACCTACGACTGGTCGGCGGTGCCGCAGTTCATCCGGGAGTACATCGAGTTCCCGCCGTTCGGCCCTGAGCATCTCAGCAACTCGCTGCACCACCTGGCCGAAATTGTCTCGGGTGGTTGATGCCGCTGCAGGCACCAGGATTCGTGCTATTGCCCTATCCCGCACTGAATTGAGAGGTGGCGGAGGGGTGTGTGATCACGGCCGGCGGTTCCGGGCGTTCGTCCCAGCGCTGAGTGACCCATGCCCGCCGGACGGCCCCACCGGCGCCCCCTAACGCGCCTTCGCCGACCGGGGCTGCTACGACGACGACAAGTAACGCCGCAACGTAGCTCTCTCCGTGAAGCCTGGCGCGATGCCGCGTGCCCAGGCTGATTGTCACGCGCCGAGGATGGTTGTCACAGGGGGCTGACACGATGCGAGGTATGTCAACTCCACTTGTGTGGGTTCCCGCCACCCATGGCCACGAACTGGCTCTGGACGGAACCACTCTGAGATGCCGTAAGCCCGACGGTCGCATGCTGCAGTCAGTCCCCAGAGCTGTGCGCAGCAGCTCGATGGGCGAGAAGCTGTCCGAGTTGCGCGAGCGGTTGGTGCGGCACGAGGAGGAATGCCGGTCCACCGTCGAGTCCTGGCTGCTGGCCGGCATTCCGGTGCCCGCCGCCCTGTTGGCCCGCGTGTGGCCCGACCCGAGCTGGCGGTCCGTCCTGGAGCACCTCGTGGTGGTCGTCGACGGGCGGACGGGCTTGCTGACGGAGGTGACAGAGGAGGGTCGTACTGGCTTGGTGGACCAGGACGGTACTCCGCACACTCCACCGGTGGGCCCTGTGTCCCTGCCGCATCCGATCCTGCTGTCCGACGTGGGAAAGTGGCGGGAACTGCTCGACAACCATGGCGCCGCGCAGGGTATTCCGCAGCTCGCCCGCGAGATCCACCACCGGCCGGACGATGTCGACCCCGGAGCCACCAGCCTCGACGACTACGCCGGGGGCGAGTTCGAGGAGCTGCGGCACGCCACCGCCCGCGCCGCCCGGTACGGCTTCGTCATGCGCGGCGGTTTCGCGATGCTGCGGATCGTCGACGGTGACGTCGGTTTGCAGGCCCGCTACTGGCTGGGGGCCGACGATCCGGGCCTGCCCATCGAGACCGGACGGCTGTTGTGGGTGGACGCATCCGAACGGCCCGTCGCGCTGGGCGAGGTCGGTCCGGTGGCATGGTCCGAAGGCGTGCGTATGGCAGAACTGATCCATGCAGGAAGGGCGACCGATGACCAGTGACCGGATCGCGCTGGACACGGGCCTGGCGCCCGCCGGTACCTCGGGCGGCGAGCCGGTCACCGCCCGCCGCTACACCCACCCACTGCTCGGCACCCGCCCCATGGTCCGGCTGAGCGGACAGGCCGCCGCCCCTGGCGAGGACCAGGTGCTGGCCGACGCCGGGTTCTCCGCACCCGATGCCGGCCCACCGGTGTCGGCCGGGTACCGCCAGGAGCCCGGCTACCCGGCGTGGGCCGTGCTCCACGACCCCGCCCACGCCGACGCGGCCCTCGCGGCAGCGCCCGAGATGGCGCGCGCCGAGCGGCTGGCCAGGCCCAAGCCGGGACCCGCGCTCGACCTGTACGGACAGATCGCCGCGACGCTTCCGGACTCCCACCTTCCGGCCTACTGGGAACAGGTCGGCCGGGCGTTCATCGCCGCCGGCCGCCACCGGCAAGCTGCGATGATGTTCGGCCGGGCACGCCAGGCGGATCAGTACCTGCCGTCCGTCGATCCGGCCAGGCAGCGCGCGGTGTTCCTGGAGTTCGCCCTCGCCGGGGCACTGTCGGTCAAGGACATCAAGACCTACGTCGCGGACCTCGGCAAGCGCCGGGGCGACCCCTTCGAGGCCTACCAGGAGCTGCGGGAGCTGGCCGTCCGCCGTACGATCGGCGGCCTGCCGCCCTGGCCCGAGATGCTCAAGCAGCTCACCAAACTGGCCAAGGCCGCCGACCTCAACGTGGCGGCCGAACACGGGTCCGTGCTGGAAGCCCTCGTGGAAGCGCCCGCGCTCTGGCGGGCCCCGGACGGCTTCTGGACCTCACAGCGCAAGGGCTGGCTGGCCGCTGTCGCCACTTCGGACGCGGTGAAGCAGCGGCTGGTGTGGCAACTGGTCGATCTCCCGTATTCGGACATGGACGCCTGGTGGGTCGCCTTCCTCGACGAGGCGGGCGCCTTCGACCTGCTCGGCGAGGACACCGGCCGGTGGCTGACCGCGATGCTCCGCCGCTACCGCGGACCCGACGAACGTCCCCGTCCCCCCAAGGCCCCCAAGGAGCTGCTGGACCTGCTGCCGCGCCTGGCCGGACGGATCGGCCCGGAAGAGGGCCCGCTGCGACTCTGCAACGGCACCGCGAAGGAATACCGCATCGACGCGGCGGTCATCGGCGGCTGCCTGGCAGCGGGCATCCCGGTGCCGGACCCGGATCCGAAGCTGCTGCTGGGGCACTGGTGGGAGCACGACCGCGTCGATCTGGAAGCGCTGACCGCCGACGACCGGTTCGCGGACCCGCTGGTCCATTCCATTCTCGAGGACAAGTGGTCCGACGACCGGTGGAAGAGGGAGTGGACGATCGAGCCGCTTCGGCCCTTCCTGCGCAGGATCATCGACAACCGGTTGAACTGCGCCACTTCCGGCACCCTGCAAAGCGCCCTCGACGCGTTCGACTGGCTCTACGCGACGCTGTCCCGGCAGACAGCGGCGGAAGTGCCGCACCTGCTCGACCGGCTCGCCGGCATCGACCTGGTGGCCCCGCTGACCAAGACACTCCGCGCGGGCATCCTCGACGAACTGGGCTGGGACGCCCTGGACAAGGCCGCCAGTGAGCTGAAGGGCGAGGACAACTGGTGCCGGGCCAGCTGGCCCATCCTGACCGTGCACGACCGCCGCAAGGTTATCGCGATCGGCCCCGGCGGCCGGATCATGGAGCACCGGCTGGTGGTGCCGAAGGGCGCCAGCCAATTCCACTACGACGTCCGGGCGTTCTTCTCCGAAGGGGAGTTCCAGGTCTTCCACGCCGTCAACCAGGACCAGAGCGTGTACTGGTCCGGCGCGCCGGGCGAGATCCATACGGAGCACGAAACCTCGTGGAAGTGGCGGTACGGCGAGAAGACCCGCTCCGGCTATACCTTCCTGGGGCCCCGCGCCCGGCGGTTCATGGGCCACCGGCTCCTGACCGTGGGCGATCGCCGAGTGGGCCCCGAGGGCCACATGTTCCACGACGGCCGGACGTACTGGTGGTACACCGGCGTGGACAAGGAATCCCGGGTGGTGCGCCCCATCGACCTGGCCGCCGAGGAACTCGGCGAGCCCGGCCTGCCCGCGTTCCTCGATCCGTCGCTGCTGGGTGAGGACGAGGGCTGGCTGATCGAGCATTCGTCGCTGGCCCCTGTCACCGCCGGCACCGCCACCTCGCCCCTGGGCACCGACGGCACCCACCTGGGCTTCAGGGTCGCCTACGACCGCGTGACGGGACAGATCCGCTACCACCGCATCGACGGCGTCCACGGCACCGCTCTCCCGTCGACCGGTTCCCTGCCGCATGGTCGCTGGTCTTCCAAGCCGCCCTTCCCCTGGGGGCTCCTCGACGTTCCCGGCTCGGACCGACGGCTGCTGCTGGACGGCGGCTACGACGTCACCGCGCGCGATCCGGAAACCGGTGCGGCACACTGGCGGGTCTACATGATGGACCAGGACTGGATCGTCAACCAGCCGTCCCCGATGGCCGCGGGCACGCGGCGCATGCCGCCGAAGGCGTTCTGGCACTTCCTGACGCCCCGTGACCTTCCGGGCTCGCGGGCGCTGCGGGAGATCTCCGAGGACACCGTGCGGGCACTGCTGGCGGCGACGGCCACCTCTACGTCGGCGCTGCGGAAAGCCCTCGGTTCCCTGCTGCCCGAGGTCAGCCACCAGCTGCTCCTGGACGGCCTCATGGGGTTCTTCCAGGAGACCAACCGCCGGATACAGCACCGGGACCGGCTCCTGAAAGTCCTCGACCAGCAGACACCCCGGCTGCTGGAGATTCCGGAACCGGACCTGGACGGTGCACTGGACGGATTGGTCAGCTTCTACCCCGAGGGAACTGGCGGGACGGTACGGCAGATCGAGCTGGCCTCGGCGTTCTTCACCGGCTCGATCGACGGCGAGACGGCCATGGCCCATTGGGCGGTCCACGGGAGTCATTACGACTGGACGGAGCTCGCCGGCCGCATCGGCGGCCTCGGCATCCGTGCGGCCAGCGCCCTCACCCCTGCCGAGCACCGCGCGGCGGTGATCGGGCTGCTGCGGTTCTGGGCCTCCTCACCCCTGACCGATCCGGCGCTGCACCGCGGCCTGTTGGACCCGGGAGAGGACGGGGACGAGCAACCCCCGGTGGCCCAGTCCACCGCGGAGGGCAGGCTGCTGCCGCTGGACATCGCCATGCACTTCGGCGACTGGGCCCGCTCGCAAGCAGGCAGGAACTACCGAATCAAGGCGTTCCTGCAACGGGGCGACATGCCCCGGCCGGAGGGCTTCGTCGACATCCGGCCGGTGGCCCGAGGCTGGGCCACCGTCAAGCGGCTGCGCTTGCTGGCCGACGAGTTGGAGCGACGCGGACCGGTGCCGTTCGACCCCGACGCGGCAGCCCACCTCGCCAAGGCCGCCGACATCGACCACGCGGAGGCGGCCTTGTGGCTGACCGGCCTGCCCGGAGTCGACGCCAGCGGTGTCCGCACCGACAAGTGTCTGTCGCCCGAAACCCGCGCCGCCTTGGGGTTGAAGGTGACTGAGGCGGCCGACGCGTGCGAAAGGCTGCGGCGGGTGCCCACCGAAGCCCGCCTGGAGCTGTACGACGCGGCGATGCCCAACGACCCGGGACAGCTGTGGAACCAGCACATGATGGCCGAGCGGCTGGCAGAGGCACGCCGACGGCGACCGTCCGGATGACCGTTCCGGTGTTATCAGGGGCCGGAGGCGATCAGGGGCAGCACGACCGGCGGCGGAGCCGGCCTTCCCAATGTCGCCTCTCTCACGTCAGGATCACGCCGTGATGACGCTTGGTCTCCGCCCGGAATGCAGCGGGCCCGCTCCTCGGCGGGCCCGCTGCGCCTTCTCTGGCCGGCCATGCTGTTGTTCACCTTCGTGTTCTCGCATGGTCTGAGCGCCGAGCCAGGACCGAGGGCTTCCGGGCTGTGGCGACCCGGTACGACAAGAGAGCGTTCGTCTTTCACGGCTCAGTCACCGTCGCCGCGATCCGGCTGTGGATCCGTCAGTGACCAGCCGGACAACCCTTGATGACGCTGGCCGTACTCTGACATCTGACATTCCACAGAGTGGACGGAGGTAGGTGTGCAGCGCGGAGAGCTGATCGCGGGCCGTTACGAACTGCTCAATCGGCTGGGCCGGGGCGGTATGGGCGAAGTCTGGGCCGCACGGGACCGCACTCTCCACCGTGATGTCGCGCTCAAGCTGCTTGACCTCGGCGGATCAGGCCACCCGGAACTTCCTCAATGGTTCGAGCGCGAGGCGGTTGCTGCCGCTCAGATCAACCACCCGAACGTAGTTGGCCTGTATGACCGGGGGGTCCATGAGGACATGCTGTTCCTGGTCATGGAAAAGGTCGAGGGCACGACGCTTACCGAGCACATCCGTTCCGAGAGTCCCATGCTCCTGGCGCGAGCCCTGGAGATCGCCGGCGGGATCTGCACGGCGCTGATCGCCGCACACCGGGCCCACGTCATCCACTACGACATCAAGCCCCACAACGTGATGATCAGCGAAGACGGGCAGGTCAAGGTATTCGACTTCGGGATCGCGGGGTTCATCCAGACCACGTTCTCGGTGGCTCACTCCTCTCAACTGACTCCGGCCGGTACCCCGGAGTACGGTGCCCCGGAACAGTTCCTCACAGAGCGTGGTGACGAACGCTCCGATCTGTATGCCCTCGGCGGGGTGTTGTTTGCCTTGCTCACTCGTCAAGCACCCTTCACCGGTCACAACGGCTTCGCGGTCATGCGGCGCAAACTCGACGAAGAGGCACCACATCTTGATTCTCTCCGCCCTGGCCTGCCGCCTGGGGTAACTGGCTTGGTTGCTGAGCTTCTGCAACGCGATCCCGACCGGCGCCCCCAGTCGGCGCAGCTGGTCCTTGAACGTCTTCAGCGGCTTCAGGCGGCTCCTTTTCCGGCGAATGACGGCATGCCGGAGGCGCGTACCACGGAGGTGCGGCAGCCGCGCACGCGTCTCATGGACGGCACACAGCAACCGCCGGGACCGGCCGATCCGTTCACCGAGCTCGGCCCGCAGGCGTGGGACAGCAGCAGTACCGACGAGACTCCGTTCACCGAAGACGCGTTACTGCCTCAGAGGTTCACCAACGATTTTGGCATCGACTTCGCCCGGGTGGCCGGGGGAGCCCGCCCCTGTGACCAGGCAGCTTCCAGCGACGACATGGTCGCGGAGCTCGCTGCCCGTGGCTGCACACAGGTGATGACCGGGGTTTATCTGGAGCAACCCGGCCCCCACGCCAGCCCTGAGAATCCCGTCGTGGTCTCGATCCAGGTCTTTCCGTTCCCCGACGCCTCCGCGGCCAACGGCATGTTCAACTACTTGTGGGGCAACGAAGCGACATGGCGCCAAACCTTCTGGTGCCCTCGGACCGGGGGCGGCAACAGCCCCTGCCGTGGTGGTGACGAGTGGCACCAGGGCCATCGCTACCAGTACAACAACGTGTTCCACCGCTACCTGATCGCGGCGCTGTCCACCCGCGCCGACCACACCACTGACGGGACCATCGAGCCCTGGCTTGCCGCGGCCGTCATCCGGGCCGTGACCTCCAGCGGACCGCAAAACTACCGCACCAGCTGATCCTCACAGCTCGCCTTCAATGGCGAGGTGTGCCGCCGGACCCACAGTCTCTCCGATGGATCTTAGGCTGCACAGTGCTTCCCGGCTCTCGCTGCTTCCTCGGCCTGGACGACGACGCGGACGCCCCCCGGTGGTCGTCACCGGTTTCAACTCCACCCGCGCCCGCAAGCGCACCGCCGGCCGGAAGGGCGCCAACCGGGTACTGGCCGCCCGACGCGCCCCCGCCGAACACGGCTTCGCCCACCTGAAGGACTCGGCCCGCGGCCAGGTGATGTGGATGGTGTCGGTCGAGGCGCTGGTGACGGCGCTGATCGGGATCGTGCTCGGTACCGGGGTCGCCGCCGGGTCACTGGTCCCGTTCGGGCCGGCCCTGGACGGGTCGGTGCTGCCCAGCGGGCCTGGGTGGATCTACCCGACGATCGTCGGGACCGCGGTGGCGCTGACGTTCGCCACGATCCTGTTCCCGGCGTCGGTCGCGCTGCGGGCGAGACCTGTGGAGGCCGCCGTCGCTCCATGACCACGGCCGGCCGGGCTCCTCTCGCCCCGGCCGGACCCTACCCGTGCGGCAGACCGCGGGCGTTGGCGGAGTCTGCGGCACTGCACCGCTGCGGTCGCTCATCCCTGCCAGATCCGTTCGGCGACGGCGAGTTCGTCACGTTCGCCCCGCGCCTCCGCCAGCTGCTCGACCGGCCCTTCTTCCAGCTCATCCGGCTCATCCAACTCATCCGGCTCGCTGAGCCGTCTTGTCCGGGTCGGACTCCCGGTGGTGACAGCGCAGTTCCGTCACCGCTTCCGCCGCCTCCCTGCGCACCTCGGAGTGGGGGTGGTGGAGGAGCTGCTCGACGATCGGCAGCGCCGCCTGGTCGTGGGTGCAGCCGAGGATGGCCAGGACGTAGGCGAGGAGCAAGGGGTCGAAGCCATCCACCCCGGAAGCGAGCGGCTCCACCACTCGGTAGGGAAGTTCGTAGTGTGTGGAGGCCGTGCAGACTGCGTGCAGCGCGGACTCCCGCACTGGGTGGCCCTCGTCGGAGAGCGCAACGGTGACGAGACGCTCGACGGCCCGCTCGGTGTCGTCCTGCGTCAGGCGGCCCGTCTCCAGGACGTCGCTGACGGCATCGAGGCAGAGGTCCCTGCGGCCCGCATCGGAGCTGTTCAGCTCCTCCCAGGCCGATTCGATCAATGCGGTCAGGCCCTGATATCCGTCCACGGCCGGAGCATAGGAGACGGTCGCCGCCGCAGAGCCGGTCCTGTGACGCGAGCGGCCCGCCGTTCCGGGGGCGATGCCCCCGGAACGGGCCGACGATCGCGCACGGTGACCCAGTACGCCGAAGACCGGACCGGGTGCTCAGCGCAGCGGGTCGAAGTGGCGTATGAGCGGTGGCACTTCGCCGTTGCCCATCATGGCGTCGGCGAGGAGCCTGCCGGTGAGCGGCCCGAGTACCATGCCCCACATCCCGTGTCCTCCGGCGATCTGCACACGGGGCGAGCGGCTGGGACCGATCAGCGGCAGCCCGTCCGGGGTGCAGGGGCGCGATCCCACCCACTCCTCGTGACGGTCGTTCCAATCGATACCGGAGAACATCGGCCGTGCGGATTCGATGATGGTGCGAATACGCCGTAGATCCAACGGCGCGTCCGGCGAGCGGAACTCCATGCTGCCGGTGACCCGGAAGCGGTCGCCCAGCGGATTGCAGGCGATGCGCTGGCCCGACAGGTAGATCGGGTGCGTGGGCATCACCCGCGGTCGCACCGTGAAGCTGTATCCACGTCCCGCCTGCACCCGCATCTTTACGCCGAAAGGCTGTGCCAGGTCATTCAGCCAGGCGCCGCCGGCGAGTACGACGGCGTCAGCACGCACCGTGTCAGGATTCAGCGAGGTGGAGGAGGGGACCAGCTCGACGCCGGTTTCACCCAGATCGTGGACGCCGGTCACGGAGTAATTCTCGACGATTTCACCGCCCCGGTTGCGCACGTCTTCCGCGAGAGTGCGCATGAATTCGGGCGGGTTGATGAAGCGTTGCCCGTACACCCGCAGTCCGGTGCGGACTTCAGCGCTGAGTACGGGCTCGAGTTCCCGCAGGTCCCCACCGGTAACGGTCTCGAATCGGGCTTCGTCGCCGCCGGTCGCGCTGATGTGTGCGAATTCCTTCAGTACGTGCTCCCGGTCCTGACGGTTCCGGCAGGCGATGAGGAGCGGGTCGGCGCTCTTCACGGGAGCGCTCACGCCGCCCTCGGCGAGCTGCTCGTATGCCGCGAGACAGCCGCGGTTGAGTTCGTTGAACACCGCCATCGCGCGCTGCCACTGCCGTGCCGTGCAGTTGCGCGCGAACGACAGGAGAAACGACCAGAGTTGCCGGTCGACCGTCGGCGGAATGGACACCGGCGAGGAGCGGTCGAGAAACGACTTGAAGCCGTAACGCAACACGGAAGGCTCCGGAAGCGGCACGGTGAACGCGGGATTCAGCATGCCCGCGTTCCCCCAGGAACAACCCGCGGCAACTCCCGTACGGTCCAGAACGGTCACGCGCACCCCGCGTTCCTGGAGAAACCACGCGGTGGAAAGTCCGGCCATACCGGCGCCGACGACGGCAACATGCTCGGGGGCGGTACGGGCTGTGTTCACGATCACCTCGGAATGCTCGGGAGAGTGAATGCGGTTTGCGGGTCTGTCAGTCGAGAGGTTCTCCGTCGGTCTCCGACGTGAACGCCACAGGAACCAAACGCCACCAGCACCAGATAGAACGCGGAATTCACACTTCGATGATGTCCGCCGGGCCGTGGGTGAGCACTCGGGTGCCTCCCTCCTCCACTACGAAGGTCTGGCTCAGTCCGACCCCCGACGTGCCGAAGGAACGGAACGAGCCGGGAATGTGGAACACCATGCCGCTCACCAAAGGTTCGTGATTGTCGGGAGTGAGATAGAACGGGGCGCCGTCCATCCAGTGCGGTTTGTGGGCCAGGCCGACGGGATACCCGAAGAGTTGGTGAAACATGACGTCGTCCGGAAGCGGGCCGAGTGCCTTCCCCGCCTGGACGGCGACCTGCGAGGCGGTGACGCCGTCTGCGGCGGTCTCCAGCACGGCGGCGACGGCGGTACGCGCGAGCTCGGCCAGCCGCTGGTCCGCGGCGCTCAGCGCTCCGTCCCGCACCACGGTGCGCATCACCGGCGCGTGGTAGCGCGCCCGGGTGCCGGCGAACTCGATGAAGGTGGGCCCGCTGCCCAACTCCCTTCCCACCCAGCTGGAGTGCGGGATGCCGCCGCGCTGCCCGGTGGCGACGACCGGCCCCCAGGCGGAGGGTGAGTCGGCCTCGCCGTACAGTGCCGCGGCGATCGCGGCGGCTACGGAAGAGTCGGTGGCGCCCGGGGCGCGGCTGGCGGCCACTCCCGCTTCCACCCCCTGCTGCGTCACTGCGGCTGCCTCCTCCATCCGGCGCAGCTCGGCGGGTGAGAGCACCAGACGGGCCCGCTCGACGAGGTAGTCGGGGTGCACGACCGCCAGGCCCTGATCGCGCAGGATGTCCAGCGCGCGCGGGGGCGTGGAGGCATGCCCGATCTCGACGCCGACCCGAGCGCCCTTGGGGAGCACCGAAGCCGCGTGCTGAAGGAAGAGTTCGAGTCCGCGCAGCGCGTCCGCGTAACCGCAATAGTGGAGATTCCCGGCCACCGAGCTGGCCAGTGCCCTTCCGACTTCCAGGTCGGGAAGGTAGAGATGAGTGTCGGAGGCGGTGACCAGCAGCGGCTGGGGAGCCGTCTCGGCTGTGTGATAGCCGCACAGGTACTCCACGCTGGAGGGGCGGAAGACCAGCATCGCGTCCAGAGGCAGCCGGTCCATGCGACCGCGCAGCTCGCTCAGCCGCGCTCCGTACTCGGCCTCGTCGAAAGCGGGGCCCTCGGCGGCCCGTATCGACGCCGCGGTCTCCTCGGTGAGCCAGCCCGGCGACGGAGCGCTGCCGAGCCGGGTGATGTCGGGGCCGTGTCCGCCGTGCTCTGTGGTGCCCATGTGACCCTCTTCCTGATGAAGGATTTCCCGTGGATCGTTCGGTGGCCACTCGCCCTGTGCCCTCTGTGTTGACGAATGCGAGGGACCGGCGTGATCGCTGAGACAGGTGGATGACTGAGGTAGGGCTGCGGAGCGAGGTCTGGCCGACCTCCGCTTGTCGCTGCGCACGCAGTCTCGTTCACCGAATTCGTTCACGTCTATTGGGAAATCCTTCAGCGAATGCTTAAGGTTCGGTTAATGGAGCTCTCGCTGAATCGCCTGCGGATGCTCCGGGAGCTGTCCCGGTGCGGCAGCATCACCGCAGCGGCAGCGGCGCTCCACTACACGCCCTCCGCCGTCTCCCAGCAGTTGGGGGCGCTGGAGCGTGAGGTGTGCGTGCCGCTGCTGGAGCAGGTCGGGCGCCGCGTGCGACTGACGGAGACCGGGCGTGTGCTCGCGCAGCACGCCGAGGGGATCCTGGCCGCCGAGGAGCGCGCCCGGATAGCGCTCGAGCAGGCACGGGAAACCCTCACCGCCGACCTCACCGTGGGCGTACTGGCGACCCTCGCGGGCACCCTCGTGCCACCCACTCTGGCGACCCTCGCCGAACGGCACCCCGGCGTACGGGTCAAGACCAGGGAGGTCGTACCGGAGGAGACGCAGTCGGCCGTACGGGACGGCGACCTCGACCTGGCGTTCGTGCTGGACTATCCAGCCGCACCCGGCTCCGGTACCCGGGACAGCGCCCTGGAGTGCACGCTCATCGGTGTGGAACAGCTCCACCTCGTCGCCCCGCACGGGAGCTTGAACCCACCGGCGGATCCCGGAGGGTTCGCTGAGCGGCCTCTCCCGACTACCGCTCTGCCGCGGCGTACCGACGAGGACCGTACGGTTCTGGGCGCCCCCGTGGAGCTCGCGGACCTGGCCGAGTGCGCCTGGGTCGCGTCCGGGACCGACACCGAGTTCGGCCGCGCCCTGTGGTCGGTGTGCCGGGCGGCCGGCTTCACACCACACATCGCGCATCAGATCGACGAGCAGGCAACAGCGATGGCGATGGTGGCGGCCGGTCTCGGCGTCACTCTTGTCGCCGAACTCGCATTGCCGCTGCGGCCCGCGGGCGTCGACGTCTTCCCTTTCCGTGACCCGATCAAGCGCCGGATCACCGTCATCCGACGGACGTCGACCAGGGACCGCCCGTCGGAGCGGGCCTTCATCCGTGCCGCGCTGGACACGGCCACCTCGCTCCAACTGCTCGAGGCACCGCCCGACGAAGGCTGACCCCGGCGCCGCGTCGCACTACCGCGCGGAACGCACCGCCGCCGCGTAGTCGGACAGTGTCCGGGTCGCCGCCCAGCCCTGTTTGCGGGCCTTGGTGACGTCGAGCATGACGCTGTGGGCGAGCTGGTCGACGGCGTAGTGGGTGAGCGGGGGGTCGGCGTGCGCGCGCAGGCGGTACAGCTTCTCCACGGCGGTGGCCGCCGCACGGGCGAGCGGCAGGGGCAGATGGCCGACGCACGCGTGCACGCCGTGCGCGTCGAGGACCGTACGGACGGCGTCGTCGCGGCGGTACGGGGCCGGGTCGGCGATGTTGTACGCCCCGGGCGGCCAGTCGCCGCAGGCGGCGGCCAGGCAGGCGTCGGTCAGATTCTCCACGGCGGTCAGGCTCAGCTCGACGTCGCGGCCCGGCAGCAGGAGCAGGCCGCGCCGCACGCGCGCCAGCAGCCGGGGTACCAGGTGCGGGTCCCCGGCGCCGTACACGGCGCGGGGCCGCAGCACCACGGCGCCCGCCGCCAGGGCCAGTGCCTCTCCGGCGGCCTTGGTGCGGCCGTACTCGTTCAACTGGCCGCCGATCGGGTCCTCTTCACGGAGGTGGGCGCGGGCGGGGCCGGGCGCGTACACGCTGGCGCTGCTCACAAAGACGAGCGGGCGGCCTGCGGCGGCGTCGAGCAGTTGGGCCGTCCCATCGACGTTCACCGCGCGCATCGCGGCTTCGGCGGCCGTGCCCGGCGCCGGGTCGCCGACAGCGGCGGCGCAGTGGATCACCAGCTCGGCGCCACCGAGGTCGGGCGGCGTGCCGGTCGCCGCGTCCCAGTAGAGGTGCCGGCCGACGGGCCCGGGACGGCGGCCCACACACAGCACCTCAGCGCCCCGGTCCGCCGCCGCGGCGGCAATGTGACCGCCGCAGAAGCCGCTCGCTCCGGTGACGGCGATGGTGGTCATCGTTCCTCCCCGAGGGCCGGCGGGGTACGGCGGGGGCGGACGACGAGCGAGCGCCACCCGGGCAGCGCCGCCCGCCGATCGGCTCGGGCGCGAGCGACCGCGGGGCGGTAGGGGGCGAGAGCGGCGAGGACGTCGGCGAGCTGGGCGCGGGCGAGCCGGGCGCCGGGGCATGCGTGCGGCCCCGCCCCGAACACGAGTTGGGAGACGGCGGCCGGTGCCGGAGCCGTGACGCAGGGCGCGGCACGGTGCGCGCGGGCGGCGTGCCGGGCGACGAGCACCAGCCGGTCCCCGCCCCGCACGAGGCACCCCGCGACGGCACCGTCGGCGGCGGCCACCCGGGGCAGCACGGGCGAGGCCGCGGTCACCCGCAGCAGCTCGGCGACGAGTACGTCGCGCTCACCCTCGTCCGCGGCCTGCTCCCACAGCCCTGCGTCCGCACACCAGGCGACGGCGCGCGGCAGGGCCGCCACGATCGTGTTGACAGCGGCAACGGCGACCATGGCCTGCAGACCTGGCCCCCAAGGGCGCCCCTCGGCCGTATGCCGGGGACAGGAGCGACCCCGGCCCGCACCGTGACCGCCGGCCCGCTCGGGAACGTCACGCCCGGTTTCGCCGAGCAGCGCCTCCAACCGTGCGGTGGCGCGCGTGGCTGCGCGCGCCGCCCCGTGGCGCGGCAGGCCCGGTAGGTGGTTGCGTACGGCGGCTGCCGCAGCGTCCGCCGCGGCTTTCGCGAGCGTCTCCCCACTGGTCGGCACTTCCAGGAGCGCGCCGGTGGTGGCCCCCGCCAGTTCCCGGGCGAGGGAGACCATGTCCACCTCCCGGCCGGCCCTCAGCGGGGCGAGGCGGCGGCCGAGAACCTCCTGCCAGTGGGGGCGCAGCCGCTCGATGCCGGCCGTGCCGAGATCGTCGGCGAGCAGCCGCCGGGCGCCCCGGTGCCCGGCGCCCTCCTGGTCGAACAGCGCGCCTCCGTCCGCCAGTTCGCGGATCGCGCCACCGGTCGTCCCCTCCGCCGTACGGTCCAGCTGCAGGCGGGTGAGGGCCTGCCGGTAGGCGTCCGTGCCGTGGACCAGCACCGTGCGGCCCAACCGGAGCACGGGACGGCGTCGGGTGGCAGCCAGCAGGGCGAAGAGGACCGGGTGCGAGCGGGTGTAGACGCGGCGGTCGCGGCGGCGGGCGGCCCGAACTCCGGGTGGGTCGGCGCTCATCACTCCCCCGTCCCTCCCGACGTGCCCGACCACGAGCGGGGCGACTGTCCGGGCGCCCAACAGTCGTCGGCCGAGCGCCCTGCCGTACGGCGACCGTGCGCCGACGGTGCCGGCCGTGTCATCCGCACCGCCTCTCGCCAGCGCCCGGCCGCGAGCAGTGCCGTCGCCGCGCGGTCGGGCTTGCGCGAGCGGCCGGACAGTGGGATCTCGGCCAGCAGGACCGCATCCGGGCGTGCCGTGCCCATCCGCCGCAGCGGCCCGGCCAGCGCGGTGTGCAGCCGGCGGCGGTCGGTCCCGGGGGCGGGCTGGACGACGGCGACGAGGCGTTCGTCGCCATCCTGGGCCGGTACCCCCACCAGCAGGGCGAGTTCGACACCCGGCACGTGCAGCGCGGGCTCGTACAGGCCCGGGTAGATGTTCTCCGCGTGCCGCAGCACCATGTCCTTGACCCGTCCCTCCAGCACGATGCGGCCGGTGTCGTCCAGGTGGGCGCGGTCGCCGGTGGCCACCCACGGGTCGGGCTGTTCGCCCAGGTAACGATGGCGGGCGCCGGGTCCGGACAGGTACAGCTCGCCGTCCGGGCCCGGTTTCGCCACCACGCCCGGCAGCGGCGCCCCCACGAGGTCGCCGGCTCCTGCGTCCGCCTCGTACGCCGCCTTGTCCGACTGTTCGACGGCCGCCGCCGGGAAGAGCTCGGTGAGGGCGTACACACCCCACGCCTCCTCGGCCCCGGCCTGTTTCACCCGGCTCAGCAGCCCGGCACCGGCGGGCGCCGAGCCGGTCCACACCCGTCCGGTGAAGGGGGCGCCCACCGCGAGGGCTGCCCGCAGCTGGGGCGGCGTCAGATAGGTGGCCTGCGGGTGCAGGCGCCGCAGCTGCCGGGCCAGGACGCGCGGCGAGCGGGCCGGGAGGGCGACGGGCGCACCGCCGGCCAGGGACGGTACAAGCACGAAGAACGTCCCGCCCAGCACGGGCCGTCCCGCCGCCGGCCGTACGAGGTCGGTCACGGTGGCCATTCCGGCGGCGAGCGAGGAGCGGGAGTGGACGACACCTCGGGGGCGGGAGGTGGTCCCGGAGGTGAAGACGATGACGGCGTCCCCGTCCCCCTCCCCCGCCCGGGGTGGGCGTGCGCTCACATCCGTCTCCAGCGCGGGCGCACACCCCGGCAGCCGGGGGCCGAGCGTCACGACCGGGCCGCCCAGCCGTGTCAGGTCCGGGAGGGCCAGCCGGGCGCGGCGGGCCAGCGGCCGGGCCCACCCGGCAACGGCCTGTGCGGCGGCGTCGGCGAGCACCAGGTCGGGGCAGGCGAGGGCGAGCCGGGAGCGCAGCACATCGGGGCCGGCACCCGGGTCGAGGACCGCCACCCGCACCCCCAGCCGCCAGGCGGCCAGCATGACGGCGAGGGCGCGGGGGCCGGGCCGTACGGCGACGCCGAGGGTGGCGCCGGGCGTCAGACCCCGCGCGTGGAGGGCGGCGGCGTAGCGGTCGGCCAGGTCGGCCAGATCGCCACGGGTGGCCCTGACGCGGGGAGCACCGGTGCGGGTGGTGCCCAGTACGGCGGGCCGGTGCGGCTCGCGGCGCAGGGCGCGGTCGAGGGTGTCCAGCATCAGCGCGGGTCCTCCCCCCGTGAGCCCGGGCCCTTGTCGAGGTACCAGCGGGCGGTTCCGACGATGCCGTAGGCACGCAGCCGCCGGGTGGAGTTGCCCACGACCATGGTGCGCTCGTGGACGATTGCGGCGGTGCGGCCGCGCACGCGGTTGAGGAAGAGCCGGTCGGTGGGTGAGGGTCGGCGCGGCATGCCGCCGACGTCCGCGTACAGCCGGGCGGTGATCGCCATGTTGTTGCCCGCGTGCATCCGGTAGGGGGCGAGGTACCCATGGCGGCGCCGGTGTGCGGGCCGTACGCGCCCGAAGAACGCGGCGAGGACAACCATCGCCCGGAACGCCGCACGCCCGCCCGGCCCGTGCTCGTCCCGGCGTGCCACGATCCGGCCGCACACCATTCCGGCACCACCTCCCAGCGCGGCCCGCGCGGCGGCCGTCCAGCCGGGGTGCGGCAGGCAGTCGGCGTCGGTGCGGGCCAGCAGCGTGGCGCCGCGCGCGATGGCGTAACGGAACCCGGTGTCGACGGCGCACCCGACGCCCTTCTCGCTCTCGGCCACCACGTGCACGGGAAACGGAGCCCGGCGCGCGAACTCCCGGGCGACGGAGGCGGTCTGGTCGGTGGAGGCGTTGTCGACGACGAGGAGGGTGAAGTCCCGGTCGGTCTGCGCCGCGAGCGCGTCGAGCGTGTCGCGGATTCGCGCGGCCTCCTGGTGGGCGGGCACCACCACCCACAGCTGTTCGGCCAGCGTCGGGCGCGGTTCGACCTGCCTGGTCCGCTGTTCGACGAATGTCATGCCTTCTCCCAGACCATCGTCATGATGCTGACGCCGCCGCCGAGGCCGACCAGCAGGACGCGGTCACCGGGGCACATCTGGTCGTACACGCGGTCGAGCTGGATGCCGAGTGTGGCGCTGGCGACGTTCCCGAGCTCCGGCACGGTGACGACGAGCCGGTCCCTGGGCACGCCCGTCATCTCGACGAACCGCTCCAGGTAAGGCACCGTCACCTGGTGGACGAGGATGTGCCGGAAGTCCTCCCATTCCAGCCTCATCCGGTGCCGCACCCGGTCCAGCACGGACGTGCCGACCTTCTCGAACACGTCCCGCAGCTCGGCGCCGTCCCCGCGGAAATAGGTGTGCTCGTCACCGCGCGGATGCCGTGACCCGCCCCCGAAGATGCCGGCGACCGCCCAGTGTTCGGAGCGCGTCTCGGTGTCGACGTCGAGAATGCCGCCACGCGCGACCGGCTCCAGTACGACTGCCGCGCCCGCGTCGCCGAACGTGTACCCGGCGAACGCGTCGCGGAACTGCGCCAGGTCGGCCGGGGCACGCCGTACGGCGCGGCTCGGCGTCTCCCCGGTGACGACCAGCGCACGGCGGACCCGGCCCGCCAGCAGCATCGAGCGGGCCAGGTCGACGCCGCCGATGAAGCTGTTGCAGGCGTTGGTCACATCCAGCGCGTGTGCGCGCGAGCCGAGTGCCGCCTGCACGATGTGCGCGGTGGCGGGTTCAACCACGTCGCGGGTGGCGGAGGCGAAGAGGAGAAGGTCGACATCGACCGGGTCCAGCCCTGCGCTGTCGAGCGCGGCGCGGGCGGCGCGGATGGCGAGAGTGGAGGCGTACTCGGTGTCGGCGGCCAAACGGCGGGTCGCGATACCGGTGGCCCGCTCGAACATCCGGTCAGGCAGCGGTAGTCCGCCGGCCGCGGCAGCCTGCTCCTGCAGCCGCCCGGAATCCACGATCTGCTCGGGGAGGGCAGACCCGACCCCGGTGATGCCGACGGTGCTGTGAGTCCACATGCCACGAAGGCTATGGAGCACTCCGAGGATCGGTCATGAGTGCGGATACTCAAACGCGAGGCCGTAGCGCAACGGGTCGAGCGGGGCCTTGCCACGGGTCGCCCTCGTCCGAGTAGCGGGCGAGGACTCCGACCGGGCCCAAGCACTCCTCGAGCAGTGTCTCCCGGTGGGCCGCCAGGTCGACCGTGCTGACCTCGATCAGGGCGGCCCCCGCGGCGAAGCCTTCCGTACCCGGGGCTTCACCGGTCGCGTGGGCGACGGCACCGGGGACTCGGGCGAGCCGTGCCACCCCGCCCTGGTAGGCGTCGTGGAGGCTCTGGTTGAGCATCCAGGCCGGGGCGATGGAGCGGGCCTTCTTGACGGCCTCGTCCCGCAGGACGTCGCCGTCGGCTCCCATCGGGACGAGGGCCAGACCGGGCTTGGTACAGAACTGACCGACGCCGAGCGCGAAGGAATCCACCCATCCCTCACCGATCTGTGCGGCCGGCCCTGCCGCTGCCGCGGGTGTGACCGCCCTGATCGACGCGGGCGCACACCCTGGCGGACAGTACTGGCGCCACCGCGACGACGATGACGGCGCCCTCCGCTCCGCGCTCCGGTCGTCCCAGAAGAAGCCGGTGGGATTCCCGGCCGGGAACGGCATGCACGGCGAGACCTCGCTTGCGGAAGCGCATTGGGGATTATCATTTTCACGCCTTTTGCGCGGGACCTGCTTCCTCGCGCTCCCGGGCATGTCAGGTTCAGTACGGAAAGCGCCGGGAATCACATTCAAGCCGACATTAACCGACCCGCGAGGTCGCCGTAGTCACGGCATTCCCGCTGGAGTCCACCGGGCGCCGATGGAGGGCCCGGGCAACGGCAGGCCGCGTTTTTCCGGCACTTCCGCCCCAGCTTCTGACCGGCTTTCTCCAGGGTCCCCCGAAAAAGGGAGAATCAGTGTACGCGAATGCTCTCGACACCTTCGTCAGGTCCGTGCAGCACGGCAAGGAAATCATGATCATCCATCGGGTCACCGGAGGCTATCTGACCCAGGGCGGTGACCTGCAGATCGCCACGGATCCGGTCGACCAGATCAAGGACAACAAGCATCTGTGGGTCATCCGCCTGGAGGGCTACATCAAGAACAACACCGTCTTCAGCCTGGAGAACAAGAGCTCCGGAGACCGGCTGACGGTCAACGACACAAACCCGCGCGAGGGGATGACGTTCACCAAGGCACAGGAACCGGGCGCCACGGGCAAGGCTGCCGACGCGCAACGGTTCTTCGTGCTGCCGTTGTGCTGCGGCGGCTACTCGCTGGTCCCTGTGCTGTGGCCGGAGTACTGCCTCGGACCCAAGGACAACCACCCCCAGCCCGGCTGCGACCGGCCGATCCTCCACTTCGGCAACGACTCCTCGCTCAACTGCTCCCACGACTTCGTGCTTCCGCCCACAGGGCCGCCCCGCCGCGACCCAACGGACACCAACCTCGATGCAGCCGGCGGTGGTTCCGGGAAGCAGTCAGGCGACTCGGACGCAGGCGCCGTCCCCTCGACACGCCGCGCCTCCGACCGGGCGTGGAAGACCGCCGTCACCCCGGTGGTCTGGAACCGGTGACCGGGTGGTTCCTGCGCGGCATGCTGGCCAGGGTGCGCACCCCGGCGACGGTCAGGGAATGCCGCCAGAAGGGCTCTTCGCCCGCTGGGCCGGCTTCCGGCGCCACGGGCGAAGCAGTCCGTGCGAGCGCGCCTGTCAACGGCCACCACGTGCTGGAGCAGGTGGTACGCCTGCCGGTGAGCACATGGCGCTATCACTGGGATCCACCGCACGTACGACACCTCGGCCCCATGGCGCAGGACTGGTGGGCGGCCTTCGAAGTCGGTGAGGACGACCGGACCATCTGCTGCACCGACGCCAATGGTGTGGCCATGGTCGCCATCCAGGCTCTGCACCGGCAGCTGGAGGACCTGAGGAGCGAAGTCGCCGCTCTCCGCGAGCAGGTTGCCCAGCAGCACGTACGAGAGTCCCGGCACTCCGGGCCGCAGAGCCGTTGACCCCCTCGAGCGGGGCTGCGGAACTGGCACCACGACCGGTGGCCCGGCGGCCTCGCACCTGTCGCGCAGTACGGGATATGTCTTCGTCATCGCCGCGAAATAGTGCCGCAGCCACGCGGCCATGACGTCCGGACCGATGTGAGAGAGCGGAATGAACGGCTCCAGCGCGGGCAGTTCCAGCCGGCGGCGCTGTGCGCTGTGACCGAGACCGCGTGCTCAGCACCGGTCGCGTACTCGACCCGGTGCCCGCGCCGCACCGGCTCCTCCACCCCACCTCCGTCGGTGGCTCCGCAAGCGCGGCATCCGCCATCGCATTGCCCGCAAGGGCGTCAAGTCTTCTCAGCGGCTCGGTCGCCACCGTTGGGTGGTCGAGAGGACGGTGTCCTGGCCGACCGGCTGCCGGCGCCTGCACCGCCGCTACGAGCGCAGGGCCGAGTACTTCCTCGCCTTCGTGGGCATGGCGGCGGTGCTCATCTGCTTCCGTTGCCTGATTACCTGAGGAATCGTGGGTGGGCGGTGATCCGGCCTGGTCAGAGACCCGATGGATGGCTGGAAAGCCAGTCGGCGTGCCGATCGCGCATCCGGTCCCGTTCCTCGGACGTGGCCAGGAAGACGTCGGCGCCACCGTCGTAGGGGTGGTGGATGCGCTGCATCCAGATATCGGCAATGAGAACTCCCGCCACTGTGTCGTCGGCGATGTCTCGGAGCAACTCGTCGATGCAGCCACGCCGCCAGGGCCGGCGGGCGGCGAAGAGGTGGCAGTACGTGCGGAACTCAGGGTCAGGATCGTCCTCCACCAGCAGACTCTGCCAATACCCCGCGTCGGGTTGGAATGACGGAACCTCGGCCTCGGTCGCCCAGACGGGAGTGATCACGTACACGTCCGCACCAGCGAACAACTCATCGAGGATGGTGTTGTAACGCTCCAGGACAACGGCGTACTCGCCCTCGTCCTCCGCGTACCGCTTCGACTCCGGCAGGCTGTGAAAGCGCACCCAGACATCCCGATAGGGGTCCCGGAGCTTGTACCCAACCGGAGGGCAACTGGGCCAACGCCGCTGCCATAGTTCCGTCAAAGCCGCCTGTCCGCCTCCAGACACCCGCCGCACCCATCCCTCCCGCGCATGGACCTACCACGACCATGATGTCGGGCGCCCACCGACTCTGAGGGCTGAGCGGCGGCCTCGGAGGCCATTCCGACGGCCAGATCGCGCTCGGGCGCGTCGTTCGTCACGACCGGTGACCGTAGCGACTGCGGACACCGTCTTCCCTCTGAACTGGGGTATTCCCAGGGTTGGTTCAGTCAACGGGGCGTGCTCGCGCGCACAGTCGGTTCCGTAAGCGCGGCCCCGCCCGGCTGCGATCGGTCGCCGGCGGGCTGTGGTGCAGGGTGCTCGGTGAGGCCGATGCGGCGGTGGAGTCGGCGCAGGGGGGCCGGAGCCCACCAGTTGGCGTGGCCGGCAAGGCGCATGAGGGCCGGGACGAGTACACCGCGGATGAGGGTGGCGTCCACGATCACCGCGAGTGCCATGCCGATGCCCAGTTGCTTGAGGAAGACCACGTCGCCGGTGGCGTAGGCGGCGAAGGACACGGCCAGGATGGCGGCGGCGGCCGTGACCAGGGGGGCGCTGCGGGCGATGCCGCGCGGGACGGAGCCGATGGGGTCGCCGGTGCGGTCGTACTCCTCCTTGATCCGGGAGAGCAGGAAGACCTCGTAGTCCATGGACAGCCCATAGGCGATGCAGAACATCAGGATCGGAATGCTCGGTTCTATGACGCCGGTGGGGGTGAAGCCGAGGAGGCCGGAGAGGTGGCCGTCCTGGAAGATGAAGACGAGCGCGCCGAACATCACGGACAGGCTGAGCACGTTGAGCGCGGTCGCCTTGAGCGGCGCTATGAGGCTGCCGGTCATCACGAACAGCACGGCGAAGGTCACGATCACGATCAGCCCGGCGACGAGTGGCAGCCGGTCCGTCACCCTGTCGCGGTAGTCGGTGAGTTCGGCCGCGTAGCCGCCGACCTCCACCGCGAAGGGAGCGGGGACCGCGCGGATGTCGTGCACCAGTCCGGTGGCGTCGGCCTCCAGCCGGGCGGAGGAGGGGACGACGGCCAGCCGGGTGCCGGTGGCGTCCGCGGCGTGGAAGGAGATCCCGGACGGGGCCGGGACGCGGTGCCCGTCATGGTAGGAGCCCGCGGCCGAGTCGACGCGTACGACACCTTCGAGACGGGAGAGTTCGGCGGCGTAGGCGCCGGCCGTATCGCCGTTGCCGGATCGGGAGACGACGTGGACGGCGTCGGCCTCCTCCACCGTGAAACCGGCCCGGATCTTGTCGTACATCTGGCGCGCCGGAGCCGAGTCGGGCAGCACCCGGTCGTCGGGCAGTCCGAACCGGGCTCCGAGGAAGGGCGAGCCGAGCAGTACGAGCACGGCGAGCGCGGCTCCGCCGAGCAGCAGGGGGCGGCGCATCACGCGGGTTGCGGTGCGGAACCAGAAGCCCGCCGTCTCGGGCTTGCTGCCGGGTCGGCGCCGCTCGATGCGGCGGCCCAGCAGCGCCAGTGCCGCCGGCAGCAGGACGGTTGCGCCGGACACGGCCGCCAGGACGACGGCGACCCCCGCGTACGCGAAGGAGCTGAGGAACGGAAAGGGGAACGCGAGCAGTACGGACAGCGAGGCCGCGACGGTGACGCCGCTGAAGACCACGGTGCGGCCCGCGCCCCGCACGGTCCGGGCGACGGCCTCTCGCACCTCGGCTCCGCCCCGCAGCTCCTCGCGGAACCGGAAGATGACGAAGAGTCCGTAGTCGACGCCGAGCCCGATACCCATGACCAGCGCGATGTTGGAGGCGAAGGTGGAGATCTCGGTGAACGCGACGACTGCGCGCAGCAGCGCCAGCGAGCCGAGCACCGCGAAGAGCCCGATGCCGACGGTGACCAGCGCTGCGGACAGCCGCCGGTAGACCCACCACAGCAGCAGAAGCACCAAGGGGAGGATCACCAGCTCGGCGCGGACGAAGTCCTGCCGGGCCTGCTCCATGGTCTGCCGGAACACCTCGTCGCCGCCGCCGACCTGGACGCGGATCGCCTCGTCGGTGCGGGTGAATTCCTCGACCAGTCCCGGCAGCAGGTCCCGCCGCACGGTGTCGGCGTCGCCCGGTGCGTGGGCCAGGACAACGGCTTGGCGGCTGTCGGTGCTGCGCAGGGTGGCGGGGGTGCCGCGGGTCCAGTAGGACCAGGCGTCCCCCACACCGGGGCTTTCAGCCAGCTTCCGGGTGAGTCGGGTGCCGGCTGCCGCGACTTGGGCGCCGTCGACGGTGCCGTGCCGGGCGGTGACCAGCAGGGCCAGCTTGGCGCTGCCGGTGTCGTACTCCTCGGCGAGGATGTCGCGCGCCCGCATCGACTCCGAACCCGGCGCCTCGAAACGGTTCAGGGACAGCGCGTTGAGGGTGCCCGCGCCCACCAGGGCGGCGAGCAGGGTCACGGCGATGCCGATCAACACGATCCAGCGTGCTCGCCGCGCGATGAAGGTGCCCAGCATGAAGCCCCCACGGTAGTATTCGCGAATAATCATTCGCGTTTGGCGTGTGCGACGGAGAATACGAATGATTATTCGCGTTTTCAAGCTGAGTCTGAACTGCGCGCCGCTGGAAGCAGCCGGCGGGCCCGGAGACCCAGCGCAACGGAAGACCCGGCGCACCGAAGATTTCGGAGCAGGAGGAGCAGGACATGGCCGATGAGGCACGGCCGCGGCGGCGGCAGGCGCGGGGCGAGCGGCGGATGGCGCAGATCCTCGACGCCTCGGCGGCGGTCTTCGCGCGGGTCGGCTACGAGAAGGCCACCACCATCGCGATCGCCGCCGAGGCGGGCATCTCGCCCGGCTCGCTCTACCAGTTCTTCGCCAACAAACACGCCGTGGCACAGGCGTTGGCCGACCGCTTCGTCACGCAGCTGCGCGACGCGCACCGGGAGGCGTTCGACGCGATCGACTTCGCTGCCCTGGACGTCGACGAGCTGCTGGACCGGGTCGTCGACCCCATCGTGGGCTTCAACATCGCCAATCCGGGCTTCAAGGCGCTGTTCGCCCGTCCCGACATGCCCGAGGGGCTGACCGATGCGGCCCAGCCCATCCAGGAGGCGCTGCTCGGCCGGATCGAGGCGATGATCGGCGCCCGCGCTCCCGGGCTACCGGAGGGCGAGCGGCAGCGCACGGCCCGCGTCGGCGTACAGATCTTCCAGGCGATGGTCCCGCTGGTGGTCGCGGCGGAAGGGGACGAACGGGCTGCAATGACGGTCGAGTTGAAGAAGGCGCTGCGCGGCTATCTCGCCCCGGTCATCGGCGAGTTCCCCACCACGGGCACTCCATGAGGCACACACGGTCCGTGCAGTTGGTCATGGCTCAGCCGAGCGCCGGTCCTCGGGTCGAGAAGGGGCCTTACGGGAGGGCGGGGCGGCCGTTCTCGAAGACCGCATCGGCAGCATGCGCGACTGGACGGTGAGTTGGGCTCTTGGACCAGGGGGGCACCACTCCGCACGTCGCGGCGGTCTTCCCGGGCCGATGTGGCCGCGACCGCACTGACGCCTGCCACACACGGCCCCCGCCGGTCCGCCGCGTCGTGACCGCCCGACCGCCCGACCGTCACAGAGGCAGCAGCCGCGTTGCGAGCTCGCGTAGAGGGCCCGGCATCGAGGGCGAAGGTGGTCCTGCTCGGGAAGCTGGTCAGCGGGTGGGATCACCTGGAAGACGGCCGGTCCTTGCCGAGCGAGGGTGTCTCGCTCAGGAACCTGGCGCGGGCATGGGAGCGATCCGGGTGTTGGTGATGTGCTCGAAGACGATCGAGGTGCGCACGTCCGCGACCTCGGGGCGCTGGGTGAGTTTGTCGATCACGACCGCGTACAGCGCGTTGTTGTCGGGGACGGCGACATGGATGACGAAATCCTCGGACCCGGTCGTCACGTATACGCCCAGCGTGTCGGGCAGGGCGCTGACCCAAGCGCGGAAGCTTTCGATGACGGGGCGCGACGGGGGCTGGACCCGGACGGCGATCATGGCCTGCACCGGGCGGCCGATCGCGGCGAGGTCCACATCGAGGATCGCTCCTCGGATAACGCCACGCCGACGCAGAGCCCGAGTGCGATCCAGCGCCGTTGTGGGCGATACGCCGACCGCCGCAGCCACCTCCCGGTTGGTCTTCCGTGCATCTGACTGCAGTTCCCGCAAGATCGCCGTATCAAGTTCGTCCAGGGCCACCAAAACCCACCTCATTCCGTGAGATATACGAGTTCATTGCGTTGGCATCGTACAGATGCCTAGCCTCTCTGCATGTCTCCGAACTTTACAAACGAGGAGCAATCGATGCTCAAGGCGAACGAGACCGGTGCAACCGTCGGCTTCCAACCGGATGAGGTGAACCTGAGCCTCTCGGCCCGCGAGGCGGGGCTGAAGTGGGTGGTGGTCGTCGACGAGGCACTTCCGCCGGGTCGGGCCACCAACGCTGCAATCTGTGCGGCCGCCCCCACGGCTGTCCAGGTGCCCGGACTGCTCGGCGTCGACGTCACCGACGCCGAGGGAAACATCCATCCTGCCCTGCCCTGGGTGGGCTGTACTGTGCTCGCCGCTGACGCCGCCACTCTGCGTACGATCCGGGCCAAGGCGGCCGCCGCACCCGACACCTACATCGCCGACATGCCCACCATCGCCCAGCGCACGCTGGTCTTCACCGACTACCAGACAGCCATGGGCAAGACGCCGGCCGAGGACATGGACTACTGCGCGGTCAGCATCGTCGGCCCCCGCAACCGCGTCAGCCGGCTGGTCGGCAAACTCCCCCTGATGCCCTGAGTCGTCAACATCGCGCCCCGCGCGCTCAGGAGCCCAGGGCGCTGAGGACGTTGTTCTCCGCCGTGAGGGCAGTAGTCGGTCGCCGCGCGTACGAAAGCAGCCGTTGCCGGTGAGCGGGCCGACTCGGGCCAGGCCACCACGACAGTGCTGCCGCTAAGACCCGTGTTCAGGGCTGCTCCGCGCGGGAGGCGAAGCGTACGAGCAGCGCATAGACCGGCAACCCGAGCGCGAGCCCCGCCCCCGCCCCGAACATCGCCGTGGGAACGAAGTGGAGCAGTGAGGCGCCCTCGGCTCCGCTGGTGATCTCCCCGTACGAACGCAGGCAGCGATGTGCCACGCCGGCCAGGACGACCAGCGTCAGCAGCCCACCTGCCAGCGCCCTCTCCCGCACCGTCAGGCGCGGCAGGTCGGCTGCCGGCGGGGTGTCCCGTGGCAGACGGCGCACCGCCGAGACGACGAATGCACCGAGCAGCAGCAGGCCGAGCAACGAAGTGCCGTACTGCACATAGGAGTAGAGGGGAAGACCGGCCACCACCTCACCGAGGGCGGGGACATGCCGCACTCCCCAGCGGCCCGGGTGCGTGAAAGCGTCCCAGGCGACATGCGTCCCCGCGCCGAGGACGGCCGACACCCAGAACCAGAACACGAGCGGCACGACAGCCCGCCCCCGCCAGGAGCGACCGCGTACCAGTGCGTACACCGGGCCCTGCCACGCCCGGGGCAACAGTGCCACCAGCGGTTCGCGGACCAGTAGCCAGCCGCCCACCAGCACCGCCGAGACGAGCGCATCCACGGTCAGCACACCGACGGGCGAGTGGGCGACATCCCCGTAGGCCATGGCCCCTGGCAGCAGGGAATCGGCGAAGTAGGTCATGTCGGGCGAGAACGAACCAGCGACGAGCGCCGCGGCCATAAGCGGCCCCCGCGCCCTGCCGTCCCGGTGCAACCCCGGAAGCACCGCGGCCGCATGACTGAGCGTGTACGGCATTGTTCAGTCCATCTCTGTCAGATTCCGTCCGGGGGACCGCTGGTGCGTGAATCCGCGCCCAGTGCTGTAGGACGTGATGTGGCAGGCTCCCGTTGCCCGTATGCAGGATCGGATCCCGAACTGCCGGTGCGCGTGGCGTGACGGGCGTCCTGGTGGGACGTAGGTCTCCGTATCCGTCGGAGTTCAGGAACGATGCGGTGGCGTTGTACGCGGCGGGCGGGAAGCGCACGTATGCCGCGGTCCCCGGCCGCGCACACTGCTGACGGAGTCCCGTAGCCGATTTTCTGTTATGGCGGCCCCCGGCCCGAGGTCTCCCCCTGTGTCGGGCAGAGAATGTCGGGACTCGGAAGGGATGTGGACGGACGTGGCAGCGACAGGGGAAGCCGACCGTGCGGTGGTCGAGGCGGCACAGCGCGGTGCGCTGTGGGCACAGGATGAGCTGGTCAGCTCGTATCTGCCCCTGGTGTACAACATCGTCGGCCGCGCGCTGAACGGGCATGCCGACGTCGATGACGTCGTCCAGGAAACGATGCTCCGTGCGCTGCGCGGTCTCGGCTCGCTGAACGATCCTCTCGGCTTCCGGCCCTGGCTGGTGGCCATCGCGATGAACCAGGTCCGTACCTATTGGTCCAAGCGCCAGGCCGCACCCGCCGATCTGGGTCTGCAGGATGCTTACGAGGTGGCCGACCCTGGGGCGGACTTCGTGGACCTGACGATTGTCCGTCTCGGGCTCGAGGGCCAGCGGCGAGAAGTGGCGCAGGCCACCCGCTGGCTGGACACCGACGACCGCGCGCTCCTTTCGCTGTGGTGGCTGGAGGCCGCGGGCGAGCTGAGCCGGACCGAGGTGGCCGCCGCTATGGAGATGTCGCCGCAGCACACGGGGGTGCGCGTGCAGCGGATGAAGGCGCAGCTGGAGACCGCCCGCCTGGTGGTGCGCGCGCTGTCCGCCACGCCGTTGTGTGCTCGCCTCGACCAAGTGACGGACAACTGGGACCGGCGCCCCTCGGCGCTGTGGCGCAAGCGCATCGCACGGCACGCGCGGGAGTGTGGCATGTGCTCGGGGCACCAGGCCGGACTCGTACCCGCCGAGGGGCTGCTGGTGGGCCTGGGCCTGGTGCCCGTGGCCGCCGCGCTGACCGGTACCGGGGCGTTGGCTGCCCTCTACGACGCCACGGATCCCATCGAGCCGACGGCGTTCAGCACACACGGTGACATGACGACGACATCCACGAGCGGCGATGACACGGCCATGCTGCGAGCGGTGAGCGACGCTGACTCGCACGGCCGCCGCCGCGGACAACAGGGAAGCCGGCACAGCCGCCGCGTACAAGAGCGAATACGCAGGCGGCGGACCACCGGCCTGGCCGCCGCGATCGCCACGCTGCTCGCGGGAGGATCGATCGCGGCCATGAACGGGCTACCGACAGACGAGGACGGGCACAAGGACACGGTGGCGCAGTCCGCGGCCGACTCCGAATCCACGCCGCCCCCTTCACCCACGGCCTCCGCCTCGCCTTCACACAGCAAGTCGCACTCGCCCAAGCCGCGCGCGACTCACAAGAAACCGAAGCCCAAGTCGGCACCGTCGAAGACGAAGACTGCGCCGCCGCCCCGCACCAGGCCGACCCCCACTCCCACCACCGCCGACCCGGCGGACACCCCGGCCGAGCAGGTCCTGGCACTCGTCAACACGGAGCGGACCAAGGCCGGATGCCGCCCCTTGAAGCTCGACGACCGTCTCACCCGCGCCGCGCAACTGCACAGCGAAGACATGTCGGCGAACCATTACTTCAACCACACGAGCCAGGACGGCCGCAGCTTCAGCGACCGAGCCAAGGCTCAGGGCTACCAGTCGCCCGGGGGTGAGAACATCGCCCGGGGCCAGAGCTCACCCAAGGACGTGATGTCGGCGTGGATGAATTCAGAAGGCCATCGCGCGAACATCCTCAACTGCAACCTGACCACCATGGGCCTCGGCCTGGTCGAAGACGACCGGACCTGGACGCAGCTGTTCGGCTCGTGAGCCTGGCGCGCGGCCAAGCGGGCGGACCCCACATGTCACGCACCTGGAGAAGTCGGCTGCGCATCGCTCTGGCGTGGTCGCTGTCGCGGCCGTGCGCACGCCAGCTGCTGTCGGGATCCGGCCGGCCTTCTTCAGGTCAACGTGCATCGAGCCGAAAAACTTCGCTGGCCTGCCAGTGGACGCGGATGAGATCGATCCGCCAGCACTCGCTCGCAAACGCCGACGTCTCGTTGATCCGCAGGCCAGCCCTCCCCCGACTGCAAGTGGATCGTCAGCCGGTACTGAGTCGAGAGGTGCTTCGCCAACCGCTGGAGGACCTCTTCGGGGCCCTCGCGCTTACGGCGCAGGTGACTACGAACCGCTCGAAGTCAGCCTTCGCGAGCCCGGCCAGAGTCTTTGGCGATGGGCCGCACCGTTGCGGCCACGGCGTAGGCCCTCGGCATGCGGCTCCCCGTCCACGAGCGGGCGAGTGCGGCCGCCCTCATACAGGACTGCTGGGTTCGCAAGAGGTGGTGTGGCACGGCAAGAGCCGTGCCACACCGACGTCTACCCGGCACTTGGCGGTGCCGCGTGGCGGTTTTCGCCCTCAGACGGGCTCGCCCGTGGTCTTCGCTTGGGGCGCGTTCGCGATCCGGGCGTTCCGTCGGCCGTAGATGAGGTACACGGCCAGACCGATGACCAGCCAGATACCGAAGCGCAGCCAGGTCATAACGTTGAGGTTCATCATCAGGTAAAGGCATCCCACCGCGGTGAGGATGGGTAGCCACGGCGACAGCGGCACCTGGAACGACCGGGAGAGCTGCGGTTTGCGGTGCCGTAGCACCGGTACGGCAAGCGCGACGATGACGAATCCGGACAGGGCTCCGATGCTGACCATGTCGGCGAGTGCGGACAGGGGCATGAACCCGGCGAACAGCATGATGATCACGGCGCCCGCGATCGTCATGCGGTGTGGGGTACCCCACCGGGGATGTACCTTCGACAGAGGTGCCGGCAGCAACCCATCGCGGCTCATGGCGAAGCCGATGCGGCCGATGGTGACCAACTCGACCATCATCACCGACGTGAGCCCCGTGACCGCGCCCAGCGAGATGAGCGCGGCGATCCAGGGCTCGCCCACCGACTTGAAGGCGGCGGCAAGCGGAGCTCCCTCGTCGATGTGCCGGTAGTCGACCATCCCGCTCAAGACCAAGGCGACGGCTATGTAGAGCACCGTGCAGAGGGCGAGGCTGCCGAGCAGACCGACCGGTAGGTCGCGCCTGGGCCGTTTGGTTTCCTCGCCGAGGTTGGCCAGGGCCTCGAACCCGGTGTAGGCGAAGAACACGACCGCAGCAGCGGTAAGTATCCCGCCGACGCCGTACACCGACTGCCCCATGCCCAGCAGTGCCTGCACCAGGGGTTGCTCTGTGACGCTCGCGCTGTCCTCGGAGGGCTGCGCGGGCGGTACGAAGGGGTGGAGGTTGGCTTTCTTGAAGAAGAACAGACCAGCCACGATGACCAGCATGCACACCGCGACTTTCACCACGACCAGGGCGTTCGTCACGCGGGCCGATTCGCGGATTCCGGCCACGGCGACGACGGTGAGTACCGCGATGATGAGGATGGCGCCGATGTTGATGGTGGAGGTCTCTCCGAACCACTCGCCGGGAAGTCCGAGCAGATTCGCGACGTAACCCGACCAACCGCGGGCGACCACAGCCGCGCCAAGTACGAACTCCAACAGCAGATCCCAGCCGATCATCCAGGCGAAGACTTCGCCGAGGGTGGCGTAGGCGTAGGTGTAGGCGCTGCCCGCCGTGGGCACCGCCGAGGCGAGCTCGGCATAGCACATCGCGGCCAGGGTCGCGACGATGCCACCGATGACGAAGGAGACAACGACGGCCGGCCCGGCGTGATTCTTGGCCTCGATACCGGTCAACGTGAATACGCCGGTGCCGATGATGATGCCGATACCGAACCCGATCAGGTCCACACCCGACAGCCTCCGGTTGAGCACACCACGTTCGCCCCGGGCAAGCACCTCCTCCACCGGCATCGTTCGGAACAGGTTCTTCATTGATACTCCTCTGGCACAGGCCCGGGGGGAGCGGGCCGTAGGTGGGGAAATGGCTCTGAATTCGGCCTTGGGTGATACGCGTGGGCCAGCCTTGGTGATACGCGTGCCGGTGAGGTGTGGCCGCGCTGTGTGAATCGGAATCGAGACCGTCGAAGCCGCGGGGACTCAGTTGCGCCGGAAACCGGCCGGACGTCCTGCCGTTGTGATGAGGGGCTCTCGGATCAACCGGTCGATCAGTCCGGCCAGCAGGGCCGCGCGGCGGGGCGCCTCGGCGATCACGACGTACTCCCCCTCGGCGTGTGCGTGCGCGCCCACCGCACCCAGCCCGTCGAGGGTCGGCACGCCGATGCTCGCGGTGAAGTTGCCGTCCGATCCGCCGCCGACGGACACCCCGCGCAGCTCACCGAGTCCGAGACCGGCGGCGACTTCCCGGGCCACCGCGAATACCGGTTGTGCCTGGGCCGCCTCCATGGGGGGTGAGGTGGGCCCGCCGTTGACATCCACCCGCGCACCGGGCAGCACCGGGTTCAGGCCGGTGATTCGGGCATGCAGGTCGTCCTGCTGAATGCGGGTCGCGGCGCGGACGTCGACAACGAATGACGCGTCGGCGGGCACGGTGTTGCCGGTGGTGCCGGCGGCGGCGACGGTGGGCGTGACGGTCAGCTCACCGGTGCCGAACGAGGCGACGACGCGCACCTGCTCGGCCAGTTCGCGCAGCGCGTTCACGCCGTGTTCCGGTTCCAACCCGGCGTGCGCGGCCTTGCCGTGGATGCGCACGGTGTAGCGGCCGGCGCCTTTCCGGCCGGTCTTCAGCGCACCGTCCGCACTGGCCTCCAGCACCAGCACCGTGCCGGCGTCGGCGGCGACTCGTTCGACAACCGGCCGGAACACCGGTGAACCGAGTTCCTCATCGGTGGTCAGCAGCATCCCGCACGCTGCCGGGGAACCGATCGCCGCCATGGCGTGGAACCCTTGCACCACGCCGGCTTTCATGTCGAACACGCCCGGAGCGCTGATCACCTCGTCGGTACGCTGCGGATACGCCCAGCCGGCGAGCGTGCCCAGCGGCCACACCGTGTCCAGGTGGCCGAGCAGCAGCACACCATCAGGCGCAGGCTCCCACAGCAGCGCCGGTCGGCCCTGCTCGGCGATCCGGACCGGCGCCCGCCCGGTGAGTCGCTCGCCGAGTTCGGCCGCTGCGTCAGTGACAGCGGCCAGCGATGGCAAGTCGTCCGACGGCGACTCGATCCGACACAGCGCCAGCGTCTGTTCGACGATCTCATCGGTCCGCCCGACGAGGGTGTCCAGCGGCATCATGGCCTCACCACCTCGCGTCGCACCGCGAGTTCAGCCAGCACGTCCGGGATCGGGGTAACGCCGATGCCGGGTCCGGTGGGCACCGGTATCAGCCCGTCCACGACCGTGAACGGCTCGGTGAGATCCTGCTGGTAGTAACGGTCGGAGCCGGAGATGTCCGAGGGCAGGGTGAAGTTGGGCAACCCGGCCAGGGCCAGGTTCGCCGCCCGGCCGATCCCGGTCTCCAGCATCCCGCCCGCCCAAACCGGCACCCCGGCCGCCTGACACACGTCGTGCACCCGGCGGGCCTCCAGGTAGCCGCCGACCCGGCCGGGCTTGATGTTCACGATCGAGCAGGCTCCGAGCCGGATCGCCTCGGCCGCGGCCTGCGCGGAGACCACCGACTCGTCCAGACAGATCGGGGTGTCGAAGGCGGCCGCCCACTGCGCGTGCCCGGCAACATCCTCCTCCGGCAGCGGCTGCTCGATCAGCAGCAGCCCGAACTCGTCCAGCGCCCGCAGCCGACGGATATCCGAGCGCGCGTACGCGCAATTGGCGTCCACCTGGAGCGCGACGTTGTCACCGAACCGCTCCCGCACCGCGGCGACCGGCGCGACGTCCCAACCGGGTTCGATCTTCAGCTTGATCCGGGCATATCCGGCGTCCAGGTAGCCGCCGACGGTGTCGAGCAGTCCCGGGATGCTGTCATGGATGCCTACCGACACCCCGGACACGATCTCGCTCTGGGTGGCGCCCAGGTAGTGGGCCAGCGACATGCCGGCCGCCCGAAGTTGTGCGTCCAGCACAGCGGTCTCCACCGTCGCCTTCGCCATCCGGTGGCCCTGCACCCCGGACAGCGCCGGCATCACCGACGCGGCGGTGACGTCGCCGGGAAGTCGGGGCAGCAGTTCGTCCGCGATAACCCGGTGCGCGCCCTCGGTGTACTCGCTGGAGTACACCGGGTGTTTGCCTGCCACGCACTCCGCCCAGCCCTCCGCCTCAGGGGTCAGCACCCGGATCAGCAGCACGTCCCGGCGGGTTTGGGTGCCGAACGAGGTGCGGAACGGTGTCACCAGCGGCAGTTCCACCCGCACCAGTTCGACGGACTCGATCTTCATCGGCTCTCCTCCATAGGGTGTTCCAGCAGCTCCTGCGACTGCCCTTGCGCTACGGGAAGCGGCTCAGCGTTCGGCCGTGTCAGCACACACCAGCCGCCCTCGGACACGCCGGTCCAGCGATGTCCGGCGTCCAGCAGCGGGGCCAGTACCGCGCGCAACGCGTGCCGCCAGGGCACCGCCTGGGCCGGGGTCACCCGTTCGGGCAACTGCAGCCACACCGGGCCCCCGTCGTCCGGGTCGACGCCGCACCGGGGCTCGCCATCCGGGCCGACGTCGAGCACCGCGGCTCTGCGCGGTCCGGGCGCCTCCGGACGGCGGTCGATGATGAGGTCCCAGCGCAGCAGCACCCGGTCAGTCGGCGGTTCGGCGTCGGAGCCGTGGATCATCGGTCCATAGAAGTCCGGCAGGTACCGCACACCGATCGCGCCGATCCGGTCGATGTTGAACACCGCGTTGCGCCACGCCAGCGGGTCGAAGGTCCAGGTGATCTCGGTGATGCCGCGCCGCAGACACCAGTCCCGCTGGTGCAGCTTCACCGTCCGGCCGATCCCGTTGCCTTGGTGGTCCGGGTCGACCCCGACGATGTGCGAGTGCAGGGACGGCGCGTTCGGGTTGCGGAAGCCGACCGCGCCGCCGACCATCCAGTCGCCGGCGTACGCCCCGAGCACCATGCCTCCGGCGTGGGACAGCGCGCGCAGCACCGGGAAGGAGACCAGCGGCTCCGGCGAGTTCCAGGTTCTGGCCAACAGAGCGCCGAGTTCCTCCAGCTCGTCCCGCTGGTCGAGATCGCGCATCGTTACTGTTTTGTCCATGAGCGGCAGCGTGCCGGAGCCGATCAGCGGCCGCGTCGTCGCAAACGTCAAGAACGACATCCGCGGATTGTCGCTACCGACAACCCGATTCGCTTAGCATGCCGAAATGAACCGTGAGCTCACCGCCCGCACGCTGGTGGAGGACCTGGGCAGCACCGTGCTGCGGCTGGCGATCGAGCGCGGCGACCCGGACCGGCCGCTGACCGGGGTGGCCATCCACGACGGCGCGACCGCCGACCAGCTCGAACCGGGCAGCGTGGTGCTCGGGGTCGGCGTGCACGGGGATGCCGCGCTGCGCGAGTTCGCTGCCGCTATGGCTGCCGAAGGGGCGCGCGCGGTCGTGGTCAAGGGTCCGCTGCCGGCCGCCTTCGACGACTGCCCGCTGCCGGTGATCGAGGTCAATCCCGGCGCGTCCTGGCTGCACATCGCGGCCACCGTCCGAGAACGGCTGCTGGACCGGGCCCGCGGGCAACTGCGCCCGGACGACACGGGCGACCTGTTCAGCGTGGCCAACACGATCAGCGCCCTGCTCGACGCCCCGGTCACCATCGAGGACCGCTCCTCGGCGGTGCTGGCCTGGTCGGCCGGTCAGGACCAGACCGACGAGGGAAGGGTGGAAACCATCCTCGGCCGAGCGGTACAGCCCCGCGGGCTCGCCGTGCTGGAGGCCCGCGGGGTGTTCGCCAGGCTGCACGCCGACCCGGACCCGGTGTACGTCGAACCCACCGGCCCCGGGATGCTGCCACGCGTGGCCATCGCGGTCCGCGCCGGGTCGGACGTCCTCGGCTACGTGTGGGCTGTGGTCACAGGACCGCTGTCTGCCGAGCGCTCCCGGGAGCTGCGCGGGCTGATGCCGCTGGTGGCGTTGCACCTGGTCAACGCGCGGATCGACGACACCCGGGCGCGCCAACACCGCCGAGGGCTGGCGACCGCGGTGCTCGGCGGCGGACCGGCGGGGCTGGACGCGGCCGGCCAACTGCCGCTCGGTGACGGGCCGTTGTGCGTACTGGCCGCCGGCCGCCGCGGGGTTTCTCCGTCGGCTGAGGACGCCGACATGGCGATAGAGCTGCGCCGTTTCGAGGACGCGCTGGAGCGCTACCTGGCTGCGGTGCACCCGACCGCGGTGGCGGTGGCGGGCGACTGCGTCGTCTACGGCGTACTGAGCTGGCCGCGCCGCACCCCGAAGGAGGCGGTGGAGGCGTCCCGCGCGCTGGCCCGGGACTTCCTCGGCCGGTCAGCGATGGGACGGGACTACGTGATCGCGGTCGGCGGGCCGGGGCGGTCGCTGGCGCAGGTGCCGACGATCCGCAAGCAGGCCGACGCCACGGTGCGCGCGTTGCGGCTGACCAGCGACGGCGAACCAACGGTGGGCACTCTGGAGGACGCCGCGCTGCCGGTGCTGCTGCTCGGCCTCGCCGACATCGCCGACAACCTGGGCCTGCCGGCCACCACCGGCGCCTTGCGCCGGCTGGACGAGAAGGACGGGCTTCAGGGACTGCTGCCTACCAGTCTGGCCGCCTACCTCGAGGCCGGCAGGAGCACCGAGACCGCAGCGGCGAAACTGCAGATCCACGTGAACACCATGCGCTACCGCTTGCGGCGGATCAGGGACGTCTCCGGGTTGGACTTCGCCAACGCCGATGCCATGCTGCTCGCCCACCTCCAGCTGCGGCTGGCCGCATTGCGGGGCGCCGTCGTTGACGCGGACGACACAGCGAACCCCGCGTCGTGATCCCACACCGCAAGACTCCGGGTTGGTGTGCACCCACACGTCTCGACCTCGCAGTTCCGGCGCATCCGGAGGGTGCACATGACCGGTTGGCTCGTCCACCCGTGCGTCAGGGCCGTGTGCCCTGCCACTCCAGGGCGATGATCACGGCAGCCGCGTCGTAGGGCCGTTGTATGTCGAGGCCGGTGTACTTCTCGAACGCGTTCAGCCGGTTCAGCACGGTGTTGCGGTGACACTTCAGTACGCGGCCCGTGTCGCCCAGGCTTCCCGTCTCCAGATAGGTGCTGACGGTTTCCAGGATCTTCCTGCGCTCCAGGTCCGTGCACCTCTCAAGGTACGGGAAGACGATCTGGCCCAGGTCGCATCCCACCCCGGCGAGAAGATGCCGGGTCACCGACCGCCAGCGGTCCGACAAGGTGGCCACGTCCGAACTGTCCATCGGCAGATCGATCATGATCTCCCTGGCGGCCGCCGCGGACTCCCGGACTCGGGCCAGCCCTCTGGCCACCGGTGCGACCGCGACCGCCACGTCGGCGAAGAGGTCCTTCGCGGGAGGCGAGAGCCGTCCCAGGGCCACCTCGTCCGTCGGCCAGATGAACAGAGTGTGGTGGCCCATGTCGTAGGCGAAGAAGGCGTGGGCGCACCGCGCGGCACCACGGATCCGCCGGCGCACCACGACTCCGTCGTCCCGGGAGACCGCGGCCACGCAGAAATTGCCGGACAGGGAGACGCGCAGCGCGCCGGCTATCCGTTCCAGGGCGGCTTCGGTCGGCCTCGCCGACGCGAACAGCTGGGACAGATACTGTCGTTGGAGATCGGCGTTGGCCTGCTCGATGGCAAGTTGTTCCGCGAGATAGTGCTCCTGCACATGCGCCGCGAACTCGTCCACCGTGCTCCACACGCGCCCGGCGTTGCGCACCAGCAGGACCGGGTCCGCACCGCAGGACGGTTCCGCCATGTGCTCCCACAGCACCGTGAAGTCGTGGCGGACGGCGCGCAGCAGACTTTCCAGCGGAACGGCCTGCCGGGCGCGCCGGGTGCCCACCGACTCGGCGATGGAGGTCAGTCTGCCCGTGGTCCCGTCCGAGCGCAGACTGTCCAGTAGGGCCGTGAACGACTCTGCACTCGCCCGCCGCAAATCTTCCGCCGTCAGGTCGGAATCGGCGTAAAAAGGGTCCGCCATCGTGCAGGCGAGGAATTGTTCCACCATCGCACCCAAACGACCGCGCGTCCGCTCAATGAGGTCGTCCCATCGCCGTTCCTGCTCATCGGACACGCGTGCCTCCTTCCTTCCAGCGCATGCCCCGGAATTCTACGTCGTCCAGTGGGCACCGGGCATCGCTCTCTCTTCCCCATCTCGCCGCCACGGCGTTGTGCAGACGCCAAATTTTTGACTCCGTGCGCAGTGCAACTTTTCATTGTCCGTTCACCTGGCCGCTGCCAGCCTTCCGGTTGCGCACCCTTCGGCGCCTGTAAAGGGAGGAACTCGTGGCTGTGGAAGCGGGCACAGAGACAACGCACCAGGATAGTCCCGACGTGGAGGATCCCGGATACCGGAAGGCGCTTTCCCATCGCCAGATACAGATGATCGGTATCGGCGGCGCCATTGGTACCGGTCTCCTTCTCGGTGCGGGTGGCCGACTTGCCTCGGCGGGCCCGTCCCTGGCGGTCGTCTATGCTTTCTGCGGCATCTTCGCCTTCTTCATTCTCCGGGCGCTCGGCGAACTCGTTCTACACCGGCCAGATTCCGGTTCCTTCGTCTCCTACGCGCGTGAATTCTTCGGCGAGAAGGCCGCCTTCGTGGCCGGCTGGGTGTACTCGGTCTCTTGGGCGCTCACCGCCATCGTCGATATCACCGCGGTCGCCACGTACTTCCACTACTGGCCGGCGCTCAGCAGCGTGCCGCAGTGGCTGCTGGCCCTCACCGCGCTCCTCGTCGTGACGTGCGCCAACCTCGTCTCCGTCCGGCTCTTCGGAGAGCTGGAGTTCTGGTTCGCCCTGATCAAGGTTGGCGCGATCGTGGTCTTCCTCGTCGTCGGCGGCGTCATCCTCGCCGCCGGATTCCCGGTGGACGGCCACGATGCAGGCGTATCGGTAGTGGCCGAACACGGCGGAATCCTGCCGAACGGACTACTCCCCGCAGTGATCATTGTGCAGGGAGTCGTCTTCGCCTATTCCGGTATCGAGCTGATCGGCGTCGCGGCGGGTGAGACGGAGAACCCGGCCAAGGTGATGCCGCGGGCCGTCAACGCCGTCATCGTGCGCATCGCGGTGTTCTACGTCGGCTCGACCGCCCTGCTGGCCCTGCTGCTTCCGTACGGCTCCTACCGGGCCGGCGAGTCGCCGTTCGTGACGTTCTACACCAAGATCGGCGTCCCCGGAGCCGGCGGGGTGATGAACCTGGTGGTGCTGACCGCGGCGCTGTCCAGCCTCAACGCGGGTCTGTACTCAACGGGACGCATCTACCGTTCGATGGCCGGCACCGGGACCGCTCCCCGGTTCATGAGCCGCCTCAGCCGCCAGGGTGTGCCGTACGGCGGCGTCCTCTTCACGGCCGTGCTCGCACTGGTCGGTGTGGGGCTCAACGCTGTCGTCCCCGAGAACGCCTTCGAGATCGCGATCAATGCGACGGCCCTGGCGATCCTCTGCACCTGGACGACCATCGTGCTCTGTCAGCTGCGCCTCTATCGCTGGTCACAGCAGGGCAGGGTGCCCCGGCCCACGTTCCGCCTGTTCGGCGCCCCCTGGACGTCGTACGCCACCCTCCTCTTCCTGCTCGGCGTCCTCGTTCTCATGCTCTTCGACCACCCCGTCGGGACCTACACCGTCGGCACGTCGGTCCTCATCGTCCCGGCACTCGTCATCGGCTGGTACGGCGTTCGCGGCCGGGTTCTCGCGCTCGCGGACGACCGCGCCCAAGCCGGGTCGGCTCCTTCGCCTTCCCGACCCCACTGATCCGACTATCCAGGAGAAGACGCACATGCTCAGCGAACACATCACCATGGGTTCCGACGCCGACCTGTTCCTGCGGGACTTCCGCTCATTGAGCCGGATCGGTGAGACGCCTGGTGGGGGCGTCGACCGGCAGGCCGCAACCGTCGCCGACGCCCAGGCACGGGCCTGGTTCACGACCCTGCTGGGTCAGTACGGCTTCACGGTCGAGGTCGATGCGATCGGCAACATCTTCGGGCTCCTGGAGTGGAACCCGGGAGCGCCTTACGTGCTGGTCGGCTCCCACCTCGACAGTCAGCCCCTGGCCGGCAAGTTCGACGGCGCTTACGGTGTCGCGGCTGCCCTGCATGTGGGCCGTCGGCTGGCTATGGGCCGCGACGCCGGGCATCGGCCCAGGTACAACCTGGCGGTGGTGGACTGGTTCAACGAGGAAGGGTCCCGGTTCGCCCCGTCCATGATGGGCAGCTCCGTCTTCACCGGGAAGGTGCCGGCGGCGGACGCCCTCGCCACCCGGGACGTGGACGGAGTGACGGTCGCCGAGGCCCTGGCCTCCATCGGGCACACCGGTTCGGGGACCGGGCCGGTGGCCGCTGCGTGCGCCGAGATCCACATCGAGCAGGGACGGTCCCTGGAGGACTCCGGCACAACGATCGGGCTCGTCCACTCCTGCTGGGCGGCGGAGAAGTTCACCGTCACCGTGCACGGCGAGCAGGCACACACCGGATCCACCGTCATCGCCGACCGCCGTGACGCCCTCCTCGGCGCGTCCCGGCTGGTGGTCCTCCTGCGCGAGCTGGCCGACCGCTACCCCGATGGCGTACTGCACACCTCCGTCGGGCAGCTCACCGTGCTGCCCAACTCCCCCGTCGTCGTCCCCCGCCAGGTCGTTCTGACGATGGATCTCCGCTCCGCCGACGAGGAAGTCCTCGCCGAGGCCAAGCAGTTGCTGGAGCAGGGCCTCAAGGTGATCGAGGACGAGGTGAACGTCCGGATCGAGGCCGACGGTTCGCACGCGTGGGGTGTCCGTCCGTACCCGACCGCCGGCGTGGGCCTGGCTCGCGCGTGCGCGGACTCCCTCGGGGTGAGCAGCCGGCCGGTGCACACGCTGGCCGGACACGACTCCATCAACATGAACGACGTGGTACCGACGGTCATGCTGTTCGTCCCGAGCCGCGAGGGGATCAGCCACAACGAGGGCGAGTTCACCGAGGACGCCGACCTGTGTGCCGGAGTCGACGTGCTGACCGAGGTGGTACGACGACTGTGCGAGGGCGTGCTCGATGACTGAGCTCGGACGTTTGACGGTGGCGGTCCTGCAGGCCGCCGGCGTGGTCGGGGACGCCACCCGCAACCTTGCGACCGTCGAGAGGTTCGCCCAGCAGGCCGCAGCGCGCGGTGCGCAGCTTCTGGTGACACCGGAGCTGTTCGTCAGCGGTTACGACCCCGCGGCCGTCGCCGATGACGACGGAGCCCCACACCGGGAGCGGCTCGCCGCCCTCGCACGGTCCGCAGGGGTGGCGCTCGCCGCCTCGACCGTCGACCACCATGGTGGCGAACGCTTCATCAGCGCCTCCCTCTTCGACCGCACCGGATGCGAACTGACCAGGTACCACAAGGCGCATCTCTTCGGCGCGGTGGAGAACACGTATTTCACGCCCGGCCGGCAACGCCCCCAGGTCGTTCCCCTGCACGGTGTCTCCGTGGCGCTCGGCATCTGCTTCGACGTGGAGTTCCCCGAGTTCACCCGGGAGGTGGCGCTGTCCGGCGCCGAGCTGCTGTGCGTGCCCACCGCGGTTCCGCTGCGCGCACCTGTCGACGGGCACCCCGCGCCGTTCGACACCCGTCTCGTCCCCGGCATGGTGGTGCCCACCCGGGCGCTGGAGAGCCAGATCTTCATCGCCTACGCCAATCACACCGGCCCCGGCTTCGCCGGACTGAGCTGCCTCAGCGATCCCTACGGCCGACGCGTCGCGGCCGGCGAGACCCGCGAGGAACTGGTGGTGGGCGACGTCAGCCGCACCCTCTTGCGCGCGGCGCGCCGCGACACCGACTACCTCGCCCTGCGCGGCTGACCGGCCCGCCTCGAAGCGACACCCTCACTTGCCGCACAACCGACCCGCGCCGGGCCCACCCGGCACGAGCCCTTCAGGACATCCCGTGAACGCAACCCCGCAGAGCGGCATCAGCATGCTGATCCCGGACTTCCCCTTCCCCTACGACGAGTACCTGGCCCACCCCGATGGGCTCGGCTCGATCCCGCCCCAGCACCACGGCACGGAGGTCGCCGTCGTCGGCGCCGGCATGTCCGGGCTGGTGGCCGCGTACGAGCTGATGAAGCTGGGGCTGAAGCCGGTCGTGTACGAGTCAGCCCAACTCGGCGGCAGAATGCGCGGTGCCGGTCAGCCCGGCACCGGCCACCCGGTGGCCGACCTCGGCGGCATGCGGTTCCCCCTGTCCGCCCGTGCTCTCTTCCACTACATCGACCTCCTCGGCCTCGGCACCAAGCCGTTCCCCAACCCCCTCACCCCGGCGTCCGACAGCACCGTGATCGAGATCGCCGGGCGCAAGCACTACGCCGAGACCCCCGCCGACCTGCCGCAGTTGTTCCACGATGTCGGCGCGGCCTGGCAGGACTGCCTCGAGGAACGCTCCCACTTCAGTGCAATGCGGCAGGCGATCGCGGCCCGCGACTACGCCACGATCAAGAGGCTCTGGAACGAGCTGGTGCCTCTCCTGGACGACATGTCCTTCTCGCACTACCTCGCCACCTCCAAGGCGTTCTCCGCCCTCCCCTTCGAATACCGCGAGGCGTTCGGGCTCGTCGGCTTCGGTACGGGTGGCTGGGACACCAACTTCCCCGACTCGATGCTCGAGATCCTTCGCGTGGTCTACGTAGGCGCCGAGGACGACCAACAGCGCATACTCGGCGGTGCCCAGCGCCTCCCCCAGCTTCTGTGGCAGCACACCCCCGAGCAGCTCGCGCACTGGCCCGCCGGAACCAGCCTCGCCTCTCTGCACGGCGGCTCGACCCGGGGCGCGGTACGGCGCATACGACGGGCAGCCGGTCGGAGCAGCCATATCGAGGTCACGGACCGGTGGGGCAGGACGTCGTCCTACCCCGCGGTCATCGCCACCTGCCAGTCGTGGCTGCTGTCCGCCCGAATCGATACGGACGAATCACTGTTCAGCCACCAGTTGTGGACAGCCATCGAGCGGACGCACTATATGCAGTCGTCCAAGACGTTCGTCGTCGTCGACCGGCCCTTCTGGAAGGACGTCGACGCCGAGACCGGTCAGCATGTGCTCAGCACCACGCTCACGGACCGGCTCACGCGCGGCACGTACCTGCTGGACGACGGCCCCGACAAGCCGGCGCTGATCTGCCTGTCGTACACCTGGAACGACGATGCGCTGAAGTGGCTGCCGCTCGATGTCGACGAACGCGTGCGGCTGATGCTGCACTCCCTGAAGCAGATCTACCCGAACGTCGACATCGCGTCGCACATCATCGGCGAGCCCGTCACCATCTCCTGGGAGGACGACCCGAACTTCATGGGCGCCTTCAGCGACAACCTGCCCGGCCACTACCGCTACCAGGAGCGTCTTTACACCCACTTCATGCAGGACCGCCTCGACCCGGCCCACCGCGGCATTTTCCTCGCGGGCGACGACGTGTCCTGGACCGGCGGCTGGGCAGAGGGCGCGGTCACGACTGGTCTGAACGCCGTCTGGGGTGTCATGACCCAACTGGGCGGCAAGACCAGCGCGGCCAACCCGGGCCCGGGCGACCGCTTCGACGAGCTCAAGCCGATCAGGCTGGCGTAGCGGCTCTCCGGTCAGGGTGCGCCGTGCGGCCCTGGTGGTGACCGAAGCCGCGCGGGAACCGCAGGGCCACGATCACCTCGAACTGCCGTGGCTTCAGGGGTGGTAGAGCGCCCGAGCGCGGGCGGAGTCGGCGGGGTGGTCTTCAGGAATGTGCAGGAAGTAGTTGACCTGCCATGCCTGTGTGCTGCGGGCCTGGCGGGCGGTCGTGGTCACCCAGGGCGGATAGACACGGAACGCGCGCTTCCCGCCGACACCACCTCGCGAGAGGATGCCCCGTTCGCACAGCACGTCCCGCGGAAAGACGAACTGTCCGAAGTGGTGACCGTCGCGGCAGCTGACGACGATGAGGTCGAGGGGATCGCCGGCGTCGAACGGCTGGATCGGTCCCTGCGCGAATCTCTTCCACACGGTGACGAACTGGCCGACCTTGGTGGGGGTGGTCTTGGCGGCACGGAACCGCACCGACAGACCGTCCACTGTCAGTTCATGGGCCCCGTACTCGGCGCCTTCAGCTTCGGCCACCGGCTGCGAGCATGTGAACCCGTTCGGGTCGTAAACCAGTCTCTTCGCGGCGAGAAGGTCAGCATGGGCCGGGCCCGGGTCAAGCCAGGGCCCGGTCTCATAGATCGGGGAATTCGAACAGCCCTCACGATTCGACATCATTCGCCCCATCTTGTCACCGCTTCTGACCGGACCCGACAGTGGCCCACCGACCGTGGCCCGGTGCGCGATCCACGGGCGCCGGATGGTCGGTCATCGGCGACGTTCGACGACGCGGGCGAGCTGGACCGCACCCAGCAGGCCATCACCACGGCCGGCTACCGCACGGACCCGCATGTGTGCCTGCCACCGCCGAGCACCACCATTCCGGTGGCGCACCGACAGTTGCTCTTCTTCCGACCGAACCGAGTATCCGCTCCCGTACGGCGCTCCGTACCGACTCAGTGAGTCGTGGAGGGGACGAGGACGAGCGACGACAGTACGCCCCGCGAGTCGGTCACACCCGGATTCGAGGACGTGGCCGCGCACTCCCGCACACGCCAGTGGGGGGAGCGCCACCCACCCAAGAAGCGCGGACACCGCGCCTTCGGCAGCGTGCCGGCCTTCCTCGTCCCCCCAACCGGCGGAGACCGGCGGTCGCATGCTGCGTCTGCATTCGTGGCTCTCGCGTTGCGGCCCTGGCCGCTCGCGACGGGGCGAGCCACGCACGGCCACGGAGATGAAGGGCCAGGGCGCCTACTCAGCGACAGGTGAGGGACACTCACGCCGGGCGCCTGCGAGGTGCTGGAGACCGTACGGTTCGCGGGCGGCACCGAGGCGAAGCCCTTGATCGAGGCGCTGAGCATTCTGCGGGAGCTGAACGCCACCGGCGCCCGCAACATCCCCGACGGCGTCCCGACCGCGTTCGTGCCGACCCGGTGGCTGGGCTACCTCGATGAGGCCGCGGCGAAGGGGGACGCGACCGCCTACCAGCACTACTAGATGAGTGAGTCCGATGTTTGTGCTGGTCGCGACCATGGCGAAGGGCGCCCGTTGGTCTGAGTGCGACTTCGAACCTAGACGCCCTTCTGGCGGCACTGTACGTGTTCATCGACGACCATGTGGCCCCCTCTCGCCGGATCGGGCGACCCCCGAAACTGACGGACGCAGAACTGTTGTGCCTGGCCGTGGCTCAGGCCCTGCTGGGCTTCTCCTCGGCCCGGCACTAGATCCGCTTCGCCCACGCCCGGCTCGGACACCTCTTCCGCTACCTGCCCCAGCCCTCCGGCTACACCAAACGCCTCAACGCCGCCGGGCCCTTGATCGCCCACGCCATCGAGGCCCTGGCCAGGCAGGTGCCGACCTGGCACGACGGCCTGCGGCTGACCGACTCCACACCTGTGCCGTGCGCGGCCTCCCGCGAGACCGTCAAACGCTCCGCCCTGGCCGGGCATGCGGGCTACGGCTACTGCCGCAGCCACTCCCGCTTCTTCTGGGGCTTCCGGCTCTACCTGCTGACCAGCGCCGAGGGCATGCCCATCACCTGGTGCCTGGCCACCCCGAAACTCGGCGAACGGGAGGTGATGGCCGCACTGCTGGAACGCGACCACCACCTGGTCCGAGCGAGCCAGGTGATCCTGGCCGACAAGGGCTTCGCAGGCAGGGAGTTCGAGGCATTCCTCACCGAGCGACTGGGAGTGCACCTGGTGCGGCCCGACCGAAAGGACGAACCTGTCCGGCACGGTCGCCTGGCTCGCTGCCGTCAGTGGGTCGAGGCCGTTTTCGACACCCTCAAAGGCCAGCTCTCCCTCGAACAGCACGGCGGCAGAACCCCGGCCGGGTCTATGCCCGCGTCGGCCAACGGCTCCTGGCCCTCGCCGCCGCGATCTGGCGCAATTGGGCCACCAACGCCACCGTCAAACGGTCCCTGATCGCCCATGACCACTGAAGACATCGAACTCATTCATCTAGGAGCTCATCGGGACGCCGCGTAGGAGAGGCCCTCGCGCGGGCGGTCGCCAGGGAACCGTCCGCCGTGCCGGCGGAGCCGCTGGGGGGCGAGTCGGGCTGAGGGCGGAACCCATCGGAGGGACGCCCGGGCGCCGGTCGTGGCATGCCCCGCATGCCTCCGGCTCCCCGGCGGGAATCGGTTTTACCGTGCGAGCAATCCGTCCGGATACCGGACGACGTCCCGCCACTCCCACGTTCCCCTGGAGGTCATGATGCCCAGTCCCGCCCAGCCGTTCGGCACCGTCGTCAGCGACAACGGCGTCAACTTGCGGAAGTATCCGAGCACGGACTCCTCCATCGTCGGCACCCTGAGCCACGGCGCCGAGGTCGGTCTGCGCAGCAAGGTGCACGCCCAGAACATCGACGGCAACAGCATCTGGTACCTGCTGCGCGAAAAGGGCGCGTGGGTCGCCGCCCGACACGTCGACAACACCGGACAGGTGCCGCTGTCCAAGGACGTCGAACCGGCCAGCCCAGTGGGCTGACGGCGGACCGGCCCCCTCGGCGCCGCCCGCGAAGCGGGGTTACCTCGACGGACGCGGGCGATGCCCTCCGCGGTCGCCGCTGTGGCCCCATGACGAACGCCCCCGCTCGGCGGGGGCGTCGGTCGTTGTTCCGGTAAGGGGGTGCCCCTGCCCGATGCGTGCGGACTGCGGGTGCTTTGTGGCTCGTCGCGCAGTTCCCCGCGCCCCTGACGGGGCGCATTCTTCTGCGAACCGCATGAGCGTCAACCCGCCCTCAATGAGTGCATGTTCCCGGCCGAGGTGCGAGCGAGCGTCTTCCACAAGCTGCGCTGGCTCTGCCCAAACGCCGCGGGAGAATGCGCCCCGGAAGGGGCGCGGGGTACTGCTCCCCCGGCCTCCCGCCGGGAGGTGCCCCGCAGGATCGAGGGCTACCGCGCCGCGATCGACGCCGGTACGGACCCGGCGACCGTCATGGAATGGATCAACCAGGCCGCCGCCGACCGGGGCGCCGCTCAACGAAAGATCACTGCCGTACAGGCCACCCCCGCCCCGAAGGCCGCCAACCCGCTCACCGAGGAGGAGATCGCCAAGATCATCAAGGACCTCGGAGACCTCACCGGCCGGCTCCAGCAGGCCGCCCCGGAGCGAAAAGCCCCGCTCTACGCGGCCTTCGGACTCACCCTCACTTACGACCACAGCAAAAGGGCCGTGACTGTTGAGTCACGGCCCACATGCGTCCGCACACGACGTGCAGATGGTGAGTGTCCGAGGGGGGACTCGAACCCCCACGCCCGATAAAGGGCACTAGCACCTCAAGCTAGCGCGTCTACCATTCCGCCACCCGGACCGGGCCGTGCCACAGCGGTTGGGCTGCTGTGGCGACGGCCGTAACGATACCAAGGGTTGGGAGTGCTTCTCACCTGGGTTTCCTGAGGAGTTGGGGCATTTATCCCTTTTTGCGGGAATTGCTACCGCTTGGCGCGGAGGTAGGCGGCTGAGCGGCGGGCCGAGGTGAGGGAGCCGGCGGGGTTGGCGTCGGGGTCGACCGCGTCGTCGCGTTCCATCAGCCAGTGATGATCGGCGCGGCGGCCTTGGTGCCGCCGCAACACGGTGCCGACGAAGCGTTCGTAGTCGATGTCGCCGTCGCCGACGTCGACCATGTGGTAGCCGTCCGGCGACGCTTCGTCGTGTTCGCCGTCCTTGACGTGGAAGAGCGGGTAGCGGTGCGGGGCGGCCAGTACGTAGTCGACGGGGTCGAAGGGGGCCGGGGTGCCGTCGGGGCGGACGCTGAAGCGGTGCTTGCCGGCGAACGCCCAGTAGATGTCCATCTCCAGATAGACCAGCTCAGGGTCGGTCTCGGCGAGGAGTACGTCGTAGAGGCGTACGTCGGGCTTGTCCTCGGCGAAGCCGAACTCCATCTGGTGGTTGTGCTGGTAGAACTTCAGCCCGCGCTCGCGGGCTGCCGCTCCGTAGCTGTTGAAGTCCTCCGCGGCGCGCTTCCATGCGTCGACGGTCCGGCCGTAGCGGTCCGGACTGGCTGCCGTGCCCACATGGGGGAGGCCGAGGGCTGCGGCGTCGTCGAGGACCTTTTCCAGCTGGGTGGCGAAGGTGTAGTCGTCGGGGTTGTCCGAGTAGTAGCCGACGTGGCTGCCGATTCCGCGCAGCCCGTGGTTGCGCAGCAGGCGCTTGAGTTGGCGGAGAGTGAGGTCGCCGGTGCCCTGGGTATAGCCGGCGAATTCGACCGAGTCGTAGCCGTAGCGCTCCAGCTCCTTGAAGACGGTGGCGAAGCCGAGCTTCTGGATCTGGTCACGGACGGTGTACAGCTGGATGCCGAGCTTGCCGCGCGGGACGATCGGGCGGCAGTCCGTCGAGGCCGCGTCGCCCGGTGCGGCAGCGGCCTCGGTGGTGCTGCCCAGCAGGGCGGCGGCCGTGGCGCCTGCAGCGACGCCGAGGAAGCCGCGGCGGCGCAGCGTACGGTCGAGTTCGGGGTGGGCGGGTCTGCTGGTCATGAGGCGTCTCCCAGTGCGAGGTCGAGAAGCAGGCGCTTCACTTCGGTGGCGGGGAACGGATCTGCCCCCTTGGCCGGCCCCCGCGTATCCAGCGCGCCGGGGCGGGAGCAGAGGAGTACGGGACCGTCCTCGGTGCGGTCCGGCAGCCGGCCGTGGCTGCCGCGGATCGGGGAGGGGTCGAGGGGGACCACGGCCATGCGGTAGCGCATGCCGGTCTTCTTGCGGGCCAGCGCGGCGGCGGCGCGCAGCTTGACGTAGGGGTCGTTCGGGTCCATGAACAGCTCGACCGGGTCGTAGCCGGGCTTCCGGTGGATCTCCACGAGCTGCGCGAAGTCGGGGGCGCGGCGGTCGTCCAGCCAGTAGTAGTAGGTGAACCAGGCGTCGGGTGCGGCGACGGCGACCAGTTCGCCGGAGCGCGGATGGTCCAGGCCCGCCTCCTTCTTGCCGGTCTCGTCCAGGAGCCGGTCCAGGCCCGGCAGCCCGGTCAGGGCTTCGCGGGTGGCGGGGAGGTCGGCGGGATCGCGTACGTAGACGTGGGCGAGCTGGTGGTCGGCGACGGCGAAGGCGCGGGAGGCCCACGGGTCCAGGTACTCCATGCCGTCCTGGGTGTGGACTTCCAGCAGCCCGGCGCGGCGCAGTACGCGGTTGATGTCGACGTGGCGGCGTACGCGGGTGATGCCGTACTCGGAGAGTGCGACGACGGTGCGGCCTTCGGCGCGCGCGTCGGCGAGCAGTGGGGCGAGCGCCGCGTCCACGTCGGCGGCGGCGCGGTGGGCGCGGGGGTCGTCGGGACCGTAGCGCTGGAGGTCGTAGTCGAGGTGCGGGACGTAGGCCAGGGCGAGGTCGGGGTGGCGGGTGCGCAGGATGTGGCGGGTGGCGTCGATGATCCACCGGGAGGAGGTGAGGTTCGCGCCGGGGCCCCAGAAGGTGAAGAGGGGGAAGTCGCCCAGTTCGGCGACGAGTTCGTCGTGGAGCGACGGCGGCCGGGTGTAGCAGTCGGGCTCCTTGCGGCCGTCCGCGTAGTAGATGGGGCGCGGGGTGACCGACCAGTCGGTATCCGCGCCCATCGCGTACCACCAGCAGATGTTCGCCACCGTGTAGCCGGGCTGCCGGGCGCGCGCCGCGTGCCACAGCTTCTCGCCGCCGACCAGCGCGTTGTGCTGGCGCCACAGCAGTACGTCGCCGAGCTCGCGGAAGTACCAGCCGTTGCCGACGATGCCGTGCCCGGAGGGAAGTTCGCCGGTCAGGAAGGTGGACTGGGCGGCGCAGGTGACGGCGGGCAGGACCGTCCCGAGCGGAGCCTGCGAGCCGTCCCGGGCCAGGGCGCGCAGGTTGGGCATATGGGCCAACAGGGCCGGAGTCAGCCCGACCACGTCGATGACCAGCAACGGGGCGCTCACGGCAGCTCCTTGAGGCCGAGACCGGTGAGGAGGTCGCGGGCGGTGGACAGCTCGGCGGCGAGACCGTCGGCGAGCTGTGCACGGGTGGTGGGGCGCAGTGCCGGCGGGAGGGCCTGCCAGGTGTAGGTCTCCACCTCCAGGTGCCGGGTCAGCGGGGTGGGGCCGCCGACCAGGTGCGTCAGCGTCTCGCGGAGCACCGGCGTGGTGGCGCTCAGCGGTGGGGTGAGCGGGGCGTGCAGGGGGACGTGGAAGTGGGAGCGCCAGGGCCCGGTGGTGGGCAGCGCTCCGGGTGCCAGTGCCCGGTCGAGGTCGTCGGTGGCGCGCAGGGTGCCGTCCGGGGTGCGGGCGCGGGTCTGGTGCAGGAAGCGCGGCTCGGCGAACTCGGCGAGGGCAGCGCGAACTTCGGGCCGTTCCGGGTGCTCGGCGTGCAGCGCGGCGGACAGCTGGGACTTGACGATGGTCAGGCCCGCCTCGCCGAGCGCCGCCAGCGCCTTGGCCGGGTCCTCGAACGCGGTGGCCAGATGGCAGGTGTCCACACAGACGCCGATCCGGTGCGCGGGCGGCCCTTCCTCTCCTGTCAGTGCCGCGATGGCGTCCGCCGTGGTCTCCACGGTGCAGCCGGGTTCGGGCTCCAGGCCGACGCGGACGGAGCGGCCCGTCAGCTCCTCCAGCGCGTCCAGCCGCGCGGCGAGGGTGTGCAGCCTCGTCAGCGCACGGTGCCGGGTCTCGGCGTCGAAGCCGGTGCGCCAGGCGAGGGGCAGCGTCGAGATGCTGCCCTCGGTGACATCGTCGGGCAGCAGTGCGGCCAGCAGTCGGGCGAGGTCGGTGGTGTGGTCCAGCCGCGCGTCGTCGGTCCAGTCGGGCCGGTAGACGCGGTACTTGACGTGTTCGTCGCCGAAGCCCTGGTAGGGGAAGCCGTTGAGGGTGACGACCTCCAGGCCCGCCCGGTCGAGGCCGGAGCGCAGCCGGCGGATCGCCGCCGGGTCGTCGGTGAGCGTACGGGCCGCGTCGCGGGCCAGCCACAGGCCGATGCCGAGCCGGTCTCGGTGCAGCCTGCGGCGTACCGGCTCCGCGTACTCGGTCAGCTGCCGTAGTACGCCGTCGAGTTGCTCGGCCGCGTGGACGTTGGTGCAGTAGGCGAGATGGACCGTGGTGCCGTCGGGGTGCCGGAATCGCATGGCCGCGCTCTCCTCACTCTCCGCCGCGCAGGATGGAGTTGCCCTGGAACAGCTGCTGCTCGCGCTCGCCCGGCGGGGCGACATCGAGGGCGAGCCGTCCGCTCTGGCCGTAGAAGGCGACCGGGTTGCGCCACAGCACCTGGTCGACGTCGTCCTCGTCGAAGCCGGCGGCGAGCATCGCGTCGGCGACGTGGCCGGTCTTGAGCGGGTCGCTGTGACCCCAGTCGGCCGCGGAGTTGACCAGCACCCGCTCGGTGCCGTGCACCCGCAGGATGCGGACCATCCGGTCGGGGTCCATCTTGGTGTCGGGGTAGATGGAGAAGCCGAGCCAGCAGCCGCTGTCCGCCGCGGCGCCCACCGTCGTCTCGTTCAGGTGGTCGAGCACCACCCGCTCCGGCGGCAGCCCCGACTCCCGCAGTACGTCGAGCGTGCGGGCGAGCCCGGCCGCCTTGTCGCGGTGCGGGGTGTGCACGAGTGCGGGCAGCTCGTGGTCGAGGGCCAGCTGGAGCTGGGCGGCCAGCGCGGTGTCCTCGGCCGGGGTCATCGAGTCGTAGCCGACCTCGCCGACCGCCACGACCCCGTCCTTGAGGAGGTAGCGCGGCAGCTCGTCCAGCACGGGTGTGCAGCGCGGGTCGTTGGCCTCCTTCGGGTTGAGCGCCAGGGTGCAGTGGTGGGCGATGCCGTACTGCGCTGCACGGTAGGGCTCCCAGCCCAGCAGCGAGTCGAAGTAGTCGAAGAACGTCGCGGGCGAGGTGCGGGGCTGGCCGAGCCAGAAGGAGGGCTCGACCAGGGCGCGCACCCCGGCCGCATACATCGCGGCGTAGTCGTCGGTGGTGCGGGAGGTCATATGGATGTGCGGGTCGAAGATGCGACGGCTGGGCTTCGGTGTCTGCGGCTGCGGCTTCATGGCGCTTCACGCTCCTCGGTCTCCTCGAACCGGGCCAGTTTCAGTAGGTGTCCGAGGTCCTCGGGCACGGTGCGGCCCGCGGCGGTGCGCTCGCGCGCGTAGTCCTCCAGCATCCGGGCGAGTTCGGCGTCCCCCGCGGCGCGGTGTTCGAGCCCCGCTACGACGGCGGCCGGCACCCCGGTGAACAGGCACTTGAGCACGCCCTGCCGCCACTGGTGGGCGTCCAGGTGCGCGGCGGCGTACGGCCCCAGTGCGGCGGCGATCAGCCGGGTGTCGTTGGCCCGTAAAGCGTCCTCGACGAGAGCGAGGGCGCCTGCCGTTTCCGGCGGCGGGTCCAGATGCGGCAGGGCCAGCAACACGGCCCGCCGCTCGTCCGCGGTGCCGCGCGTGTAGAGGCGGGCGAGTGCGTCGGTGCCGGGGGCCGCGGCGTGCAGGATGAGCACGCGGGCAGCGTCGACGGGGTCGGAAGCCGATGCCGCGGCGCCGCCCCTGGGCGCGGGTCGGCACTTGCGGCCCGCTGTGACGAAGTGGAGCTCCCAGGACGGGAGTCGGGGCGCGGCACCGGTGCGGGGCGCGGCCGGGTCCGTACGCGCGTCCGCCGCTTCCGCCAGTGCCCGGTGCAGCCAGGCGCGGGACTCCGCTGTCAGGTGGAGCTCCAGACCGGTGCGGAGGGAGGCGAGCGGGGTCAGCATGGGGCGTCCTCCTGGGGCAGTGCGGCGGTCTTGGCCTCGGCGGTGGTCAGGAAGTCGATGGAGGCGGCAGCACGCTCGGGACCGGCGTGCGAGTCGCGGGGCAGTTCCACGGTGACCAGCCCGTCGTAATCGGCCGCGCGCAGTGCGGCCAGCACGGGCGGAAAGTCGATCTCCCCTTCGCCGAACGGCAGATGCGTATGCACGCCGCGCCGCATGTCCTCGATCTGTACGTGCCGCAGCCACGGCGCGGCCTCCCGTACGCAGTCGGCCGGGGCCCGCGGCTCCAGGCACTGGCAGTGGCCGATGTCGAGGGTGAGCCCGAGCGCTTCGGGACTGCCGAGCGCGGTACGCAGCCGGTGGAACCCGGCGAGGTCCGCCAGCAGATGGCCGGGCTCCGGCTCGATCGCCACCGGCACACCGGCCGCGGCGGCGCCGTCCAGCACCGAGCCGATACCGTCCGCCAGCCGCGCCCAGCCGGTGTCCGGCGCGGTGCCGGGCGGGAGCTGCCCGCTGAAACAGTGCACGGCGTGCGCTCCCAGGTCGGCGGCGACGCGTACCGCCTTCAGCAGCAGGTCCGTCCGCGCTGAGCGGGCCTCCGCATCGGGATCGAGCAGCGTGGGGTGGTGCTTGCGGCGCGCGTCGAGCACATAGCGCGCCCCCGTCTCCACGGTGACCGTCAGCCCGTGCCGCTCCAGCGCGCGGCCCACCTTCGCGGTACGGGCCGCGAGATCGGGGGCGAGGGGGTCGAGGTGCATATGGTCGAGCGTCAGCCCGACACCCGAGTAACCGAGGTCGGCGAGCAGCCCCAAGGCGTCGCCGAGCCGCAGGTCGGCCAGGCCGTTGGTGCCGTAGGCGTAGCGCAGTGGGGAGCCGGGGAACGGGGGCCGGGACCGGGTCATGTGGGACTGACCTTCCGGGAGAGGCGGCGGGCGACGGGCAGCAGGCCGAGCAGCGCGAGGGCAGACAGGGAACCGGCGGCCCGGTTCGGCTCTTTGCGGGCCGCGTCACCGCCGGCCGCGTCTTCTCCCGCCGTGCGGGAGACGTGGGCGGCGAGCGCGGCCTGGAGCGGCAGCATGGCGCGGATGCCGCCGCCCACCGCGCGCTGGAGAAGCGGTGGTGAGGGGTTGAGCGCGGCGTGTGCCAGCGGCCGGCCGGCGGTCGCCGCGTACACGACGCCGGCCGCCACCGTCAGCGGCGTACGCTGCCGCACCAGCAGCCCCGCGATCGCGCCCACGGCCCCCAGCGCCATCAGCGGGACGGCCGGAGCCCCGCCCTCCGCCTCCCGCCGCGACACGGCGGTGACCGCGAGGGTGTGCGCCCCCATGAGCGCCGCCGCGCCGAGCGGACGTACGGAACCGTGGGCGCGTCGGGGCAGAGCAGGCCGTTCGCCGTACGCAGTCCTCGCCGTCGGCGTCGCCGTCGCGCCCAGCAGCACATCGAGGGAGCGGGCGGCCGCCATGGCCGCAGGGCCTGCCGGGGTGTGCTTGAGCCGGAGGTCGTACGCCCAGACTGTGGCGGCCAGCGCGGTGGCCGTGGCGAGCGGCAGACGTCCGGCGCGGGCCGCGCATGCCAGCCCCGCCGCCGTCAGTCCGGTGGCCGCCGCGAGGGCCGCCGCGGGGCGGATACGGCCGGAGGGCAGGGGCCGTTCGGGCCTCTCGCGGGCGTCCTCCTCCCGGTCGGCCCAGTCGTTGAGCGCCATGCCCGCCTCGTACAGGCAGAGGGACGCGCCCGCCGCCAGCGCGGTGCCCCGGCCCGGGTCCCGGCCGGTCGCCACAGCCCCCACCAGCGCATCGCCTGGCACGGTCGACACCGCCGAGACCCGCAGCAGCTGCGCCCAGTCCGCGACGCGACCGCCCGTCATCCGGCGGAACCGGCGAAGCGGGTGGCGAGCTGCAACAGGGCTTGCCACTGGGCGGGCAGATCGGCGGGACCGCTGTCGGGGTCCTTGAAGTAGAAGCCCAGCCCTGGGACCGGGCCGGTCAGGGACAGCTCGTCGGCACGGGCCAGGAGGCGGGCCAGGTCGAGCACGAGAGGGGCGGCGAGGGCCGAGTCGCAGCCCTGCCAGATGGTCTGGAGAACCATCCGCGAGCCGAGGAAACCGTCGAAGGCGATATGGTCCCAGGCCGTCTTCCAGTCCCCCATCGCCGGTACGTCGTCGATGTGCACCTCCCCCTCGGGCAGTTCACCGAGGTTGTCGGTGAGCACCCGGGCCTTGCCCGCGTTCTTGGCCGCCGCCGCGGCCGGGTCGGCGAGGGCCGCACCGTCCCCGCCGCCGAGCAGATTGGTGCCGGACCAGGCCCGTACGGCGAGCGCACGCTGCGCGAACATCGGAGCGAGTACGGAACGGAGGAGGGTCTGCCCCGTCTTGCCGTCCCGGCCCGCGTAGGGAACGGCGGCGCTGCGGGCCGCCTCCGTCAGACGGGGGTGGTGCAGCCCCGCCGACGGCGTGAAGTTCACATACGGGCATCCTGCACGCAGTGCCGCCGCGGCGTAGAGAGAGCTGGGCGGCAGGGGGTCGTTCGCCGGGTCCGGCTGGGTGGGCTCGGTGCTGGCCACGTTGACGACGACGGTGCGGGCGAGGCCGTGGGCGCGGGTGAACTCTTCGATATCGGCGGCGTATCCGGCGATCAGGTCGTCCGCCGCGCAGTCGTCCTCCGCGGGCGACCCACCGGGGCGGATCTCCGCGTCGGCGGCAGCGAGCTCCGCGCGGAGCGCGCCGGGCAGACCGTACGGGACGACCCTGGCCTCCGCGAGGGCTTCGGCCCGCTTGGGGAGGGGGCAGGAGGCGGTGTCGTGACCGCCGAAGACCAGGGAGTCGAGGGGCGGGAGGGAGGCGTTGGTGAACGGAGCGGTTTCGGTGACCATGCCGGTGGCCGGGTGCAGACCGGCTGCGAGGGCTGCGGCACCGGTGATGGTCGTCGTCGCGACGGAGCCCCTCGCACCGATGAGCCACACCCCCGTGCGGGGCGCCTCGCCGGCGGGGCTTGCGTGGTGGGTCACGTTGTCCTCCCTGATGCTGCTTCGCGGGACGCCTGCGGCGGGCCGCTCCCCGTCCCCGCCCCTTCCCGTTTCTCACAGGGGGCGCCCCTGTGCGACCCCTACGGCGCCTCTTGTGCGTTGGTGGTTGCGGCCGGTGGGCGGGTGCGGGCCCGGTTGTGCCCACCCCTCCCCCAGCCTCCGGCCGGGAGGTGCCCCCAGCCCAGCGGGACGATTGCCCACAACCGGGATGGGGCAGTCATGGGTGGGGGGGTGGGTGTGAGGGACGTGTACCCCCACCCACCCGCGGGCGGGGGACGGGGGCGGCTGGGGACCACAACCCGCCGTCGCCGCCGTACGGGTGGGTGGGTGGGATCAGCGGAGCTCCCTCACACGCACGTTGCGGAAAGCGACTTCGTCCCCCTCCCCATGATTCTGGAGCCCCACATACCCGTCCTTGAGGCTCCGCGCCGGATCGGCGTTCGTGAAGTTGTTGACGAGGGCGCCGTTCAGGAACACCCGGAGCCGTTCGCCCTCGACGCGTATCTCATAGGTGTTCCACTCCCCCGGCTGATTCAGCGCCGCGTCCCGCGCATCGAGGTCCGCCGACTGGAATCCGTACACGGCGCCCGTCGTCTTCTCCTCGACGTCGGAGGCGTCGATCTGGATCTCGTACCCCTTCTCGACCGCCGACCAGGGGTCGTCGGAGGCGGGGAAGCCGACGAAGACACCGGAGTTGTCGTCCCCGCCCGCACTCGCCATCTTCCAGTCGAGCTTCAGCGAGTACGAGCCGAACTCGCGCGCCGCGTACCACAGCAGCCCCATGCCGCCGCGTGTGGTGAGCGTGCCGTCCGGGCTCTCCTCGAACGAACCGGGGCCCGCCTGTTTCCAGCCGTCCAGACCGTGGCCGTCGTACAGCGGCGTGTACCCGGTCTCCGGACGGCAGTCGGCCCGCACCGCACCCGTCGCGTACTGGATACCGCCCAGCAGGTGCTGCCGGAAGGCGGGGTCGGCGTAGGACTCCTTGGTGTGGCCCGCACCGGTGTAGAAGGCACGGCCCCCGGCGTACTCCTGGCACCAGGCCAGCGGATGGTCCCCGCCCATGGTGCCGCCGGTGTACGAGCCCTCGTCCAGCGCTGCCAGCACGTGGGCCTTCTTGCGCGGGTTGGAACGGTAGTTGTACCACTCGTCGGTACGGTTCCAGCTCTCGCCCAGGTGGGCGGTGGCCGGATGGCCGCGGTCCTCGATCTTCGTGGTGGCGGGCTGGATCGCCGGGTGCGACTCGAAGTAGGCCCCGGCCAGCCCGCCGTACCACTTCCAGTCGTACTCGGTGTCGGCGGCGGCGTGCACGCCCACGTAGCCGCCGCCGTCGCCGATGTACTTCTCGAACGCCCGCTGCTGGCCCTCGTTCAGCACATCACCGGTCGTCGACAGGAAGACGACCGCGTCGTACTGCGCCAGCTTCTTCGGTGTGAAGGCAGCGGCGTCCTCCGTCGCGTCGACGCCGAAGCCGTGCTCCGCGCCGAGCTGCCGGACGGCGGCGATCCCGTCGGGGATGGAGTCGTGCCGGAACCCGGCGGTCTTGGAGAAGACGAGCACCTTGCTCTGCTCCGCACGGGGCTCCGCAAGGGGCGCCGCCTGGGATTCCGCCGCCTGGCTCGGCACCGCGAACGCTCCGGCCAGCAGCGCGGCGGCAGCCGCGGTGAGGGAAGCGCGGCGGCTGTGTGCTGTGCTGGTCATGGCTCCTCCCCTCATCCGGTCGTGACGGTGAAACTGTCGAGGTCGAAGAGCGCTCCCTCGCCTCCCTTGAAGACGAGGTAGAGCTTGTCGGCGCCCTCGGGCACACCGGTGATGTCGGTGCTCACGTCCGTCCAGCCGTCCGTCGCGGAGACATTGGCGGTGCCCAGCAGCGTGCCGTCGGGTGCGCCCGCCCGGACCTCGATGGCGCCGGTCGCCTTGCCGGCCACCCGGGCGGTGAGCTTGGTGACGTCACCGGGCCGGTAGGGGTCGTAGGAGATCCATTGGCCGTTCTTGGCTCCGGTGACCGCCTTGCCGCCCTCGGCACCTGCCGCCTCGCCCTTGGTGACGCCGTCCGCGGCAGCCGAGAAGTGCTCGGCCTGGCGGTGCTTGGGCTGGAGGATGCTCTGCCCGTGGCTGGTCAGCGGGGGCTGGCCGTTCGCGCCGCCGTCGGTGTAGGAGGCGTCGAAGACACCGAAGATATTGGCGTTCGGGTCGTGTTCGCCGTCGGCCAGTGTCTTGATGGTGCCCTTGCAGCCCTTGGCGGAGGTCAGCGGGTGGCCGTGGCTGTCGTGGCCGAGGACGTAGGCGACCTCGACCCGGGAGCAGTCGATCTGCGGGTCCTCGGGGTCGGTTACCTGCACTTCGAAGGGGATCTCGTCGCCGAAGGAGAACGGCCGGCCGTCGGCCGGGAGCTTCAGTTCGACCTTGGGCGCCGTGTTGCCGACGGTGACGTGCACGCTCGAGGATCCGGTGCGGCCGGAGGCGTCCTCGGCGGTGACGGTCGCGGTGTAGGTGCCGTTCGCCTCGTAGGTGTGGGTCGGGTTCGCCTCGGTGGAGGTGGCGCCGTCCCCGAAGTCCCAGCTCAGCTTGAGCTCGTCGCCGTCCTCGTCGGTCGCCTTGGAGGTGAAGGCGATCTTCAGCGGTGCCTGTCCGTCGCTCACATCGCTGTTGGCCGAGACGACGGGGGTGTGGCCCTCGGTGGCGTTCTCGATGCGGTAGAGGGCGGAGTTCTCGTCGCCGTTGAAGTAGCCGGTGCCGTAGTCCAGGACGTACAGCGCTCCGTCGGGGCCGAAGTCCATGTCCATGACCTGGGTGCCGGACCACGGGAAGTCGTTGATCTTCACGTTGCCGCCGTTCTTGTCCTGCTCGATGCGCTTGAGCCAGCGGCGGCCGAACTCGCCGGCGAAGAAGTCACCGTCGTACTCCTTGGGGAACTTCGCCTGGGAGTCGGAGCCCGCGTCGTAGCGGTAGACGGGGCCGCCCATCGGGGACTCGGAGCCGTCGCCGAACTCCGGTACGGACTTGCCGTCGTAGGGAATCCAGGCGGCCTTGGCCGCGGGGAGCTTCGTCAGCCCGGTGTTGCGCGGCGAGGTGTTCTTCGGTGCGGCGCAGTCGAACTTCTCGCCGGAGGCGCCGCTGGCGAAGTCGTAGTCGACGTAAGCGTCGTTCTTGCCGACGCAGTACGGCCAGCCGTAGTTGCCAGGACCGGTGACCCGGGCGAACTCGACCTGCCCGGCCGGGCCGCGCTTCGGGTCGGCGGCGCCCGCGTCGGGGCCGTAGTCGCCGAGGTAGACGGTGTCGGTCTTCTTGTCGACGGTCATCCGGAACGGGTTGCGGAAGCCCATCGCGTAGATCTCGGGCCGGGTCTTTCCGGTGCCCGGCGCGAAGAGGTTGCCCTTGGGGATCTTGTACGACCCGTCGTTCCTGACCTTGATCCGGAGGATCTTGCCGCGCAGGTCGTTGGTGTTGCCCGCCGAACGCTGCGCGTCGAAGGCCGGGTTGCGTTCCGCGCGCTCGTCGATGGGGGTGAAGCCGTCCGACTGGAACGGGTTGGAGTCGTCACCGGTGGACAGCAGCAGATTGCCCTTGGAGTCGAACGCGATGTCACCGCCCACATGGCAGCAGGTGCCGCGGTTGGCGGGTACGTCGAGGACCTTCTTCTCGCTGGCCTTGTCCAGCGTGCCGTCCTTCTTGAGCACGAACCGGGAGAGCCGGTTGACGCCGTCGAACTTCTTGAAGTCCGCAGCTGTACCGGTGTCCGGCGCATCGCCCTCCGGGGTGTTCAGCGGTGGCGCGTAGTAGAGGTAGACGAAGCGGTTCTTGGTGAAGTGCGGGTCGACACCGACGCCTTGGAGCCCCTCCTCGTCGTGGCTGTAGACGTCGAGCTCGCCGGCGACCTTCGTGTTGCCCTTCGCGTCGGTCAGCCGGACGGTGCCCTCGCGTGCGGTGTGCAGCACCGAGCGGTCGGGGAGGACGGCCATCGTCATCGGCTCGCCCGTCTCCGCCACGCCTTTGGCCAGGGTCACTTGCTGGAACTCGGCTGCCTGTGCCTTTTCCCCGGACGCCGCCGGGGCCGGGGTGGTGGGTGCCGCCTGCGCGGCTACGGCAGTCGCGCCGCTGACCACGAGGGCGGTGGCGAGGGCTGCCATGCGGGTGCGGAGACTTCGTTGTCTGCGGGGTCTTGTGTGCACAGCGGTTCCTCCCTGGGAGGGAACGGGGGTGGATGCCGTCGTATCGGTGCCGTGCCGTGCCGTGCCGTGCTGTGCTGTGGCGTGGTGTGCCGTGCTGTGGCGTGCGTTGCGCTGCGCCTGCGCTTCGTGGAGGGGGCGCGCTCTTGTCCCGTACGCCTCAAGGACGGTAGCCGCGTTTGTCCAGGGCGGGAACCCCTTTGACATGCGGGGCCTTGATTTTGTCCTCACTCAGGACAAAGCAGAGGCAGGAGCGGGCCCCCAACCCCGGGGCGCCGAAGCTCAGTTGCCGAAGGCGGCGTCGAAGGAGGCGCTCGGCGGGTCGTAGTCGAAGGCCCGCAGCCGGGCCAGCGCCTCGGGGGCACCGGCCAGCCGGTCCATCCCCGCGTCCTCCCACTCGACGGAGACGGGGCCCTCGTAGCCGATGGCCCGCAGCATGCGGAAGACGTCTTCCCAGGCGACATCGCCGTGCCCGGCGGAGACGAAGTCCCAGCCGCGGCGCGGGTCGCCCCACGGGAGGTGGGAGCCCAGCCGGCCGTTGCGGCCGTCCAGCCGGCGGCGGGCCTCCTTGCAGTCGACGTGGTAGATGCGGTCCCGGTAGTCGTAGAGGAAGCCGACCGGATCGAGGTCCTGCCACACGAAGTGCGAGGGGTCGAAGTTGAGCCCGAAGGCGGGACGGTGCTCGACGGCCTCCAGGGCGCGCTGGGTGGTCCAGTAGTCGTACGCGATCTCGCTGGGGTGCACCTCGTGGGCGAACCGCACGCCCTCCGCGTCGAAGACATCGAGGATGGGGTTCCACCGCTCGGCGAAGTCCGTGTAGCCGCGCTCGACCATCTCGGGCGGCGTCGGCGGGAACATGGCCACCAGGTGCCAGATGGAGGAACCGGTGAAGCCGATGACGGTGCGTACGCCGAGCGCGGCGGCGGCCCGCGCGGTGTCCTTCATCTCCTCGGCTGCCCTTTGCCGTACGCCCTCCGGCTCGCCGTCGCCCCAGATCCGCGGGGCGACGATGGCCTTGTGGCGCTCGTCGATCGGGCTGTCGCAGACGGCCTGGCCGGTCAGGTGGTTGGAGATGGCCCAGCACTCCAGCCCGTACTTGTCCAGCAGTTGCCGCCTGCCGTCCACGTAGCCGGGTTCGTGCAGCGCCTTGTCGACCTCGAAGTGGTCTCCCCAGCAGGCCAGTTCCAAGCCGTCGTAGCCGAACTCGCGGGCCAGCCGACAGACCTCCTCCAGTGGCAGATCCGCCCACTGCCCGGTGAACAGAGTGAACTTACGTGCCATGGTGACCTCCTAGGTTCGGGATGCGCGCCCCGAAGGGGCGCGGGACTGTGTCTATCTGCGGCTCCGCCGCGTGGGCGCGCGCAACCACAACGCGACCCGCAGCCCGCCGGCGACGGACAGGGGCACTCACCGCAACGACCCAGCCGGCACCGGCGTATAGACGCAATCCCTCTCCGCACTCTCCTCGACGGCGGCCAGCACACACTGCACCTGCAACCCGTCATCAAAGGAAGGCTCCGGCTGGGTACCGTCCGCAATGGCGTGCACCAGGTCGCGGGCCTGGTGGGTGAAGGTGTGCTCGTAGCCCAGACCGTGGCCGGGCGGCCACCACCCCTCCAGGTATGGATGGTCGTGCTCGGTGACGAGGATGCGGCGGAACCCGGCCTCCTCAGCGGTCTGAGTGTGATCGTGGAACTGGAGCTCGTTGAGGCGCTCCAGGTCGAAGGCGAGCGAGCCGAGGGTGCCGTTCAGCTCCACCCGCAGCGCGTTCTTACGGCCCGCCGCAACACGCGTGACCTCGAAGGAGGCGAGAGCGCCCGAGTCGAGCCGCCCGGTGAAGACCGCCGCGTCGTCCACCGTGACCTGGCCCAGCTCCCCGTCAGGAGCGCCCTGCCGCAGCGGGCGCTCCCGTACGAACGTCTCGGTCTGCGCGGAGACGCCCGCCAGATGAGAGCCCGCCAGATGCTGGGCGAGGTCGACGGCGTGTGCGCCGAGGTCGCCGAGTGCGCCGGACCCCGCGGCCTCCTTGCGGAGCCGCCAGGCGAGCGGGAAGGCCGGGTCGACCAGCCAGTCCTGGAGGTAGCTGACCCTTACGTGCCGCAGCTCCCCCAGTCTGCCGTCCGCCACCATGCGGCGGGCGAGCGCCAGCGCTGGCGTACGACGGTAGTTGAAGCCGACCATGGCGACCTGACCACGGGCCCGCGCCGCACGGGCTGCGGCCGCATGGCCTCCGCCTCCTCGACGGTGTTGGCGAGCGGCTTCTCGCACAGCACGTGCTTGCCGGCCTCCAGCGCGGCGATGGCGATCTCGGCGTGGCTGTCGCCGGGGGTGCAGATGTCGACGAGCTGGACGTCCGGCCGGGCGATCAGCGCCCGCCAGTCGGTCTCGGCGGCGGCCCAGCCCAGCCGTCCGGCCGCGGAGCGTACGGCCGCGGGGTCGCGCCCGCACACGGCGGCCATCGCCGGGCTCAGCGGCAGGTCGAAGACCCGCCCCACGGTGCGCCAGCCCTGCGAGTGCGCCTGGCCCATGAAGGCGTAGCCGACCATGCCCACGCCGAGGGGCGGCGCAGCGGCGGGCGCGGTGCTGTCGTACGGCATTGAGTCCTCCCTCTCGGGGGCCTCCCCCGGCCTTCGGCCGGGAGGTACCCCCAGATCTGCGTCAACGGGGCGGGCTGTCCGTCAGGTGAAGCCGATCGGGAGGTATTCGTCGACGTTCTTCTTGGTCACGACGGCGGAGTAGAGGGTGACTTGGGCCGGAATCTCGTACTCGGCCATGCCTGCGATGCCCTTGCCCTGGCCGAGGGCGCGGGCCAGGTCGATGGCGGAGGCGGCCATGGTGGGCGGGTAGAGGACGGTGGCCTTGATGACGCTGTCGTCGTCCTTGATGGCCTGCATGACGCGCTTGGATCCGGCGCCGCCGACCATCAGGAAGTCGTCCCTGCCGGCCTGCTTGATGGCGCGTTCGGCGCCGACGCCCTGGTCGTCGTCGTGGTTCCACAGCGCGTCGAAGCTCTTCTGCGCCTGGAGGAGTTCGGACATCTTCTTCTGCCCGGACTCGACGGTGAACTCGGCGGCCTGCCGGGCGACTTTCTTGATGTTGGGGTAGTTCTTGAGCGCGTCGTCGAACCCCTTGGTGCGCTCGCGGGTGAGCTCCAGGTTGTCGATCCCGGCCAGCTCGACGACCTTGGCCTTCTTCTTGTCCTTGAGCTGTTCGCCGATGTAGTGCCCGGCGTTGAGGCCCATGCCGTAGTTGTCGCCGCCGATCCAGCAGCGGTACGCCTGCTGCGAGGAGAAGATCCGGTCGAGATTGACGACGGGTATTCCGGCACGCATCGCCTTGAGGCCGACCTGGGTGAGCGCCTTGCCGTCGGCCGGCAGCACGACCAGCACGTCGACCTTCTTGTTGATGAGCGTCTCGATCTGGCCGACCTGGGTGGCGTTGTCGTTGGAGCCCTCGGTGGCTTCCAGGGTGACGTCCTGGTACTTCTTGGCCCGGTTCTTGGCCTGGGTGGTGATGGCGTTGAGCCAGCCGTGGTCGGCCTGCGGGCCGGCGAAGCCGATGGTGACCTTCTTGCCTGGCTTGGAGTCGGCGACTTCGGCGCCTGCCGACTCCTTGCCCTCGTCGTTGTTCTCGTTGCTGGTGCAGCCCGTGGCCAGCAGGGCAGCGCCCGCTGCCGCGGTGCCGAAGAGCATGCTTCTGCGGCTGGTTGCCGCGCGGGGTGCGCGTGGGATGTCAGTCATGAGGAGGTACGACCCTTCTGGACCAGGACGGCCGCGACGATGATCGCGCCCTTGGCGATCTGCTGGATGTCCGTCTGGAGGTTGTTGAGGGCGAACAGATTGGTGATGGTGGTGAAGACCAGGACGCCGAGCACCGAGCCGAGGATGGTGCCGCGTCCGCCGCTGAGCAGCGTGCCGCCGATGATCGCCGCGGCGATGGCGTCGAGTTCGTAGAGGTTGCCGTTGGTGTTCTGACCGGAGCCGGTGAGGACGATCAGCATGAACGCGGCGATACCGCAGCACAGTCCGGAGAGCAGATAGAGCAGCAGCCGCTGCCGTTTGACGGCGATGCCTGCCAGCCGGGAGGCTTCCGGGTTGCCGCCGACGGCCACCGTACGGCGGCCGAAGGTGGTGCGGTTGAGCAGCAGCCAGCCGATGACGCAGACGACGGCGAAGACGAGCACGATCGGCGGAATGCCCAGCACGTAGGCGTCCTTGACGCCCAGGTCCAGTACGGCATCGACCTCGACGACCTGCGTCTTGCCGTCGCTGATCTGCAGCGCCAGACCGCGCGCCGAGGCGAGCATGGCGAGGGTGGCGATGAACGGCACCATCGGCCCGTAGGCGATCAGCAGACCGTTGACCAGCCCGCAGCCGACGCCGACCAGCACGCTGCACAGCAGCATGCCGCCGAGGCCGAAGTCCTGGGTGGCCACCGTCGTCGCCCACACCGAGGCGAGCGCGACGATCGCACCGACGGACAGGTCGATGCCGCCGCCGATGATCACGAACGTGACGCCGACGGTGACGACGCCGATGACCGATGCCTGCGTGAGGACGAGGCGGAGGTTCTCCGCCGCCAGGAATTCGTCGGGCTTGGTGATCGCCCCGACCACTGCCAGCGCGAGCAGTACGCCGATGAGGGAGAGGTGCCGCACGTCGAGGGGTACCCGGCGCTTCGCCGAGCCCTCTTTCGCCGGCGGCGGCACCGGCTTGCTGGCCACGCTTGCGGGTGAGTTCATGAGAGGTCACCTCTCGGGTGGGAGGGCCGGTGGTCGGGTGCGGACTCGCCGTCGCCGGCTGCGGGTGCGTTTGTGCCGACCCGGGGGCGGGCCCTCATGCGGGGCTCCCCTCCATGACGAGGTCGAGCACCCGGTGCTCGTCCAGCTCATGGGAGGGAGCCGTATGGACGACGCGGCCCTCCCGGAGGACCAGCACCCGGTCGGCGAGCCCGAGGACTTCGGGCAGCTCGCTGGAGACGAGCAGCACGCACACCCCGGAATCGGCGAGCCGCCGGATGACGGCGTACAACTCGGCACGCGCACCGACATCGACGCCGCGCGTGGGCTCGTCCAGCAGCAGCACCCGGCAGCCGCGCAGCAACCAGCGGGCGAGGACGGCCTTCTGCTGGTTGCCGCCGGAGAAGGTACGCACCGGCCGGTCGGGGTCGTCGGGGCTGAGCGCCAGCTCACGGGTGTGCCTGCGGGCCTCGGCCCGCTCCCGCGCCCGGTCGAGCCAGCCGCCGCGCGAGAAGCGGGGCAGGGAGGAGACGGAGACGTTGCGGGTGACCGACTCCAGCATCAGCAGCGCCTGCGACTTGCGCTCCTCGGGCGCCAGCCCGACACCGGCACGTACGGCGGCCACGATGCTGCCGGGCCGCAACGGTTTGCCGTCCACCAGCACGCGGCCCGCGGTGGGGCGGCGCGCTCCGTACAGCGTCTCCAGCAGTTCCGAGCGGCCGGAGCCCACCAGCCCGGCCAGCCCGACGATCTCGCCGGGCCGCAGTTCCAGGTCGAGCGGCTCGAACTCGCCCTCGCGGGCCAGCCCTTCCGCGACCAGCACCGGCTCGGCACGGGGCGCGTCGGCAACCGCCTTCTCGGGAAAGGCGTACTGCACGTCCCGGCCGGTCATCCGGGCGACGAGCTCGTCGGTGGGTGTGGTGCGCGCCGGCAGATCGCGCGCTGCGACACGGCCGTCCTTGAGGACCGAGACGCGGTCGCCGATGCGGCGGATCTCCTCCAGCCGGTGCGAGATGTAGACGACGGCGACGCCGTCCGCCGTCAGATCCCCGACGATCCGGAAGAGGTTGTCCACCTCGTCGGGGTCGAGCGCCGCCGACGGCTCGTCCATGATGATCAGCCGTACGTCGTGCGAGAGGGCTCGGGCCATGGACACGATCTGCGCCCCGGCGGCGGAGAGGGAGCCCACGAGCGCCGCCGGGTCGATCTCGGGGTGCCCGAGCCGGGCCAGCAACTGAGCGGTCCGGGCCCGGGCCTCGCGGGGACGGACGATGCCGCGGGTGGCGATCTCGTGGCCGAGGAAGACGTTCTCGGCCACGGACACGTGCTCCACCAGGTCGAGTTCCTGGTAGATGGTGGCGATGCCCAGCCGCATCGCGGAGACGGGGCTGGGCAGCCGCACCGGCCTGCCCTGCCAGGTGATGTCGCCGTCGTCGGGCTGGTGGGCGCCGGCGAGCACCTTGATGAGCGTGGACTTGCCCGCCCCGTTCTGGCCGAGCAGACAGTGCACCTCGCCTTCCTCCACATCGAGGTCGACACCGTCGAGCGCACGGACACCGGGGAACGACTTGGTTATTCCGGACATCGTCAACAGGGGCATGCAGGACCTCCGTCCCAGGGGCCGTACGGGGTTCGCTGTGCGGTAGCCGTGCAGGGCGCTGCGCTGTGCGTCGTACTGAGGGGGCGGGCGGTGCGGTGCTGAGGGCGGGGCGGTGTGGTGCTGAGGCGGGGCGGTGTGTTGCCGAGGGTGGGGCCGTGTGGCGCTGAGGGTGTGTGCGTTACGCGGGTGAGAACAGGTGGTCGCTGGTGAGCCGGGCGGCGCCGGTCACCCCCGCGACCTGGCCCAACTCACCCAGCACGATGGGGAGGTTGCCGGTCGCCAGCGGCAGCGACTGGCGGTAGACCTGGGTGCGGATGCTGGCCAGCAGGGTGTGGCCGAGCCCGGTGACACCGCCGCCGATGACCACCAGGCTGGGGTTGAAGAAGCTGACGAGGCCCGCGATGACCTGGCCCACCCGGGCGCCGCCGTCGCGGATGAGGTCGAGCGAGGTGCCGTCCCCGGCGGAGGCCGCGGTGGCGATGTCGGCGGCGCCGAGCCGGCCGTTCTCCTCCAGGAGCCGGGCCAGTTCGGGCGAGCGCCCCTCGCGGGCCGCCTCCTCGGCGTCCCGCGCCAGCGCTGCGCCGCCGAAGTACGCCTCCAGACAGCCCCGGTTGCCGCAGGCGCACTGGCGGCCGTCGGGCTCGACCTGGATGTGCCCGATGTCGCCCGCGCTGCCGGTGGTCCCGCGGTGCACCTCGCCGCCGACGACGATGCCGCAGCCGATGCCGGTGCCGATCTTGACGCAGAAGAAGTCCCGCACCGAGCGGGCGACTCCGGCCTGCATCTCGCCCGTGGCCATCAGGTTCACGTCGTTGTCGACCATCACCGGGCACCCCAGCTCCTGGCTGAGCGCCTCCCGGACCGGGAAGCCGTCCCAGCCGGGCATGATCGGCGGCGCCACCGGCACGCCCTCCGGGAAGCGGACGGGCCCGGGTACCCCGATTCCGGCACCGTCGAAGCCCTCGGCGACCCCGGTGTCCCGCAGCTTGGCCACCATCGCCAGCACCTGGTCGAAGACCGCGACCGGGCCCTCACGGACGTCCATCGGCTGGTTGAGGTGGCCCAGGATCTCCAGTTCGGGGTTGGTGACGGCGACGTCGATGGAGGTGGCGCCGATGTCCACTCCTAGGAAGCGGAGCCCGGGTGCGAGCCGGATGTTGTGGGAGCGGCGTCCGCCGCGCGAGGCGGCGAGGCCGTCCGCGACGACCAGCCCCGTCTCCAGCAGCCGGTCGACCTCGACGGCCAGCTTGGAGCGGGACAGGTCGACGCGGTCCCCGAGTTCGGCGCGCGACCGGGGGCCGCCGTCACGCAGCAGGCGGAGCAGCCGCGCCTGGTGCGCGTTCGCGGGCCGTGCAGTCATGCGCCTCACCGCTACCCCTCCAGCCGTATGTGTCGGCGTCACGTCCGGGAATGCACGGGGAACGTAGCAGTGGCGGCCGGGGTTGGGAAGAAGTTCTGCACGAACTGGTTCGACTTCTTCCCGAGAATGGACAAAGCTCGGGCTCACCGGGAGGAGACCGGTTCCCTTAGGGTCGGACCCACCAGGAGGTGAGGGCACATGGGCAGGGTCACCGCGCGACGCCCCGTCGTCCGCATCCGGGACGGCGCCGTCAGCACACGGCCGGACACCCTCGTCGCGGAGGAACCCCTGGAGATCCGGCTCGACGGGAAACCGCTCGCGGTCACCATGCGCACCCCGGGCGACGACTTCGCGCTCGCGGCGGGCTTCCTCGTCAGCGAGGGCGTGATCGCCTCGGCGGCCGACGACATCGCCGCCATCGTCTACTGCGACAGCGCCCGCGACGAGGACGGCGCCAGCACCTACAACACCGTCGACGTCCGCCTGGCCCCGCACGTACCGGCGCCGGACCTCGCCACTCTGGAGCGCAACGTCTACACCACGTCCTCGTGCGGACTGTGCGGCAAGGCCAGCCTGGAGGCGGTCCGCACCACGGCACGCTGGGAGCTCGACGGCGACCAGCCGCTCGGCATCAGCACGGAGCTGCTGGCCCGGCTGCCGGACCGGCTGCGCGCCGCCCAGCGGGTGTTCGACCGTACGGGCGGGCTGCACGCGGCGGCGCTGTTCTCACCCACGGGCGAGCTCCTCGACGTCACGGAGGACGTGGGCCGCCACAACGCCGTGGACAAGCTGGTGGGCCGGGCGGCGCAGAACGGCACGCTGCCGTTGCGGAACGCACTGCTGATGGTCTCGGGCCGCGCCTCGTTCGAACTGGCGCAGAAAGCGGTGATGGCGGGCATCCCGGTGCTGGCCGCCGTCTCCGCGCCGTCGTCGCTCGCCGTCGATCTGGCCGAGGAGTCGGGCCTGACCCTGGTCGGCTTCCTGCGCGGCGCTTCGATGAACATCTACGCGGGTGCGCACCGGCTGGCCCTTCCGGTGAGCACCGGCTGAGTCTTCGTACGGATGTGCCCGCCGCGTGGTCCGACCGTAGTCTGCCCTGCGTGGATGCGCAGGGGGAGACCGAGGATGCAGCGAGGCGGCGGGGCCCGAAGGCCGCGCGGGCGGCCAAGTTCGGCTGTGTCGCGTTGCTCGCCGCGCCGTTCCTGCTTGTCGCCGGGGGCATCGGCGCGTATCTGATCGCGCAGGCCATCCCGGAGGACTACCCGGAAGCCGAACCGGAGACCGTGGCCCGCCGGATCACGGGCACCTCGGCGGCGGTGACCGGGGCGCTCCGCCTCGGCGGCCCTGACACTGACGGGTGGGGCAGGCAGTGGACCGGCTCCGACCCCGGCGTCGATGTAGGCCCGGGCTCCTGCTATGCGGACGGGCTGGAGAACTGGCTGGAGAAGCCGGTCCCGGGCGCGTTCTTCCTGGCTCACGCCTGGGAGGTGGCGGACGTCTCCGAGGCGGAGGCGAAGCCGGCACTGCGCCGCACCGCCGCGTATCTGCGCCGCCACGGCTGGCATATCACCGAGTTCTCGCACGAGAACACGCGCAGGTATCTGAATGCGGAGCGGAACGGCGACGAGGTGGCGCTCACCTGGACGGAGACCCACCCCGGGTCCGGACCGCTGGAGGGCCGCACGTTCTCACCTTGTACGTACGACCCGACCCCGCACGGGGATCTTCCGGCGCTCTAGGGTTGCCGCGAAGGGGGTGCCCCTTCTGTCACACCTACCCCCAGTAACACACGTGTCTCACGAAGAGTCCGCTTCGCCTCGCGAAGGTTCCGTGGAGAAACGCGGCGGACGAGGAAACAACCTCGCGGCCATCTGTGAGCACGGCGGCGAACTGTCCCAATTGACCGACTGACCTGCAGCGACACCCCTCCCGATCACCATGCCCGATCGGATACGGTCACTCGCGCGGTGGCACATGTCACTGTGCAGTCGAGGAGCAGAGTCTTTGCGCGAGTTCACCGTTCCGGCCCTGGTGACGACGCCCCAGGTTGGCGGGGTGGCCGATGCCGTCTTCGGGCACGCCGACCGGACCCCACAGCTGCCGCTGCTGGCACGTAAGGACCCGGAAGGCAACTGGCAGGACGTACCGGCTGCCCGGTTCCGGGACGAGGTCGTAGCGGTCGCGAAGGGATTGCTGGCCCAGGGTGTCCGGTTCGGGGACCGCGTGGCGCTGATGTCGCGCACCCGCTACGAGTGGACCCTGCTGGACTTCGCGCTGTGGGCGGTCGGCGCCCAGTCCGTACCCGTCTATCCGACCTCCTCGGCCGAGCAGGTGGCCTGGATGCTGTACGACGCCGAGGTGACGGCCGCCGTGGTCGAGCACGAGGACCATGCGATGACCGTCGGCTCGGTGATCGACCAGCTGCCGCGGCTGAGGAAGCTGTGGCAGCTCGACGCGGGGGCCGTGCAGGAGCTGATGGCCGCGGGGGCGCACATCGAGGACGAGGTCGTCCACCGGCACCGCCTCGCGCTCACCCCGGACACGGTCGCCACCATCATCTACACCTCGGGCACCACCGGCCGCCCCAAGGGATGCGTGATCACCCACGCCAACTTCATGGCCGAGACGGACAACATCATCGCCCGCTACGACGGGGTCTTCAGCGCCAAGCCCGGCGAACAGGGCTCGCTGCTGCTGTTTCTGCCGCTGGCCCATGTCTTCGGCCGCATGGTGGAGGTCGCGGCGGTGCGGGCCGGGCTCAAGGTGGGGCACCAGCCGCAGATGACGGCGCGGGCGCTGCTGCCCGATCTGGCGGCATTCCGGCCCACCTTCGTCCAAGCGGTGCCGCACCTGTTCGAAAAGATCTTCCAGAGCGCACACCGCAAGGCCGAGTCCGAGGGCAAGCTCGGCCCGTTCGAGAAGGCCGTGGACGTGGCGGTGCGGTATGCCGAGGCGGTCGAGCACAAGGCGTTCGGCACCGGTCCGGGCCCCGGCGCCTCGCTGCGTATGCAGCACCAGCTCTACGAAAAGCTCGTCTACACCAAGCTGCGCGACGCCATGGGCGGCCGGTGCCGGTACGCCATGTCCGGCGGCTCCGCGATGGAGCGCCGGCTGGGATTGTTCTTCGACGGCGCCGGGATGCGGATCTTCGAGGGGTACGGGTTGACGGAGACGACGGCCGCCGCCGTCGCCAACCCGCCCGAGCGCCCCCGCTTCGGCACGGTCGGTCAGCCGGTGCCGGGCACCACCGTGCGGATCGCCGAGGACGGTGAGATCCTGTTGCACGGCGGACAGATCTTCGGCGGTTATCTGAACAACGCACGTGCCACCGGGAGCACGCTGCGCGACGGCTGGTTCGCCACCGGCGATCTGGGGGTCCTGGACGACGACGGCTATCTGACGATCACCGGGCGCAAGAAGGAGATCCTGGTCACCTCCAGCGGCAAGAGCGTCTCCCCCGGCCAGCTGGAGGAACGCGTCCGTGAGCACCCGCTGGTCGGCCAGTGCATCGTTTTGGGCAACGACCGGCCGTACATCTCCGCACTGCTCACCCTCGACCAGGAGGCGGTGCAGCACTGGCTCGCCATGCGGGACAAACCGGAGCTGGACCCTGCCGAGCTGCTGCAGGACGAGGATCTGGAGACGGAGATGCGCAGGGCGGTCGTCGCGGCGAACACCCAGGTCTCCCAGGCGGAGTCCATCCGCACCTTCCGCATCCTCGCAGCGCCCTTCACCGAGGAGGACGGGCTGCTGACACCCTCGCTGAAGCTGCGCCGGGGGGCGATCGAGGCGGCGTACGCATCCGAGATCGAGGCTCTGTACCGGAACTGAACAAACTCGCGTTCGACAAGGAACAGATGTCCGGCGCAGATCGTTGACCCGGGGCGAACGAACACCGGAGAACAATCGCCGACAAGGCAGAACGACGAACGTAAGGACCCATCGCGTGAGCAACGTTCCCACCACCACGCTCAACAACGGCGTCGCGATGCCGCAGCTCGGCTTCGGCGTCTGGCAGGTGCCGGCCGACGAGGCGGCGACGGCGGTGACCACGGCGCTGGAGTCCGGCTACCGCAGCATCGACACGGCGGCGGTGTACGAGAACGAGGAGGGCGTGGGCCGCGCCATCGCCGCATCCGGCCTGCCCCGCGACGAGCTGTTCATCACCACCAAGCTGTGGAACTCCGAGCAGGGCTTCGACACGACTCTGCGCGCCTTCGACACCTCCCTCGACCGGCTCGGCCTGGACTTCGTGGATCTGTACCTGATCCACTGGCCGATGCCGGACGTCGACAAGTACGAGGACACCTGGCGCGCCTTCGAGAAGCTCTACGCCGACGGGCGGGCCCGCGCCATCGGCGTCTCCAACTTCCAGCCGACACACATCAACCGCCTCATCGAGCTGGGCGGCACCGTCCCGGCCGTCAACCAGATCGAGCTGCATCCCCGGCTCCAGCAGTCCGTGCCGCGTGCCTTCCACGCGGACCACGGCATCGCCACCGAGGCGTGGTCGCCGCTCGGCCAGGGCGGCGACCTGCTCGACGACCCCACGCTGAGCGAGATCGCCGGCCGGCACGGCAAGACCGTCGCCCAGGTGGTGCTGCGCTGGCACCTTCAGCTGGGCAATGTGGTGATCCCGAAGTCGGTCACCCCGTCCCGGGTGCGCGAGAACGTCGACGTCTTCGACTTCGAGCTGAGCGGTGAGGACATGGCCCGGATCGGGGAGCTGAACACCGACAGCCGGATCGGCCCCGACCCGGACACGATGAACTGGCTGGGCGACTGACACATTTCCGGTGAGGGGGGTGCCCCTGGCCGAAGCGTGCGGACTGTACGTACGTTGTGGCTGATCGCGCAGTTCCTCGCGCCCCTACGGGGCGCGTCTCCCCTGCGCTAGCTGGCTCCGTGGCCCGGTGCGATTTCCTCGATCCGCCGGGCCAGTGCGATGTCCAGCTCGGTGATGCGGCCGCCGACGCTGTGGGTGTTGACCGTCACAGAGAGCGAGTTGTAGCCCAGCGTCAGGTCTGAGTGGTGGTTCAGCTCCTCCTGGATCGCGGCGATGTGCATGGCCATCGCGGCGGCCGGGAGGTGACCGCCGAGGGAGTAGGAACGGGAGACGCTGTCGCCGTCGGTCGTCCAGTGCGGAAGACCGGCCAGCGCCTGCTCGGTCTCCTCGGGGGTCAGCGGCTGGGGCGCCATGGGGGTTTCCCTTCCTCGGGTCGGCTGCGCGGTCTGCTTGTCGTCCGGTCCAGGGCCCCAGCGTGCCACGCGGGTTCGGTTACCGTCTGGTCCATGACCGCTGTGACCGAAGGACCCGCCGACGCGCCCACCGTAGGGGTGCTGCTACGCGAGTGGCGCGAGCGCGCGGGGCTCAGCCAGCTCGAACTGGCGCTGCGCGCCGACTCCTCCGCGCGGCACATCAGCTTCATCGAGACCGGACGCACCGCGCCCAGCCGCGACATGGTGCTGAAGCTGGCCGCCACGCTGGACGTTCCGGTGCGGGAGCGCAACACACTGCTGCTGGCCGCGGGCTTCGCACCGGCCTTCGCCGCGACCCCGTTGGACGACCCGGCCCTGGATCAGGTGCGCGGCGCGCTGGGGAGGATGGTCGCCGCGTACGAGCCGTACCCCGCGCTGGTGCTGGACGGCTGCTACACGGTGGTGGCCGCCAACCAGGGCATCGCGGCGCTGCTGGAGGGAGTGGCGCCGCATCTGCTGGAGCCCCCGTTGAACGCCATGCGGATCACTCTGCACCCCGAGGGCCTGGCGCCCCGTATCCGCAACCTCGCCGAGTGGCGGGGCCATCTGCTGGACCAGATGAGCCGACAGCTGGCCCTGCACCGCTCCCCCGCTCTGCGCGCCCTGCACGACGAGGTCGCCGCGTATCCGGTGCCCGGGGGCGCCGACCCGGCGCCGGCCTTCGCGGAGGAACAGCGGTTCGCCCTTCCCATGGTCATCGAGCACGGCGGGCAGACCCTCTCGTTCATCTCCACCATCGCCACCTTCAACACGCCCCTGGATGTGACCGTCTCCGAGCTGGCGGTGGAGACTTTCCTCCCGGCCGACCCGGCGACCGCCAAGGCGCTGCACCACAGCGGCTGACCGTCGGCGTCACGTCCTCGACCGTGTAGCGTCCTGGACCGTGTCGCAAAATCCCCCACATCACCACAAGAGCGGCAGTCTCACTTTGCACATCGGCAAGGAGGAGCTGGTCGTCCGGCAGCGCTATGAGGCGGCCAGCATTGCCAACGACGTACTGATCGCCGTCTGGTTCCTCATCGGCAGCATCATGTTCTTCTCGCCGGACTGGACCGGTACCGGAACGTGGTGCTTCGTGTTCGGCAGCGTGGAGCTGTTGGTCCGTCCGGTCCTCCGGCTCACCCGGCAGCTCCACCTCCAGAAGGTGCACGGTGCAGCGCTCGGCGCCGGGGCCTCCGACCAGGACTACTGACCGTCCCCTACGGGGCGTTCCCCGGGAAGACTCTCCGGGATGACCCGGAGGACGGGTGTAGCTAGCTACACCCGTCCAGGAGGCCAGACCCCCGCCCCGACAGGCGGGCTGGGCGGCTGTCGGCAGCGGCCCGCAGCCGGAAGGCTCGCGGGTATGACGACAGCGATCGACGCACCGCAGCCGCTTGCCGCTTCCGACGGCTCCGGCGCCGGGCGGCCGGGCAGCGACTTCTCCCGGCTCTCCGCACGGATCTCGGCGGCCGGGCTGATGACCCGCAGGCCGCTCTACTACGCCGTACGCCTCACCCTCGTCGGGCTGGCGTTCGCCGCCGGCTGGGTGGCCCTCTTCACCGTGGGTGCCTCATGGTGGCAGCTCGCCGTCGCCGCGTATCTGGGCGTGGTCTACGGCCAGCTGGCGCTGGTCGCCCATGACCTGGCGCACCGCCAGGTCTTCCGCGGCCGCCGGGCCGGTGAACTGTTCGGCCGGGCCGTCGGCAACCTGTGCATAGGGATGTCGTACGGCTGGTGGATGAACAAGCACACCCGGCACCACGCCAACCCCAACCACGAGGACCTCGACCCGGACGTCGCGCCCGACATCCTCGTCTGGTCGCGGGAACAGGCGGCCGAGGCGCGTGGGCTGCCGCGGTTCATCGGACGGCACCAGGCCGCGCTGTTCTTCCCCCTGCTGACGCTGGAGGGCTTCAATCTGCACGTCTCCAGCTTCCGTGCGCTGCGCCAGCCGCATATGAAGCGCAGGTGGCTGGAGGGCGGGCTGCTTCTGGTGCACACTGCCGCGTATCTGGGGGCGCTGTTCTGGGCGCTGCCGGTCGGTATGGCCTTCGCGGTGCTCTTCGTCCACCACGCGGTGTTCGGCGTCTACCTGGGCAGCATCTTCGCGCCCAACCACAAGGGCATGCCCACCCTCAAGGGCGACGAACGGCCCGACTTCCTGCGCCGTCAGGTGCTCACCTCGCGCAACGTGCGCGGCGGACTCCTCACCGACCTGGCGCTGGGCGGGCTCAACTACCAGATCGAGCACCATCTCTTCCCCAGCATGCCGAGCCCCCATCTGCGCAAGGCGCAGCCGCTGGTGCGGGACTACTGCGCGGAGATCGGGGTCCCGTACCACGAGACGGGGCTCGTCGCGTCCTGGCGCGAGGCGCTGGCCCATCTGCGCGACGTGGGCACCCCCCTCCGCGAGGGCTCCCCCACGCCGAAGGGGTAGCCCTCTCAGACGCGGGGTGCCGTCGGCAGGGGCTCCGTGCCATGGGGGGTGGCCAAATTGTCCGCCCCTCCCAGGAGGTGGGGCTCTGCGGACTCGGCGAGCCAGCGCCGCAGCACCCGGTGCACGGCCTCGGCGCCGACCAGCTCCTCACCGGGCTCCACCGGCGGCGACAGCTCCAGCGGGGACAGCAGGAACGCATGGCCCTGCTCGCCGCCCAGCCCGCCGTGCGAACCGATCTGCTCCTCGAAGGCGTGCACGGTGCCCGTCTCCGGATCGAGCGCGGAGTTGACCATGATGTCCGCGGCATGCGGGAACCGCGCCGTCCGCAGTACTGCCTCGGCCGCGCCAGGTCCGAACGGGGCCAGCGGGTCGCGGGCGCCCACCACCTCGCCGGTCACCAGCCGGTGCTCGCACCCGCCGGCGCCCAGCACCACAGGACCGTGCTCGGCGCTCTGCACCAGCACGAAGCCGATGCCCGGGTGTTCGGCCAGCGTGGGCAGCAGCGCGGGGCGCAGCGCGTCGATGCGCTCCCGGGTCAGCCGCCCGGGTTGGTCGGGGAACGAGATCAGCCCGAGGTTGCCGGAGGCCAGTACGACGGGTCCGGTGTCGCGCCGGGGCTTGCGCGGCGCCTCCTGTCCGGACTCCTCGGGGCGGTGCAGTGCGGCACGCGCCGCCGTACGCGCCTCCGAGCCGCTCGCGGTCCGCCCGGCACGGCGGGGCACCTGAAGCCCGCTGCCCGCCCGTACCAGGTCCTCCAGCGTCAGCCCGTACGCCTCCTCGAACGTCTCCCCCGGGCTCTGACCGTGGTCGGAGAGGAGTACGAGGCGGTACGGGCGCGGGGCACGTTCGGCGACCTTGGCGATGAGCTGTACCGACCTGTCCAGCCGGCGCAGCACCTGCCAGGTGTCCCGGCCGCGCGGCCCCGAGTGGTGTGCCACCTCGTCGTAGCCGACCAGATCGGCGTAGACGGCGGTACGCCCACTGAGCATGTCGCCGAGCACGGCGGCCACCACCACGTCTCGCTCGACGACGGTGGCGAAGGCCCGGATGAACGGGTACAGCCCGCCTCTGCCCACCCGTGGACGCTCCCGCCGCAGCAGCGCACGCGTGGACTGGACCGTTTCGCGGACCGCTTCGGCGACGAACGAGACCGCGGTCCGGGTGGCGTTGGCGGGGTCGGAGAAGTAGGCGAAGTACCCGGCGCGGGAGCGGGTCTCCTTGCCGCGGCGGGCCGAGACCGAGAGCACCAGCGCGACCTGCCGGGCGCCGCCGGTGAACAGGTTGCCGCGACTGGCGCCGTCCTGCGCGAGCAGCCCCAGATCGCCGGTGCGCTCGACGGCGCGGCGCTGGAGCTCGGCAGCGCTGGTGGGCCGGTTGCTGACGACGACCTCGCCGGTCTCCTTCTCGTACCAGCGGAAGGCGGGTACGTCCTCGTTGCTGCCGTGCAGGATGCCGAGCTGGCTGGCGCCGGTCTGGCTGGACCAGTCGGTGCGCCAGCGGGTGAGCCGGTGGCTGCGCCCGTACAGCGCGGCGACGGCGGGCATCAGCGGCTTGCCGTCCGGGGGTGTCTCCAGTGCTTCCTTGAGCACCGCGTGCCCGAGCCCGTCGAGCTGGAGGAAGACCGTGCCCGGGGTGCCGGGTGGCGCACCCCGGCCCTCCCGGCGCCTCCTGCGGCCCGCGATCCGGGCGAGCCGGTGGCGGTAGGCGCGATCGTCCCGTACCGCCAGGAATGCGTTGGTCGCCGAGGACGCCGCCGACATCACGGCGGCCACCACGACGGCCATCGACGGATCGGCGCTGCCCCCGCCGTACGGGATCAGGGACAGGGCGAGCCACAGCAGGGACCCGTTGAGGAAGAAGACCAGCAGCCCGAGGACCAACGCCGGCACCAGCAGAAACGCGCGCACCAGCAGCGGCCACACCAGGGCGCTCAGCAGGCCGAAGGCCCCGGCGCCCGCGGCGGCGGTGACGCCGATCACGGTGGCGCTGTCGCCGCCGGCGGACTGGAGCCGGAAGTCCGGCAGCACACCGGCGAGCACGAGCATGGTCAGCGTGCTGACCAGCCAGACGGCACCGACGCGCAGCGAGGCCGCGCCCAGTCGCCGCCACGGTATGCGGGGTACGCCCACGTTTGTCAGGTCACCTCCCTCCCGGCTTATTGGACAACCTCCACTTTTGCACAGCCTCGCCCCTTCGCTGTGCTGGTGAGGGGGTGCCCCTGCCTGATATCCGCAGGCTGCGGGCAGTTTGTGGCTGGGCGCGCAGTTCCCCGCGCCCCTGCGGGGCGCAGCACGCGACGTCCTAGGCTCGTAGGTGCCGCAGGGAGGAAGGAGCCGGATGTGCCGGTCGAGGTCACCTGGTGGGGGCATGCCACCGCCACCGTGCGGGACTCGGGGGTCACGGTGCTGACGGACCCGCTGCTGGTGCGGCGCCTCGCCCATCTGCGGCGCCGCCGTGGTGCCCTGCCGCCGCCCCATGCGGCCCGGGCCGATCTGGTGCTCGTCTCGCATCTGCACGCCGACCATCTGCACCTTGGCTCGCTGGCCATGCTGGCACCTGGCACCCGTGTCGTCCTGCCGCACGGCGCGGTGCGGGCGGTGCCCGGCCTGCGGCGGCTGGCCGGGCAGTTGGAGCTGACCGAGGTGGTCCCGGGCGACAAGGTCACGGCGGGCCCGGTGACCGTACGGGCCGTTCCCGCCGCGCACGACGGGCGGCGGCTGCCGGTGGGACCGCACATCTCGCCCGCGCTCGGGTTCGTGGTGACGGGCGAGGAGCGCACGTACTTCGCCGGTGACACGGGGCTGTTCGACGGGATGGCGGAGGCGGTCGGCGAGGTGGACACGGCGCTGCTCCCCGTCGGCGGCTGGGGGCCCTTCCTGGGCGAGGGACATCTGGACGCGCGCCGGGCCGCCGAGGTGCTGGTACGGCTGCGGCCGCGCAGCGCGGTGCCGGTGCACTTCGGTACATACTGGCCGGTCGGTCTGGACGCGGTGAGGCCGCACGAGTTCCACTCGCCCGGCATCGAGTTCCAGCGGCTGGCGGCGCGGCCGGCGCCGGAGGTCACGGTGCATCTGCTGGAGCACGGGGAGAGCGTGCGGCTGGAGGCGGACAGGTGAGCGGTGCGCTCCCGGACCGGTGGGGCGCGGTCGCCCACACCGTCTCCGAAGCGGTGGTGCCCCCGCCGGAAGCCACCCAGCAGGCCCTGGGCTACCCCTCGTTGTTTCTGCTGGTGGTGCTCGGCTCGCTGGTGCCGGTGGTGCCGACCGGGGCGCTGGTCAGCAGCGCCGCCGTGGTCGCGCTGCACCAGAGCCTGCCGGTGTTCGCGCTGCTCGCCGTCTTCGGCGTCGCCTCGCTCGCCGCCTTCCTCGGCGACATCGGGCTGTACTGGCTGGGCAAACGCGGGGTCGGCTCCAAGAACGGCTCGCGCTGGCTGTCGGCGCTGCGCGAGCGGGCCGCGCCCGAACGGCTCGCCCAGGCAGACGCCCGGCTGCGCGAACACAGGATCGCGGTGCTGGTCGTCTCGCGGCTGATCCCCGCGGGGCGCATCCCCGTGATGCTCGCCTGTCTGCTGGCCCGTATGCGGATACGGGAGTTCGCCCGCGGCGACGTGCTCGCCTGTCTGGCGTGGGCCGCCGTCTACCAGCTCCTCGGCGTCGCGGGCGGCTCCCTCTTCCCCCGCCCCTGGGAGGGCATCGCCGCAGCCGTCGCCCTGACGCTGCTCATGAGCGCCATACCCTCGCTGTGGCGCCGGTTGCGGTCGCGCTGACGCGGACCTTGCCGCATGGGGGCGCGCCCCGAAGGGGCTAGGCCGGCTCCAACACGCGGGACGCGCCAACTGGGAGGTCCCACAAATCCCCGCGGGGGCGCTCGGCCTTGCGCCAGGCAGCCCTCACCCGCGTGAGCGGCTCCAGCGGCGGCTCACCCGACAGCAGAAAGGTGGACCAGTGCATGGGTGCCATCCGGCGGGCGCCGACGTCCTGGCAGGCCAGCACGGCCTCCTCGGGGTCGGTGTGCACGGGGCGCAGCATCCAGCGCGGGTCGTAGGCGCCGATGGGCATCAGCGCCAGGTCGATTCCGGGGTAGCGGCGGCCGATCTCGCCGAACCAGTGCCCGTATCCGGTGTCGCCCGCGAAGTACACCCGCTGCCCGTGCTGGTCGGTCAGCACCCAGCCGCCCCACAGGGAGCGGCAGGTGTCGGTGAGGGTGCGCTTGGACCAGTGGTGGGCCGGTACGAAGTCGAAGCGCACCCGCCCGCCCTCGGACGCGGGCAGCTCGGCACCCTCCCACCAGTCCAGCTCGGTGACGGTGGTGAAGCCACGCTTACGGCACCAGCCGCCGAGCCCCGCCGGTACGAACAGCGGGGTGGAGCGCGGCAGTCTGCGCAGGGTGGGCGCGTCGAGATGGTCGTAGTGGTTGTGCGAGATGACGACTGCGTCGACCTTCGGCAGGTCCTGCCAGGCCACGCCGACAGGGGTGACGCGGGCGGGAGTGCCGAGGATCTTGCGGGACCACACGGGGTCGGTCAGCACGGTCAGACCGCCGATCCGCACCACCCAGCTGGCGTGTCCGGCCCAGGTGACGGCGATGGTGTCGGCACCGGGGTCGGGCATCGGGCCCGGCGCGAAAGGGAGCTTGGGGATCTCCTCGGCGAGCGCGGTGCCGATCGGCCGCATCGCGCCCTCACGGGCGAGCCGGGCCATGGCTCGCACCCCGGGCAGCGGCGAGGTGAGCCGGTCGGTGAACGAGCGGGGCCAGAGCCGGCGGGCCCCGACGGGACGCGGCGGGGAGAGCGCCGGCGGCACCTCCCGGCCGGAGGCTGGGGGAGGCGGCTGGATGAGCACATCGGTGGGACCGGTACGGCCGCCGCCCCCGGCGCGGGCAGGCGCCGACGACTCCTCGCCCGGAGGCACCTCCCGGCCGGAGGCCGACGGGGACGCGGCTCCGTCGGAGGAAGCGCCCGGGGCGCCGCCGGACCCGCCCTGAACGGCTCCGGGCGTTGTGGGAGTCCCGGCCGTCTCGGCGGTTTCCGCGGAGGCGGGCCCTTCAGGCAGGGGTGAGCGCTCGGAAGGCTGTCCGGTCCGTTCGGTCATCTACTGAGGACTCCCATCCGTGAGGTCGACCAGCACCGACTGCACCTGTGCCAACGCCTCGGCCACGCCGGGCCATTCCCCCGGGTCCGGTTCGGCGGCCTGCTGAGACCGTTCCGTATCCACCGGGTGACCTGCGGGCCGGCCCCCACCGGGGCCGGGGAGGGCGGCGGTCAGCAGGTCCGTGGTCAGCCGCACCCGCAGCTCGTGCGGATCGTCACCGAAGCGGTGCCCGCCCACCGCGTAGGGCCCCAGCCGCCGCACCAGCTCGGCCTCCAGCCCGGCTGCGTCGGTGATGCCGTGCGCGGCGAGGCGGGGCCGGAACGGGTCGAGGTCGGCGTACAGATGGCGGTCCAGATGCGGGGGCCGGCACACGGCGCCCGCGTCGGTGACCGCGCGGTGCAGAGCGCGGGCCAAGCCGCCGTGCAGCCGCGCCGCGGCGGACCGACGGGAGCGCAGCTCCGCGGAATCGCCGAGCAGCTCGGCGGCAGCCGTCGCTACCGGGCCGGGCAGATCGGCGCGGAGCGCGGCCAGCGCCTGATGCGCCTGCTCGCCGAGGAGCTGTCCACGGCCCGTGCCGGGGAACCGGGCGATCCCGGGGGGCGGTCCGGGCCGCCGGAACGCGGCACCCCGTCCGGCCTCGAAGGCCACGTCGAACGCCGCGTCGAGACCGGCGAGCACCACCACATGGTCGGCCCGGCCCGCCTCGGTGAGCATCTCGGCCGGGCTGACGATCACGGTGTCGTGCGGGTCGTGCGAGGTGTCGCGCCATGTCTCGTCGCTGACGATGAGCAGCCCTTCGGCGACGGCGGCCTCGCACACCTCGTGCAGCAGTTCCGGCGGCGGGGCCGTCCCGGTGACCTCGTCGGCCACGGAGAGCACCAGCGCCTGCGGGACCTCACCCGCCTCCCGTGACCTGCGTACGGCCTCCAGCAGCGCGAACGGGTCCGGAATCCCGCCGCACTCCACCGGCACCGGCACCGTGTGCACCGCCCGGCCCAGCAGCCGCGCCTGCTCCGCGTACCAGGAAGCGCACGGGTGCGGGAGCAGCACGCTTCCGCGCGCCCGCGCGCCCGCGCGCCCGTCCCCGCCCGCGGAGCCTGCCTCTGCGGCACCGCTGCCCGCTGCGGCCAGCACCCCGAGCAGTATCAGAGGGGTGCCGGGCGCGACGGCGACCTGCGCGGGATCGGTGGGCAGACCGCGCCGGTGCCAGTAGCCGCCAGCGGCCTCGCGTACGGCGGTCGCGGAGGGGGCAGCGAGCGGGCCCACGTCCGCTTCCCCTCGCACGCCCTGGTCCGTGCGCCGCATCCGCTCCGCCTCCGCCGCTTATCGGACAACCTTTTCTTGCGTACACCTTGGCAGAAGGCGGTGACACCGGCAGCGTCGACACGTGCGGTTGAGGGCCGGGGCACCCGTTGTCCTGGGCAGGGGGTGCCCCTGTCCGGCATCCGCGGACTGCGGGTGGGTTGTGGTCCCTCGCGCCCACGCGGCGGAGCCGCACATCAACACAGCCCCGCGCCCTTACGGGGCGCAGCCCCCATGCCCGATACCCACTCCCTACGCGGCGGGTGCGTGGCCGCGCCGACCGGGGCGGGGCCGGTGCGTCGCGGGCCGGGCCCGCTCGCGCCGCACCGTAGCGCGCCGTGCGCCCTCCGGCTCGCGGCGGGACGGCTTGCGGTCGAGGCGCCGGTCGGTCTCGACCTCATGATGGATGCGGCGGCATGTCCGACTGATGAGACGGGACACATGCATCTGTGAGATGCCGAGCTGTTCGGCGATGCAGCTCTGGGTCATGTCGCAGAAGAACCGCAGGTAGAGGATGCGGCGTTCCCGCTCCGGCAGCCGTGCGAGCCGCGGCTTGACGGCCTCGCGGTAGACGACCTGGTCGAAGCCCGGTTCGCAGTCGCCGAGGGTGTCGGCGAGGGAGTAGCCGTCGTCGGCGCCGGGAAGTTCGGCGTCCAGGGAGAGCGTGCTGTAGCTCTGCAGCGCCTCCATGCCCAGCAGCACGTCCTCTTCGCTGAGTCCGCAGTGCTCGGCGATGCGCTGCACGGAGGGGCTGCGTCCGTCGAGGGTGTGGCTGAGTTCGCGCTGGCTGTTGCGCACCCGGTTACGGAGCTCCTGGATGCGCCGGGGCACATGCAGGCCCCACATGTGGTCGCGGAAGTGCCGCTTGACCTCACCGACGATGGTCGGCACCGCGAAGCTCTCGAAGGCGCAGCCGCGGGAGATGTCGTAGCGGGCGACGGCCTTCACCAGACCGAGCGCGGCCACCTGTTCGAGGTCTTCCAGGGCCTCGCCGCGGTTACGGAAGTGCCTGGCCAGCCGCCCGGCCATCGGCATCCAGGCTCGCACCACGCGCTGACGGAGCTCTTCCTTCTCGGGGCCTTCGGGCAGTTCGGCGATGCGTCGGAACTCGGCGGTGGTGTCGGGGGCGTCGTCGTGGGGATGCCTGGAGCGTGTCATACGGACGGTCATCAGCTTGTGCTCCCGTAACGGTCGCGTCGTCTGACGGTCACCGCGGCAGCGAAGGCAGGTGCGGGGCCCGAAGCACACAGGTCGCTCCCGCGGACGTGCCTTCTTTCCGAAGCACAAGTGTGCGGGTGCCCGGTGTGCCGGACGACAAACACCTGCACGCCCCCCGACGGCAATTCCCCGGCAGGGTGCCCAACTCCCCCTGGTCGCAAGGGTGTCGGCGACCCATAGGCGGGTACGTCGTCCTGTCCCCCGCCCCAGGGCGGGAAGCAGCCGGAGAAGAGGCGAGGGCGATGGCGCCGAGGGACAGAGAAGAGGACCGGGCGACGGTCAGGACGGTGGCAGATGTCATGACGCCGGCGGCGACGACCGTGCGTCCCGACGCATCACTGGTGGAGGCCGCGCAGCTGATGCGGGCGCAGGAGATCGGCGACGTACTGGTCGTCAAGGACGGCAAGCTGCTCGGGCTGCTGACCGACCGGGACATCACGCTGCGCGCGGTGGCGGACGGGGTGGACCCGCTGGGTGTGAACTGCGGGTCGGCCTGTACGCGCGACCCGGTGACCGTCACCACCGACACGGAGATCGAGGCGGCGGTGGAGCTGCTACGCACGCACGCGGTACGGCGGCTGCCGGTGCTGGAGGGCGGCAGGCTCGCGGGGATGGTCAGCATCGGTGACCTGGTGCAGGAGAACGAGCCGGACTCGACACTGGCCCACATCAGCCGTGCGGCACCGGACACCTGGTCGCAGGAGGGCGCGGACGGCTGGCGGTGACCTGCGCCTTTTCTCCGCGCCGGGGTTCGCCGGGGGCGCTGGGGTCGTCAGGGCGCTGAGAGAATGTCCATATTCCGGAACGTCCTTGCTCACATGGCAAGACACCGGGCTACAGTGCGTGCATGGCACACGAGACCGCCGTGTACACCCACGGCCACCACGAGTCCGTCCTGCGCTCGCACCGCTGGCGCACCGCCGCCAACTCCGCCGCGTACCTGCTCGGCCGGCTGCGCGAGGACCACCGCGTCCTGGACATCGGCTGCGGACCCGGCACCATCACGGCCGACCTCGCGACGCTGGTCCCGCAGGGCTCGGTCACCGGGCTGGACGCGGCGGCGGGCGTGCTGGAGCAGGCGCGCGCGACCGCGGAGGAACGCGGGGTCTCCAACGTCGAGTTCACCACCGGCGACGTGCACGCACTCGACTTCGCGGACGGCTCCTTCGACATCGTGCACGCACACCAGACGCTCCAGCATGTGGGCGACCCGGTGGGCGCGCTGCGCGAGATGCGGCGGGTGTGCGCACCCGGCGGAGTCGTGGCCGTCCGGGATGCGGACTACGGCGGCATGTTCTGGTACCCGGAGGTGCCCGGCATGGACGCCTGGCTGGACCTCTACCGCCGGGTCGCGCAGGCCAACGGAGGCGTCCCGGACGCCGGACGGCGGCTGCACGCATGGGCACGCGAGGCGGGCTTCACCGACGTCACGGTCACCGCGAGCACGTGGTGCTTCAGCACGCCGGAAGAGCGAGCCTGGTGGAGCGGGCTGTGGGCGGACCGCACGGTGGCCTCCAGCTATGCGTCCGTCGCCGTCGAGGGCGGCCTGGCCACCTCCGACGAACTGCGCCGGATCTCCGAGGCGTGGCGGTCCTGGGGCGAGGAGGAGGACGGCTGGTTCACGGTCGTCCACGGCGAGATCCTCTGCCGCGTGTGAGCCGAGACCCTCTGCCGCCCCTGAGCCGCCACAACTGCGCGGGCGGCAACCGTGGTTCGGCACAGCGGGTGGCCCCGCTCTAGGCTGGGGCCATGGATATTCTGGGGACCTCGCTGCGTATCTGCGTCGACAATCTGGACGCCGCCGTGCCGGTGTACGAACGACTGGCAAGTGCGGAGGCGATGCGCTTCCAGAACGGCCCGGTGGAGGTTGCCGCCGTCGGCCCCTTCTTCCTGATGAGCGGCCCCGAGGAACACCTGAACGTGCTCAGCAAGGTCAAGGCCACCCTCGCGGTGCAGGACGTGGACGACGCACTGGCCGATCTGCATACCGTAGGAGCGCAGATCATCGCGGGCCCCAAGCCCACCCCGATCGGCCGCAACCTGGTCGCCCGCCACCCGGACGGCAGCGTCTTCGAGTACGTCGACCGAAAGCCGGCGGCGTCCGAGCAGTAGCCCGAGGCGGCGATGCACCCCGCCGGACACCCTTAGGGCCGCATGCGGAAGTCGTACCGGGGCGGGAGGGGCTCGGAGGTCAGCGCCGCCCAGGTGTCGCTCAGCACCTCCTCCCCCTCCCGCAGGTCCTCGACCTCGAAACCGGCGTCGAAGAGCGCGCGGGCGCCCTCGGTGTCGCCCTTCGCCAGCAGCACCCGCGCGCGCAGCAGTCGGCAGCGGCCCCGCTGCCGCTGCTCCTCAGGCAGCCCGTCCAACACTTCCCCGGCTTCCTCGGCACGCTCCTCGGCCAGCAGCGCCGAAGCCGCCTCCCGCGCGAGCGCCACGAGCGCCGCGGCAGCGAGAGAGTCGCGGGCACCCAGCCGTTCCCGCGCGTCCCGTACGGCCGCCAGACAGCGGTCCGCGGCGCGGGCGCCGTGGCCGTTCTGCCGGTCGGCGACGGCCAAGCAGCGCAACGCGGGCCAGCGCGCGCCCAGTTCGAGGGACCGCTCCCAGCTGCGTACCGCCTGTGAGCGGTCGCCCGCGTGCCACTGCGCCACCCCGAGGTGGTAGTCCAGCTCATGCCGGGACGCCTTGCCCGCCGCGTCGGCGTCCGGGCCGGCGTCGGCCGCTTCGAGCAGCTCGCGCCATTCCGGGGCGACCAGCGTGGGTCCCGGGGGCACGGCCTCCGGGCCGCAGGGAAGGGTGCCGTTGTGCAGCAGTTCGGTCCACGGCCGCTGCTCGGCGCCGAGGGTTTCCGGCGGGAATGGCGTACCCGGAAGAGTGAAGCCACCGCGCTCCACCTCCAGCGCTCCCCAGCCCGAACCGGTCGCCAGCCAGCGACGCTCCCCGCCCTCCTGGTACCCGCCCTCCTCGGCCGCGCTCTCCTCGGGCCCGCCCTCCTCGGGCCTGCCCTCCGGTTCGGCGTCCGCGTACGGCCGCCACGCCGCGTAGGCCGCCTCCACGGCGCCGCGCGGCAGCGCCACCTCCAGCCGCCGCTCGGCGTGCGCGCGGGCCGCCGCCCAGTCCGCGCCGTGCACCGTCTCGGGGTCGGCGGCCAGCGGCCCGTACGCCTCCAGCCAGGCCAACTCGCCGCCCGCCTCCAGTGGCAGATGTTCCAGCTGGGTGCGGGCGAGCCCCGCCTGGATCTCCACGTATCCCGCCGTGCCCGGCTCTGTCAGCCACTCCTGCCAGCGCCTGCCGCCCGCTCCGGCGCCCCAGACGAACAGCTTGCGGCCGCGCAGCAGGTCAGTCGAGGTCTGGACGAGCCCCTGCCCCTTCTCGTCCAGCGAGGCGATCCACTTCCGGGAGTCGTCAGGCACCTCGTAGAAGTAGTCGGCGGGAAACCGGCTGTGCAGCGGGTAGGTCAGATCGGTGCCCTCCCACTCGGGCACGGGTATCCGGCGCAGCCTGCGCTCGTACGCGAAGTACCAGGTCTCCTCGGCGGGGGCGAGCACCCGCGTCCCCGGGTCCTCGGGCACAGCGATGTTGGACCACCAGTACACCGGAACGGTGCGGTGGTGGGGGTTGCGGATGCGGGCGCCGACGTAGAGGAAGTCGGAGTCGTCGGGCAGCCACAGGTCCACCTGGAAGGGGGTGTCGCGCAGCCGTTCCCACTCCCACAGCCGCACCATCACACCGTCACCGCCCGGCGCCGGCACCCGCGCCGCGTGCAACGGGGCGCAGGAGAGCGTCGTATGCCCTGTCGCACCGATGTTCCACTCGATACCGCCGGAGAACCAGGCACCGTTGAGCGCGAAGTCGGCGGGCTGGAAGACGGGGTTGACGTAGAGGAGTTCACGCGCGGTCGGCTTGTGGAAGAGGGAGGCGATACGACCGCCCAGACCGGGCAGCACGGTCACCCGCAGTTGGTCGTTCTCCAGCACCAGCGTGTCGAGCCGGGTGGGGGTGCGCCGCCGCCCGTAGCCGTCGAGGACACGGGTGGGCAGCACGGAGCGCAGCGGAGCGTAGCCGACCTGCCGCGCCACCTCGGGCGGCAGTGCGGCGCGTTCGGACTCGTCGAGCGTGTGGGCCTCGTCCAGCGGCAGCAGCGCGGGCAGCGGATTCTCAGGGCCGAGCGGCGCTGCGGGCAGGGTACGGGTGCTGCGTCGTACGGTCGTGGCCACGGCAACCTCGCTTCTTCCATACGTCGTCCACGGGCGCCGCCGCCTGACCGGGACCCCCGATGACCATGGAACACGCTCCGCTTCCCGCGCGCCAGGTCCTTTTGACGGCGTTGCGGGGCCCGGTGACGGCACTGCGGAGCCCCGCTGCCGCTACGACTCCAGATATCTCAGGACCGCCAGAATCCGCCTGCTGTGACCGGTGTCCTGTGACAGCTCCAGCTTGTCGAAGACGGCGGCCAGGTTCTTCTCCACCGCACTCAGCGAGATGTGCAGTTTCCCGGCGATGGCCGTGTTGGTGTACCCCTGGGCCAGGGCCTCCAGGACGCTGCGCTCCCGTGGCGTAAGGCGAGCGAGTGGATCCGAGTGCGTGGTACGGAAGACCAGCTGCCGCACCACCTCCGGGTCGATGACGGCGCCACCTGCCTGGATGCGCTCCAGCGCGTCCAGGAACTCCTCGACCTGGGCGACGCGGTCCTTGAGGAGGTACCCCACCCGTTCCGCGTCGGAGGCCAGCAGTTGGGCCGCGTAGTTGCGCTCGATGTGCTGGGACAGCACCAGTACCCCGACCCCGGGCCAGCGTTCGCGGATCTCCAGCGCCGCCCGCAGCCCCTCGTCGGTGTGCGTGGGTGGCATCCGGATGTCGAGGACGACGATGTCCGGCTGCCGCTCCGCCATCTCCTTCAGCAGCGAAACCGCGTCCCCGAACGCGGCCGGGACCTCGTGCCCCTCCTCGACGAGCAGCCGGACCAGCCCCTCCCGCAACAGGGTCGAGTCCTCGGCGATCAGTACGCGCACGGCAGCTCCGCGGTAATGGTGGTCGGTCCCCCTGGAGGGCTGTCGATATGCAGTGTGCCGTCGAGCGCGGCCACCCGGCTGCGCAGCCCGCCCAGTCCGCTGCCGGCCGGATCGGCACCGCCCCTCCCGTCGTCCTGGACACTCACTACGAGCACCTTGCCGTGGCTGCTGCGGCTGTCACCGGCATCGCGGAGCAGCACCCGTACGGAGACGGCCGTGGCACCGGAGTGCTTGGCCGCGTTGGTCACCGACTCCGACACCACGAAGTACGCGGCGGTCTCCACGGGCTGCGGCAGCGGCCCGCCGACGTCGAACTCGGTACGGACCGGAATGCCGCACCGCTCGGACACCCCGCCCAGCGCCTCCTCCAGCCCCAGGCTGTCCAGCGCCGAGGGATAGATCCGCCAGGCCACTTCGCGCAGTTCGGTGACGATGTCCTGGGACTCCTGGTGCGCCTGCCTCAGCAGCGCTTCAGCCTGCCCCGGGTCGCGGCCCCGGCGAACCCGGCCGAGCACCATGGCGAGCGCCACCAGACGCTGCTGCATCCCGTCGTGCAGATCCCGCTCGATACGCCGGCGTTCGGCGTCCACCGCGTGCACGACCGCCGCCCGGCTGGTGGCCAGTTCATCGATACGCCGCCGCAGCAACTCCCGCTCGGAGGGCCCGAAACACTCCCGGGCGCTGCGTGCGTCCAGACCGGCGAGCGAGTGGAGCCCCTGGATGTCGAGGAAGAGCAGCACACCGCCGAGCAGCGCCTGCGCCAGCCAGTCGTCCCAGCTGAACGCACCCTGCACCGTCCGCAGCGCCACCAGGGCCGCCAGGATGACGCCGAAGCCCAGCAGCCCGAGAACGACGGCGCACAGCAGCCCCGTGTAGCTGCGGACCGCCAGATAGCGCAGCAGCTTCTGGTCGGACGCCTTGTAGTGCTCGGGGAAACGGTCGCCGAAGAAGGCGGACCGGCGGGTCCGTTCCAGTGCCGTCAGCCCGCGCACTCCCGCCATCAGAATGCCGAGGGCGCTGCTCCGGGTGAACGGCCACAGCAGGAACGGGCCGAGGGCGGTGCCGACGAGGACGAAGTACCCGGAGCCGAGCAGCGCCGTGGCGCAGCCGAGCAGCACCCCGAAGCTCCTGTACGGCCAGGAGGGAGGCCGGGTCGCCGCGACAGCATGCGGGTCGCCGACGGTCGCTTCGCCGAAGTGCGCATCGGCGGCGGTCACTTCGCCAGCGGTCGGTTGGCCCGAGGTCTCCTCGCCTGAGGTCTCCTCGCCGTTCGCTTCGCCGGCCCGCTGCACGGCGTCGGAGCCTAGTACGGGCGTACATCCGGAACAAGATCGCTCGGGCATGTACCCGGTCACCCCGCGCGGCGGTGCTTGGCCCGGCTGTGACCGCGCAGCCGTACGGCCACGTACGCCGCCAGGGCCAGCAGCACCAGGACCAGCACCGCCTTGGAGAGGATCCCGACGTACGCCTCCACCAACTCCCACTGGTCGCCGAGCCAGTAACCGGCCAGCACCAAGACGGAGTTCCAGATCAGGCTGCCGAGCGTGGTCAGCACGACGAGGACGGGCAGAGGCATCCGCTCCACCCCGGCCGGTACGGAGACGAGGCTGCGGAAGATCGGCACCATGCGGCCGAAGAAGACCGCCTTGGTGCCGTGCTTCGCGAACCACTCCTCCGTACGCACCAGATCGGACTCCTTCACCAGCGGCAGCCGCGCCCAGAGCGCATGCATGCGGTCGCGGCCGAAGAACATGCCGATCCAGTAGAGGACCACGGCGCCCACGACCGAACCGAGCGTGGTCCAGAACAGCGCCATGGGCAGCGAGAGAACCCCCTGTCCGGCGGCGAACCCGGTCAGCGGCAGAATCACCTCGCTCGGCAGCGGCGGAAAGAGGTTCTCCAGCGCGATGGCCAGTCCGGCTCCCGGACCGCCCATGGTGTCGACGAGGTCGGCGGCCCAGCCTGCGATGCCGTCGGCGGGCTCCTGCGGCAGGGCCAAGGATGTGAGGTGCATAGGGGTCTCCGGCTGTCGGGTCGGTCACCGGGGCTGCTGCCCCGATCGCCCTCAACGCTAGAAACCGCAGCTCAGCGCGGGTATGAGGATGACCGTCAGGTCAGCTGCGGTTTTCCGCAGCCCGCACCCTGCGGAAAACCGCACCGCCGCACCGCCCCCCGGTCCGGAGGGCGACGTTCAGTCCGTCTCGTCCGTGGCGGTCTTTCGCAGCGCGCTCGCGGCGGCGTAACCCGCGGGGGCCGGAAGATCGGTGAGCTGCCAGCCGGGCACCCGGGCGGGCTCTTCGAGCGCGCTGACGTAGGTGACGGACGGGTCCTCACCCAGTCCGGCCCCCGTCCCCTTCAGATACGCCTCTTTCCGCGTCCAGCAGCGGGTGAACGCGGCGGGCAGCGCCGCGGCGTCCGGCACCGCCGCCAACTCGGCCCGCTCACAGGGATGTAGCGCGGTCATCGTCTCCCGCGCCGAAGCGACGCTCGGGAACTCCTCCACATCCACCCCCACCGGCACGGCGGCGAACGCCAGCAACACCACATCCCCCGCGTGTGAGAGGGAGAAGTGCACCGGATCGCCCGGCACGGTCGGCCTGCCGTGCGGGGCCCCGCACATCGGGCAGTCCGCGCGGGCGAACCGCACATCGGCCGGGTCGAGATCCAACAGCGTGCCAAGCTCCCTGCGCAACGCCAGGTGCGCGACCACATAGCGCTCGCGGTCGACCTCCCGTACGAACGCCGCTGCACGCCCCCGCTCCTCCTCCGAGAGCGGAGCGAGAGCGCCGGGAACCCTGGTGGCAGCAGCGTGTTCGGAAACGCGGATCACATGGACGGCCGGAGAGCTGGCGGGATCGCTGATACCGGGTGCGACGCTCGTCATGCCGCGACCGTACCCGAACGAGCGAGGACGGCGCCGCCCGATCCGGCAACGCCGACCAGGGGCGGGGGCGAGGTGGGGGGGTGCGGGCGAAAAGCGCTCGGAGAGATGCGGGCGATCCCAGTACGGTGATGAGGCCCTGCTCGAAGCTGCCGCCGCAGAAGACCGCCCGGGACGGTGCCGTGACCGATCTCTTTCCTCCCAGCCTCCCTGTGCTCACGGAGATGAGTCACACGGCCGACGGCCGCGACTGGCTGGCCGGGCTGCCGGCACTGGTGGAGAGGATGCGCGAGCGCTGGAAGCTGCGGCTGGGCGCGCCGTTCCACGGGGGCAGCTGCTCCTGGGTGGCGCCCGCGGAGCGGCCGGACGGCACCCGGGCCGTACTCAAGCTGACCTGGCCCCACCCTGAGGCCCGCACCGAGGGGGCGGCCCTCGGCCTGTGGAACGGTCGCGGTGCCGTACGAGTGCTGGAGCAGGACGCGGACCTCTTCGCGCTGCTGCTGGAACGCGTGGAGCCGGGCGCCGAGCTGGGCGGCGCCGAGCACATCCCGGCCGACGAACGGCTGCTGGCCGCGGCCGACGTGCTCCGCGAACTGTGGTCGGCGGATCCGGCCGAGGCGGCGGCGCTCGGCATGGGCCGCGTCGCGGACACCACCGCCGAGTGGGCCGACCTCGCCGAGAAGCAGGCCGCCCGCGAGTGGCCCCCGGAGCTCGACACGGGGCTGTACCGGCTGGCCGCGGGGCTGTTCCGCGAACTGCCGCGGTCCGCCCGCCGCGAGGTGCTGGTGCACGGCGACTTCAACCCGGGCAATCTGCTGTCGGCGCGCCGCGCTCCGTGGCTGGCCATCGACGCCAAGCCGATGACCGGCGACCCCGCCTTCGACCCGTGGCCCCTGCTCGAACAGGTCGACGACCCGTTCGAGCACCCCGCCCCGCACCGCGTGCTCCGGCACCGCACGGCACTGCTCGCGGACGCCCTCGGCGAGGACGTCGATCGCGTACGTGCCTGGTCGGTCGCCCGCCATGTCGAGTACGCGCTGTGGTCGGTGGACGAGGACGACGACCTGGAGGACAGCATCACCCTGATGCACCAGGCCCGCATTCTCGCGGACGTCGCCGGGCTGTAGGGGACGCTCGGAGGGGAGCCGGGCCTTGGGGTCCATCCCGGTCTTTCCCGGCCTGTTACTGGGCTCCCCCTCCCCCTCCCCTCGCCCTCCACCCCCGCCCCTGCCCCTGCCCCTGCTTCCGCACTACTCCCCCGTACCACCGCCCGCCAGTTCCACCACCACATCGAGCTGGCCGACGTGCCGCGCGTACTCCTGGAGCAGATGGAAGAGGATCCAGGCGAGGGTGGGGGCCTCCTCCTCGGTGGGGAAGCGGCCGCCGACCGAAGCGCGCTGGTCGAGCTTGGCCGCGGACGTGACCCGCCGGGAGCGGTCGCACTGTGCTGCGTAGGCGTCGAGCACCTGCCGGGTGCTCATACCCGCGGGCACCTGCCAGCGGTCCGCCGCGTCGTCCATGCCGCGATCGCCCCATGGGTCGGGCACCTGCTCGGCCGCGAAGCCCCAGTTCAGCCAGCGCTGTTCGACGTACTGGAGGTGGCGGACCAGCTCCAGCGGGGTCCATCCGGAGGGGAGGTGGCCGGCGCGCAGCTCCTCCTCCGGGAGCGCGGCGGCCTTCCGGAGCAGGGCGCGGCGGTAGTAGTCGAGATAGCCCTCCAGCAGTTCGTGCGGATCGGCGAGGGTCGGTGCGGGCTCGCCTTCGGGCAGCGGCGGGATGCTCATGTCCCCAGCTCCAGCCGTGGAATGTCCTCGCGGCCCAGGCCGAAGTTCTGGGAGTACAGCGAGAGTTCGGCCTCCACCGCGCGGACGATCGTGTCGGCCCTGCGGAAGCCGTGCCCCTCGCCCTCGAAGGCGAGATAGGCGTGCGGGACGCCTCTGCCCTTGACCTGCTCGAGGAAGCGCTCGCACTGCACGGGCGGGCAGATCACATCGTCCAGCCCCTGGAGCAGCACGAAGGGGGCCGCGATCCGCTGTGCCCGGTGCAGCGGGGAGCGCTCGCGGTATCGCCCCGGAACCTCGGTGAGCGGGCCGACCAGGGATTCCAGATACTGCGACTCGAAGTCGTGGGTCTCGCCCGTGGCCCAGCCCGTCAGATCGAGGATGGGATAGGTGATGGTGCCGCAGGCGTACAGGCCCTCCGCCAGCGGGGAGGTGAGCGAGGCGGCGCTGGTCCAGCCGCCCGCGCTGCCGCCCCGGATGGCCAGCCGCTCCGGGTCGGCGGTGCCCTCTCCGGCGAGGGTACGGGCCACTGCCGCGCAGTCCTCGACGTCCACGACGCCCCACTGCTTCCGCAGCCGGTTGCGGTATTCCCTCCCGAAGCCGGTGGAGCCGCCGTAGTTGACCTCTGCGACGCCGATACCGCGCGAGGTGAAGTAGGCGATCTCCAGATCGAGCACCAGCGGGGCGCGGCTGGTGGGCCCGCCGTGCACCCACACCACGTACGGGGGCAGCTCACCCGCGGGCGCGGCGTGGTCGGGGTGGTGCGGCGGATAGACGTGGGCGTGGATATCGCGTCCGTCGGGTCCGGTGAAGGTGCGGATCTGCGGCTCGGGGTAATAGGCCGGGTCCACATGGTCCTCGTGGTGCGAGGCCAGCACGACGGTGTGGCCGGTGCGGGTGTCCAGCTCGACGATCTCGTAGGAGGTGCGAGGGCTGGCGGCGATGCCGGTGACGCGGGAGTCGACGACGGCGAGCGAGGCCGCCCATTCCGTCCAGGGTCCGGCCGCGTCGACCAATTCGCCCGTCTCCGGGTCGAGCACGCCCAGCCGCTGTGCGCCGCGGCCGTGCAGCGTGGCCACAAGTCCGCCGGGCAGCGGCGCGAACCAGCGCTGGCCGATCTTCCATGCGGCGCCCGCGAATTCCTCCTCGCGTGGGCACAGCGGCACCCGCGGGACTGCGGGGCCGCGGCCCGGCTCCGCTGCCTCGGCCCGCTCGGCGGCTTCCACGTCCAGGCGCTGGAGGTTCCACCAGCCGCTCGCGTCCGAGGCGATCAGCAGCGAGCCGTCGGTCCCGAACTCGGCTTGGGCCACCGACTCTTCGGGGCCACCCGCGACCGCGCGCGGGGTCTCCAACGTGCCGTCATCGGCGATCCGCGCGGTCATGACGCGGGTGCCGTCCCATGGCATCGCCGGGTGGTCCCAGGCCAACCAGACCAGACGCCGGCCGTCCGGGGAGAGCCGTGGCCCGGTGAGGAACCGGTCGCCGTCCCCGGTCAGCTCCCGCACACGCGCGCGGTCCTCGGCCGCCGATCCGTCCAATGGCACGGCCGCCAGCACCCTGCGCAGTTCGGTGGGCGCCTCGCCGGTGAACTCCTCCAGCACGCACCAGACTTCACCCCGCTCGGGCAGCACCACGGGATCGCACCAGCGCAGCCCGCCCTCGACGACGTCCGAGAGCGGGGTCAGCGGACGGGGCGCGGCGCCTGGGGCATCGGGCTCCAGGGCGTAGAGCCGCTGGTCGGCGAAGTGGGTGAAGACGATCAGCGGTCCGCCCTCGGCGCGGGGCGCGCCGGCCCAGGGCAGTCCGCCGTACTCGATCACGCGGTTGCGCACGTTCCACGGCGCGGGCAGCACGCTGACCGGTGGGCGCTGCCCGTCCGCGGCGTATCGCATCAGAGCGCGGCGTCCGGCTTCCTCGGGGCGCGGCTCGGTCCACCACAGTTCCTCACCGACGGAGCCGAGGAACTCGGGCCGCCCGTCGTGCGCGGCGACCATGCCGGCGTCGATCGGTGAGGGCCAGCTGCCGTAGGGGGCCTGGACGGACATGTGGGTCAGCCTCCTGACGGGGTGGTCGCGTCGCGGGTGGTGGAGTTGTCGTCGTTGGGGGCATCTCCCGGCCGGAGACTGGGGGAGGAACGGTCGTCGCGAGCGGCCGAGCCGTGCGGGCTGCTCGGCGAGGGGGCGGCGGCGCTGCCGAGCAGCGCACGGTCCAGGACGCGGATGCCGAAGTGCAGTGCTTCCACGGGCACGCGCTCGTCAACGCCGTGGAACAGCGCCTGGTAGTCGAAGCCTTCGGGCAGTTTGAGCGGGGTGAAGCCGTAGCCCACGATGCCGAGCCGGGAGAACTGCTTGGCGTCCGTGCCGCCCGACATGCAGTAGGGCACCGCGTGTGCGCCCGGGTCGAAGTGCTCCAGCGCCTCGCTCATGGCGGCGAACAGCGGTGAGTCCACCGGCGCTTGCAGCGGGACTTCCCGGTGCTGGAACTCCCAGCTCACATCGGGGCCGGTCAGCGCGTCGAGGGTGGCGTGGAACTCCTCCTCGGCACCGGGCAGCATCCGGCCGTCCACCCGGGCCGTGGCCGTCCCCGGAATCACGTTGATCTTGTAACCAGCCTCCAGCATGGTCGGGTTGGCGCTGTTGCGCACGGTCGGCTCGACCAGTGCGGCGGCCCGGCCGAGCTGGGCGAGCAGCGCGTCCACCTCGGCGTCCTGTGCATCCGGGCCGAGCGGACGCAGCCCGTGCAGCTCCGCGAGGCGGGCGAGCGCAGCCCGCACGGTGGGGGTGAGCCGCACCGGCCATTCGTGCTCGCCGATGCGGTGGACGGCGGCGGCGAGGCGGCTGACGGCGTTGGCGTGGTTGACCTTGGAGCCGTGGCCCGCCCTGCCGTGTGCGGTCAGCTTCAGCCAGGCCGTCCCGCGCTCCCCGGCGCCCACCGGGTAGAGCCGCAGGCCGGGCGCGGCGTGGTAAGTGAAGGCCCCGGACTCGCTGATGCCTTCCGTGCAGCCCTCGAACAGCTCCGGGTGCTCCCGTACCAGGAAATCCGAGCCGAACTCGGCGCTGTCCTCCTCATCGGCGGTGAAGGCGAGGACGATGTCGCGGGGCGGCCGCACTCCCGCGCGGGCCCAGGCGCGGACCAGGGAGAGGGCCATGGCGTCGGCGTTCTTCATGTCGATGGCGCCGCGGCCCCACACCACGCCGTCCCGGACCTCGCCGGAGAAGGGGTGCACCTTCCAGTCGGCGGCCTCGGCCGGTACCACGTCGAGATGGCCGTGCAGCAGCAGCGCCCCCGCGCCGGGGTCGGTGCCCTCGATTCTGGCCACCACGTTGGTGCGGCCGGCCTTCTTCTCCAGCAGGCGGGGTTCGATGCCCACGTCGGCGAGGCCGGAGGCGACGTACTCGGCGGCCGGGCGCTCGTTGCCCTCCCCGCCGCCCCGGTTGGTGGTGTCGAGGCGGATCAACTCCGAGGTGGCCGTCACCACTTCCTCGAAGACCTGTGCGTCGAGGTGGCCCTGCCCCGGTGCAGGCTTCATCGTGCCCTCTTTCCGTTCTGTCAGCTCAGCCATACTGCTCCTCCACCGCGGCCGAGACGACGGTCGTGACGGCCTTGAAGCACCGGATCGCCTCATAGGCGCTGGGCGAGGTGAAGGTGACGCGGCGTTCGCCCGAGCGCTCGACGCCGGGCACGACGGTGGCGGCGCCCACCAGGTGCTCCGCGTCGAACTCGATCTCGATGGTGTGCGGTTCGGGCTCCGGCGGGGTGCGGCGCCCGGCCAGCGGAGCGGCGCGCCGGGCCGCGTCCCGGATGTCGGCGGCGGTGCGGGCCGGGGGGCGGCAGACCGCGGCGTACCGCGAAACGTAGTCCTTGACGGCGACGCCCAGTGCCTCGGGCGCATAACCCTTGGCGTCTTCGACTGTGCGGTCGTCGCCCGTCACCAGCACGACCGGCACGCCGTATTCGGCGGCCACCAGCGTGTTGAGATGTCCCTCGCCGGCCCGCGTGCCGTCGGCCCAAACGCCCGTCAGGGAGTTGGCGAGGTAGGTGTGCGCGAGGACGCCTTCACTACCGGCGCCGGTGTGGTAGCCGACGTAGGCGATGCCGTCCACATCGCCGTGCTGGATACCTTCGACCATGGACAGGGACTTGTGCCGACCGGTGATCATCTCGGCCCGCTCGTCCAGCTTCTCCAGCAGGAGGTTGCGCATGGTCCAGTGCGCCTCGTTGATGAGCACCTCGTCAGCGCCCGCCTCGAAGAAGCCCCTGACAGCCGCGTCCACGTCCGAGGTGAACAGCGACCGGCAGCGCTCCCACTGCGGCGTGCCCGGCAGGACGTCCGCCGGCCAGGTGACTCCCGTTGCGCCCTCCATGTCGGCGCTGATGAGGATCTTCATGTCCGGAACGGTACGCGGTCGCCAACAGCCAGGACACCCCTGTGGATAACTCCACTGGTCCACACCATTCGTTTTCACTCAGGCGGGTGAGGAACTTATCTGTACCCGCCGCTGACCTGCGCGTTCAGCGCCGCGAGCGCCGCATCGTGCGGCCGGGCGACGGGCCGGTGCACCTCCAGTACGGGGCGGCCGGGTTCCCGTACCCGTGCGGCCACCAGCGCCGCCGCCCGGGCACCGGGCCCGCGGTCAGTCCTCGTGCCCCAGTTGCAGATCGCGCTCGGTCCGCCCGCCACCGGCGATCTGCAGCACGGTGGCGACCGGCGGATAGCCGGCTGCCACCACCGTGTACTCGCCCGAGGCCAGGTCGACGAAGCGGAAGACGCCGTCGGCGGCGGTCGTCGCCGTGTCGACGACGTTGCCGGCCGCGTCCAGCAGCGTCACTCTGGCGTCCTCGACGGGCCGCCCGCCGGTGGCCCGTACGGTGCCGCGCAGCACCGCGCCGCCGGCCAGTTCGATGTCCTGCCTGGTCTCGCGGGATGCCTGTACGGAGACGGGCAGTGCGGCCGGGCGGTAGACGGGCGCGCTGGCCGCCAGCGTGTACTCGCCGGCGACGAGTTCGGTGATGACGTAGCTGCCCTCGCGGCTGCTGCGGGTGGTGGCGACGACCTCGCCGCGTACGTCGGTGAGCGTGACGATGGCGTCCTTGACGGGGTTGCCGTCGGCCGTCAGTACGTTGCCGGCCAGCCGCCCCGCACCGCCGAGCACCACATCGAGGTCGACGGGCCGCTCGCCCACGGTGACGCTGACCGCGCGCGGCTGGTGCCCGCACGCCGCCGCGATCAGCATGTAGGAGCCCTCCCCCGGTGTGCTGAGCGCGTACCGCCCGTCGTCTCCTGTGGCGCCGCGCCCGATCTGCCGCCCCGCGGTGTCGACGAGGGTGAGCGCTGCGCGCGGGACGGCGCTCCCGTCGTGGTGCCGCACGGTGCCGCAGACCGGAACGCCCGCGGCGTACGGCGTGGACTGCGACTGGGGCCGCGGTGCAGCGCCGTTGGCGTCGGGCGCGTGCGCTGTGGGTGCTTCGGCTTCGGCGGTTCGGGCCGACGGCACGGGCGTGTGCTGGGACACCAGGGGTTTCTCCTTGAGGAAGAGGGACAGTGCCAGCCCGAGGACGAGCACCGGAACGAGATAGAGGAAGATCCGCGGCATCGCGTCCGCGTACGCCTGGACGTAGCCGTCGCGCAGCGGTGCGGGCAGTGCGCGCACCATCTGCGGGGTGATCGAGCCGCGGTCGGCCAAGCCGCCCTCGCCTCGGGGAAGTTCGCGGGAGAGGGCGTCCGCGATCCGGTGTGCGAGGAGGGTGCCGAAGAGGGCGGCACCGACGCTGCCGCCGATCTGCCGGAAGTAGGTGTTGGCGCTGGTGGCGGCCCCGATGTCGGTGGGCTTCACCGAGTTCTGCACGGCCAGCACCAGCACCGGCAGCACGAAGCCGATACCCAGGCCGAGGATGCCCGACCAGACCCCGAAGACCAGGTGTGAGGTGTCCGCCTCCAGCTTGGAGAGCAGCCACATGCCTTCGGCGGAGAGGGCGCACCCCAGGACGGGGAAGATCTTGTAGTGCCCGGTACGGGAGATCAGCTGCCCGGAGAGGAGCGAGGAGACGACGATCCCGCACATCAGCGGCAGCATCAGCAGCCCCGACGAGGTGGCGCTGACACCCTCGACCATCTGCAGGAAGCTCGGCAGATAGTCGGCGGCGCCGAACAGCGCGATACCGATGGCCGCGCCCACCAGTCCGGTGACGTTGAAGACGGAGTCGCGGAACAGCCGCAGGGGCAGCACCGGTTCGGGCGCGAAGCGCTCGGCGACGAGAAAGAGCACCCCGCTGAGCAGCGCGCCGACGGCCAGTCCGAGGATGACGCGGTCGTCCCAGGCGTAGGTCGTACCGCCCCAACTGGCGAGCAGGACGAGGCAGGTGGAGAACACCGCCATCAGCAGCGCACCCAGGATGTCGAGCCGGGGGCGTACCCGGGCGCGCGGCAGCTTGAGGGCGAAGGCGGTGACCAGGAAGGCGAGCAGGCCCACCGGTACGTTGAACCAGAAGCACCAGCGCCAGGACAGATCGTCGATGAACCAGCCGCCCAGCAGCGGACCCGCGACGGAGGCCAGTCCGAAGGCGGCGCCGATCAGGCTCATGTGGCGCCCGCGTTCGCGCGCCGGTGCCACGTCTGCGATGATCGCCTGCACACCGATCACGAGCCCACCCGCGCCGGTGCCCTGCACAGCGCGGTAGGCGATCAGCTCCTCCATCGATCCGGCCCAGCCGGCCAGTGCCGAGCCGACGGTGAAGGCACCGATGGCGAAGAGAAAGAGCCCTTTGCGGCCGAAGAGGTCGCCGAGCTTTCCGTAGACGGGCAGCCCGATGGTCATGGCCAGGAGATATACGGTGACGGCCCAGGACATCTGGCGCAGGCCGTCGAGTTCACCGACGATCTCGGGAAGTGCCGTGACAACAATGGTCTGTTCGAGCGCGGCCAGCAGCAGGGACAGCAGCAGCGCCCCGAAGACGAGCCGAAGGCGGCGCGGCGAGAGGGAGACCTCCGACTTGCCGCCGTCCGGCACCAAGACTTCGGCCCCGGCGACCGACTGCGGCCGCCCGGACCCGATGACCACCTCAGCCGCCTCCGACCCGTACGCCTGCGCCGCGACCCCCGGCCCGTACGCAGGCACCGCCGCTTCCGGCCCGTACGCAAACTGCGCTGCGGGCTGCCGCGCGGCCACGGCCGCCTCGGCGCAGTCAAGTGCGGGCGCCCGTACCGGAGTGGGCGTTACGGGAACCTCGCGCTGGCCCGGCAGTTCCAGAGTGACCTCGACGGCGGCCGGGGCGGGCGCGCCCCGGCCGGGCTGAAGCGCCGCTCCTGTTACGGGATTTTCGTCGCCCCTGCTGTCGAGGATGGCCCCGCCCGTTCCGCCCATCGCGCTCCCCTTGCCGCTGCCTGTGGGGGAGTATTTCTCGCATTGCACGACAAGAGCGTTCAAGCACGGTTCGCGTGCGCGGCGTGGGGCTGATGGGGCTCAATGCGGTTGCCCCGAGGCGTCTGTCGGGCTGCCGAACAGGGGTTTTCGCCGATGAGGTGGAGGGCCCGCGCAGCAGCGCCCTCCACCGGAAACCACTCGATCCGGTGAGGGCGCGCCGCGCCAGGAGAGCGGCGGAGGAGGTCAGCCGGCCTGTTCCATCTTGGTGGCCAGCCGCTGCAGCACCTCGTCGTAGATGCGGGCCAGGCCCTTGGGAGCAAAGGTCTTCTCGAAGAAGCCGCCGATGCCGCCCGCACCGTTCCAGACCGTCGTCACGGCGACCCGGGCCGTCTTCTCCTGGCTGCCCGGAGTCACCCGCCAGGTGGTGACCATCGAGGAGTTGCGGTCCTTCTCCACCAGTTCGCCGTCGGTGGGCTCGGTGACCTCGAGCAGGCAGTCCCGGATGCGCTTGCTGGTCGCCTGGAGCTTCCAGTGCACGAGGGTGCCCTCGCCGTCGCCGCCTTCCCGGACCTCGTACTCGCTGAACTGGGCGGGGAGCAGTTCGGCCCGGGTCCCGCTGTAGTCGGCCAGCGCGTCGAACACCTCATCGGGCCCGGCGGCGATCTCCCGCTGCGTGGTCGCCTCGACCTGCGCCATGACTCCTCCTGTGAATTGGACGGCCTGTGATGGAACGGGTGGCCAGCCAATCACCCTCGGGTCGGCTCCCCAAATCCGGCTTGACACGTTCGATGCGAACGAGTGTTCTATTATCTGGTACGGAGAAGCGACAGTGCCGCCAGAGGGACGCGACACCATCACCGAGGAGGCCGCAGATGCGCTGGGACGAGCTGAGGGACGCCGACGAACACAGCCGGACCGCCGCGCCCGCCCTCTTCGGCACCTCCGCCGTCACAAGCCGTACGTTCGACACCCCCGAGTTCCGCGGCATGACCTTCCACGAGGTGCGGGCCCGCTCGCTGGTGAACCGGGTGCCGGGCGCCTCACGGATGCCGTTCGAATGGACCGTGAACCCCTACCGGGGCTGCTCCCATGCGTGCGTCTACTGCTTCGCCCGCAAGACGCACAGCTATCTGGACCTGGATACGGGAGAGGGCTTCGACACCCAGATCGTGGTGAAGGTGAACGCACCGGAGCTGCTGCGCAAGGAGCTGAGCAGCCCCCGCTGGCGCGGCCAGCACATCGCCATGGGCACGAACGTCGACTGTTACCAGAGGGCGGAAGGGCGCTACCGGTTGATGCCGGGCATTCTGACGGCGCTGCGCGACTACGCGAACCCGTTCTCCATCCTCACCAAGGGCACGCTCATCCTCCGCGACCTGGAACTGCTGCGCTCGGCCGCCGCCATCACGGACGTCGGGATCTCGGTGTCCGTCGGCTTCACCGACGAGGAACTGTGGCGCACCGTCGAGCCCGGCACCCCGGCCCCGGAACGGCGGCTGGATGTCGTACGGCGACTCTCGGAGCACGGCATTCCGTGCGGTGTGCTGATGGCCCCGGTGATCCCGTTCCTCGGTGACTCTCCGGCACAGCTGCGCACCACCGTCCGCGCCATCGCGGCGGCGGGAGCCACGTCCGTGACGCCGCTCGCGCTGCATCTGCGGCCCGGCGCCCGCGAGTGGTACTTCCGCTGGCTGCACCAGCACCACCCGCAGCTGGTGCGGCACTACGAGGCGCTCTACTCGGCCGGTGCGTACGCGCCCAAGTGGTACCAGCGGCGCATCACACGACAGGTGCACGAGCTGGCCACCGAGTACGGCGTCGGCCCCTCGACGTCCGGAGCCGCGCGCCGGATCGAGGCGGCCGCACCGACGCCCGACGCGGCGCCCGACGCGGCGCCCGACGCGGCGCCCGACGCGGCGGCGGACGAGGCAACCGGCGAGGCGGCTTTCGGCGACGAGAGTGCGGAAAACCACTGCACGCAGCTCACCCTGCTCTGACAACATGCGCCGCATGTCATCAGCACTCACCCACATCACCACCCCCGAAGGTCTCGCGCCCGGGAACGGCTACAGCCATCTGGTCATCGGCGAGGGCAGGTTCATCGCGATATCCGGTCAGGTGGCGATCGACGCGCACGGCAAGGTCGTCGGCGAGGGCGATCCCACAGCTCAGGCCGAGCAGGTGTTCGCCAACCTCAAGCGCTGTCTGGACGAGGCGGGAGCCGGCTTCTCCGACGTCATGAAGTTCACCTTCTTCGTGACCGACCTGGCAGTCATGCCCGCACTGCGCGCCGTACGCGACCGGTATCTCGACCCCGAACGGCTCCCCGCGTGCAGCGCCGTGCAGGTGGCCGGGCTGGTGCGGCCCGAACTGCTCATCGAGATCGAGGCGCTCGCCGTGACCGCTCGGGGGTGACTCGGGCATATATGCACGGACCGGCGTGTCCCAGGACGTAAGAGCGGTTAACAGATAATTTCCTCGAAGGGGCATATCCCTGGCCAGGGCTCCCCTGGCCACGACCGCACGCCGACCGCCTTGCCCTGGAGATCTGGAGCGCCTGTATGCGCCTGCTGCTGGTCCACCCGAGTGCGTTGATGTATTCGGAAATCTTCCTCCGTCTGGAGCCGCTCGGTCTGGAGCGGGTGGCCGCCGCCGCCAGGGAAGCGGGGCACCAGGTGCGCGTGGTCGACCTGCAAGTTCTCAGCCGGAAGCTGCTGGAGCAGGAGCTGCGCTCCTTCCGGCCCGAGGCACTGGGCATCTCCCTCAACTACCTGGCCAACATCCCCGAGGCCATCGAGATCGCCCACAGCGCGAAGGCGGCGGCGCCCGGGTGTTTCGTCTTCTTCGGCGGCCACAGCATCTCCTTCATCGGCGACCACGTGCTGGAACAGGCCGAGGGCGCGGTCGACGCCATTGCCCGGGGAGAGGGCGAGACCGTCGTCGTCCCGCTGCTGGAGGCCGCACGGGACAACGCGGCGCACACGGTGCCCGGCGTGGTGACGGCGGAGGGACGCGGCCCGGCCCCGAAGATGCTGGACAGCATCGACCGGCCGCGCCCGGCGCGGGATCTGATGCGCCGCCGCAACCGCTACTTCATCGGCGAACTGGACCCGTGTGCCTCCATCGAGTTCACCCGCGGCTGTCCCTGGGACTGTTCCTTCTGCTCCGCGTGGACGTTCTACGGCCGCAGCTACCGGCGGGCAACGCCGGAGGCGGCGGCCGAGGAGATGGCGTCCATCCGGGAGCCCAACGTCTTCATCGTCGACGACGTGGCCTTCATCAAGCCCGACCACGGCCACGGCATCGCCGCCGAGCTGGAGCGCCGCAACATCCGCAAGCGCTACTACCTGGAGACCCGTGCGGATGTCCTGCTGCGCAACGAGGAGGTCTTCGAACGCTGGACGCGGCTGGGCCTGAAGTACATGTTCCTCGGCATGGAGGCCCTGGATTCCGAAGGGCTCGACCAGTTCCGCAAGCGCATCAGCCCGGACGAGAACTTCAGGGCTCTGGAGACGGCCCGGCGGATGGGCATCAGCGTGGCGATCAACCTGATCGTCGACCCGGGGTGGGACGAGGAGCAGTTCCGGCTGGTACGCGAGTTCGCGCTGGCGGTGCCGGAGATCGTGCACCTGACCGTCATGACGCCGTATCCGGGCACGGAGGTCTGGCACACCGAGGCCCGCCAGCTCACCACCCGCGACTACCGGCTCTTCGACATCCAGCACGCCGTCGTGCCCACCAGGCTGCCGCTGGAGCAGTTCTACCGGGAGCTGGTCAACACTCAGGCCGTCATCAACCGCAAGCACCTCGGCCTGAGCACCGCCATCGGCGCCCTGAGGGTGCTGGGCCGCAATCTGGCCCACGGCCAGACGAACTTCGCCCGCATGCTGTGGAAGTTCGGCCGGGTCTACAACGCCGACCGGCAGATCGCCGACCATGCGCGCCCGGTCACGTACGAGCTGCCCGTCCCCGGGCGCCGCGGCGCCCCCGGGCGCAAGGAGCTGTTCGTCCATACGATCGGCCGCTCGGGATCCCGCTCCCATGAGACGGGGCAGCAGCAGCCGAAGACCGGGCCGGCCTCGGCCCAGTAGCCCGCCCTCAGCCCACCGGGTCCTCGCGCGGCGGTGCGTCGTCGTTGCCGCGCCGGATGGTGCGCAGCGGCCCGCCCGGCCGCCACGTACGGAAGACGATCTCCTCTCCCTCGATGCTGACCCGCACCACCTCTTCGACCGCCACCCGGAAGAGGTGGAACACCTCGGGCAGCCCGCCGTCCGGTGCGCAGGCGGCCCAGACGGCGATCTCTTCGGGGTCCGTGACCTCCACCGCGCGTCCCGAGACCCGTACGTCTCCCCCGTCCATCTCCGTGCCCGAACCGGGGTTGGCGTACATCGCGAAGCGCGGGTCGCGCCGCAGATCCAGCGCCTTCAGCGAGTTCGGCATCATCCCCAGCCACATCTCGCCCGCCCGGAAGTCCGCCTCCAGCCCGGTCAGCCGCGGCGACCCGTCCTTGCGCAGGGTGGCCAGCACATGGTGGGTGTACTTCTTGAACCGCTGCTCGACCGTCTCGGCGAAACCGGGCTCGGCCTTCCGGAACTCGTCCCAGCTGACACCGTTCCGGATGTGCACGTTCTCCGTCGTCATACGGACAGCGTGCCGCCCTAACCCGACATCCGCTGTCCGGAATTCCGGCGCGCGTTCTCCGCGCCTTCGCCGCGTCGTGTCTGAGTGGGGATCCGGGCCAGGGCCGCCTTCGCGGACGGGGACAGCCTGTGGTGCTCCGCCGCCGCGTCCAGTACCGGGATCGCGCGCTTGTCGCCCAGGGCGCCCAGACCGACGACGCACGCCTCCGCGATCGGCCAGTAGTGCAGGGGGCCGATCAGCAGGCGCTGGAGGACGTTGATGAGGGTGGGCACCGACTCGGGGGCACGCAGCGCGGTCAGCAGCCGGACCGGGTAGAGCGCGTAGGCGGTACGCAGTTCGTTGGTGGCCAGGGCCGCCGCCGCCTTGGCCGTACGGGGGTCGCGCAGCCGCTCCAGCGCCTGGGCCGCGCTGGCGCAGCAGACCGGATCGCGGTAGTTCAGCATGAAGACGAGGGTCTCGAAGGCCCTCCGGTCGCCGGCGCTGCCCAACGCGAAGGCCGCGATCTCGCGGGCCCACAGCGGCCGTTCGGTCTCCACGAGCACGGCGGCGAGCTGATCGCGCGCCTCCGTGCTGCGCTGCCTGGCCAGCGTGACCAGACGTGCGTACTCGACGGGCTCGGCTTCGGGCCGCACACGGTCGATCAGCGCTCGGAACGCGTCGCCCACTCCGGCTCCCCCTCACGTGCTGAGTTCCACAGCGGTGGAAGTCTTCCTACCCCTGGCTTTATGGTTACCCACGAGTTAAGGTGCTCATCAGAGCGGTATCCCCGCTCAGGCGGTTTGGTGACGCAGCCGCCGAGAGTGACGTCGGTTCGGCAGCGGACCCACCACGCGCGCAGGCGCGCCGGGTCCGTATGGACCGCCTCGTGACCGGGCCCCGGGACAGGGCCGCGCAGCGGGGCGTGACCGGTAACTCCCCTGCCTTGCGCGTGCATACGCACATGCGCCCGGTAGTGCACGAAACCCTCACCCTCATCAACCACTCCCCCCTCACGGGGGGCCTGTGTCACACCCTCTGGAGTCCCCTGATGGACCGTCCTCCCCTGCGCACGATCGCCGTCGTCGGCCTCGGCACGATGGGTACCGGCATCGCCGATATTCTCGCCCGCGCCGGGCGTGAGGTCATCGGCATCGACACGAACGAAGCAGCCGCGCGGCAGGCCGTTGCCGCACTGGAGTCCTCCACTGCGCGCTCGGTGGAGCGCGAGCGGATGACGCAGAGCGAGCGTGGGGACGTGCTGGCACGTTTCCGCACCTCCACCGGTCTCGAAGCGGCGGCCGAGGCCGATCTGGTCATCGAGGTGGTGCCGGAGGACTACGACACCAAGTGCCAGGTCTTCGCCGAGCTGGACACCGTCGTCAAGCCGGACACCATCCTCGCGACCGGCACCAACGCGCTGTCGGTGACACGGCTGGCCGCCGACTCGGACCGGCCCGAACGCGTGCTGGGGCTGCACTTCTTCAACCCGGCACCCGCGATGAAGCTGGTGGAGATCGTCTCCTCGGTGCTCACCTCCCCTCAGGCCGTCGCCGCCGTCACCGAACTGGCCCGGGAGTTGGGCAAGGATCCGATCGCGGTCGGTGACCGTCCCGGGTTCGTCGCCGACGGGCTGCTGTTCGGGTATCTGAACCAGGCCGCCGCGATGTACGAGTCTCGCTACGCCACTCGTGAGGACATCGACTCCGCCATGAAACTGGGGTGCGGTCTGCCGATGGGCCCGCTGGCCCTCCTCGATCTGATCGGGATCGACACGGCACGCACCGTACTGGAGGCCATGTACGAGCAGTCGCACGAGCGGCTGCACGCCCCCGCGCCGATCCTGCGGCAGTTGAGCGAGGCCGGACTGACGGGACGTAAGGCGGGCCGGGGCTTCTACACCTACGCGGCGCCCGGCAGCTCCGAGGTGGTGCCCGACGTGCTCACCCCCGACCCGGCGGCCCCCCGCACGGCAGGCCGCTCCGTCACCACGGTGGGTGTCGCGGGCTCGGGGACGATGGCGGGCGGCATCGCGGAGGTCTTCGCGAAAGCCGGCTACCCGACGGTGCTGGCGGCACGCAGCGAGCAGAAGGCGCAGACCGCGAAGGAGCGCGTCGCGCGGTCGCTGGAGCGTTCGGTCAAGAAGGGCCGGATGACGGCCGAGGACCGGGACGCCGCCCTGGCGCTGATCACCCCGGCCGGTGCGCTGGACGCGCTCGGCGCCGCTGACCTGGTGGTCGAGGCGGTGGCCGAAGACCTCGGCGTCAAGCGGCAGTTGTTCCAGCGCCTGGACGCGGTCTGCAAACCGGGGGCGGTGCTGGCCACGACCACCTCCTCGCTGCCGGTGGTCGCCTGCGCCCGCGCCACCTCCAGGCCGCAGGACGTGATCGGCATGCACTTCTTCAACCCGGCTCCGGCCATGAAGCTGGTGGAGGTCGTCTCCACGGTGCTGACGGCCGAGGAGGCCCAGGCCACCGTCCGCGAGATCTGCACCAAGATCCGCAAGCACCCGGTGGACTGCGGCGACCGCGCGGGATTCATCGTCAATGCGCTGCTCTTCCCGTACCTGAACAACGCCGTGAAGATGGTCCAGGAGCACTACGCCTCGCTGGACGACATCGACGCCGCGATGAAGCTCGGCGGCGGCTATCCGATGGGCCCCTTCGAGCTGCTGGACGTGGTGGGCCTGGACGTCTCGCTCGCCATCGAGCGGGTGCTGCACGAAGAGTTCCGCGACCCCGGGCTGGCACCGGCTCCACTGCTGGAGCACCTGGTCGCCGCGGGCTGTCTGGGCAGGAAGACGGGGCGCGGCTTCCGTGAGTACGCACGCCGGTGACCGGCGTCGGCACCGGATGGGGCGGGCTGCTGGAGCCGTCGGCAGGCAGCCCGGCGAACAGCCCGTCCCCCGAGTCCGTCACGGCGTGTAACGTTCACCACATGCCAGAGCCCGAGAAGAACTCCCGTACGACCAGCCAGCGTGCGAACGGTGCTGCCACCCAGCGACTCAGGGTGCGCCGTGAGTTGGCCGCCGCTGCCATGGAGCTCTTCGCCACGAAGGGTTACGAAGCGACGACGGTGGATGAGATCGCGGCAACGGCGGGCGTCGCACGGCGCACCTTCTTCCGGCACTTCCGCTCCAAGGAAGAAGCGATCTTCCCCGACCACGACGACACCCTCGTCCGCGCCCAGGCAGTGCTGGAGGCGGCGCCCGCGCACGAGCATCCGCTGGACACCGTGTGCCGTGGCATCAAGGAAGTCATGAAGATGTACGCCGCCTCACCGAAGGGCAGCGTGGAGCGGTACAAGCTCACCCGCGAGGTACCGGCGCTGCGGGAGCGGGAGATCGCCTCCGTGGCCCGCTACGAGCGGCTGTTCACCCGCTATCTGCTGGGCCACTTCGACGAGGAGGCGCACCGCGACGGCGTCAGCGGCTACGACGAGCCGCTGCTGGCCGAGGTGGCGGCCTCCGCCGTGGTGACCGCGCACAACCATGTGCTGCGGCGCTGGCTGCGCTCGGGCGCCGCCGGCGATGTGATGGCGCAGCTCGACCATGCCTTCGCCATCGTGCGGCGTACGTTCGGCACCGGTTTCGGTGCGCACCGCCCGAGCGCCGAGCAGCCCGTGGCGGCCGTGGAGCGCCGGGACGAGGTGCTGGTGACCGTCGCCCGTACCGACGCCCCGCTCGGCGAGATCATGTCCACCATCGAACGGGCGCTGTCCCAGAACTGAGCCCTCCGGTCCGCGGCCACGCCACCTGAGGGAGTCGGGTGAATTGCGCCCGCGCTCCGCCCCGCGTACCCGCTCCCGTCCCGGCGAGCGGAAACCATGGCGCCAAGGCGACGTGGAGGTGCGGCAGTGTCGGTGGCGCCGGGCGGGGCCAAGGGCCCCAGGCACAAGGCCAAGAGATCCAGGCCGTGGTTGCGGACCAAGACCGTCGAGGAGTCGATCCTCGACACCGACGATCCCGAGCGCGGGCTGCGCAGATCGCTCTCCGCGCTCGATCTGACGGTCTTCGGCGTCGGCGTGATCATCGGCACCGGCATCTTCGTGCTGACCGGCCAGGTCGCCAAGTTGACGGCGGGCCCCGCGGTGGCCATCTCGTTCGCCGCTGCCGGGGTGGTGTGCACCCTGGCCGCGCTGTGCTACGCCGAGTTCGCCTCCACCGTCCCGGTGGCCGGTTCCGCCTACACCTTCGCGTACGCCTCGCTCGGTGAGCTGGCGGCCTGGATCATCGGCTGGGACCTGGTGCTGGAGCTGGCGCTGGGCTGCGCGGTGGTGGCGGTCGGCTGGTCGGGGTACGTACGTTCGCTGCTGGACAGCATCGGCTGGAATCTGCCGGATTGGCTCTCGGGCACCAGCGACCAGACCGGGTTCGGTTTCGACTTGCTGGCGTGTGTGCTGGTGCTGCTGCTGACGGTCATCCTGGTGGTCGGCATGAAGCTGTCGGCCCGGGTCACCTCCACCGTCGTCGCGATCAAGGTGGGGGTGGTGCTGCTGGTGATCGTCGCCGGTGCCTTCTTCATCACGGCCGACAACTACGACCCCTTCATCCCGCCCGCGCAGGGCACCGTGGACTCCGGGTCCGGGTTCGCGGCGCCGCTGATCCAGCTGATGTCCGGGTACGAGCCGACCACGTTCGGCATCATGGGCATCTTCACCGGCGCCGCCGTCGTCTTCTTCGCGTTCATCGGCTTCGACGTGGTGGCCACGGCCGCCGAGGAGACCCACAACCCGCAGCGCGACATGCCGCGCGGCATCCTCGGCTCGCTGATCATCTGCACGGTGCTGTACGTCGCGGTCTCGATCGTGGTCACCGGGATGCGCAAGTACTCGGAACTGACCGTGGACGCTCCGCTGGCGGACGCGTTCAAGGCCGTCGACCAGCCGTTCTGGGCCGGGCTGATCAGCTTCGGCGCGGCAGTCGGGCTGACGACGGTGTGCATGATCCTGCTGCTTGGGCAGTCGCGGGTGTTCTTCGCGATGAGCCGGGACGGGCTGCTGCCACCGGTCTTCGCCCGGGTGCATCCGCGCTTCGGCACGCCGTACCGCTCGACCATCCTGCTCGGTGTGCTCGTCGCGATCGTCGCGGGCTTCGTCAGCCTCTCCGAGCTGGCCGAACTGGTGAACATCGGGACGCTCTTCGCGTTCGTCGTGGTGGCGCTGGGTGTCATCATCCTGCGGCGTACCCGGCCGGATCTGCCGCGCGCCTTCCGTACGCCGCTGGTGCCCGCGCTGCCGATCGCCTCGGTGCTGACCTCGCTGTGGCTGATGCTCAACCTGCCGGCCGAGACCTGGGCGCGGTTCGGTGCCTGGATGGCAGTGGGGGCCGTGCTGTACGCGGGGTACGGGCGGCGGCGCAGCCGGCTGCGGAGGGGCGAGGAGCCGGTGCCGCACCACGTTCCGTAGGACCCTCCCTTTGTGGCTGCCTTTGCGGGGCGAGCCTGCAAAGTGATCGATCATCGCTCAGATGAGAATGGTTCGCGCCATGTGAGAATTCACGGCACGCGGTGTCTTGTGTCCTGGCACTGGGTGTCATACGTTGAGCGCAGTCCGGGCGCTGTCCCTACGGCGAAAACCGTGTGCCCCGGACCGCTTGGCGTCACGAGCACCACGCGCACACCCGCGCACCAGCACAGCCGAACCGACGGCACTGCCTCACAACCGACGTCCCTCAAGCCGCAAATTCGCGCTTCGCCGGAGGCACACCGTGAACCAGATCCTCGACGCGATCCTCGCGTCCGACACCTCGCCGGAGGACTTCGCCGCCCTCCCGCTGCCCGAGTCCTACCGCGCCGTGACCGTCCGCAAGGACGAGGCCGGGATGTTCGAAGGGCTGGAGACCCGGGACAAGGACCCGCGTAAGTCGCTGCACCTCGACGAGGTGCCGGTGCCCGAACTCGGCCCGGGCGAGGCCCTGGTGGCCGTGATGGCCTCCTCGGTCAACTACAACTCCGTGTGGACCTCGATCTTCGAGCCGATGTCCACCTTCGGCTTCCTGGAGCGCTACGGCCGTCTCTCACCGCTGGCCAAGCGGCACGACCTGCCGTACCACGTCATCGGCTCCGACCTGGCCGGCGTCGTGCTGCGCACCGGCGTGGGCGTCAACTCCTGGAAGCCGGGCGACGAGGTCGTCGCGCACTGCCTCTCCGTCGAACTGGAGTCCGCCGACGGGCACAACGACACGATGCTCGACCCCGAGCAGCGGATCTGGGGCTTCGAGACCAACTTCGGCGGACTCGCCGAGATCGCGCTGGTCAAGTCCAACCAGCTGATGCCCAAGCCGGACCACCTCAGCTGGGAGGAGGCGGCAGCCCCCGGGCTGGTCAACTCCACCGCCTACCGGCAGCTGGTCTCCCGCAACGGTGCCGGTATGAAGCAGGGCGACAACGTGCTCATCTGGGGCGCCAGCGGCGGACTCGGCTCCTACGCCACCCAGTTCGCGCTGGCCGGCGGCGCCAACCCGATCTGCGTCGTCTCCAGCGAGGAGAAGGCCGAGATCTGCCGCCGGATGGGCGCCGAGGCCATCATCGACCGCAAGGCCGAGGGCTACCGGTTCTGGAAGGACGAGCACAGCCAGGACCCCAAGGAGTGGAAGCGCTTCGGCAAGCGCATCCGCGAGCTGACCGGCGGCGAGGACGTGGACATCGTCTTCGAGCACCCCGGGCGCGAGACCTTCGGCGCGAGCGTCTACGTCACCCGCAAGGGCGGCACCATCGTCACCTGCGCCTCCACCTCCGGCTACGAGCACAGCTACGACAACCGCTACCTGTGGATGTCGCTGAAGCGGATCGTCGGCTCGCACTTCGCCAACTACCGCGAGGCGTGGGAAGCCAACCGACTGATAGCCAAGGGCAAGATCCACCCGACGCTCTCCAAGAGCTACCCGCTGGAGGAGACCGGCCAGGCCGCCTACGACGTGCACCGCAACCTCCACCAGGGCAAGGTCGGCGTCCTCGCGCTGGCCCCCGAGGAGGGCCTGGGCGTGCGCGACGAGCAGAAGCGGGCGAAGCACATCGACGCCATCAACCTGTTCCGTGAAGCCGAAGGCGAGCGGACCAGCAAGCACAGCCGGAACGTCTGAGGCGCACCATGACCGAGCGCCAAAAAGACCGCCCTTGGCTTATGCGGACGTACGCGGGACATTCGTCGGCCGAGGCGTCCAACGAGCTGTACCGGCGCAACCTGGAAAAGGGGCAGACAGGGCTGTCCGTCGCCTTCGACCTGCCCACCCAGACCGGCTACGACCCCGACCACATCCTCGCCCGCGGCGAGGTGGGCCGGGTCGGGGTCCCGGTCTCCCACCTGGGCGACATGCGCAGGCTCTTCGACGGCATCCCGCTGGAGAAGATGAACACCTCCATGACCATCAACGCCACCGCCATGTGGCTGCTGGCGCTCTACCAGGTGGTCGCGGAGGAACAGGGCGCCGACATATCCCAGCTCCAGGGAACGACGCAGAACGACATCGTCAAGGAGTACCTTTCGCGCGGGACGCACGTCTTCCCGCCGGGGCCCTCTCTGCGGCTGACCACCGACATGATCGCCTACACGGTCGCCCACCTGCCCAAGTGGAACCCGGTCAACATCTGCAGCTACCACCTGCAGGAGGCCGGAGCCACGCCGGTGCAGGAGATCTCGTACGCGATGGCGACGGCGATCGCGGTGCTGGACGCGGTACGGGACAGCGGGCAGGTGCCGCCCGAGGAGTTCGGGCGGGTCGTGGCGCGGATCTCCTTCTTCGTGAACGCGGGCGTCCGTTTCGTCGAGGAGATGTGCAAGATGCGGGCCTTCACCCGCATCTGGGACCGCGTCACCAGCGAGCGCTACGGCATCACGGACGCCAAGCAGCGCCGCTTCCGCTACGGGGTGCAGGTCAACTCGCTCGGGCTGACCGAGGCACAGCCGGAGAACAACGTCCAGCGCATCGTGCTGGAGATGCTGGCCGTCACCCTCTCCAAGGACGCCCGCGCCCGCGCGGTGCAGCTGCCCGCCTGGAACGAGGCGCTGGGACTGCCGCGCCCCTGGGACCAGCAGTGGTCGCTCCGTATCCAGCAGGTGCTGGCGCACGAGAGCGATCTGCTGGAGTACGCGGACATCTTCGCCGGCTCGCATGTCATCGAGGCGAAGGTGGACGCGCTGGTGACCGAGTCGCTGGCCGAGATGGCGCGGATCGAGGAGATGGGCGGGGTGATGGCGGCCGTCGAGTCCGGCTATCTGAAGTCCCAGCTCGTCTCCTCGCACGCGGAGCGGCGCGCCCGGATCGAATCGGGCGAGGAGAAGATCGTCGGCGTCAACTGCTACGAGTCGACCGAGCCGAGCCCGCTCACCGCCGATCTGGACACCGCGATCCTGACGGTGGACCCGGCCGGCGAGGCGGCGACCGTGGCGGCCGTCAAGCGCTGGCGGGAGACGCGGGACGAGCCGTTCTGGCGCGAGGGCACCCGCGAGCCGGGGCTGTACCCGAGCGCCGAACAGGCCCTCGCGGCGCTGCGGGAGGCGGCGGCCGGCGACACCAATCTGATGGAGGCCACGCTGGAGTGCGCCCGCGCCGGGGTCACCACCGGGGAGTGGGCGGGCGCGCTGCGCGAGGTCTTCGGCGAGTTCCGCGCGCCGACCGGGGTGAGTTCGGCCCCGGTCGCGGTCAGCGCCGAGGAAGGCTCCGAGCTGGCCGAGGTGCGGCAGCAGGTGGAGCGCACCGCCGCGGAGCTGGGCGTCGGCAAGCTGCGGCTGCTGGTGGGCAAGCCGGGGCTCGACGGCCACAGCAACGGCGCCGAACAGATCGCCGTACGGGCCCGGGACGCGGGCTTCGAGGTGGTCTACCAGGGCATCAGGCTCACGCCTCAGGAGATCGTCTCGGCGGCACTCGCCGAAGACGTGCACTGCGTGGGCCTGTCCATCCTCTCCGGCTCGCACGCCGAGCTGGTGCCCGACGTGCTGGAGCGGATGCGGAATGCGGGCGCGGCTGACGTCCCCGTGATCGTCGGCGGGATCATCCCGTCGGCGGACGCGCGGGCGCTGCGCGAGGCAGGGGTTGCCGCCGTCTTCACCCCGAAGGACTTCGGGATCACCCGGATCATCGGCCGTATCGTCGACGAGATCCGGACACAGCACAAGCTCGAAACGCGCGATCAGCGCAGTGAGCGCGACCAGCGAGAACCACTGGAGGTCACCTCGTGAACAGCGACAACCGGCAGCGGGCGCTCCGTCCGCGGCGTTCCTGCCTTGCGGTGCCGGGCAGCAACCCGCGGTTCCTGGAGAAGGCGCAGGGCCTCCCCGCCGACCAGGTCTTCCTCGACCTGGAGGACGCCTGCGCCCCGCTGGCCAAGCCGGAAGCGCGGCACACCGTCGTGAAGTACCTCAACGAGGGCGACTGGAGCGGCAAGACGCGCGTCGTGCGGGTCAACGACTGGACCACCGAGTGGACCTACCGCGACGTGGTCACCGTCGTGGAGGGCGCGGGCGCCAACCTGGACTGCGTGATGCTGCCGAAGGTGCAGGACGCGGCGCAGGTGCAGGCGCTGGACATGCTGCTGACCCAGATCGAGAAGACGGTGGGCCTGGAGGTCGGCCGGATCGGCATCGAGGCCCAGATCGAGAACGCCAAGGGCCTGGTGAACGTGGACGCGATCGCCGCGGCCTCGCCCCGGATGGAGACCATCGTCTTCGGCCCGGCCGACTTCATGGCGTCCATCAACATGAAGTCGCTGGTGGTGGGCGAGCAGCCGCCCGGCTATCCGGCCGACGCCTACCACTACATCCTGATGCGGATCCTGATGGCGGCCCGTACCCACGACCTCCAGGCCATCGACGGGCCCTACCTGCAGATCCGCGACGTGGAGGGCTACCGGAAGGTCGCCCAGCGCGCCGCCGCGCTCGGCTTCGACGGCAAGTGGGTACTGCACCCGGGCCAGGTCGAGGTGTCCAACGAGGTTTTCTCGCCCTCCCAGGAGGACTACGACCACGCCGAGCTGATCCTGGACGCGTACGAGTACTACACCTCCGAGGCGGGCGGCAAGAAGGGCTCGGCGATGCTCGGCGACGAGATGATCGACGAGGCCAGCCGCAAGATGGCGCTGGTCGTCTCCGGCAAGGGCCGCGCGGCGGGCATGCAGCGCACCTCCTCCTTCACCCCTCCGGAGGGCTGAGCGATGCAGTTCGGACGTACCTATGAGGAATTCACGGTCGGCGACGTCTACAAGCACTGGCCGGGCAAGACGGTCACCGAGTACGACGACCACCTGTTCTGTCTGCTCACCATGAACCACCACCCGCTGCACATGGACAGCAACTACGCCGAGTCGACGACCGACTTCGGCAAGAACGTGGTGGTGGGCAACTACATCTACTCGCTGCTGCTGGGGATGTCGGTCCCGGACGTCTCGGGGAAGGCCATCGCCAACCTGGAGATCGAGTCGCTCAAGCACGTGGCGCCGACCTTCCACGGCGACACCGTCTACGGCGAGACGACGGTGCTGGACAAGGTGCCGTCGAAGTCGAAGAGCGACCGCGGAATCGTGCACGTCGAGACCAAGGGCTACAAGCAGGACGGCACCCTTGTCTGCGTCTTCCGGCGCAAGGTGATGGTGCCGACCGAGACCTACGTCAAGGAGCGTGGCGGGGAGCAGCCGGGCCGCCCCGAACTGCGGGAACCGGCACCGAAGGGCGGTAAGTGAGATGGGCCGGCTGGCACAGACCGAGGGTCTGACGGAGATACAGCAGGAAATCCTCACCACGGTGCGGAGCTTCGTCGACAAGGAGATTCTCCCTGTCGCCACGGAGCTGGAGCACAAGGACGAGTATCCCGCCGAGATCGTCGAGGGTCTGAAGGAACTGGGGATCTTCGGCCTGATGATCCCCGAGGAGTACGGCGGGCTGGGTGAGTCGCTGCTCACCTATGCGCTATGTGTGGAGGAGATAGCCCGCGGCTGGATGAGCGTCTCCGGCATCATCAACACGCACTTCATCGTGGCGTACATGCTCAAGCAGCACGGCACGCAGGAGCAGAAGGACCACTTCCTGCCGAAGATGGCCACGGGCGAGGTCCGTGGCGCGTTCTCGATGTCCGAGCCGGGGCTGGGCTCGGACGTGTCGGCCATCACCTCCAAGGGCGTGCGCGCCGACGACGGTTCCGGCGACTTTCTGCTCAACGGGCAGAAGATGTGGCTGACCAACGGCGGCTCCTCCACGCTGGTGGCCGTGTTGTGCCGGACCGACGAGGGACACCCGGAGGGCACGGCTCCGCACAAGTCGATGACCACGTTCCTGGTGGAGAAGGAGCCTGGTTTCGGCCAGGTCCGGCCCGGGCTGACCATCCCCGGCAAGATCGACAAAATGGGCTACAAAGGCGTCGACACCACCGAGCTGATCATGGACGATCTGCGGATCCCGGCCGACCGGGTACTCGGCGGCGAGACGGGCCGCGGTTTCTACCAGATGATGGACGGAGTCGAGGTCGGCCGGGTGAACGTCGCAGCACGTGGCTGTGGTGTCGCACAGCGTGCCTTCGAGCTCGGTATCGACTACGCACAGCAGCGTCATACGTTTGGCAAGCCCATCTCCGGGCATCAGGCCATTCAGTTCAAGCTGGCCGAAATGGCCACGAAGGTCGAGGCAGCGCACGCCCTGATGGTGGGCGCCGCTCGCAAGAAGGACTCCGGTCAACGTAACGACCTGGAGGCAGGCATGGCGAAATATCTCGCCTCCGAGTACTGCAAGGAGGTCGTGGAGGACGCCTTCCGCATCCACGGCGGGTACGGTTTCAGCAAGGAGTACGAGATCGAGCGGCTCTACCGGGAAGCACCGATGCTTCTGATCGGCGAAGGAACCGCAGAGATCCAGAAAATGATCGTGGGCCGGCGGCTCCTGGAGGAGTACCGCAGCCAGGGCTGAATGTCCTTTTCGGGGTGTTTTCTTGGTATTCAAGATCACACCCCGAGCCGGGACTTCGGCCACTGACTGGCCCGCTGGCTTGCCCAGTTGCCATCAGAAACCGATAGCATCCCGGGAAAGCCGCCGTCCCCCTGTCACCTACGCGGCTCCCTCCGCTACGAAGGTCATTCATGCCCCACAGCCCATCCACAGCACCCAGCGGCTCTCCCTCGTCCGGCACTGACGGCTCCGGCGCATCCCGCGCACCTCGCGTGCGCCTCGCGCGCGGCGCCTCGCCGTGGCTCGTACCGACCGTCGCGACGGCCGCCCTCAGCCTGGCCCGCACCCGCAGGTCGAAGCGCGCCGCACTGGTCGCCGTACCCGCGACAGCGCTCGCTGCCGGGATGCTGTGGTTCTTCCGGGACCCGGAGCGGGAAATCGGTCAGGGCCGGGTGATCTCCCCGGCAGACGGCGTGGTGCAGAGCATCATGCCGTGGCAGGACGGCCGTACCCGCGTCGCCATCTTCATGAGCCCGCTGAACGTCCATGTCAACCGGGCTCCCCTCGCGGGCACGGTGGCGTCCGTCGAGCACATCCCCGGCGGCTACGTTCCCGCGTTCAACAAGGAGAGCGAGAACAACGAGCGCGTCGTCTGGCACTTCGACACGGAGCTGGGCGATATCGAGATGGTCCAGATCGCCGGCGCCGTGGCCCGGCGCATCGTTCCGTACGTGCCCAGTGGTGCCAAGGTCGAGCAGGGCGAGCGCCTCGGGCTGATCAGGTTCGGCTCCCGGGTGGACGTCTACCTCCCCAAGGGCGTCGAGACGGCCGTGGAGGTCGGTCAGACCACGACAGCGGGGGTGACTCGCCTTGACCGTGATTGATCCCGACGCCCAGGCGACCTGGGTTCCCGGAACGGAGCGGTCCGCAGATACCGGCTACGCCGAGTACGCCGATGACGACTACGCGGAGTACACGGACGACGCCGACGACGAGATGCCGCTGTCGACCCGGCTGTCGATCGCGGACACGCTCACGCTGGGTAACGCGACCTGCGGCTTCATGGCGGTGTACTTCACCACCACCGGCGTCCTCATTCCGCACCTGACCGGCAGCGAGGACGGCGGCATGGCCCGGCACAGCGCCGCCACGGCCGTGGTGCTGATGCTGATGGCCGCCGTCTTCGACCTCTTCGACGGGCTGGTTGCGCGGAAGCTGCGCAGCTCGGCGATGGGTGCTGAGCTGGACAACCTTTCCGATCTGATCAGCTTCGGGCTGGCGCCCGCCTATTTCGTGGCCGTCTGGGGCATGGTCGACAACAACGCACACCAGCGGATCTCGGTCGTTGCCGCCGTTGTGGTGCTGCTGGCGGTGGTGCTGCGGCTTGCGCGGTTCTCCTGCGTGCCGATGCGGAACGGAATGTTCCAGGGCATGCCAGGTCCTTTCGGAGCCTTGACCGTTGTTTCGATCGTGCTGCTGGGGCTGCCCTTCGTGCCGACCGCGCTCGGCATTCTCGGCGTCGCGTGGCTGATGGTCAGCCGTGTGGAGTATCCGAAGCCGCGGGGACGGCTGGCTGTGGCCATGCTGTGCTGGATCGTGCTCAGCATGGGGTTGCTCGCCTCTTGGGCCTTCGACGCGCCGGGTGGGGAGCTGCTGCTTCAGACCGGGTGTGCGTTGCAGGTTGTTCTTGGGGCGGTGATTCCGCTGTTTGCGACAGCCCGGCGGGTGAACGCGTTCCGCGATAATCGCCGCGAGGCCAGGGCTGCCGCCCAGGGTTAGTTCCGCTGCCTTCTGTGAGGGGTCCACCACTTGCTGGTGGACCCCTCTTTGTTTCTGCGGCTGTCCGCTTTTTGGGGGGCGCGGCGCCCTCAACAACGGGAGAGGGCGGCCCAAGGCTGGGCCCTCAAGCACTGAGGCGGCTAGAAATGGTCGGTGGCGAGGCGGAGGGCGAGGGTTTCCAGGAGAGGGCCGGCCTCGGCGATGCAGCGGTCGACGTCGGACTCGATATCCGTAAGGGCGTAGGCCCGTTCGATGCCGGCGGCGCGGAGCTCCCGCTGGCCGATGGCGAGGCGGCCACAGACGGCGACCACAGGCTTACCGGCGCGGCGCGCAGCAGCCGCGACGCCCGCGGGAGCCTTCCCGTGGAGGGTCTGTTCGTCCAGGGAGCCCTCCCCGGTGATCACGAGCGAGGCCCTCCCGATGGCGGCCTCGACGCCGAGCTCCTCCATGAGGATCTCGATGCCGGGGCGGAACCGGGCACGGAGGCCGACAAGGGCGCCGAAGCCGATACCGCCCGCGGCGCCGGCGCCGGGCGAGGCGGCGGCCTCCTGTTCGCCGAGGACCTCGGCGAAGTGGGTGAGGGCGTCGTCCAAGAGCCGTACGTCCTCGTCACTGGCGCCCTTCTGGGGGCCGTAGACGGCGGCGGCGCCCTTGGGCCCGGTCAGCGGGTTGTCGACGTCGCTGGCGAGGACGACCTCGACGTTTTTCAGGCGCGGGTCCATGCTCGTCAGGTCGGCCGAGACCAGTTCGCGCAGTCCGCCGCCGCCCCACGGGATGGAGTCCCCGTCCCGGTCCAGCAGCCGGGCGCCCAGCGCGTCCAGCATGCCGGCGCCGCCGTCGGTGGTGGCCGAGCCGCCGACGCCGAAGATGACGGTGTGCGCTCCCGCCTCGACGGCGGCCAGCAGCAGCTCACCGGCGCCGTACGTGGTGGCTGTCAGCGGCACGAAGACGCCGGGTGGCAGGTGCTGGAGGCCGGACGCCTCGGCCATCTCCACGACGGCGGTGCCCTCACGCAGCGCGAAGGCGGCAGTGACGGGGGCGCCGAGGGGGCCCGTGACCTCGACCTCATGGCGGACGAAGCCGTTGGCGACGGCCGCCGCGACGGTGCCGTCACCGCCGTCGGCCACCGGTACGGCCTCGACGTCCACCTCCGGGCGGGCCTTCCTGATTCCGGCCGTCAGATGCTCCGCGACCTCGACGGCCGTCAGCGATCCCTTGAACTTGTCCGCGGCGATCAGCACCCGCGCCGGTGTGGTCCGCACCGTCGTTGTCATGGTTCTGCCCCTGGGTCTCTCTGTTGTTCGAACAGGCAGTCGCGCCTTGGGGACCCTATCTTTCCGACGCCTCCCTCGACCATGGGCCGGGAAAGAGGGGGCGTGCGCGCCTTATCGCGCGCGCCCCCGGCGCAGCCGGCGCCAGACGGCGCGGGCTGCGTGGTGGCCCGCCATGCCGTGTACGCCGGGGCCGGGCGGGGCCGCGGAGGAGCACAGGAAGACGGACGGGTGTGCGGTCTCGTACGGGACGCGCTTGAGCTTGGGCCGGATCAGCAGCCGCAGCCCGGCTGCAGAGCCGCAGGCGATGTCGCCGCCGACGTAGTTGGCGTTGCGGACTGCGAGCTGGGGTGGTCCGGCGGTGGCGCGGGCCAGCACGTGGTCGCGGAAGCCGGGCGCGAACCGTTCGATCTGCCGCTCGACGGCCTCGGTGGCGTCGCCCTCCCAGCCGTTCGGGAGATGGCCGTACGCCCAGAAGGCGTGCTTGCCCTCGGGGGCGCGGGTGGGGTCGACGAGGCTGGGCTGCGAGGTGATGAGGAAGGGCCGCTCCGGGGGCCGGCCGCGTACGACGGCGTCCCGCATCGCGGTGTCGATGTCGGTCAGCGTGGGGCCGACGTGCACCGTTCCGGCGCGTGCCGCCTGCGGGGAGGTCCAGGGGACGGGGCCGTCCAGCGCGTAGTCGATCTTGAAGACGCTGGCGCCGTAGCGGACGTTGTCGTAGGCGCTGCCCAGCCCGGCGATACGGGCGAGCGCGGTCGGCGAGGTGTCGAAGATGTAGGCGCGCGCGGGCGGGAGTTCGTCCAGGCGTTTGACCTCGGTGCCGGTGTGGATCGTACCGCCGAGGGCGCGCAGGTAGCCGGCCAGCGCGTCGGAGATGGCCTGGGAGCCGCCGCGCGGGACCGGCCAGCCGACCACGTGTCCGGCGAGTGCGAAGACGAGGGCGGGGGCCGTCATGAACGGGTTGTTCATCGGCGCGATGACGTGCCCCGCCATGCCCGCGAGCAGCGCCCGGGCCTTCTCGTCCCGGAACCGGATCTTGGACCAGGTGATCGGCTGCAGCCCGGTCAGTCCGAACCGGACGAGCTGCACGGGGTCGATGGGGAAGCGGCCGTTGAGGGCTGAGCCGTAGCCGAAGAAGTCCTCCGCGAGGGTCTCCCAGCGGCCGATGTACGGCCCGACCAGGCGGCGGTAGGCGCCCGCGTCGCGCGGGCCGAGGGAGGCCGCCGTCTCACCGACCGAGCGGGCCAGCACGGCGGCGCTGCCGTCGGGGAACGGGTGCGCCAGGGGCAGTTCGGGGTGCAGCCACTCCAGTCCGTACCGCTCCAGCGGCATGGAGCGGAAGGCGGGCGATGCGGCGCCGGTGGGGTGGACGGCGGAGCAGGGGTCGTGCCGGAAGCCCGGCAGGGTCAGCTCCTCGGTGCGGGCGCCGCCGCCGATGGTCTCGCGGGCTTCGAACAGCTCGACCTCGAAGCCGCGTCGGGCCAGCTCCACAGCTGCGGTCAGCCCGTTGGGGCCGGCTCCCACGACAACCGCGTCCCGGATCGATGGCACTTGCGGCTCCCCTCGCCCGGCCCTGGTCAGGCAGGTCGGCTTCTGTCGCTCTCGACACTCTCGTCGCGCAGCAGCCCCACCATACGCCGCGTCGTGTCCGCGTCACGCGCCGCGGTGAACGGCAGCGCGTTGCCGCCCGCGAGGCGGAACGGGACATCCGCGACGGTGCTGCTGGCGCCGCCCGCCTCGGCCACCATCAGCAGCCCCGCCGCGTGGTCCCAGGCGGACTCCCAGGTGTAGGCGACGGCATCCAGCCGGCCCTGGGCGATCGCGACGTATTCGAGTCCTGCGGAGCCGGTGGGCCGTACGTCGACGCCCTCCGTGCGCAGCCCGCGCAGGGCGCGTTCCTGGGACTCGTCCGTGTAGTCCGGGTGCGAGACGGCGACGTGCAACGGCGCGCCCGCATCGGGTGAACCGGCGTACAGCGGCTCCCCGTTGAGGAGCGCACCGCCGCCGCGCCGGACGATGGCCGTCATCCCGAGGGCGGGCGCCAGGATCCAGCCGGCGAGGGTCTCTCCGTGGTGGGCGAGGGCAACCATGGTGCAGAAGCCCTCGTCGCCCGCGACGAACTGGCGGGTGCCGTCGATGGGGTCGATGATCCACACCGGGTCCGGGCCGACGAGCGCCGCGTACGAGGCCGGATGCGCGTGCACCATCTCCTCGCCGACGACCGCGGAGCCCGGCAGCAACTGGCGCAGCGCCTCTGAGAGTTGCTGTTCGGCGCGCTGGTCGGCGACGGTGACCAGGTCGTGGCTGCCGGTCTTGGTCTCGACCTCGTGCTCGGCGAGCTGCCGCCAGCGCGGCATCACCTGAGCGTCCACGGCCTCGCGGACCGCCTGTTCCACGGCTGTCATCAGCTCATCGTCGATCACCTCACCATGGAAGCACGGGCCCGGGCGAGGAGGGCGACGAGGGCGGGAACGACGCTGGTCGCCGCGGTAAATCGCCGCGGTAAAGGGTGGGACCGCGGAACAGGGAAGCGGGTGGGGTTCAGGCCCGCAGCAGGCGGGAGGCCGTCGCCGCGTCGGGGTTGCCGGCCAGCAGGGCGTCCGTGAGGGCGCGGCCCGCTTCTTCCAGTGCGGAGTCATCCATGGCACCGAGGGCGTCGAGGATGAAAACCGCGCGGGTGGTCTGCGTCGTCAGCCGGGTGCGTACGCACTGGCGCCAGTTCCAGCGGCGGCAGGTGACGCCTTCGTCGTCGCGCCAGATCACTTCGCCCGCACGCGGGTTCTCCGTCACGGGCTCGCCGCCCGACATGAGTGCGAAGGGCTCCGTGCCCTCGGCGCGGGTGAGCCGGAGGGGGCCGACGTAGCGGTCGAGATCCTCGCCGCCGAGCGGTACGACGTGCGCGACGGAGACCGCGTTGTAGATGTCCGTCAGCCGGTCGACGCGCGGCAGTCCTTCAGGGGCGCGCCGCAGCAGCGCGTCGACGCTGGGGCGGGTGCGCTTGGGCTTCGCGCCGAAGCCGCGGAACGCCTCCCGCCACTCGGCGACGTGCGGGTGCTCCTCGGGATCGCACGCCTTCGCCTCGGCCTCGGCGAGCAGTTCCTCGCTGAAGGCGTCGCCGGGCCCTGGCCGCAGCCCCTCGGCCACGATCAGCAGCGCGCGGTAGTCCGGGCGCAGCTCACCGACGGACGGGTCGATGGAGGCGGCGGCCAGCCACTCCTCGGTCGTGTTCATGTGTACGTGTCGCTCCCGTGGTCGGCATTGGTTCACTACACCGTACCAGCAGGTGCAGCATACGCGACCGAAAATTGCACCGTCCGAATAGCGCCAGCGCCCCGGCACCCGCCGCCCGAGGATCGAGTCATGTCAATCGGAACGACGACCGACACGACGACGAACGGACAGGCGGAAACCATGCACAGCGACACCACCCACAAGCCCCTCACCGGCAGGGCAGCCCTCGTGACCGGCGGCAGCCGGGGCATCGGCGCGGCCGTCGCGCTGCGCCTGGCAGCGGACGGCGCGGATGTGGCGCTGACGTACGAGTCGAACGCCGAGCTGGCCCGCGAGGTGGCGGAGCAGATCAAGGAACGCGGCGGCCGGGCGTGGACCGTACGGGCCTCGCTGGGGGATGCGGACTCGGTCCGGGCCGCCGTGGAAGGGGCCGTGGAGGAGTTCGGGCGGCTGGACATCCTGGTCAACAACGCGGGTACCGGCGCCCAGGGCGAGCTCGCGTCGGTGGAGCCCGCCGAGCTCGACCGGGTGCTGACGGTCAACGTCCGCGGTGCCTACCTGGTGGCACAGGCGGCGGCCTCGCGGATGGCCGACGGCGGCCGGATCGTCAACATCGGCAGTTGCGTCTCCGCGCACGTGCCCTTCCCCGGAATGACGCTGTACGCCATGAGCAAGGCGGCCGTCACCGGACTGACCAAGGGGCTGGCCCGGGAACTGGCGTCGCGCGGCATCACCGTCAACGAGGTGGCACCGGGTCCGATCGACACCGACATGAACCCCGCCGACGGCGAGGGCGCCGAGGCCCAGGCGGCGCTCACGATGCTGGGCCGGTACGGGACGCCGGAGGAGATCGCCGACTCGGTGGCCCACCTCGTCGGCGACGGCGCCCGGTACGTCACCGGCGCCCTGCTGGCGGTGGACGGCGGCTTCGCCGCCTGACGGCTCGGGCTTACGCAGGACGGGGCCCGGCCTGCCCACGGCCCGGCTTACGCAGGACGGGGCCCGGCCTGCCCACGGCCCGGCTTACGCAGGACGGGGCCCGGCCTGCCCACGGCCCGGCTTACGCAGGACGGCCCCCGCCAAGTGGCGGCGCCCCGGGGCGCGTGGTGCTCTGGTCCCGCAGCCCCTCCCCGGACCGAGGGAGAGCCGAGCCGGAGGACTGGATGAGGAACTCGACCAGGACAGCCGTCTGCGCCGTGACAGCCGTGCTGTGGGCCGCTGCCCTCAGCGGGTGCTCGGACGACGACGGCGGCTCGGCCCCCTCGCCCTCGACCACGAAGAAGGAGGGGACGGTCCAGGTGCGCTCCGGCGACCTGGGCAAGATCCTGGTCGACGGTGCGGGCCGGACGCTCTATCTGTTCGAGGCGGACAAGTCGAGCAGGTCGACGTGCAAGGGGGGTTGCGCACAGGCGTGGCCCCCCGTCGTCGTCAAGGGCAAGACCGAACCCAAGGCGGGTGCCGGAGCCAGGAGCGAACTCCTGGGAACCAGCAAGCGGGAGGGCGGCGACCGGCAGGTCACCTACGACGGCCATCCCCTCTACCGCTACGCGGGCGACGAGGAGGCGGGCGACACCAACGGCCAGGCGCTCAACCAGTTCGGCGCCGAGTGGTTCGTCCTCGACCCGTCCGGCAAGAAGATCACCAGCGGGGAGAAGGAGAAGAAACAGGAGAAGAAGCCCTCCAAGAAGCCGAAGCAGACCGACGGCGGCTACTGAGACCCGGGACCGGTATCCCGCACACCCGGACGGCAGGAGAGGCCATGACCGCGAACACCCCCACCACTCCCCACGCTCCGCCACCCGCACCCCACGGGCAGGCGTACCGCATCGTGCAGGGCGGTGCCCGCGCGCTGTCCGCCGGAGGTCTCGGCGTCGACGCCTACGTCCACGCCAACCTCGCCGATCAGTACGACGCGGTCAGCGCGAGCATCAGCCAGGGGGACCTCTTCCGGATCGAGGCGGGTATCGCGGCACTCGCGGCGCTGCTGGTGCTGGTGTGGTGGCGGAGGCTCTCCGACGCGTTCGCCTGGCTGGTCGCCGGCGGCGGGCTGGCGCTCCTGCTGCTCTACGCCTACGTCGACGTGGGCGAGCTGGGGCCGATCCCCAACATGTACGACCCGGCCTGGTTCGACGACAAGAGACTCACCGTCGTCGCCCAGGTCGTGACGCTGGTGATGTCCACGTTCCTGCTGATCAGCCATACGCGCCGATCGCGCCGGCTCGTCACCGACGTAGGCTGAACGCCGGCTCCGGAACGGACAGCTGAGGCAGGGGGTCGGCCATGCACGGCGAGTACAAGATTCCCGGCGGCAAGCTGGTGGTGGTCGATCTGGACGACCAGGACGGTGTGCTGCGGAACGTCCGCGTGGCCGGCGACTTCTTCCTCGAACCCGACGAGGCGCTCGCCGCCATCGACCAGGCCCTCGAGGGCGCTTCCTCCGACACCGACACGGCCGGCCTCAGCGCCCGTATCGAGGCCGCGCTCCCTGAGGGCACCGCGATGTACGGCATCACGGCCGAGGGGGTGGCGGTCTGCGTACGCCGCGCGCTGACGCGGGCCACCGACTGGACCGACTACGAGTGGCAGCTCATCCACGAGCCGCCGCAGTCGCCCGCCCTGCATATGGCCCTCGACGAGGTGCTGACGGCGCAGGTCGCCACCGGCCGCCGCGCCCCGACGCTCCGCGTATGGGAATGGGACTCCCCCGCCGTCATCATCGGCAGCTTCCAGTCCCTCCGCAACGAGGTGGATCCCGAGGGCGCGGCCCGGCACGGGGTCACCGTCGTACGCCGCATCTCCGGCGGCGGTGCCATGTTCGTCGAGGCCGAGAACACCATCACCTACTCCCTCTCGGTGCCCGCCTCCCTCGTCTCCGGCCTGTCGTTCGCCGACTCGTACGCCTATCTCGACGACTGGGTGCTCAACGCCCTCGGTGACATGGGGATCAGGGCCTGGTACGTGCCGCTGAACGACATCGCCTCGAAGGAGGGCAAGATCGCCGGCGCCGCCCAGAAGCGCGTCACGGCCGACGAAGGAGCCGTCCTGCACCACGTGACCATGTCGTACAACATCGACGCCGAGAAGATGCTGGACGTGCTGCGCATCGGCAAGGAGAAGATGTCCGACAAGGGCACCAGGAGCGCCAAGAAGCGCGTCGATCCGCTGCGCCGGCAGACCGGCCTCCCGCGCGGCGAGGTCATCGACCGGATGATCCGTTCGTTCCGCAGTCGCTACGGGCTCGCCGAGGGCCGGGTGACCGAGGAGGAGATGGCCCGCGCCGAGGAACTCGCCCTCACCAAGTACAGCAGCGAGGAGTGGACCGCCCGGGTGCCGTAGGGCTTGTCCGGCGGATCTTGTCCCCTCCAGCTGCCGGTAAGGGGGCGCCCCTGCCCGTCGTCCGCAGGCTGCGGCTTGCTCCCCCAAGCTCTTCGAGCAGGGAGGTACCCCCATGGCTTGTGGGGGCACCTCCCTGCCGGAGTCCCCCAGCCTCCGGCGGGAGGTACCCCCAGGGGGAGCAGTTCCCCGCGCCCCTTCGGGGCGCGGTGTCAGCTTCTTGCCGCGGTGACGGCCACGGTGGTGTAGGGCATCGTGAAGCTGCCTCCGATCGCGTCGATGGCGGTTCCGACAGCGTCCAGTACCTGGGCCAGCTGGTCCGGGGGGAGCGTGGTGAGGATGCCGTGGGTCGGCATCTGGTCCAGCCACTCGTCGCGGGTGTAGGTCTGCTCCCAGCCGAACCGCCACTGCTCCGGCTCGCGGAACCCGCCCGACTCCCGGATGCCGTCGGTGGCCTTGACGACCAGCGGTTGGTGGCCGTCCGGGTCCTGCTTCTGCGGCCGGGGGTCGACCGGCGCGTCGGGCTGCACCCGCCGGTAGGCGGTGGCGAAGGCTTCCGCCACGACCGCCGGGAGCTGGAAGATGTGCCAGAAGGCGGCCAGCAGACCGCCGGGCCGCAGCACTTGCGCCGCCTTTGCCGCGCCCGCGACCGGGTCGACCCAGTGCCATGCCTGCCCGGCGGCGACCACGTCGAACGTCCGGCCCGCCGGGTCCCAGGACTCGAACGTGGCCACCTCGACCTCGATCCCGCCGCGTCGGGCGAAGTCGGCCAGGCGCGCGTCCGGTTCGACGCCGAGGACCCGGCAGCCGGCCGCTGCGAACTGGTGGGCAGCTATGCCGGTGCCGCAGCCGACGTCGAGCACGCCGGGGCCGGGCCCGGCGTCGACGATGCGCCGTACCAGGCGGTCGGGGTAGTGGGGGCGGGTGCGGTCGTAGCGTTCGGCATTCACGCCGAACGACTCGGCCATCTGCCGGAGTTGATGGGGCTCGGGCGCGGATGGGCGCGAGGGCCCCGACGGTTCAGTGGGCATCCGCCCACTCTAAGTGGGCGATCGCCCACTTACAATGGCGTCCAACGGTCCCGACAGAACCGGAGAGTTTCATGGAGCAGAACATGACTGCGGAGTCCGGCCCCGCCCCCGGCGCGGGCGCATCCGCTCCGGCCAGAAGGGCCGAGACATTCGTCAGCCCCGGGCAGGACACCCGGTTCGACGGTCCGACGACGGGTGACGAACGCGCCCTGCTCGTCGGCTTTCTGACGGCCCAGCGCGCCACCCTGGAGCTGAAGTGCGCGGACGTCGACGGTGCACTGGCCCGGCGATCCGTCGAGCCGTCCACGCTCTCCCTGCTCGGGCTGGTCCGGCACCTCGCCGATGTGGAGCGCCGCTGGTTCCGGCAGGTGCTCGCCGGGCAGGACGCGCCGCCCCGCTTCTCCTCGGACGCCGACCCCGACGGGGACTTCGACGGCGCGGCGTCCGACGAGGAAACCGTCACGGCGGCCTGGCGCGCCTGGCGCGAAGAAGTCGCCTTCGCGGAGCGGTTCGTCGCCGAGGCGCCGGACCTCGACGCCACGGGCGTCGACGGATGGCGCGGGGAAGTGTCGCTGCGCTGGGTGCTCGTCCACATGGTCGAGGAATACGCCCGGCACAACGGCCACGCCGACCTGCTCCGGGAGCGGATCGACGGAGCGAAGGGATTGTGACGGTCACAGGATCTCGCAGATCTTGTAGGCGATCCCTCCTTCGACGAGGTATCCCGACCCCACGCAGACGATGCCGTTGAGCCAGGCGTACTGCTGGGCTCCCGTCTCGAAGAGCGGGTTGGTGCGGAAGTAGTAGCCGGCCGGGTCGATGCGGTGCCGCTCGGCGGGATCGGCCATGGCCTCGCGCAGCGCGGGCGGCGTGACCCAGCGACCGCCGTAGGTCATGTGCAGCAGCGCTCCGTCGTGGGTGCGCAGTGTCAGGCGTACGTCCAGTGCCATCGTTCCGTCGGGGGCGAACAGCGCCCAGTCCCCGCCGCCGGGCACGACCTCCCCGCGCAGTTTGGGCCCGTGGAACGTGCCTCCGGCGGCACCGAAGAGGACGCGTCGGCCGAACGGGCCGCTGCCGATGGGCAGCCGGGGGTTCAGATCGACGACGAGGTCGAAGAGGTGCGCTGTGCGGATGTCCTCCACCTCGCGCACCCGCGCATCCGCTGTCATCGGGCCTCTCCTTGTGCGGGTACGGGAAAGAGCGTGCTGCGGACCGCGTCCGTGGAGACACCGGACTGGTCGCACAGGGTCGCCAGGTCGAAGAAGAACTGTTCGCTCGCGATGAGGTCGTCCTGGAAGGTGAACCGGAGGAAGACCGGCAACGCGGCGCGGCTGCCGTCGGGTTGCACACCGAACCGGTCGCCCGTCATGGTCAGCCGCGCCGTTCCCCAGCACACGAGCGTGTCCGCATTGCTCGCATGGCCGTCCAAGGTGATGTCGTAGTCCGGGAACGCGGCGAAGAACCGCCTCAACGCCCTCTCGTTCTCGGCCCGCCCCCGGGCCGTCGTCCCGAACGCCGGGGTCTCCAGCAGCATCTCGGGGTGGAGGAGCCGGAGGGCCGCAGGGATGTCCTGCCGGCTCTTGGCGACGGCCAGCGCATGCGCCAGCTCTACCATGCGTCGTTCCTGCACAGGGTGCCTCCTTCGGACGAGCAGAGTTAACCGTACGATCGTTCGCACAGTTAACACGTTACCGGCGTGCCCCACAACCGGTTGCCGACCGTCGTGACGCATCAGCGTCTGTCAGGCCCAGAAGGGTCGCCAAGCGCGGGTCACCGCCCGTGCGCACACCGCCTCGCCCGGCTACCCGGACGGGTGAACCACCAGGTCCTGGCATGGCTGGCTGCCCGGGCCGCCCCTAGGCTCCGTATGACTGCTAACGCCCGATAAATACGCTGGTATTCGGCCAGAGCCCGTGGGCGCCGTTCGCAACCCTGGTGGATCTTCGTACATGACACTCCTGATGGGCCCGCCCGCGGCGAGCGCGCCGCCGTTCAGCCGTCTCGCCGATGCTCCGCTCCGCCCACGGTCGGTCCTCCCCGGCCGGCAGCGCTGGGAGGTGGAGGCCGTACTCAGGCGGCCCAACCTCGCCCGGCTGCTGGAGACTTCGCTTCAGGCGGTGCCGGGGATCGACAGAGCGGAGGTCAGTCCGGTCACCGGCCGCGTGCTGCTGTTCCACGAGACGGCGCTGAGTTCGCGGGACGCCGCGCGGCTGCTGGGCGAGACCGTGGCGCAGGTGCTCACCCAGGCCGCGGACCACCCCGCACCTCGCCGGGCGCCTCGCGGAACGTCCCGCCGAGTACCTCGGCAAACTCCTCGCCGGGCGGACCGCGACGAGGACGAGGCACCACCGGTCGCCGACAGGACGCGGCACTCTTCCGGCACCGGCACCGGCAGCGGTGTCGGCGTCGTGGCGGTTGTGGGGGCGGGCGCGGGGGCCGCTGTGGCGCTCGGGGTCGGGAAACATGTGCTGAAGGTGCTGTCCGCTCCGTGGGTGAGCCTCGGGCTCGTCGCGGCCGCGACGACGGTCGTCATCAGACGCGCCTGGCGACGGTCGAACGCCGACAGAGCCGCAGCCGAGGGCTCCAGCGACACCTCCGGCGCCTCCGGGTCGCCCTCCCGCCGTCACTTCCTGACGAGACTCATCGGGCCGCACCGGCGCAAGTTCGCCCTTGCGACCGCACTGTCGGTGGTGTCCCAGGCCGTCGAAATGGGCCTGTTCGCGCTCATGTCCTACGCGATTACGGTGCTCGTCGGGGGTGGCAGCCAGACGCTGACCGGCCTGGGCCTGGTCGGCCTGGAGACACAACTCCCCTTCCTGGCAGGCGTCATGGCCCTGGCCGCAGTGGCATCGAGCGGCGCTTCGTACCTCGCAGGTTCCAGCTGGCACAAGCTCGCCCAAAGCATCGAGAGCGACCTTCGTACGACCACGTACGCGCACGTGCAACGGCTGTCGACAGCCGACCTGGAAGGTGAGCGGACCAGCCACACCACGCAGGTGCTGACCGAGGACATCAGCCAGCTGGGCAGCTTCGTCGCGCGCACCTTGCACGAGTCGACGCAGTTGGCAACCTGCTTCGCGGTGCTGGCACCCGCATACCTCCTGCTGGCCCCACAGCTGGCCTGGATCGCCTTCATCCCGATCCCGCTCGTCGCCTGGCTGGCCTTCCGCTTCCACGAGCGCACGGCCGACGACCGCGCGGCGTCCGCCGCCACCCGGTCCCGCCTGCACGCCCGCCTGACCGACAATCTCCAGTCCAACGTGATGGTCAAGGCCGCGTGCACCGAGGAGTACGAGGAGCAGCGCGTCGCCGAGCTGTGCGCGGAGCACGGCGAGGCGAACTCCCGTACCGACCGCAGCTCCGCCGTCCAGGCCCAGTTGGTGCGGATGTGTGCGATGGCGGCAGTGCCCACCACGATCCTGCTGGGCGGTAAGGCAGTGCTGCGCAGTGAGCTGCCCCTGGAGCGCCTCACTCCGCTGCTGGACCTGCCCGCGATCACGCTGTCGCGCCTGCACCGGCTCGGAGACATGACGGACGAATACCGCCGCTCCGTCGACGCGTTCGAACGCGTCCAGCGGCTGCTGGACCTGCCCCAGGAGCCCTCCGAGGGCAGCAGGGAACTGCCCGCCGACGGAATCCGCGGACAACTCGACCTGCAGAAGGTGACGTTCGCCTATCCCGGCCGACCGCCGGCCCTGCGTGACCTGTCGATGCACATCGCTCCGGGGCGGGTCACCGGCATCGTCGGGACGACCGGCGCGGGCAAGACGACCGTCGCCAAACTCCTCATGCGCTTCCGGGACCCCGACACCGGCCAAGTGCTGCTGGACGGTGTCGATGTGAGCGAACTGCCGCTGCACGAGCTGCGGGGTGTGATCGGTTACGTGTCCCAGGAGCCATTCGTCTTCGACGGGACCATCGCGGAGAACATCCGCTACGGAACCTTCGACGCCGACGAGCGCCGCGTCGCCCAGGCCGCGCGCGCCGCCGGGGCCGACTCGTTCATCAAGTCACTGCCCGACGGCTACGACTCCCAGGTCGGTGAACGGGGCGCCGCGCTCTCCGGTGGCCAGAAGCAGCGCATCGCCCTTGCGCGTACCTTCCTCGCCGATCCTCCTGTCGTCATCCTCGACGAGGCCACCTCAGCGGTCGACAACGAGACCGAGGCAGCCATCCAGCGCGGGCTCGAAGCCTTCGCCCAGCAGCGGACGCTCATCGTCATCGCCCACCGACTGTCCACCATCCGCAACGCCGACACCATCTACGTCCTGGAACGCGGCGGCGTGGTCGCCGAATGCGGAACCCACACCGAACTGGTGCAGCGCGGCGGCAGATACGCCAACCTGTGGCGCCTCCAGTCGGGCGAGCCCCCGGCATCCCGGCCGACCGAGCAGGAGCACCAGCCGCCGCCCTGGTTGCGCGCCCTGCCGAGCTGACGGGGGCCGCGAAGCACGAAGGCACCAGGGGCCGTAGCTGCTCCTCGCTGCCGCGCGCCCCCGGTGCCTCGGTTCCGCTCTCTCGTGGGGTTATCTGCTCGGTTTCTTGCTTTCCGCTCTCGGTATTCCTGGAATGGGTACGCCGAATCAGCCGCTGCGCCGGTAGCTCAGTGTTCGGAATCGGTACCGACGACAACCAATCCAGGTGTTCGGAACGGAACCCGGAGAAAGCGAGTCAGTATGGCGAGTCGAACGAGCGGGCACCCGATCGATGAAGAGAAGGAAGTGCCCCCTCGGCAAGCCCTCAACTCCTACACCGAGTGGGACCCGCTCAACGAAGTGGTCGTCGGAACGCTGGCGGGTGGGGTGTTTCCCACGTGGCAGGAGTCGATGGCCCATGTCGTACCCGAAACCGCTCGTTCCGTCTTCCAGGAGCGAGGCGGCCTTCCTTTCCCGGCAGACCATCTGAAGGCTGCTGAGGCGGAGTTGGATGCCCTGGCCGACACTCTGACCGCCGAGGGTGTCAGGGTGGTCCGGCCGGAGCCCGTGGAACACCAGCGGCCGTTTCGCACACCGGCGTGGGAGAGCACCGGCGGGTTGTACGCGGGGATGCCCAGGGACCTGCTGGTGGTCATCGGGGACATCCTCGTCGAGGCACCGATGTCCTGGCGGTGCCGGTACCACGAAGTGGACGCCTTCCGTTCCCTGATCAAGTCGTACTTCCGGCGCGGAGCCCGGTGGCTTCCCGCTCCTCGCCCGCAGCTGGCGGACGAGCTGTACCGCACGCCGGGCGGCGACCTCGCCAACGGCGACCGGTGGGCCGTCACCGAGTTCGAGCCCGTCTTCGATGCGGCCGACTTCCTCCGCTTCGGCACCGACGTGGTGGCCCAGCGCAGCCATGTGACCAACCAGTTCGGTATCGACTGGTTGCGGCGCAGTATCGGCGAGGAATTCACCGTCTCGGTCATCGAGACCAACGACCCGCACGCCATGCACATCGACGCCACGCTCGCTCCGCTGGCTCCCGGGAAACTGCTGGTCCACCCCGAACGCTATGTGCACTCGGAGCTTTTCGACGGCTGGGATATTCTGCCGGCGCCGCCTCCCACGCTTCCGGACGATTGGCCCATGTACTTCTGCAGTCCATGGGTCAGCATGAATGTCTTGTCACTCGATCCGGAAACCGTGGTCGTGGAGCGCCAGGAAAAGCCGCTGATCGAGGCGCTGACCGACTGGGGCTTCCGCTGCGTTCCGGTTGACTTCCGTCATGTGTACAGCTTCGGCGGGTCCTTCCACTGCGTCACCCTGGACACCGTGCGCGAGGGAGGAGCACGGAAGTATCTGACCTGACCGACGCCTGACCGACGGGCCTGCGGAGCATTCCGGAGCCGGGGGCCGGGAGCTGGTCAGCTCCCGGCCCCCGGCCCTGCGTTCCTCATTCCGGCTCCTGCTTGCTTTTTACTCCTGACCGTCCATGGCGCGGGCAAGTGACGCGGGGCGCATATCGGCCCACGAACGCTCGACGTACTCCAGGCACTCCCGGCGGCTGCCCTGGGGATGCGCCACGCTCCAGCCGTCGGGCACCTCGATGGAAGCGGGCCACAGCGAGTGCTGGTTCTCGTCGTTGACCAGCACGAGGTAGGGCGCGTCCTCGTCTTCGAACGGGTTGGTGCTGGTGGTCATGTCAGCTCTCCTGGTCGGTGACGTACACGTCGGACGGCTGCCGACGGCGCTGAGCGGGAAGGGGCAGGTCGATGGTGCCGATGTCGCCGACCGGCCGGTCCAGGTCCGTCGTCAGCGCTTGCAACAGGTCTCGCAGCTGATCCAGGAGGACTTGTGCGGTGGCTGTCTCGATGAGGCCCGGCCGGTGGACCAGGTGCAGGCTCATCCGGGGCTGCGGCACGACCAGGAGGCTGAGAGGGTAGGCCGGAGTGTCGTGACAGTGGGCGATGGTGGCGCGAAGCTGGGCGTCGACCGGTTGCCAGTCGGCTTCCTCGACGGGGTAGTTCTCGAAGGTGACGAGGGTGTCGAACAGTTCAGGATGGCCGGTCATCCGCTGGATGTCGGTGACGCCCGGATGCTGGTGAGCCAGCAGGTCCGACTGTTCGTTCTGCAAGCGGGCCAACAGCTCCCCCACCGGCTCGGCCGGGTCCCAGCGCGCACGTACCGGTACACGGTTGATCAACAGACCGACCATCGTCTCCACTCCGGGGAGGTGTGGGGGACGTCCGGAAACGGTGGTACCGAAGACCACATCGTCCTGGCCGGTCATCCGGCCGAGCAGGAGTGCCCAGGCGCCCTGGACGAGGGTGTTGGTGGTCAGATTGCGCTCACGGGCCACGGCACCCAGCGCGGAAGCCACCTCCTCGGACAGTTCGGCACTCGTCTCCCGGTGGGGTTGCGCCGGCCCGTCGCTGTCCCTCGGCGGAGCGAGCAGGGTGGGCCCGGCCAGGCCGGACAACGCCTCTCGCCAAGCGGCCTCGGCCGCTTCCCGGTCCTGCCCGGCCCGCCAGGCCAGGAAAGCCCCGTAGTCAGGGGCCGGGGGGAGGCCGCTGGGATCGCCCCCGGCGGCGTAGGTGGCCCACAGCTCCCGCAGCAGTACGGGCATCGACCAGCCGTCCAGCAGGTTGTGGTGCTGGGTGATCAACAGGTGGTGGCGACGGGCAGACAGCCGAATCAGCACCATCCGCAGCAGCGGCCCGGCGGCCAGATCAAAGCGAAGGGTCCGTTCGGTGGCTGCCAGCTTGTCCGCCTCCGCCTGTTGAGCAGCCGGGTCCAGCCCTTCCAAGTTCTCCTGGCGCCATGGCAGTTCGGCCTGGAACGGAACGACCTGCACTGCTCGGCCCAGCCCTTGATGTGGGCAGCCGACGCGGAGGGCGGAGTGCCGGTCCAGCAGCGCCTGTCCGGCCGAGCGCAGTGCACAAATGTCCACCGGGCCGTCCAGGACCAGAACCAACTGATTGACATTGACGTCCGCGAGGCTGCTCTCGTAGCAGTCGAGCGTCTGCTTCAGCATCTGCTCCTGCACCGGCGTGAGCGGCCAGATGTCCGCCAGCCCCGTCCGGCCGACCGCGGGTGGCCCGGGCCGCTCGTCGGCCGACTGCCCGCGCTGCTGGGAAAAGTCGGCCTCCAACCGCTCGATCTGCTCCTGGGTGAGGTCGACCAGCGGTACGTCCGAGGGCGTCAGCCCGCCCATGCCGGGCCGGTCGGCGCACGCGGTGATGGCCTCAAGTGCGACGAACCACATCCGTGCGAGTTCGTCCACCGCCTCCCCGTCCAGCAGCGTTCCGTTCCAGGACCAGGAAGCCACCAGCTGAGGGCCTGCCGGGCCGTCGTGAGTGACCGCGTTGATCTCCAGGGGGTGGGGCTGACGGGTGTCCGTGCGGTCTCCCCCGGACAGCTGGGCCGCAATCTCGTCCGCCAGCGGAACCCATGGTGCTTCCCCGCCGGGAGCGCTCTGCCGGCCCAGGTAGTTGAATCCCACCTGGGGGATGGGCAGATCGGCCAGTGTGGGCGCGGTGTCGGGGTTGAGGTAGCGCAGGAGCCCGAAGCCGAGGCCGTCGCCCGGCACGGCCCGGAGTTGCTCCTTGAGGGATTTGACCGCCCTCGCGAGTTCCGATCCCGCCGCCCGCAGCTGGGACCAGGTCAGCGGCTGCGGGGTGAGCCGGACCGGGTGGACGCTGGTGAACCAGCCCACGGTGCGGGACAGGTCCACTCCGGGTGCCAGGTCCTCGCACCGGCCGTGGCCCTCCACGTCCACCGTCACCGCGCCGTCGGACCCTCCGCGGCGGCGCCGCCACTCTGCCGTCGCCAGGCCGAAGGCGGCCAGCAGCACGTCCTGCACACCGGCGTGGAAGGCGGTCGGCACCCGGGTCAGCAGCGCTGCGGTGGTCTCGGTCGGCAGCGTGAGGGTCAGCTGCCCGCCCTGGCTGTCCGTCCCGTGGCCGGAATCCAACTGCTCTGCGCGCATCAGGGGTTCGGTGTCTTCCAGCATGGCCTCCCATGCGGGCAGTTCGGCCGTACGACGTGGGTTGTGCGCCTCAGCGGCCAGCAACTGCGTCCAGCGACGTACGGAAGTACCGACCGGCTCCAATGCCGGCTTTGCTGTCCCTGCTGTCTCCCAAGCCGTCCGAAGGTCCGGCAGCAGGATCCGCCAGGACACTCCGTCCACGGCCAGGTGGTGAATAACCAGCAGGAGACGCCCGGACCGTCGTGGCCCCGCATCGAACCACACTGCTTGCAGCATCACCCCCGCCTGCGGGTCCAGCCGGCCACGTGCCGCGGCGAACTGCTCGGCCACAACCGCGTCCAGTTGCTCGTCGTCCAGCCCGGCTGTCTCCACCCGGCTCACGAGCTTCGCGGCTTCCACCGTTCCAGGCGGCTCCACCCGCAACGACCAGTCTCCCTCGGGCTGCTGGACGGTCAGCCGCAGCCGCAGCGCGTCGTGGTGGTCGAGGAGGACCTGCACTGCTCGTTCAGCGCGCCGCGCCTCGGCGCCGGCGGGAGCCCGTACGAGCGTCGCCTGACAGAAACCGTCCACGGCGCCGCTGTGCTGCCGCCACCACTCCACGATCGAGGTCGGCAAGATGTCGCCGGTGCTGATGTCCGGCTCCGTGCGCGCCTCGGCCGGCTCCAAGTGATCCTGCGACCGGGCGGCGACGGCCAGCGCAGCCACCGTCTTGTGGGTGAAGACATCCCGCGTGGTGAACACCAGCCCGGCCGTCCGTGCTCGCGCCACCAGTTGGATGGCCAGAATGCTGTCCCCACCGATCTCGAAGAAGTTGTCGTCCACGCCGACCTTGGTCATGCCCAGTACGTCAGCGGCCAGTTCGGCCAGCGTCCGCTCCTTCGGAGTGCGCGGTTCGCGGCTCTCCGGGGTCGCGTGGTGCTCGGGAGCGGGCAGGGCGGCCCTGTCGAGCTTTCCGTTCGGAGTCAGCGGCAACGCGTCCAGGAAAGCGAAGTCCGCCGGGACCATATGGGCAGGGAGGGACGAGCCGAGGTGTGAGCGCAGCTGTTCCGATGTGAGCTCCCCGGCGCCCGCCACCACGTAAGCGATCAGCCTGCCCTGGCGAACGGCCACCGCCGCCTGCGCGACATCTGAGCAGGAGAGCAGGGCCGATTCGATCTCTCCCGGCTCGATCCGGAATCCGCGGACCTTGACCTGGTCGTCCGCCCGGCCGACGAACTCCAACTCCCCGCCCGGGAGCCATTTCGCCAGGTCGCCGGTTCGGTACATACGAGAACCCGGCGCACCGAACGGGTCAGCCACGAACCGTTCCGCGGTCAGTCCCGGCCGGTTCAGATAGCCGCGTGCCACTCCCGCACCGGCCACATACAACTCCCCCACCACACCAGGCGGTACGGGCCGCAAAGACTCGTCCAGTACGTACACCCGTGCTCCTGTGACGGGCCTGCCGATCGGCGGGGCCGTCGAGGAGGGGGTCAGCGGTTCGCTCGTCGTCGCGCACACCGTGGTCTCGGTCGGGCCGTAGGCGTTGATCAGCCGCCGCCCGGGTGCCCAGCCTGCCACCAGACCCGCGGGGCAGGTCTCGCCTCCGACGGTGAGTGTCGGTACTGACACCGAGGAGGGCTCGACGGCAGCGAGCACGGAGGCCGGTACGGCGGCGTGGGTGACGCCGGGGCCCGAGTCGGTGAGCGCGGACAACAGATCGGTCCCCGGCGCCAGCACCAGCGTGGCCCCTGTGAGCAGTGCGCTGCACAGGTCGCAGACGGACACATCGAAGCTGGGCGAGACCAGTTGCAGAACCCGGCTGTCCGGGGTGAGGTCCAGCCGCTCGGTCTGGGCCGCGACCAGGGAAGCGATACCGGTGTGGGTGACCACGACCCCCTTGGGACGGCCGGTCGACCCGGAGGTGTAGATCACGTACGCCGGGTGCCGGGCCGACAGCGGCGTGCCACGCTCGGCGTCCGTGACATCTGCGCCGTCCATGCTCGCGATCTCACCGGCGGCTGCCGGATCGTCGACCGCCAGCACCGGCATGCCCGCCCCGTCCGGCAGCCGTGCCGTCGACGCGCTGTCCGTCAGCAGCACGACCGGGGCGGCGTCCTCCAGCATGAGGGCGACTCGCTCCACCGGGTAGGCCGGATCGACCGGCACATATCCAGCCCCTGCCTTCAATGCCCCCAGCACCGCCATCACCAGGTCCACCGACCGTTCCATGGCCACGGCGACCAGCGACTCCGGTCCCGCACCCCGCCGCAGCAACGACCGCGCCAGCCGGTTCGCCCGTTCGTTCAGCTCCGCGTACGACATCTCCTCTCCGCCGCACGCCACGGCCACCGCGTTCGGCGATCGCCGCACCTGCTCCTCGAACAACTCGGGCAGCACCCGCTCCGGTGCCGCCTCCTCGGTGCTGCTCCACTCCGTCAACAGCCATTGCTTGTCCGCCGCCTCCAGCACCTCCAGCCGGCGCAGCGGAGTCCCGGGCGCTGTCTCCAGTGCGGCGAGCAGGCTCTCGGTCGCGGTACGCAGCATGCGGCACACCGTCGAGGCGTCGATCGGTTCGGCCGCGTCGACCGTGAGGTCGAAGCCGGAATCCGTGGCGTCGATGGATGCTCCGAGCGGCATGTCGATCGTCTGATCGGCGTGCAGCCACTCGGCTCCGGCCAGCCGGGCCTGTTCGGCCGGTTCGCCGGACGAGATGTGCCGGAAGTTCAGCAGCGAGGTGAACAGGGGGCCCTGACCGGCGGCCATTCCGCTCGACCGCACGGCCAGCGCCAGCGGCGCATGCTCGTGGACGAGAAGGTCGGCCAGTTGGTGATGCATGTCCCGCACCGCGTCCCTGACGCCGACGCCGCCGTCGCGTACGCGTGCGGGCAGGGTGTTGATGTACAGGCCCGGGCCCCGGTCCGAGCCCGTTCCGCCCTGCATCCGCCCGAACAGCACCGTGCCGAAAACCACGTCGTCGCGTCCGGAAGCCGCCGCGACCACCCTCGCCCATGCCACATGGAAGAGGGTTGCCGCGCTCACCGAGAGCCGGCGCGTCTGCTCCCGTAGCCGCTCGACCAACTCCGGCTCCAGGACGATCCGCTCCCGCCGCACCGCCGCGCGGTCGTCCGCCTTCGCCAGCCCGAACGGCGTGGTCGGGTGCTCCACATCGCCCAGCAGAGCGGCGAAGTGGTCTTCGTGTTCCTCCCGCGTCATCCGCAAACGGGCCTGTCCCACGTAGTTCCGGAAGGACACCGGGACGGGCAGCTCGGCCTCACGTCCCTCCAGCAGGGCCCGTACCTCCTCCAGCATGATCTCCAGGCCCTTGTGGTCCTGCACCAAGTGATGGACCTGGAGCAACGCGAGCCACCGCTGCCCGCCGGGTTCGGCCGCGGTGAGCACCCGAGCCAGCGGCGCACGTCCCACATCGAACGCGTCACGGCCTGCGGCGAGCAGGGAGGACACCGGGTCCGTTCCGTGCTCCAGCGTGACCGCCCGCACGGGCAGGGTCACCTGTCGCGCCACGACCTGCACAGGCTCGCGCAGGCCCTCCCACAGCACCGCGGACCGCAGGCAGTCGTGCCGCTCGATCACCCGCCGCAGCGCGGCGAGAAAGTCCGCCAGTTGTGGTTCGGTGGCGAAGCCGAGCACTACCGAGAGGACGTACGCCGCCTCTTTGTCCGGGGCTCTGTCCGGGGCAGCCGCACCAGCCACACCGGTCCGCATCAGGTCGTGGAAGAGCAGGCCCTCCTGAAGGGGCGCCAGTGGGTAGATGTCCTCCACGTTCGCCGCGCCGCCCGGGACACGGGAGACGATCTGCCGCAGCTCCGGCTCCGTCAGCCCGGCCAGCGGCACCATCTCCGGCGTGATCACTTCGGCCCCGTCCGGGATGAGGCACGGTGGGACGGTGACCTCTCCGGCGCCGATCGCCGCCGCGAGCTCGGCCACTGTGGGGGAGGCGAACAGGGTGCGTACGTCGATGCCGATGCCCTGCTCCCGCAGCCGCTCCACCAGGGCTACGGCCAGCAGTGAATGCCCGCCCAGCTCGAAGAAGTTGTCATCCACTCCGACCTGCTTCAGGCCGAGGACCTCGGCGAAGCCCGCACACAGGGCCTGCTCCCTGGGCGTGCCGGGAGCACGCCCGGAGTCGCCGCCGTCTGTCGTGCTGCTGGGAGCGGGCAGGGAGTTCCGGTCCAGCTTTCCGTTCACCGTCACCGGGAACGCGTCCAGGAACACGAAGGTCGCGGGCACCATATGACGCGGCAGCGCTTTCGCGACGTGGCTCCGCAGGGCAGCCGCATCGGGCCGAGCCGGTTCCGGGCGGCCACCGCCCACGCCTTCCGAGCCGCGCGCCCCACTCGTGGGGACGATGTAGGCCACCAGGCGCTGGTCGCCGGGCACGTCCTCACGCAGCACCACCGCGGCCTGCTCCACGCTCTCGTGCCCGGCCAGGACCGCTTCCACCTCGCCCAGCTCCACGCGGAACCCGCGGATCTGCACCTGCTCGTCCGCCCGCTCCACGAACTCCAGCTCGCCGGCCGCGTTCCAGCGCACCAGGTCCCCGGTGCGGTACATCCGCTCCCCCACCGCGAACGGGCACGCAACGAACCGCTCCGCGGTCAGTGCCGCACGCCCCACGTAGCCTCGGGCGACCCCTGCGCCCGCCACGTACAGCTCCCCCACCGCGCCGGGCGGGGCGGGCTGCAACGCCGCGTCGAGCACATATGCCCGCATGTTGGCGATGGGCCGGCCGATCGGCACATCCCCGTCGGGGAGCGGCGCTCCCGGGGGGAGCCGGTAAGCGGTGCAGCCGACGGTGGCCTCCGTCGGCCCGTACTCGTTCGTGACTGTGACGCCCGGGTGGGACTGACGCCACTCGCGCAGCTGCGCCGCGCGGAGCGGCTCCGCACCGAGCAGCAGCTCGCCTGTGGGGGCGCAGTTCTCGGGTGCCGCCTTGAGGAGGGGGAGGTGGCTGGGGGTGATGTCGAGGAATGCCGGGCGCTGTCCGTCCAGGGTGGCGGCGAGTTCTGTGCCCAGCTGGGCGATGTAGATCCGGCCGCCGCTGGTGAGCAGGGCGTGGAAGGCGGTCGCCAGCGCGTCGAAGGAGATGGTGTGGTGCAGGACCGCGCTGTCGCGCAGCTCGGGGAACTCGTGCCGGCAGCGCTGCACATAGTTGACCAGGCTGCGATGTTCGACGGCGACGCCCTTGGGCCGCCCCGAGGAGCCGGAGGTGTAGATCACGTACACCGTGTTCCGTACCGACAGCGGTGCCCGGCGCTCGGCATCCGTCACGTCGGAGTCGTGGAAACCGGCGAGTTCGGCCGCCGCTTCGGGATCGTCGAGCACCAGCACCGGTCCGCCGAAACCGCCCACCGGCCCGCCCGCGGACGCTCGGTCGGTCAGCACCGCGGCGGGGGCGGCGTCCGTCAGCATGGAAGCCACCCGCTCGACGGGGTAGGCCGGGTCGATCGGCACATAGCCGCCCCCGGCCTTCGTCACGCCCAGCAGCGCCACCACCACGTCCACCGAGCGCTCCATCACCACGCCCACCAGCGCCTCGGGCCCCACGCCGCGCGCCACCAGCCACCGCGCCAGCCGGTTGGCGCGCTGGTTCAACTCGGCGTACGTGACCTTCCGGTCGCCGCACACCACGGCGACCGCGTCGGGTGAGCGCCTCACCTGCGCCTCGAACAGCGCGGGGAACGGCACGTCAGGCATCTCCTGCCCGGTCGCGTTCCACTCCTGAAGGACGCGCCGGCGTTCGGCCTCGTCCAGCAGCGGGGCACGCCCGACGAGGTCCTGGTGGGAGGCTGCCGCGAGCCAGTCGAGGACGCGCAGGAACCGGTGCGCTGTGGTGCCGAGCTCCTCCAGGGTGTAGAGCTCCTGGCCGGCGTCGAAGGTGAACTCGGCGCTGTTGTCGAAGGCGCGGTCGTAGAGCGTGATCGACAGGTCGTCGCAGGGGCCGAAGGAGACGAGGTGTGCGCGGGTGGCGCACGCACCGAACGAGACGGCGCCGAAGGACTGGATGTTGACCGAGAGTGCTACGAGATCACCCACGTCCCCCACCCGCTTGAGGTCCCGGACGATGTCCTCGTAGCGGTAGCGCTGGTGCCGCAGAGCTTCCCGGATGTGCTCGGAGGTGTGCGCCAGGAGTTCTCCCACCGACATCTCGGGCCGCACCGTGAAGCGGAGAGGGAGCACGTTCGCCGCTGTACCGGGTGCCCGGCGCTGCTTGCCCCGCTCCCGGTTCAGCACCGGCAGCCCGATGAGGATGTCCTGCGCCCCGGTGGTGCGGTGCAGGAAGACGGCTGCGGCTGTCACGAGCAGGGAGGAGAACCGGGTCTCCAGCCGTTCTGCCGCCGCCTTGAGGGCCGCGATGTCGTCGGGCTTCAGGCCGTGCGTATGCCGGAGGGGCGACTGGGCCCTCGTGGAGGCCGTCCGGCCGCTCGGACTGACCGCGCGCGGCGCGTCGCCCAGGGTCTCGAGCCAGTACCGGCGGTCGTGCTCGCGCTCGGGTGCGGACCGGTATGCGGCGTCGGCGTCGAAGAGAACGGAGACCGGCTCCAGAGGGTCGCCCTGTGTCCGGGTGCCGTGCGACAGCTCCTCGTAGAGCTGCGCGGCCCGTTCGGCGACGAGCGAGGAGCCGAAGGCGTCCAGCAGGAGGTGGTGGAAGGCGTTGAACCAGAAGAAGCGGTCCGGGGCCACTGTGAACAGGGCCTGCGTGAAGAGTGGCCCTGTGCCGACGTCGAGGGGCCGCCGCAGAGCGGCACGCATCCACTGTTCGGCAGCACCGCGCGGGTCGGATTCCGTGCTGACGTCGATGAGGTGCAGGGGCCAGTCGTCGGAGACTGCCGGCTGTTGACGTGCGTCGCCGTTCTCCGTGGGGGTGAAGCGAAGGTGCATGGCTTCGGCTTCGCCGACGGCGCGGCGCAGGGCGGTTTCGAACCGCCGCACATCCAGCGGGCCGATGATCTCCAGATACTCGCCCGTGAAGTAGGCCGCTTCGCCCTCGGAGCTGAGCCGTTCGGCATGCCAGATGCCCAGCTGGGCGGCTGTCAGCTCGTAGGAAGTGGTGTCAGACATGCTCGCTCAGGCTCTTTCCGCCTCGGGGGATTCGGTCTTCGGTGCGGAGGCGCGTCAGCCGAGCAGCATGGCGGAAGAGGGCTGCGGGACCAGGCAGTCGGCAACGCTGTGCAGCTTTTCGCAGGTCTCTTCGTACTCCCGGACCGGATCGGACTGCTCCACGATCCCGGCGCCGGCCCGCAGCCAGGTGCGGCCGTCCCGTTGGAAGATGCTCCGGAGTACAAGCGCGGCATCGAGGCTGCCGTCCGCGCCCGCGGTGAGCACCGCGCCCGCGTAGGGTCCGCGCGGGCCCGGTTCGTGCCGGCGGATCTCGTGGTACGCGGCGGCCTTGGGGATGCCGGATGCGGTGACGCCGGGGAACAGCGCGGCGAACGCGTCCCACGCGGTGCGTCCTGCGTCGAGGTTTCCGGTGACACGTGAGCCGAGGTGCTGGACGCTGCCGCGCGGTTTGACGGACATGAAGTCACTCACCCGCACGCTGCGCGGGTCACACACCTGCTGGAGCTCCTCGAAGGACGCCTTTACCGAGATCGCGTGCTCATAGATCTCCTTGGCGTTGCGCAACAGATCAGCGCGCAGGCGCTCGTTGGCCTCCGGCACGTCGGAACGGGCCCGCGTCCCCGCCAGCGGCTGGGTGGTCACCATGCCCGCGGAGGAGACCTCGGCGACCGTCTCGGGGCTGAAGCCGGCGCCGCGCAGCCGCCCGAAGTCGAACAGGAAGGACCGCGCGGGAGTGTTGCGGCGCCGCCCGGCCGCGTACGTCGCGGCGAGGTCCACCTCGAAGTCCACGGGCAGGACGCGGGAGAGGATGACTTTCTGGAGCCGGCGCTGCTCGATGTGCTCCACCGCCGTACGTACCGACTCCTGGTAGGCGGCGGCGTCGTGGCGGTCGACCTCCACGCAGCGGGGCTGCTCCGGCGCGGTTCCGCCGTCGGTGGTCGCCTTGTCCACGGCGTGCGTGCCGCTGCCGACGCCCAGGAGAAGCTGCTCCAGCATCTTCTCCCGCTCGACGGGGTCCATCGCCCGCCCCCACACCCGCCCGGCGCCGAAGGACACCTCGACCCGGGGCAGCACCAGGTGCAGGAGCGGGTCGGCGGAAGGTGGCACGGAGAGACCCGCGCCAGGGTAGGCGAGCTCGAACGCGGCCCACCCGTAGACCCGCCAGTCCGCCACGGGCAGCCCGTCGAGGAGTTGCGCCACCGGCTTCAGGTCCCGGCCGTCCCAAGGGAGCGAGGCTTCGGCGCCCTGCCGGCTGAGACGGACCCGTGCGTGGTCGGCGACCAGTTCGCCGGCGATCCCTCCGGCCACGGTGTAGACGCCGTTTTTCTCGTACACCAGATAACGGTCGAAGAACTGCGACCTGATCAGTCCGACTGCGGCAGACAACGGGTCCGTCGACAGATCGGCACAGAATTCTTCGTAGTGAGACCTCGTGGCCAAATCCAGCTCTCTTTCCTTTTCCGGTGGGGGTGCATTCATGCAGACACGCGCCGCTGCGCATTCACGTACGACGCGGCGTGGTCTGGCGGCTTCGGGGGATCAGCCGGCGAGGAGAAGGTCCTGCACCTTTTTCTTGTCGGGCTTACCGATAGGAGTCAGCGGCATTTCCGGCAGAATGTGCAGGTGTTCCGGCAGCTTGAATGCGGCGACACCTTTGGCGGTGAGAAACTTCTTCACGTCGGCCAGGTCGAGCCGGGCCCCGGAACGCAGTACGACGCCCAGTCCGAGACGTTCTCCGGTGACGGAGTCCGGCATGGGTACGGCGACTGCCGCGCGGACGCCGGGGATGAGGCAGGCCAGGTCCTCGATCTCCGCGGCTGAGATCTTCTCCCCGTTCCGGTTGATCACGTCCTTGGTCCGGCCCTCCACCACCAGATTTCCGCTCGGGTGCCGCCGTACGACGTCACCGGTGCGGTACCAGCCCTCCGCGGTGAAGCTGCGGGTGTTGTGCGCACCCCCGCGGAAGTACCCACGCGGCGTGTAAGGGCCCTGGGTGAGCAGCTCGCCGTGCTCGGCGGGCCTGCCCTCGGCATCGACGATCCTGATCTCGTCCCCCGTGCTGATGGGGCGGCCCTGGGTGCTACGGATGATCTCCGGCGGGTCGTCGAGCCGGGTGCAGTTGAGCAGGCCCTCCGCCATCCCGAACACCTGCTGCACAGTGCAGCCGAACGTCGCCTCGAGCCCGGTGACCACAGACTCCGGGCAGCGTGCTCCGCCCACCTGGACGAGAGACAGGCTCGCGGTGGCGTAGCGGGACTGCGCAGCGCGTTCGAGCCACCGCTGGGCGAGCGAGGGCACCAGGGCCGTGGCAGTCACCTGGTGCCGGTCGATGGCCGCGAAAGCAGCCTCGGGCTCCGGCGAGGGGACCAGGACCACCTTGCCGCCCGCAGCCAGGGTGCCGAGCAGTCCCGGACAGCCCAGCGTGAAGTTGTGCCCTGCGGGCAGAACCGCCAGATAGACGGTGCGTTCGTCGAAGCCGCACAGCTCGGCCATGCGGCGGAAGTTGTACTCGTAGTCGTTGTGGGTGCGGCCGATCAGTTTCGGCGCACCGCCCGTCGTTCCGCCGGACAGCAGCAGGAGTGCCAGGTCGTCGGGTGCTGGTGACCGCGCACCGGACGGCATTCCGGCACCGGCCTCGTCCTCGCTCCCGCTCTCGCCCACCAGAGTGGAGCGGAGGGAGAGCGACGCCGGGTTCGCCGCCCGGCTCACGGGGAGCACCCGGCAGTCCTGGCCGCTCGCGGCGACGACCCGGTGCGCAAGCTCCTCGTAGTCGCACTTCCGGTCGGGCGCCCCCACCACGATCGCGGCGGCCCCCGCGCTTCGCACCAGATGAACCAGTTCATGCTCGCGGTACTGCGGCAGCGCCAGGACGGGCGCGATCCCCGCCCGCATGCAGCCGAGCAGAAGCGGGACGAACTCCCAGCAGTTGGGGAGTTGCAGGACGACATTGTCCCCGTCCCGCAGTCCAAGCCGCAGCAACCGCGCCGTGATTCTTGCGGTGAGCCGGGCCAATTCCGTATAGGTCAGCGAATGGCGATCGTCCAGCACGGCGGCTCGGTCGCCGTAGCGCTCCTCCCATTGGGAGGGGAATTCCCCGAGCAATTGGTGACGCCAATATCCTTGACGTTCGTATTCTGCCGCGACGGCATCCGGCCAAGAAACCTGTCCTGCGCGGCGCATATTTTCCCCCACAGTGCCCTCTCACCAGAGGCAAACCTGCCCGGCGTTCCCGAATACAACGCTAGCGACCAATCGGGGCGGCGAACCTGCTGTCGCGGTTTTCTCACCCGATCGAGGCGGCCCGGCGGAAAGAGGGCTGCTCCCCCAGGCGGCTGCTCCGGGAGGCCCGGATCGGCGGCAGTGCCCGGCGCTCACGGGGAGCGCCGGGCTGGGGGTGGTGTCGGCTACCGGAAGTCGGCGGTGTGGTCGGTCACCCACTGCCGGTAGGTGCGGGGCGGGCGGCCCAGCAGTTCGGCGGCTCCCGTCACGACCGTTTCCGGGTCGGTCTCCATCACGGCGTGGGCGTCGAGGATGCCCTCCGCGTAGGCGGGGGACAGGCCGGCTGCGAGGAGGTCGGCGTGGGCTTCCTCGCGGGAGAGCCGTTCGACGGCGAGGGGGCGGCCGAGGACCTCACCGATGATGGCCACCTGCTCGGCCTGGGTGAGCAGTTCCTGCCCCGTGAGTTCGGGTGCCGTCCCCACCAGGTCGTCGGTCAGCAGGGCGCGGACGGCGGCGGTGGCGACGTCGGCCTCGTGCACAAGGGTGCGGGCTGCCTTCGGGTAGGCGATACGGACGGGACCGCCCGCGCGGACCTCGGGCGCCCAGCCCAGGGTGTTGCCGGCGAACCCGCCGGGCCGCAGCAGGGTCCACTCGGCGCCGGAAGCGCGGATCAGCCGTTCCAGCGCCGCGTGCGTGCCGAGGATGTCCTCGCCGAGCTCCGCGGTGTCGTCGTCGGGTACGCCGCGGGTCGACAGGTAGACGATGCGGCGGGTGCGACCGGCGAGCGCTGCGACGACCTCCGCCGAACCGCGCGGACCGGCCAGCGGCCACATGAGGAAGACGGCGTCCACCTCCCCCGCGAGGGCTTCGGTCAGGGTTGCGGGGTCCGCGAGGTCACCGCGTACGACGTCGACCAGGTCGCCGCGTGCGGCCTCGACGGCGTCCGGCAGTACGGCGGTTTCCGGGTTGCGGACGAGCACGCGTACGGCGACTCCCGCCGCGACGAGCTGTGCCGCCACCTGTCCGCCGACCTTGCCTGTCGCTCCGGTTACCAGAATCACGGCTGTGCTCCTTCGGGTGCGTTTGATGCGCGGGTTGCTGCTGTGGGCCGCGGCTGTTGCCAGGGCGAGTGTGCCGCGTGATCAAACCCTGCAAGTTGAAGTGAGGTTCAAGTCAACTCCGCGGCCGGGGCAACCCCGATGGACGCTCCCCCGTTGCCGGGCACGGCCCGCACGGCGAGGCTGGCCGCATGATCCCGGCGAACACCACTGGCGAGGGCGGCACGACGGTGGTCTACGGCACCGGCCCACAGGCGCCGGAGCCGGGACCGCCCGTGCTGGACCTCTACCTCGACATGCGCTGCCCGTACTGTTCCCGGGCTGAGAACGCGCTGGGCGGCACGATGCAGCAGCTCGCCGACGAGGGGGAGTTCGTGCTGCACTTCCACTTCGGTACGTTCATGGACGACAAGCTGGGCGGGCAGGGCTCGCAGCATGCGCTGGCGGCGCTGGGGGCGGCCGCGGATGTGGGGCAGGCCCAGTTCCTGACGTATCTGCGTACGCTCTACCGGAACCAGCCGCACGAGGGCCACGACGGGTTCGCGGAGGACCGGATGCTGCTCGGGCTGGCCAACGACGTGCCGGGGCTGCGCCGCCGCTCGTTCGACGAGGCGGTGCTGGAGAGGGCTTACCGCAACTGGGCGAAGCGAGTCAGCCGCGCCTTCGACGAGAGCAACGTTCCGGCCACCCCGACGGTGGTCTTCCGGGGGCGCCCCGTCGCCGTGCTCGACGGCAGGGGGCAGGCAGTGCGGCCCGAGCAGTTCGCGGCACAGATCCACGACGCGACCGGGTGACCGCCGGCAGCCGACGACAGCGAGGGAGAGCATGGCCGACCAGCAGCAGCTCGAAATCTCCGACAACACCGCCGAGAGCCGCTACGAGGCGCGGATCGGCGGTGCCCTCGCAGGGGTCGCGCAGTACCTCCGTGCCCCCGGCGTGATCGCGGTGACGCACACGGAGGTCGAGCCCGCGTTCGAGGGTCAGGGGATCGGCGGCGCCCTCTCGCACCACATCCTGGAGACGGCCCAGGAGGCGGGCGACAAGGTGGCCCCGATCTGCCCCTTCTTCGCGAACTACATCCGCAGGCACCCCGACTACCAGCCCCTGGTCTACGAGAAACAGGACGAGTGACCGCACGGGACGCGCCCCGAAGGGGCGCGGGGAACTGCGCGAGCAACCACTACGCACCCGCAGCCTGCGGACGGCAGCCAGGGGCACCCCCTAAACCAGCTCCGGGATGATCTCGGAGCCGTACGCGTCGACGACTTCCTCCTTCGCATCGTGCATGGCGTACAGCGCGAACTGGTCCACGCCGAGTTCGGCGAGCTCGCGGAGCCGGGTGACATGGGCCTGCGGAGGCCCCAGCAGGCAGAACCGGTCGACGATGTCATCGGGCACGAACGCGGTGTCGGGATTGCCGGCCCGGCCGTGGTGCGCGTAGTCGTAGCCCGCGCGTTCCTTGATGTAGGAGGTGAGCGCCGCTGGTACGGCGTCGGAGTGCTCGCCGTACCGGGCGACGAGGTCCGCGACGTGGTTGCCGACCATGCCGCCGAACCAGCGGCACTGCTCACGGGCGTGCGCCAGCGCCTCCGGGGTGTCCTCGCACACATAGGCGGGTGCGGCGACGCAGATGGTGACCTCCGCCGGATCGCGGCCCGCCTGCACCGCGGCCTCCCGTACGGCGCCCACCATCCAGGCGGTCAGCAGCGGGTCGGCGAGCTGGAGGATGAAGCCGTCCGCCTCCCGTCCGGCCAGCGCCAGCGCCTTGGGCCCGTAGGCGGCCATCCACACCGGCAGCTGCCCATCGCGGACCCACGGCAGCCGCACCGGGGTGCCGCCCACCACCGCCTCGCGGCCCTCGGCCAGCTCGCGGATGGTCCGCATGGCCTCCCCCAGCCTGGCGAGTGTGGCGGGCGGGCGCCCGGCGACCCGCATCGCCGAGTCGCCGCGCCCGATGCCGCACACGGTGCGGTTGCCGTACATCTCGTTGAGGGTGGCGAAGGTGGAGGCGGTGACCTCCCAGGAACGGGTGCCGGGGTTGGTGACCATGGGCCCGACGACCAGCTGTTCCGTCTCGGCGAGGATGCGGCTGTGGATGACGTACGGCTCCTGCCACAGCACCGGCGAGTCGAACGTCCAGCCGTACCGGAAGCCGTTGCGCTCGGCGCGCCGCATCAGCGCGACGGTCCCGGCACCGGGCGGATCCGTCTGGGCGACGAGTCCGAAGTCCATGGGCATACCCCTTACGAGTCCACATTCAGTTGAGAAGGTGTCAGTTGAGAAGCTGGCAGATTCCGCGCGGGACATACCGGCCGTGCCCGGCCCGGCCCGCGTAGCTGCCCCGTTCCACGACCGGCTCGCCGCGCGAGAGCACCGTCTCGACGCGGCCGGTGATGCGTTTGCCCTCGTAGGCCGAGTAGTCGACGTTCATGTGGTGGGTCTCGGCCGAGAGGGTCTGTTCGGCGTGCGGGTCGTAGATGACGATGTCCGCGTCCGCGCCGGGCGCCAGGGTGCCCTTCTTCGGATAGAGGCCGAACATCCGGGCCGGGGTGGCGCAGGCGATGTCTATCCAGCGGCGCCGGGTGAGGTGCCCGTCGACGACGGCCTGGTGGAGCAGGTCCATCCGGTGCTCGACGCCGGGCATCCCGTTGGGGATCTTGGAGAAGTCGCCCCTGCCCAGCTCCTTCTGGCCGGTGAAGCAGAAGGGGCAGTGGTCGGTGGAGACGACCTGGAGGTCGTCGGTGCGCAGCGCCCGCCACAGCGCCGCCTGGTGCTCGCGGGGCCGCAGCGGGGTGCTGCACACATATTTGGCGCCGCCGAAGTCGGGCTCGGCGAGGTTGTCGGTGCTCAGATAGAGGTACTGCGGGCAGGTCTCGCCGAAGACGGGCAGGTCCATTCCGCGTGCGGCGGCGAGCTGTTCGACGGCTTCGCTCGCGGAGACATGGACGACGTACAGCGGCGAGCCGGCGACCCGGGCCAGCTGGATGGCCCGGTGCGTGGCCTCGGCCTCCAGCAGCGCCTTGCGGACCTCGCCGTGGTGCCGCGGGTCGGTGCGGCCGGCGGCGAGGGCCTGTTCGACCAGGACGTCGATGGCGATGCCGTTCTCGGCGTGCATCATCGTCAGCCCGCCGTTGGCCGCGGTGCGCTGCATGGCGCGGAGGATCTGGCCGTCGTCGCTGTAGAAGACGCCCGGGTAGGCCATGAACATCTTGAACGAGGTCACGCCCTCCTCCACCAGGGCGTCCATCTCCTTGAGCGTGCCGTCGTTCACATCGGAGAGGATCATGTGGAAGGCGTAGTCGACGGCGCACCGGCCCTCGGCCTTGGCGTGCCACTGGTCCAGCCCCTCGCGCAGTGCGTGGCCCTTGGTCTGGACGGCGAAGTCGACGATGGTCGTGGTACCGCCCCAGGCGGCGGCGCGGGTGCCGGTCTCGAAGTCGTCGCTGGAGAAGGTGCCGCCGAACGGGAAGTCCATGTGGGTGTGGCCGTCGACGCCGCCCGGGATGACATACCTGCCGGTGGCATCCAGGGTGCGGTCCGCGGTGAACGACGCGGCGGCGGCGCTGTTCCGGGCGGCGACGGCGGCGATACGGCCGTCCTCGACCAGGACGTCGGCCTCCGTCTCGTCGGCGGCGGTGACGACGAGGCCGCCCTTGATCAGGGTCGAGGTCATACGGACTGCCCTCCTGTCAGTTCGGACTCGGCGGTACGCAAGGCGCTCTCCAGTACGGCGGCACCCTCCTCGGCCTCGGCGACGGTCAGTGTGAGCGGCGGCGCGATACGCAGCACGCTGGAGGTGGAGTGGCCCCCTCCCTTGCCGATGAGGACGCCGCCCTCGCGTGCCGCCTCCAGCACGATCGACGCTGCCTCGGGCGAGGGCTCGTCGGTACCGGGCACCACCAGTTCCACGCCGGCCATCAGTCCACGCCCGCGTACCTCGCGGACGACGCCGAGTCTGGGGGTACCTCCCGGCCGGAGGCTGGGGGACGCCGCGGCGCGCAGCCGCTCCAGCAGCAGACCGCCGACGCGGCGTGCGTTGCCCTGGAGGTCGTGTTCGAGGAGGTAGCCGAGGTTGGCGTTGGCCGCCGCCATGGTGACCGGGCTGCCGCCGAAGGTGGAGATGGAGTTGGCGTCCAGGCAGTTCATGATCTCGGCACGCGCTACGACGCCGCCGACGGACATCCCGTTGCCGATGCCCTTGGCGAAGGTGAGCATGTCGGGCGGGCCCGCGGCGCCGTGTGCCTGCCAGCCCCAGAAGTGGTCGCCGGTCCTGCCCCAGCCGGTCTGCACCTCGTCGCTGATCCACAGGATGCCGTGCTGCTGGAGGAGCTCACGGAAGGCGGCGTAGAGCCCGTCGGGCGGCGAGGTGAAACCGCCGACGCCCTGTACGGGTTCGGCGATCAGCGCGGCGACGTCCGAGCGGGCCTGGCCCAGCATGTCCGCCAGATCGGCGACGCAGGCTTCGATGAACTCCGCGTCGTCCAGGTGTGCGAACGGGCCGCGGCTGCGGACGCTGCCGTGGATGTAGAGGGTTTGGAGGGGCGAGAGGGAGGTGGGCGACCAGGAGCGGTTGCCGGTGATGCCTACGGTGGAGAAGGAGCGGCCGTGATAGCTGTTGCGCATCGCCAGCACCTGGTTGGACCGGCGGTAGGTGGTGGCCAGCAGCAGCGCGGCGTCGTTGGCCTCGGTACCCGAAGTGGTGAAGAAGACCCGCGCGTCGGGGATGCCGGAGAGCGCGGCGATGCGCTCGGCGAGCTCCACCATGGGGCGGTTGAGGTAGAGGGTGGAGGTGTGAAGGACACGTCCGGCCTGCTCGGCGACGGCCTTGGTGACCTCCGGCAGCGCATGGGCCGTCATGGTGGTGAGGATGCCGCCGAAGAAGTCCAGATAGCGGCGCCCTTCGGCGTCCCAGACATGCCGCCCCTCGCCGTGTGTGAGCTCCAGCGGTTCGGCGTAGTAGAGCGCCAGCCAGTCGGGCAGCACCGCTTGGTGCCGGGCGTGCAGTTCGCGGTGGACATCGGTACGGGTGCCGGGCGACGGCTCGGGCCGGGCGCTCACGGCTGCACCAGCCCTTCGTAGGCGTCCGGCCGCCGGTCCCGGTAGAAGGCCCACTGTTGCCGGACTTCGTCGATCATTCCCATGTCCAGGTCGCGGACCAGCAGTTCCTCCTCCTTGTCCGAGGCGATGTCACCGACGAACTGGCCGCGCGGGTCGACGAAGTAGCTCGTCCCGTAGAAGTCGTTGTCGCCCAGCTCCTCGGTGCCGACGCGGTTGATGGCGGCGACGAAGTACTCGTTGGCGACGGCGGCGGCGGGTTGTTCGAGCTGCCAGAGATAGGCGGAGAGGCCGCGCGAGGTGGCCGACGGGTTGTAGACGAGCTGCGCGCCGGCCAGGCCCAGCGCCCGCCAGCCCTCGGGGAAGTGCCGGTCGTAGCAGATGTAGACGCCGACCTTGCCCACGGCGGTGTCGAACACCGGCCAGCCGAGGTTGCCGGGGCGGAAGTAGTACTTCTCCCAGAACCCCTTGACCTGCGGAATGTGGTGTTTGCGGTAGGTGCCCAGCACGGTGCCGTCGGCGTCGATGACGGCGGCGGTGTTGTAGTAGAAGCCGGAACCGTCGACCTCGAAGACCGGGGAGACGACGACCATCCCGGTCTCCCGCGCCAGCTCCTGCATCCGCCGGGTGGTGGGCCCGTCCGGGACCGGCTCGGCCCAGCGGTAGTGCTCCGGGTCCTGGACCTGGCAGAAGTAGGGGGCGTTGAAGACCTCCTGGAAGCCGATGATCCGCGCGCCCCGGCGAGCGGCCTCATGGGCGTGCTCCTCGTGCTTGGCGATCATCGACTCGGTGTCGCCTGTCCAGGTCGCCTGGACCAGCGCGGCACGTACAAGGTCGGGCATGAGCAGCTCCTTCACGAGGATGTTCTCGAGGGCGGCAGCCTGTTCGACACGCGTAGATATACGTGAGGTTGAGACCGTAAGTCCCCTCTCCCCGCCTGACAAGAACCCGTACGGGGCGGCGAGCAGCTCACCTCTTTACTGGTCCGTAACCTACCGACGGGTTACCCCGGGTAGCCCAACGCGCTTACTCTCCAGTCACTTTCACCCCCACCCCTGGGTCACCCTCGACACTGGAGCTGCGCATGCGCCCCTCCCCCACCTCAGGGCACGTTCGTACGGCCGCCGTCCTGCTCTCCGGGACGCTCGCCGCCACCGGTCTCGCCGTCGTACCGGCCGCGACGGCGCAGCCCGCCGAGGCAGCAGCAACGGCAACGGCCACCTTGGGCGTGGACTTCGTCGACATCAAGGGCGACGGCGGTATCACCCTCAAGGGCAACGTGTTCCTCCCCGAGGGGGCGGCCAAGGACTCGGCCCGCAAGTACCCGCTGATCGTGCTGCCCACCAGCTGGGCCAGCCCGCAGATCGAGTACCTCGCACAGGCCCAGAAGCTCGCCGACGCCGGCTATGTGGTGGTCAGTTACAACTCCCGCGGCTTCTGGCAGTCGGGCGGCCGGATCGAGACCGCCGGGCCGAAGGATGTCGCCGACGCCTCCCGCGTCATCGACTGGGCGCTGGCCCACACCCCCGCCGACAAGGACCGGATCGGCATGGGCGGCGTCTCCTACGGCGCCGGTATCAGCCTGCTGGCAGCCGGACACGATCCGCGGGTCAAGGCCGTCACCGCGCTCAGCGGCTGGGCAGATCTGATCGGCGCCATCTACAGCGGCCGCACCCAGCACCTTCAGGCGGCCGGGCTGCTCGGCGCCTCGGGCGAACTCACCGGCCGCCCGAGCCCCGAACTGCGGGAGATCATGAAGAACTTCCTCTCCTCCAACCTGGACAAGGAGGACGAGATGATCGCGTGGGGCAAGAAGCGTTCCCCCGCGACCTACCTCGACAAGATCAACGACAACGGCGCCGCCATCATGCTCGGCAACGCCTGGAACGACTCGATCTTCCCGCCCAACCAGTACGCCGACTTCTACGAGAAGCTGCGCGGCCCCAAGCGGCTGGAGTTCCGTCCGGGCGACCACGCGACCGCCGAGGCGACCGGCCTGCTCGGGCTCCCCAACGACACCTGGTCGCATGCGCACCGCTGGTTCGACCGCTACCTCAAGGGCGAGTACAACGGCATCGACAAAGAGGCTCCCGTACAGCTCAAGTCCCGCACCAAGGACGACTACGAGGGCTACAAGAGCTGGAACGACGTCCCCTCCGGCAACCGCACCGTGTCACTGGGCGGAACGAAGGAGCTGGCCACCGGCAAGAACTCCGGCGCCGACGGCGGCACCATCTTCCTGAGCGGCATCCTCGACCAGTTCCTCAAGCTCCCGCCGGTCGTCTCCGTACCGCTGCTGCCCCGCTCCCGCTCCGCCGTATGGCAGTCCGAGCGCTATGCGGAGGACACCCCGGTACGCGGCACGCCGAAGCTGCACACGACGGTGACCAGCGACAAGGAGAGCGGCACCTACTACGCCTACCTCTACGACGTCGGCCCTCTCGGCACCGGCAAGCTGATCAGCCACGCCCCCTACACCTTCCACGGCCGCACTCCCGGCAAGCCCTTCGCCGTGGACCTGGAGCTGTTCTCAACCGCGTACGACGTGCCCAAGGGCCACCGGCTCGCCGTCGTCCTCGACACCGTGGACCCGCTGTACGCGGAGTACAACCCGGACGGCGCCCACCTGGCGTTCTCCTCGCCGAAGGACAACCCGTCCCGGCTCACGGTGCCGACGGGGCAGGGGGCCGACCGGGACGGCTAGCCGACCGGGAGCTTGTGTACATATGGGTTTTTCCACTCGGCACTGAAGGAGGGGCAGTCCGCGTCACCGCCGTCCCAATACATGGTGACCTCGACCGAATCCGGGGTGCGGTCGATGGCGAAGTCGGTCTTCACCTTGTACGTGTGCAGCCATCGCAGGCTGCCGCTCCCGGCACGCTCGCCGTCGACGCGGATCTCCCATCGGATGCGCCGGTCGGCGCAGTCGTGGGGCACGGAGAACGTGAGTTCTCCGCCCAATTCGCGGCCTTCGAAACCGAAGTCGCGGCCCGTACCGTCGGGGCGGAAGCTGCTCTCGGCACGCTTTCGCACGTCCCAGGTGAAGTAGCGGTGTGGGGACGAACCCTGACCACCGCCTGTTTCCGTACGGAAGACGGGAGTTGATCCGTGATCGGCGTAGGTCAGATAGAGCGAGCCCGCCGTGGTGAGTAGCAGGATCAGGGCGGTGACCACGACCAGGATCGAGAGCAGGACAGCGACGCCGGTGCCCAACCCCGCCTCGCGCCCGGCGTCGCGCCCTTCTTCGTCTGCCTCCCCCTCAGCGGCCATGGAGCACGTACTCAGAAGGCATAGAGCACATCGAAGCTCTTGGACAGGCGCGGCCCGTCCCACACCAGGCCGAACGTGTCGCACGTACCGGCGGCGCCGGTCGAACCGACGCTCACCGTGACCGTCTCGACGGTGGACCTGTGGGGGAAGTCGGTCGCGATCTTCCTGCCTGCCCCCTGTTTCACCTTCGCCGTTCCGTTCTTGACGCGTCGGCCGTCAATGGCGATCTCCCATTCGGCTTCGACGGGCCTTCCCTGGCACTCTCTCCCCGCCTCCAGGCGCAGACTGCCCTGAAGGCGGTCGGTCGGGGCGTCGCCGGCCGTTGCAAACTCGCTCTTCACCCTGCCCGCCACATCCCAGATGTACTTGTCTCCCGCGACAGTGGGCCTACGGCCGCCGGATGGCTCGAGATCGACAGAGCCAAGGCTGACGAGCGAGCCGATGAGCAGATAGACCAGTCCCAGGACGCACAGCACGCCGAGGAGGCAGCCGCCGACAGGTGGCGCGGAGGGTTCCGATGTCGTCGTGTCGTCGTCGGGAGCGGCGGAGGCCGTGGAGGAGTCCGCTCCGGTGCTGAGCGCGACGGCCGAACCGTCGCCCTCAGCTCGTTCCTGGTCCGCCACCGCGGACGACACCTGCACGCTGACGGACGACTCACGCGCCGCCGGCTCCTCGGTCTCCGCGACGGATTCCGGAGCCAGCAGCATGCGCACCTGCCGGCGCAGCACGTCGACCTCGCGCCGCAACAGGCGGACGTTCTCCCGTTCGGTGGCCAGCTCGTCCGCGGTGTCCCTGACGTACTGCCGGGCGTGTTCGAGCTGACGCAGCAATCTGTCGCGTTCCTCGAGGAGCGCCGATCCGTCCAGCTCCTGGGCGAGGTCGTCCAACTCGGTCCTGAGCCTGTCCGCCTCCTCCCGCCAGTACAGCAGTTGCGTGTCCGTGTCCTTGCTCGTGCGCTGTGCGGCGCGTCGGAGGGCATGCAGACGGGTCAGTTCTTCCGCGGGAAGCGGACCGCCGTATGAGCCGACGAAGTCCGTGAGGGCGTCGAGCACCTCCTTGGGAGCGATGCGCCCGCCCTTGAGGTAGCGCTTGACCTGGGCCGGGGACAGTGCGAGGGCCTCGGCCAGGCCGGCCGGGCAGGGAGTGGAGGCTGCGGACACAGAAGTGCGCGTATCGCCGCCCTCGTCCGGGGCGGGCCGGACGGCCGCGCCCAGGGCCTCCGCGTATGCGGCGGCTTCCGGGCTCACCGCCTGGTCCCACCGGTTGTGTGCGAGGACGATGCGGTGCCCGAAGTGGTCGGCACGCTGCTGGGGTTCGGGACGGCCTTTGGCGATCAGCTCTCGGCGGACGTGCCGGAAGAACGAGTCCGTGTCGAGCAGGTCCGGGCCATCCGGAATGCCTTCGTCGAGCGCCTTGATGACCTCGCCGGTGAACGCCGTGTACGGCTCGCCCTTCGGGGCCAGCGCACGAGCCGTCGCCGACGCCGCTGTCAGCAGGTACGTACCCTTGATCCCCGCCAGGTCGGCCAGCTCCTCGTTCGGTGCGCCGAGGTGGTCCGCGAACGCCCGCCCGCCGTAACAGCAGTCCAGGACGACGAGGCGCTGCTGAGCGATGCACACATCCATCAGCGCGTGCCGGATGTGGTTGAAGTCCAGGGCGTTGTAGAGGCGTTCGGCGTCTCCGCCGGGCAGGGCCAGGTGCAGGCCGAACTTGAGCGGGGAGAGGCCGTGTCCGGCGAAGTACACCAGGAAGGCGTCCTTCGCCTCGTCGGCGGCCGTGTGCAGTGTGTGCATGACCTGCTGGGCAGAGGCGACCTTCTCGCCGGACAGCGCGATGCAGTGTTCGTCGGGCAGGCCCCACAGGTCGTCGTCCATGAGCAGCTCCTTCAGCTTGCTCACGTTGTTGTCGACCGCGGGCAGATCCGGCAGCTTCTCGTAGCCGGCCACTCCGATCAGGACGGCACGGGACCGGGCGGGGTCGGGGAACGGCGCGTTCATCGGGCGCCAGGCTCTCCGCGGTCGCTGCGGTCGCAGAAATCGAGGGTGGCCCTCTCCCCGCCTTCCGCCCCGGACACATCGAGCCGGATCCGCACGCTCTCGGCACTGCGCTGACTCCCCATAAGGCACAACGGTAGTCAGAACTGACCCCGCACGTAGGCGAGTTGCCCAGCACGCACACACGCACCCGGCATCGGGTGCTGCGCCCCGTAAGGGGCACCCCCTCGTCAGTCGGAGCCGACCCGGCGGTACACCCTCGGGTCGTCCTCAGGGTCGCTGAAGGGCGCAACGCGGATCTCCTCGTCGCTGATGGCGCTGATCATCAGCGAGGCGGTGGAGGATGTGCAGCCCGGGCCCGAAGCGGACTCGACGACCCTGTCGGGGCCGTACAGCAGCGTCTCCCCGTCCGCGCCGCCGAGCGTGTACTCCCACTCGCAGCTGTCGCCCGCGTACTCGCCCGTCACCCGCACGGTGGCGGTGCCGGCCCGGCCCCGGTGGAGGGCGAGGGTCCGCTCCTCGCCCTGGGGGTTGGCGCCCTTCCACTCGCCCACCATACGGGAGGGCACCGGAGTTGCCGGGTCGCCCACTTTGCGAAGCGTCGCCGACAGGGAGCTCGCGGGGTAGATCCAGGAGAGGGTGCCGTCCGAACGCAGCTTCAGCGTCTGCTCCTTGTACGGGGAGCACGGCTCGGACGCGGGGTGGCTGTCGGTGATCCGGCTGGTGATCCGCAGCCCCTCGTCACCCCCGTCGAACGCCACCAGCGTCGCCTCCCCCTCGCACATCATGTCGGCACGAAGGTTGATGGTCCTGGCGACGACCTCGCCCTCCTCGCCCTGCCGGATCTCGAACCGCCGGGTGATCGTGGAGCCGTCGGCGTCCTGGACGCTGCCCTGCCAGGCGCCCAGATATCCCTTGGGCAGCGCGCCGTCGGGGGCCGGGCTGCTGATGTCCTTGGTGGACGGCTTCTTGGATGTGTCGCTGTCGGCCCCGGGCGACGACTTCGCCTGGGGGCCGGACTGTTTGGCGTCCTCACCGCTCGTGTCGTACACGCGCAGCGCGACGAAGGTCCCGACGCCCGAGACCAGCGCCAGCACGACACCGAGCGCGCCGAGCAAAACCCCGCGCCTGTGCGGACGTTCGGGGCTCGGCACCGGCGCAGCTGCCGGACCGTGCACCGCGTACGTCGGCTGCTGCGCCGGCCCACCCTGTGGTACGGGCGGGCCGGGAGGCGGCGCCCACTGGCCGGAGGGCGGACTGCCGTGCGCCGCGGCTCCGGTGACGGTCGCCATGCCGTGCATCTCCGGCCCGCCGGGCGGGGGCGGGGGCGCCTGTTCACCGGACGCCTCTCCGGCCTCCGCCGTGCCGGTGCCCTCGGGCGGGGTGTCCGACGGAGACTCCGGCGAGTTCTCGGGCGGAGTCTCCGACGGTGTTTCCGATTCCGCTTCCGGGGCGGGCTGCTTGCCCGGGAGCGAGGGCTCCGCACCGGGGCGGGGCGGGACCGCGGGGGCCTCGGCCGCGCGGTCCGCCGCTGCCTGCGCGCCGGGGACCTCCGCGTCCAGCAGCCGCGCCGCGTGCCGGCCGAGCTCGGCGACGAGGCCGCCCGGCAGCCAGGGTTCGGCGGCCTCGGAGCCGGACGCACCAGGACCGGGCTCGTCCTCCGGGTCCGCCGTCCGGTCCAGGATCTCCGGCAGCCCGGGCCGCTCCGCTACGTCCTTGGCCAGGCACGCGGCGACCAGGTCCCGCAACTCCTCGGGAACGCCCTCCAGATCGGGCTCCTCCTGGGTGATGCGGTACATCTGCACATGCCCGGCGACCCCGGTGCGCTCGAAGGGGGCACGTCCGGTCGCGGCGAAGGTCAGTACGGAGCCGAGGGAGAAGATGTCGCTGGCCTCGGTCAGCCGGTCGCCGCGTACCTGCTCGGGCGACATGAAGCCGGGCGAACCGACGACGGCGCCCGTCCGGGTCAGTTGGGCGTCCGCGACGGTCTCCAGTGCACGGGCGATGCCGAAGTCGATGACACGCGGCCCGTCGATGGTGACCAGGATGTTCGACGGTTTCACATCGCGGTGGATCAGCCCGGCCTCGTGTACGGCGCCCAGCGCCAGGGCGAGCCGGTTGGCGAGGATCCGCAGGGTGCGTACGGGCAGCGGCGTCTTACGCCCCGCGACGGCCTCGTACAACGTGATGCCCGGTATGTAACCGGTGGCGAGCCACGGCGGATCGGCCTCGGTGTCCGCGTCCAGCACCGGAGCCGTCCACTCGCCGCCGACTTGGCGCGCCGCGCTGACCTCCTGCTCGAAGCGGTTCCGGAACTCGGCGTCCTCGGACAGCTCCCGCCGCACCAGCTTGACCGCGACGGTGCGGCCGCGCGGGGACTGGGCGAGGTACACGCTGCCCATCCCGCCCTCGCCGAGCCGGCCCAGCAGCCGGTAGTCGCCGATGCGTTCAGGGTCGTCCGCACGCAGGGACTTCATGCCCTCTCCCCCGGTCCGTTCGGCCTCCATGGGCCGTCACTCAGCTGACGAAGAGCGATCGTACGGCTTGTGATCAGGCAGCAACCATGCGCGGTACGGCCAGACCGGCCGCGCCGCGCCCTCTCCAGGCCATTTTGACAGGGAAACTTCCGCGGAAGTCATACGGTCGAAGTATGCCGGGCAAGGCTCCCCTCCCTCAGCGCCGTGCTGATCGTGCTGACGGTCACCGACCGGGCGCTGCGGGACCGTACGTGGCTTGCGGGGGCGCCAGCCGGCCCGTGGCGGTGACCCACAGACATTTGACGGCCAGCGGGACCGCCGACAGCGACAGCGAAGGGGCAGACTGGCGCCCCGGCTCACCACGGACCGCGGACACCCTGCGAAAGGAGCTCCCATGGCCAGCTTGATCTACCCGGCACTGCTCTCGCTCGACGGCTACATCGCGGACGAGGAGGGCCGGTTCGACTGGGCCGTGCCCGACGCGGAGGTGCACGCCTTCATCAACGAGCTCACCCGCGCCTGTGGCACCCACCTCTACGGCCGCCGGACGTACGAGCTGATGACCGGCTGGGAGACCGAGCCCCCGGCGCCGGAAGCGCCGGCGGAGATGCGGGACTTCGCCGAGGTGTGGCAGGCGGCGGACAAGGTGGTGTACTCACGGACCCTGGAGCGGGTCTCCACCTCACGGACCCGGCTGGTGGGGGCACCTCCCGGCCGGAGGCTGGGGGAGGGAGTTCGACCCGGAGGCCGTACGGGCGATGAAGCGGACGGCCGAACGGGACCTGCTCGTCGGCGGTCCGGAACTGGCCGCACACGCGGTCCGCGCCGGGCTGGTGGACGAGTGGCAGCTCTTCCTGGTGCCCGTAGTCGTCGGCGGTGGCAAGCGGCACTTCCCCGACGGCGTACGCACACGCCTGGAGCTGCTGGCGGAGCGCCGGTTCGGCAACGGCATGGTCTTCCTGCGCTACCGCACCGCGCCGGCCGGCGAGTGAGCGGCTAGCTCCGGTCCCGGTGCTGCTTGATCCCGGACCGGACGCGGGACAAGAAGCGGCGGACCGCCTCCAGTTCGGCGGCCGTCATCCCCTCCACCTCGCCGGCCACGTGGCCGATCAGCGGGCCGAAGAACGACCAACCCAGCGCGGTCGCCCGCTCGTCCACCTCCAGGAGGACGCGGCGCCCGTCGTGCGGGTCCCGGGTGCGGCGGACATGGCCCAGCCGTTCCAGGCGGTCGACGAGGGAGGTGGTGCCTGCCGAGTTGAGGCCGAGCCGGGCACCGAGCCGGCCGGGGGTGAGCGGGGTGCCCGAGCGGGCGGCGTCGAGCAGTTGGATGAGCGCGCGCAGGTCGGTGGGGTGCAGCCCGTTGCGGTGGGCGAAGTCGGCGGCGAGCAGATCGAGTTCGACGGTGACGGCGCGGAGCTGGTGCACCACTTCCATGCCGGGTCCCGTCTCGTCGGGAGAGGCCGTACGTCCGTGATCGGCGGAAGACATGCGTCGGATAATATCTCGCTCAGCGAGAGAAATTCGGAGGCTCCGCCATGCACCCAGACTCCGCCCCGCCCGCTGTCGGACCGCGCTTCCGCGCTGCCTACGACGCCGTGCTCGACCACTGGCCCCGCGAGACCGAACGCCTCGGCCTCACCTCTCCGCACGGCACCACGCACGTGCTGGCCTGCGGCCCGGCGGAAGCCCCGCCGCTCCTGTTGCTGCACGGTGGAGGAACCACGGCCGCCGGGTGGTACGCCACCGCGGCCGGGCTGATCCGCACCAGGCGCCTCTACGCCGTCGACCGCATCGGAGAACCGGGCCTCAGCGAGTCCGGCGACCACCCGCCGCGTTCGGTGGCGGAGTTGCTGGAGTGGCTGGCAGGCGTTTGCGACGGGCTCGGCGTACCGCGAGCCGATGTGTGCGGGCACTCCTACGGCGGCTGGCTCGCCCTGACCTTCGCGCTGCACGCCCCGGACCGCGTACGCAAGCTGGCGCTGCTCGACCCGACCCAGTGTTTCGCGGGGTTCAGCCCGCGCTATCTGCTGCGGGCCCTGCCGCTGCTGGCCCGCCCGACGGCGGCCCGGGCTCTGGCCTTCCTCGACTGGGAGACCGGCGGGCCCGGCGAGGCCGACGGCGACCCCGGCATCGCGGCGTGGCGCGCACTGTACGGCGCGGCGGCCGAGTTCCCGCAGCAGAAGCCGGTGACCGGCCCCCGCCCTAAGCCGACGGCGCTGCGCGAACTCGCCGCCCCCGCACTGGTCCTGTCGGCGGGCGCGAGCCGGGCGCACGACGTACGCCGTGTCGAGGCACACGCCCGCCAGTGGATGCCGGAGATCGAGACGGCCACCGTGCCGGGGGTCTCGCACCACGCCATGCCCTACCTACGGGCCGAGGAGACCGGCGAACTGGTGGCGGACTTTCTCGGCTGAGGGCCGGCCGGACCCGCCGCCGGTGCTGAGCGACGGGTCAGGCCCGGTGCGTCCGTGCTGGTCAGCTTCCCGTCGGACGGACGACCATCGCCGAACCGCCGCCACGGCGCTCCCGTTCGGCCGCGGCACGCCATCGACCGTCCCCCAGCTTCTGTACGCCGGTGGCGGCGCCGATCTCCGGGTTCGCCTTGAACGAGTGCCCCAGCGCCTCCAGTTCGCGGCGCACCTTGCTGTCCATCAGCTTCGGTTCCGCCTCGGTCTGCGCGGCATTGCGCTGACTGGCGCGGGGCGCCGCGATGGCGTCGACCAGCGGCATCCCGCGGTCGAGGTGATTGGTGAGGGTTTGCAGCACCGTCGTGATGATCGTCGAGCCCCCCGGCGAGCCCAGCGCGAGCACCGGCTTGCCGTGCTTCAGGACCACGGTCGGCGACATCGAGGAGCGCGGACGCTTACCCGGCCCGGGCAGGTTCGGGTCGTGGACACCGGGGGCGACGGGCACGAAGGAGAAGTCGGTCAGCTCGTTGTTGAGCAGGAAGCCGCGGCCGGGGACGGTGATGCCACTGCCGCCCGTCTGCTCGATGGTGAGGGTGTACGCGGCGACGTTGCCCCACTTGTCGGCGACGGTGAGGTGGGTGGTGTTCGGCCCCTCGTACGTGGTGCGCGCCGCCTGGTCCTTGTCGCCGCGCTCGCACTCCTTCGGGTCGCGCGGGTCGCCCGGTGCCACCGGGCTCTTGAGGACCTTGTCGTCGTCGATCAGACACGCGCGGGAGTCCGCGAACCGCTGCGAGGTCAGCCCCTCGGTCGGCACGTTCTCCTGCGCGGGGTCACCCACCCAACGGCCACGGTCGGCGAACGCGATACGGCTCGCCTCCAGATAGCGGTGCAGATACTTCCTCTCGCTGAGGGAGCCCAGATCGCTGCGTTCGAGAATGTTGAGCGCCTCGGCGACGGTGGTGCCGCCGGAGGAGGAGGGCGCCATGCCGTACACGTCCAGGCCCCGGTAGTCGGTACGGGTCGGCTGCTGGGACAGTGCCCGGTAGGCGCGCAGGTCCTTCGCCGTCATGTCGCCGGGCCGCACCTTGCGGTTCGCGCCCTTCGCCACGGGAGGCTTGCGCACCGTCCGTACGACGTCGCGGCCCAGCTCGCCGTGGTAGAGGGCCTTGGTGCCCTTGCGGGAGAACTCCTCGTAGGTGCGGGCCAGGTCGGGGTTCTTGAGGGTGGAGCCGACCTCGGGCAGCTTGCCGCCCGGCAGGAACAGGTCCGCGCTCGCGGGGAAGTCGCGGAAGCGGTCCTCGTTCTCGGCGGTCTGCTTGCGGAAGGTCTCGTCGACCGTGAAGCCGCGCTTCGCCAGCTTGGTGGCGGGCCGCAGGGTCTGCGCGAGCGACTTGTTGCCGTAGGCGCGGAGCGCCTTCTCCCAGGTGGCCGGGGTGCCCGGCGTGCCCACGCCGAGGCCGCTGGTGACCGCCTGGTCGAACGGGATGGCCTTGCCGTTCTCCGTGAGCAGCTCCTTGTCCGCGCTGAGCGGGGCCCTCTCCCGGCCGTCGATGGTGTGCACCTTGCGGCTGGCCGCGTCGTAGTACACGAGGTATCCGCCGCCACCGACGCCCGCCGAGTACGGCTCCGTCACGCCGAGGGCCGCGGCCGTCGCCACGGCCGCGTCGGCGGCCGTGCCGCCGTTCTTGAGCACCTCGATGCCGGCTGCGGACGCGTCCGGGTCAACGCTGGACACGGCGCCTCCGTGGCCCGTCGCCACCGGCGACTTGGCGGGAGGGCCGCCGTGCCCCGCGGGGTTCCCTCCTGCGGTCGTGCCCGCCGGAGCAGCGGCACCCATGAGCCCCGCCACCACGGCCCCGCTGCCGAGCACAGCGATGAGACTCTGCGCCGTACGACGCCGCCGGGAGGGGGTGCCCCGCCCAGCGGTGCTCGCGGACGGGTCCTCCGGGGTCGGAGGGGGGCTTTCGGGAGAGGGCGTCATGCGGGGGCCTCCTTCGTGCGTGCTCCGCGGGACAACGCGTGATCCGCGCAGCGTAATGCGGTTGACGCGGCTGCGTCAGTACCCTGCATCGGGAGGGGGTGCCGTCACCCGGTCGGCCCGCGCCACCGGCGAGGGCCTACGCTGCGGCGTCATGGAGTCGCGCTCGGAGTAGACCGTGTCCGGCGGGTCTTGCGTACCCGGCATGGGGGGCTGCGCTTGCCCACCCTGCTCCCCCAAGCTGCTTCGAGCAGGGGTCCCCCAGGGGCACCTCCCGGCCGGAGGCTGGAGGAGCAGACTGCCCAAGCTTCGCAGCAGGGGACCGCGCCCCGTCAGGGGCGCGGGGAACTGCGCGACCAGCCACAACGACACCCGCAGCCTGCGAGCTCCGGGCAGGGGCACTCCCTACCGGAACAGCGGAGGGGCGCAGCAACGTCCGCCGGGCAAGCCCTGGGCGCCGTAAGAACACGCGCGGCTGGCCCGGCAGCACGGGCGCAACGGGGACTTCTGCCTGCTGTTGAAGGTCAACAACTCGGAGGCGTACGGACCCGATGTGGTCGAGCTGGTCGCCGATGTGACCCGCGCGGCCACCACGGCCCCAACGTGAGCCCGGGGGCCCTCCTCACAGGCGGGTGCCCGGCATGGTGGGTGCGGCTTGGGGCGGGGCCACGGAGACGGCCTCGTTCTTGACGTTGCCGCGCTCGCGCCGCGCGACCCAGTTGGCGAACCACGACAGCAGCATGCACAGCCCGATGTAGATCGCCGAAATCACGATCACCACGGGGATGAACGGCATCGTGTAGTCCATGTTGATGGCGATCAGCCGCCCGGCGTGCAGGAACTCCTCGTACGTGATCAGGAAGCCGAGCGAGGTGTCCTTCAGGGCGACGACGAGCTGGCTGATGATCGTCGGCAGCATGGCCCGCACCGCCTGCGGCACGAGCACGTACACCATGACCTGGGTCTTGCGCATGCCGAGCGCGTAGGCGGCCTCCCGCTGGCCCCGGTCGACGGAGACCACACCGGAGCGGAAGACCTCCGCGAGCACGGAGCCGTTGTAAAGGGTCAGCCCGGTCACCAGCGCGGGCAGCGGCTGAACCTCCAGGGCCACGAAGACGAAGAAGATCATGACCAGCACGGGCATGGCCCGGAAGAACTCCACCAGCACGGTGCTCACCCAGCGCACCGGCCGGTGCTCGGAAAGCCGTCCGGCGGCCAGCACGGCGCCCAGCGCCAGGGCCAGCACGGCGGCGAACGCGAACGCCTTCAGGGTGTTGCCGAGGCCGCGCAGCAGCAGCTCCTGTACTCCCTCGTAACCGAACGGCCGCCATTTGACGTAGGCGAACTGCCCGGTGTCGACAAGGAGATGAATCACCCATGCCACCAGGGCGAGCAGGGCGAGTCCGGCGACGATTCCGTAGCCCAGGTGCCGGGCCCGCGCCTTGGGTCCGGGGATGTCGTAGAGCGCCGAGGGCGCCTCCTGCCCGGTACGCGGCGCACGCTTCGGGCTGAGTGCGGTGAGGCTCATCGGGCCACCCCCCAGCGCCGTTCCATCGCGTGGAAGAGGGCGCTGATCGCCAGCGTCAGGATCAGATAGCCCACCGCGATCCACACGAAGCTCCAGATGACGCTGTAGCCGTTCTCACTGAGCGTCTTGTAGGTGCTCAGCAGTTCGACGACGCTGAAGGAGCCGGCGATCGCGGAGTTCTTGGCGAGCGCGATCAGGGTGGAGCCGATCGGCGCGATGACGCTGCGGAACGCCTGCGGCAGTACCACCGTGCCCAGCGTCTGGCCGAAGGTCATCCCCAGGCTGCGGGCCGCCTCGCCCTGGCCGACCGGCACGGTGTTGATCCCGGAGCGCACCGCCTCGCAGATGAACGAGGAGGTGTAGCAGCCCAGCGCCAGCACGGCGAACAGCTCGAACGGCAGCGCGACGCCGAAGCGGGGCAGCCCCAGCAGCATCGCGAAGAACAGCAGCGTCAGCGGGGTGTTGCGCAGCACCGTCACCCACGTGGTGCCCACCACGCGCAGGGCCCGCACCGGTGCCACCCGGAACCCCGCCATCGCCACGCCCACCGCGAGAGCCAGCAGGGAGGAGTAGACGGTCAGCTTTACGGTCCCCCAGAAGCCCTCGCCGTAGAGGGAGAAGTTCTCTGTCAGTACATCCATGGAGCCGTTCGCGTTCCTCTCAGCTCGGCAGTTCGGCAGTTCGGCAGCCCGGCGCTCGTCGGCCCGGCAGCTCCTCAGCGCGTCAGCGCCGGGTCGACGCGGGGCGGCTTGGGGGCCGGGCGGCCGGAGAGCCCGAGGGTGGTGTCGTAGGCCCGCTTCCAGTCGCCGTTCTTCTCGCGTGCGGTGATCGCCGCATCAAGCGCCCCGGCCAGCGCCCGGTCCTGGCGGGGTACGCCGATGCCGTACGGCTCCTCGGAGAACGCCTTGCCGACGACCTTCAGACGCCGGGGGTCCTTGGCCGCGTAGCCCAGCAGGATGGTGTCGTCCGTGGTGACCGCGTCGACCTGGTTGTTGAGGAGGTTGTCGACGCAGATGGCGTAGCTGTCGTAGGCGACGGCTTCGGCGCGCGGGTAGTCCGACTGGATGCGCTGGAGCGGGGTCGAGCCGACGGCGGAGCAGATCTTCCTGCCCGCCATGTCCTGCGGCCCCTTGAGCCGCTTCTCGTCCCTGCGGACCAGCAGCCGCTGCCCGGCGATGTAGTAGGGCCCGGCGAAGCCGACCAGCTTTTTGCGGCCCTCGTTGATGGTGTAGGTGCCGACGTAGTAGTCGATCTGGCCGTTCTGCAGGGCGGTTTCCCGGTTGGCCGAGGCGATGGCCTTGTACTCGATCTGCTTGTCCGGGTCGAAGCCGAGCGAGGCCGCCATCATCTTGGCGATCTCCACATCGAAGCCCGTGTAGACGCCGGTGGCCGGGTTCTTCTCGCCCATGCCCGGCTGGTCCTCCTTGACGCCGACGGTCAGCTTTCCGCGCTGGTGGGCGCTCTTCCAGGTGGGCGACGAGGGGAGGGAGAAGCCTTTGACGACGGCGTAGTGCGGCAGCTTGCCGGGCTGCGGACCGCGCGCGGGCGGGCTGCCGGAGGCCCCGCACGCGGTGGCGGCCAGCACGAGCCCGGCGGCCAGACCGCGGCGGATGAGGGTGACGAGGCTCGACGGAGCAGGCGTACGCACGACCGGGCCCCTCTCAGTGCTTGAGGATCTTGGAGAGGAAGTCCTTGGCGCGCTCGCTGCGGGGCGCGGTGAAGAACTCTTCCGGTGAGCGGTCCTCGACGATCCGGCCGTCGGCCATGAACACCACACGGTTGGCCGCCGAGCGGGCGAAGCCCATCTCGTGGGTGACGACGACCATCGTCATCCCGTCCCGGGCGAGCTGCTGCATGACGTCCAGGACCTCGCTGATCATCTCCGGGTCCAGCGCGGAGGTCGGCTCGTCGAACAGCAGGGCCTGCGGGTCCATGGCCAGGGCGCGTGCGATGGCCACCCGCTGCTGCTGACCGCCGGAGAGCTGCGCCGGGTACTTCTGCGCGTGCTCGACGAGGCCGACCCGGCGCAGCAGCTCACGGGCCTGCGCGTGAGCCTCGTCCTTCTTCCTGCCGCGCACCTTGATGGGCGCGAGCGCCACGTTGGCCAGCACGGTCTTGTGAGCGAAGAGGTTGAAGGACTGGAAGACCATGCCGACTTCGGTACGCAGCCGGGCCAGCTCCCGGCCCTCCGCCGGGAGGGGGTGCCCCGCCAGGGTGATCGTGCCGGAGCCGATCGTCTCGAGCCGGTTGATGGTGCGGCACAGCGTCGACTTGCCGGAGCCCGAGGGACCGATGACGACGACCACCTCGCCGCGGCCCACGGTGAGGTCGATGTCCCGGAGCACATGCAGCGTGCCGTAGTGCTTGTTGACTCCGCGCAGCTCGATCAGCGGTTCCATGGGCAGCGATTCCAGAGGCGGCGATTCCATAGGAAGTGGAAACTATCGGGCCGAATGGGTCACTACCGGGATGACACGCAGCGCGCCAGATACACCGTGCGGCGTACCGTCAGTCCTCGCTGACCTCCGCATACGCCTGGGACAGCTCCGGTGAGCCCGTCTCGGCCCAGGCACCGCCCTCCTCCAGCACATCCACCTCCCGGCCGGACGGCAGCCGTACCACCGGCTGCCCGTCCGGCCACAGCACCCACCGGGCGCCGGGTACAGCCCGCACCATCACGGTCCCCAGATAGAGCCCGGCGTCGGAGCCGAGCCACGGGGTGACCTCCGGGTCCTCGCGCCAGTGCGGCAGCAGCTGGTCCAGCGCGGCCAAGGACTCCACGGAGTCGTCCAGTTCGACACCGGCGGCACGTGCGTGCTCGCGCAGCAGTTCGCACTCGGAGAGGAGCTGCGCCGCACTCCCCGGACCGTCCGACAGCTGATCGGTCGGTGCTCCCGCCCCTTCGGCATCCGGGTGGGGCTTGCGCCAGTTGTCCAGAAAGGGGAAGTCCATGTAATCAGCGTGGCATTCTCCCGCCACCGGGCACCATAGGCGCGCTGTGCAAGGAGCCTGGCCGGTTTGAGCTGCCGGACACCTTGACGACGCGTCAGGGCCTCTCTAACTTCACCCCGCCTCGATGGAATCCGAGGTGCACACAAGGCTGATGGAGTACCACGAGAGGGCATCACGTGCACAGACGTACCTGGATCAGATCCCTCACCGTCCTGGTGGCCGCCGTATCCGCAACCGCTCCGACCCTGGCGGCGACCGCCACAGCGCAGGACCCCACCCAGCAGACAGCACAGCCCGCCGCGACCCCCACCGATCGGGCGCTCCCCCTGGAGCAGCTCTACAACAACCGCGCCGTCAGCGACGACGCCAAGCCCGAAGCCGCCGACTTCGACGGCGCAGGGCGCTCCCTCTCCGCACAGGACCTCAAGGCCGCGGGCTGGTCCCCCGGTACTCGGCTCGACCTGGACGCGGCCCCGCTGCGCCGGCCCGACCGGGCCCCGGGCCGGCCCGACAACGTACGCGCCGACGGACAGCAGGTACGGGTCGGCGGACGCGGCAACGCCCTCTCCTTCCTGGTGGCCGCCACCTCGCCGCACGGTCCGGCCGACGCCGTCGGCGGCAAGGGAACCGTGCGCTACCGGGACGGCTCCCACAGCACCTACACCCTCTCCGTGGGCGACTGGCGCGGGGGCCCGCTCGCCACCAAGGCCGTCGCCCTCCCCCACCTCAACACCCGGCAGGGCGACCAGCTGACCGAGAAGGCGCGGCTCTACGCGGTCACCGTGCCGCTCGAACGCGGTCGCGACGTCAGCTCCGTCACGCTGCCGCAGGACCCCGGCGCCGACGCCGACCTGCACGTCTTCGACCTCGCCGTACGTCCCGAGACCGCCGGCTGGACCGGCAGCTGGTCCGCCAGCACCGGCGGCTACACCGGGACCGGAAAGTGGCAGGACCAGACGCTGCGGCTCGTCGTGCACACCTCCGCCGGCGGCCCCCGGGCCCGGATCCGGCTGGAGAACACCTTCGCCGCCGAGCCCGTCCGCATCGGCCACGCCTCCATCGCTGTGCAGAAGGACGGCGCCGCCGCGAACCGGCGCCCGACACCGCTCACCTTCGACGGCGGGCACGCCGGAACCCGCATCCCCGCGGGTGCCCGAGCCGTCAGTGACCCCGTCGGCTTCGATGTGCCCTCCGACACCAATCTGCTGGTCAGCATCCATCTGCCGGACCCCGTCCCCGCCGCACCGGTGCACAGCAAGACGCAGCAGCGCTCGTATCTGAGCGAGGGCGGCAGCGGTGACCGTACGGGCGACGCGGGCGGTGCCGCCTTCACCCGCTCCCTGACGATGTGGCCGTTCCTGACCGGCGTCGATGTCAAGGGCGGGCCGGGCTCGGTGGTCGCTCTCGGTGACTCCATCACCGACGGCGACCACTCCACCCCCGACGCCAACCGGCGCTGGCCCAACGTGCTGGCCGGCCGGCTGCTGGCCCAGAACGAGGTGCCGAAGTTCGGCGTCCTCAACCACGGCATCTCCGCCAACCGCATCGTCACCGACCGCTACCCCGGCGACGGCATCAGCACCGACACGGCCGGAGTCAGTGCCCAGCACCGCCTGGAGCGGGACGTCCTCGCCCAGACCAACGCCCGCACCGTGGTGCTGTTCGAAGGCATCAACGATGTGCGCTGGGGCGCCTCGGCCGAGGACGTCATCGCCGGGATGAAGGCCATCTCCGCAAGGGCGAAGGAGCGCGGGCTGCGGGTCGTTGCTGCGACGATCACGCCGTGCGAGGGCTATCACGACTGCACGGCGGAGGTCGACGCGAAGCGTACGAAGGTGAACGCCTTCGTACGGGAGAACGCCGGGAAATTCGACGCCGTGCTCGACTTCGACCAGGTCGTACGGGACCCGGCGCATCCCGCGCGGATGCTGCCGAAGTACGACTCGGGCGACCATCTGCACCCCGGTGACGCGGGGCTGCGGGCCATCGGCGAGTCCATCGACCTGAAGCTGCTGGCCGGCTGAGCCCCCGCGGCCGTCCGTTCGCCGCCCACCCGTCCCGGCTCGGGGGCGGGTGGGCGGACGGCCCTCTTACAGCTCCAGGTCGACGACGACCGGGGCGTGGTCCGAGGCGCCCTTGCCCTTGCGGGCCTCGCGGTCGACGTACGCGTCCGACACCGCGGTGGTGAACGCCTCGTTCCCGTAGACGAGATCGATCCGAATGCCGCGGTTCTTCGGGAAGCACAGCTGCCGGTAGTCCCAGTAGGTGAACGGCACGTCGTACTTCAGCGGGCGGGGATAGACGTCCGACACCCCCGCCGCCTCCAGCGCCGCCAGCGCCTCCCGTTCGCGGCAGGTCACATGGGTGGACCCCGAGAACTCCGCGATGTCATGGACGTCACGGTCGGTCGGCGCGATGTTGAAGTCGCCGAGCGCTGCGAACGGCATCGCGGCGGAGGCGAACTTCTCCGCGGCGTCACGCAGCGCTGCCAGCCACTCCAGCTTGTACTCGTAGTGCGGGTGCCCCACCTCGCGCCCGTTGGGCACGTACAGCGACCACACCCGTACCCCGCCGCAGGTGGCGGCGGCGGCGCGGGCCTCGACGGCGCCCTCCCAGGCGGGCGCGCCGGGCAGGCTGAGCGCGGGGTCCTCGATGCCCACGCGGGAGAGGACGGCGACGCCGTTCCAGCGGCCCTGCGCGCTGACGACCGACTCGTAGCCGAGCGCGCGCAGCTCCTGCTGCGGGAAGGCATCGTCGGACACCTTCAGCTCCTGCAGGCACAGCACGTCGGGCTGGGCGGACTCCAGCCACTGTGTCAGTCGGGGCAGCCGGGCTGTTATCGAGTTGACGTTCCAGGTGGCAATACGCATGCAGACTCCGTCGGGGGTCACGGGGGTCGTCCCCCGGGAGCATGCAGGCTACCGCGCCAGTCGGACACGCTCCCCCGAGTGGAGGTGGTTGTGCGCCGCGCCACCCGTTCCCGGACCGCCCTTGCCCAGCATCCGGCCGTAGACTCCGAGGCCGTTGTCGTTGAGCAGGCCGTCGTGGATGTCGTACACCTGCGCGGGGCTGACGGCGCGCACGTAGTCGAGGACCTCGGAGAGCTTGTTCCACGGGGCGTGCAGCGGCAGCAGCAGCGTCTTGACGGGGCGCTCGGGGACGGTGAGGGCGTCGCCGGGGTGGAAGACCAGACCGTCGACCACGAAGCCGATGTTGGTGATGCGCGGGATGTCGGGATGGATGACCGCGTGCAGCTCGCCGTGCACCTCGATCTCGAAGCCGGCCGCCTCGAAGGTGTCGCCGTGCCCGACGGTGTGGACGCGCCCGGGGAAGGCGCCGGAGATCTGCTCGGCGACGCTGCGCAGCGTCCAGATCCCGGCCTCCGGGTTGGCCTCCATGGCGGCGCGCAGCCGCAGCTCGTCGAAGTGGTCGGGGTGCTCGTGGGTGACCAGCAGCACGTCCGCGCCCAGCGCGGCCTCCGGCTCGCTGAAGCCGCCGGGGTCGATGACGAGCGTACGGCCGTCCTTCTCCAGGCGGACGCAGGAGTGGCCCTGCTTGGTGAGCTTCAGCGGGGTGTCGTTCGCGTCAGTTCCCATGCGGCTCATTCTCCTCTTCGCCCGCTCTGCGGTCCTCCGGAGTGGTCTCTTCCCGGATCACGCGCTGGGCGACGGCGAAGGCGGCGTTGGCGACGGGCACCCCGCAGTAGACCGCGGTCTGGAGCAGCACTTCCTTGATCTCGTCCGGGGTCAGTCCGTTGCGCAGCGCGGCCCGGACATGGAAGGCCAGCTCGTCGTGGTGGCCCTGGGCCGCGAGCGCGGTCATAGTGATCACCGAGCGGGTGCGCCGGTCGATGCCGGGGCGGGTCCACACCTCGCCCCAGGCGTAACGGGTGATGAAGTTCTGGAAGTCCTCGGTGAAGTCGTCGGTCTCCTCGAGGGAGCGGTCCACATGGGCGTCGCCGAGCACTTCGCGGCGCACCTTCATGCCCGCTTCGTAGGCGTCGGTGCGCAGCGCGGACCCCTCGCCGGACTCCAGCTCGGCGACGGCGGACGCCTGCTGCGGTACGGGGCTGATGACGGGCGCCGGGGCAGGGGGGCCCGCGGCCGACTCCTGCCATGTGGTGGTGAAGTGCCGGATGAGCAGGTCCGTGACGGCGCCGGGCTGCTCGACGGGCGTCAGATGCGAGGCGCCGGGCACGATGGCCAGCCGGGCGTCCGGGATACCGGCGACCAGCGCACGGGCCTCGGCGGGCGGGGTGACCTCGTCCTCGGCGCCCGCGACGACCAGCGTGCCCACCCCTATCCGGCCCAGCGACTCGCGCACGTCGAAGGAGGCCAGCGCCTCGCAGGCCGCGATGTAGCAGCCGGGGTCGGTGGTGCGGACCATCTGCACCGCCCATTCGACGATCGCGGGCTGCGCGGCGGCGAAACCGGGCGTGAACCAGCGTTCGGGGGTGGTGCGGGCGATCGGGTCGAGCCCGTTGGTGCGGATGACGACCCCCCGCTGCCGCCAGCTGTCGGGGGTGGCGAAGCGCGGCGAGGCGGAGATCAGCGCGAGCGAGGTGACGCGCTGCGGGGCCCGCAGGGCGAGCTGGATGCCGATGGCGCCGCCGAGGGAGCAGCCCACGTAGCCGCACCGTTCGACACCCAGCCTGTCGAGGGTGGCAAGCAGCCGCTCGGCGAAGGCGTCGGCCGAGTCGGCGGAGTACGCGGGTGAGCCGCCGTGTCCGGGCAGGTCGAACCGGAGGACCCGCCAGTTGCGGGTCAGCTCGGGGATCTGCCGGTCCCACATGTGCCAGGTGGTGCCGAGGGCGGGGCCGAGAACGAGCACGGGCGCGTTGTCGGGCCCGTCGGTCCGGTGCTGGAGCGTCTGGGCGGGGGTCACCGTGCTTCACCTCGGGCGGGCGTTCGGGACAGGGTGGGGTACGTACGGCCGTTACTCACGCGTTCACGCTATCGAGCGGTGTTCGGAACGTACCGCGCGGGGGCGTTTGTGAGGGGCGTTCCTGTGCGGTCGCGAGGACGGTGTGGAGAAAACGTGCGGAACTCAGAACTCAGTGGTGGAGACGACGTAGACGCGGGGCCTGCTCTTGAATGTCGTGTCCACGGTGATCGCCAGGTCGGGCTTGCTCTTGGGCTGCTCGATACGGGCGCTCCGGTAGTGGCTCCGGGGCTCGTCGAAGCGCCAGCCGACCTCCCTGGCGTATTTGCCGCTGATGGCGATCTCGCCCTTCTCCAGCTCGGATTTACCGGTGCCGATGTCGCCGAGGAACTCATTGAGCCGCTTGGGGCTGGTACGGAACTGCACCCACATCGTGCTCTTCTGCCAAGCGTTCGCCTCGTAGAAGGCCACCCGGGTCGCCGAGACCGGCACCGGGACGTTGTAGATCCGCTGACTGGCCTTGGGGGGCCGGGCGTAGGTGAGGCTCGTGGCGGCTGCCGCGCGCTCCTTGTCCTTGCCGCTGGAGCGGCTCTGGAACGCGGACTGCACCAGGTAGCCGCTCGGCAGTGCGATGAGCAGCACCACGATCGCCAGGACGGCGAGGCGGTGGCGTGGCCGGTGCGGGGGGCGCCGGCGGGGTTCGGCGGGCTCGTGGGGGCGTGGGCTGTCGTCCGTGTGCGGCATGGCGCTGGGCGTCTCAGAGGGTGTGGTGGATGTCGTCACGGCGGGCGTCGCGGCCCTGGTCACTGGCCGACGGCCCGGCGCAGGTTGTCCGCCGCCCGCTCGTAGCGCTCGTAGCGCTCCAGCCGGCGGCGGTTGGCGCGCCGGAAGCGGCGGGCAACCAGCCGGGCGAGGTCCGCGGCACCGACCATACCGGCCTCGGGACCCAGCTGTGCCTTCACGATGCGGGCCTCGGGGCGGTAGCCGCGTCCCGTCAGCTGGCGTCTGAACGCCTCTCTGGCGGGCTCGATCAGCAGTTCGTCGGCCGCGCTGACCCCGCCGCCGATCACGAAGCAGGACGGGTCCAGTGCCGCGGCGAGGTTGGCCAGGCCGACCCCCAGCCAGGAGCCGATCTCGTGGAACAGCTCCGTGCACATGGCGTCGCCGGAGCGGGCGAGCTCCGTGATGAGCGGGCCTGTGATGTCGCCGACCTGGCCGCCCACCCGGTCGATGATCCCGTAGGCGACGGGCGACTCCGCAGCCGCCAGCTCCCGGGCCTCGCGCACCAGCGCGTTCCCCGAGCTGTACTGCTCCCAGCACCCTCTGTTGCCGCACGGGCACCGGTGGCCACCGGGCACCACCTGCATATGGCCGAACTCACCGGCCACCCCGTACTTGCCGCGCTTGACCCGGCCGTCCTCCAGGATGGCCCCGCCGATGCCGGTGCCCAGCGTGATCATCACCAGGTGGTCCTCGCCGCGTCCCGCGCCGAACCGCCACTCGCCCCAGGCCGCGCTGTTCGCGTCGTTGTCGACCATGACCGGGACGGCCAGCCGGGCCGTGAGCGCGTCCTTGAGGGGTTCGTCACGCCAGGCGAGGTGCGGCGCGAACAGCACCCGGGAGCGGTCCGCGTCGATCCAGCCCGCCGCGCCGATGCCGACGGCGTGCACGTCGTGCCGGTCCGAGAGGTCGAGGACCAGCTCGGCGATGGTGTCCTCGACCACCTTGGGGCTCTTGGACTTCTCCGGCGTCTCGGCGCGGACCTTCTCCAGAATCGTTCCGTCGGCATCGACGACGCCGGCCATGACCTTGGTGCCGCCGATGTCGATGCCGACGGTGGGAACGCGGGGAGCCGACAGGTGGGAGCGCCGCTCGCGGGTGCTGACGGTCCGCAGAACGCTGGGGCTGGGGCCCGTCCGCCGTCGGTAGACCCTGTCTGCTCGCTGAAAGCTGTCCGCGTTCAAGAGTGGTCGTCTCTCTGGGAGGGGTCCTACGGGCGCGCCCGATTCTGCCAGGGATCAACCGTACGTCGTCCGGCGCACAAGTGCTGGGGGTCCGTCCCTTTACGGACCCCGGACCCCGGACCCGGGACCCCGCCCCTCAGCCGCGCTCCAGCTCATGGCTGAGCTCCTCCAGCTCCGAGCCGCCCGCCATCTGCCGCACCAGCTCCGCCAGCTCCAGCTCGGCCTTCTCATAGGCCCCGGCCATGGCGCCGCGCTTGAGCAGCACGAACCGGTCCCCTACGAGATAGGCGTGGTGCGGATTGTGAGTGATCAGTACGACACCCAGCCCGGCGTCCCGCGCGGCGGCGACGTACTTGAGCACCACACCGCTCTGCTTCACGCCGAGTGCGGCCGTCGGCTCGTCCAGCACCAGCACCTTCGCCCCGAAGTGCACGGCGCGCGCGATGGCGACGGACTGCCGCTCACCGCCCGAGAGCGTCCCGATCGGCTGGTCGACGTCGCGCAGGTCGATCCCCATCCGCAGCAGCTCGCTGTGGGTGGTGCGCCGCATGTGCTGGACGTCGAGCCGGCGCAGCGGCCCGCGCCCGATCACCGGCTCGGAGCCGAGGAAGAAGTTCCGCCACACGGGCATCAGCGGAACGACGGCGAGGTCCTGGTAGACGGTGGCGATCCCACGGTCCAGCGCCTCGCGCGGGGAGGCGAGGCGAGTCTCCTCGCCCTGGATGCGGAAGGTGCCGCCGTCGTGCTGGTGCAGTCCCGAGATGATCTTGATGAGGGTGGACTTGCCCGCGCCGTTGTCGCCGAGCACACAGGTGATCTCGCCGGGCCGCACCTGGAGGGAGATGCCCTCCAGGGCACGGATGTTGCCGTAGTACTTGCTGACGTCGCTCAGCTCGACAAGGGCCTCGGCGTCCACCGCCTGCGCGGCACTCGTCCCGGCGCTCGTCTTGGCGCTCGTCTTGGCACTCTTCCCGCTCATCGGGTCGCCTCCGCCCGCTTCCGGATCCACGCGTTCAGCAGCGTCGCGAGCAGCAGCATCGCGCCGAGGAAGAACTTGAACCAGTCCGGGTCCCACTGCGCGTAGATGATGCCCTTGTTGGCCATGCCGAAGATGAGGGCGCCCACGGCGGCGCCGACGGCGGAGCCGTAGCCGCCCGTCAGCAGACAGCCGCCGATGACGGCCGCGGCAATGTAGATCAGCTCGTTGCCGACGCCCTCGCCCGACTGGACCGTGTCGTAGTTGAACAGCAGATGCTGGCCGGAGATCCAGGCGGCGAACGCGACGCCCAGATACAGGCCGATCTTCGTACGGGCGACCGGGACACCGACCGCGCGGGCCGCGTCCACCCCGCCGCCGACCGCGAAGATCCAGTTGCCGGCGTTGGTGCGCAGCAGGATCCAGGTGGCGACGGCCACCAGCAACAGCCACCACAGGACAGTGATCTGGATGTCGACGCTGCCGACGTCGAGCGTGGAGGCGAAGACGGCGTGGGCCGAGTCGAAGCCCTCCATATCGCTGATGGTCTTGGTGGTGACCTTCCCGCTGATCAGCTTGGTGAGGCCGAGGTTGAGGCCCGTCAGCATCAGGAAGGTGCCCAGCGTGATGATGAAGCTGGGCAGTTTCGTCCGGGTGAGCATGAAGCCGTTGAAGAACCCGAGCGCCAGCGTGACCAGCAGCGAGACCCCAACGCCCACCCAGGTGTTGGCCGTCATCTGGTAGCTGAACATCGAGGAGGCCAGCGCCGAGGACGTCACCATCACACCGGTCGACAGGTCGAACTCCCCGCCGATCATCAGCAGCGCCACCGGCACCGCCATGATGCCCAGCGTGGAGGAGAAGTAGAGCACCGTGGAGAGGCTGGAGGGGTGCAGGAAACTGTCGGCGACCAGCGCGAAGAAGACGAACAGCGCGATGGCGCCCACCACGGCGCCCAACTCCGGGCGTCGCAGCAGCCGTACCAGCAACGGCCGGTGCACCAGCCGCTCGTCGACCTTCTCCGGGAGCGGGGCGGCGTCCTGGGGCTCCGCGGAGCCGGCCGTGCCGCCCTGGTCACCCTGATCGCCCTGGTCGCCGGGCTGGTTGTCCTGGTTGCCGGGCTGGGTCGTGACCGTCATCGGGTCCCCCGCTTCGTCAGCTCCTCCAGCTTGCCGGCGTCCTTCTTGGTGAGGATCTGCGGCCCGGTGAGCACGGGCTTGCCGCCGCCGAGCATGTCGGCGTTGTAGCGGTAGAGCCAGAGCAGGTCGACGGCCTCGTACCCCTGCATGTAGGGCTGCTGGTCGACGGCGAAGCCGATCGTGCCGTCCTTGAGCCCGGCCGCGACCTTGTCGTTGAGGTCGAAGGTGTCGATCTCGGCCTTGCTGCCGACGTTCTTCTTGGCCTGCGCCGCGGTGGCCGCGAAGGGCGCGCCGAGCGTGACGACGGCGTCGACCTTCTTGTCCGACTGGAGCTTGGCCTCCACCGACGACTGCACGCCCGGCATGTTGGTGCCGTCCACGAACAGGGGCTTGACCTTGCCGTCGAAGGTCTTCTCGACGCCGTCGCAGCGCTGCTCGTGGCCGACGTTGCCCTGCTCGTGGACGAGGCAGATGGCCTTCTTCTTCCCCCGCTTGTTCAGCTCCCGGCCGACGGCCTCGCCCGCCAGCACCTCGTCCTGGCCGATATGGGTCAGGGCGCCGAAGTCCTGCGAGACCTCCTGGCCGGAGTTGATGGTGATGACCGGAATGCCCGCCTTGACGGCCTTCTTGACCACGCTCTTCAGGGCGTCCGGCTTGGCGAGGGTGACGATCAGGCCGTCCACCTTCTTGTCGATCGCCGTCTGGACGAGCTGCGCCTGCTTGCCGGCTTCCTTGTCGTGCGAGTAGAGGAACTCGATGTTGTCCTTGGCGGCGGCCTGCTTCGCGCCGCTCTGCACGATGTCCCAGTAGGTGTCGCCGTCGCCGGAGTGCGTGACCATGGCGATCTTCCAGCGCGGGGTGGTGACGTTGGCCTTGCCGGAGGCCGCGTTCTCCCGCGCCTCCTCGGCCCGCTTGCCGCCGGTGCTGCTGCATCCGGCGAGCGCACCCGCCGCGACGATCGTCGCCGCCACCGCGGCCCCGGCCGCGCGTATGGATCTGCGGGACGGACGGGACCTTCGCCGGGACCTCTGCACGCTGGCCACCTGTTCTGCTCTCTCGGTACGGATATGTAGACGGTCACCGTCGGGAATCGCCCTGGACCTTCGCCCAAGTATCCGCCACGGTGGCCGGAAACCGTCCGACGGGTCCGCTCCCGCCCGACCTGCCCCGGATTTGTAGCGGCGAGTGGGGTGACCGTCAACGGGACCGGCGCCAGGCTCTCTCACACTCACAGGACACCTCTCACGGAACACCTCTCAGGACATCAGGGACGTCGGGTCGTCAGGGACATCGGGTCGTCAAGGGCGCACCAGCAGCTGGAAGTCGAAGGAGTAGCGGGAGGCGCGGTAGAGGTGCGAGCCGTACTCGACGGCCCGCCCCGTGTCGTCGTACGTCGTGCGCTGCATGGTCAGCAGCGGAGCGCCCTCGACCTCCCCCAACAGTTCCGCCTCGGCCGAGTCGGCGACCCGCGCGCCCACGGTCTGCCGGGCGGAGTGCAGCGTCACCCCGGCCCCGCGCATCAGCCGGTATAGCCCCGTCGTCTCCAGCTCGCGCTGCCCCGGGGAGAGCAGGTCGACCGGCAGATGGTTGCGCATATGGGCCATCGGTTCGCCGTGGGCCAGCCGCAGCCGCTCCACCAGCAGCACCTCGGTGCCCTCCGGCACCGCCAGCGCGGCGGCGACCTCGGCCGTCGCCTCCTCCACGGCCTGCCGCAGCACCCGGGTTGCCGGGCGCTGGCCGGCCGCCTCCAGGTCGTCGTAGAGACTGCTCAGCTCCATGGGCCGCTTGACCTGGCTGTGTACGACCTGTGTGCCGATGCCGCGGCGGCGCACCAGCAGCCCCTTGTCGACGAGGGACTGGATGGCCTGCCGGACCGTGGGACGGGACAGCCCGAGGCGGCCCGCCAGTTCGATCTCGTTCCCCAGCAGGCTGCCCGGTGCCAGTCTTCCCCGCTCGATGGCGCTCTCGAGTTGCTGGGAGAGCTGGAAGTAGAGCGGGACAGGACTGGAACGGTCCACACTGAGCTGGAGGTCCACCGGATCATTCTTGGCCACGGAGGGGAGCGTAGTGCTCTTCCGTTCCACCGGGAACCGTACATTCGATTGTCAGGACGAAAAGACAAAACGTTGACAGCGCCGAGTGCGGCGCGCCAGCGTAGGGCCATGCGCATCGGACTCATCGGCACCGGCCGGATCGGAACCCTGCACGCACGCACGCTCAGCGCCCATCCTGAGGTCACCGAGCTGGTGGTCACGGATGCGGACGCGATGCGCGCCGTCGAGGTCGCCGCCGCGCTCGACGCCACCTCGGTGCCAAGTGTCGCCGAGCTGTTCTCGCTGGACATCCACGCCGTGGTCATCGCCTCGGCGACCGCCTCGCACGCCGAGCTGATCCGCGCGGCGGCCCGGCGCGGACTCCCCACCTTCTGCGAGAAGCCCATCGCGCTGGACCTGGCGGGCACCCGCGAAGCGCTCGCGCAAGTGGAGGCTGCGGGCACCCTGTTGCAGATCGGCTTCATGCGGCGCTTCGACGCCGGATACGCCGCAGCGCGGGAGGCTGTGCAGGCCGGGCGGCTGGGACGGCTGCACACCGTTCGGGCCCTCACCTCGGACCCGGCGCCGCCGCCCGCCGAGTACCTGCCGCACTCGGGAGGGCTCTACCGGGACTGTCTCGTCCACGACTTCGACGCGGTGCGCTGGGTGACCGGCCGGGAGGTCGTGTCCGTCTACGCGGCCGGCTCCGCCGCGGGACCCGCCATGTTCGCGGAGGCGGGCGACGTGGACACCGCCGCCGCGCTCCTCACCCTGGACGACGGCACCCTGTGCACGGCCACCGCCACGCGGATCAACGGGGCCGGCTACGACGTGCGGATGGAGCTCGCAGGTGAGCTGGACCAGTTCGCCGTCGGCCTGGACGCACGCACGCCCCTCACCTCGCTGGAGCCGACAGCGCCTTGGGCCCCGGACAAGCCCTGGCCCGGCTTCCTCGACCGGTTCGGCCCTGCCTACGAGGCGGAGATCGCCGCCTTCATCCGCGCCCTCCGCGGAGAGATCCCCAACCCCTGCGACGGTCAGGAGGCTCTCGCGGCCCTCCTGACCGCGGAAGCCTGTGAGCTGTCGCGCGCAACGGGCACCCCGGTAGACCCCAGCACCTTGCAGACCAGCCCGACCAGATGATCCCGCCCGGGGGGCCGCCACGGTGATTACGGGGTGACGGGGGGGTGGGCTACAGCGGCTTCACCATGAAGAGGCAGGCGTCGGCCACCCGATGAGCCACCCCCGCCCCGTCCTCGTAGCTCCAGCAGTCCAGATACGGCACGGAAGCGTGATAGCCGAGCCGGCGGTACAGCGCTTTGGCGCGCGGATTGTTCTTCTCGACCCCGAGACCGATGACCCGGCACCCCCGGTCCGCGGCAAGCCGCTCGGCCTCGCGGATGAGGGCGGTGCCGATGCCCTCCGAGCGCAGCGTCTCGGGCCAGATGCCGAGCCCGTTCACCTCGGGGCAGTCAGGGTGTACCGCCCGCACTTCCGGCGCCGCGCACCCCTCCCAGCGGACCTCGCAGCTTCCGACCGGGCGGCGGTCCCGCCAGGCGACGAGAAAGGTGGCACGGCCCTCCCGGTGCCGCGCGTAACGAGCCTCATGGTGCGAGGTCGCCTCGCGGGAAGGCATGTGCTGGTCGAGCAGGTCGAGGTCTTCTTCCCGGCACTGACTGATCCGCATGCCAGTAGCCTACGAGCCGGTCCAGACCACATCGCCGGGCTTCACAACACGTTTCCCGTCCGACACCTCACCCTGCACCTGACCCGCCACCAACCCCCGGCAGCGGTTCACCCACCCCGCTCATCCACCCCGCGCCGGCCGGCTCAACCGAAGCGCACCGGCAGACTCGTCACCCCACGCAGCAGCGTTCCCTCCCGCCACCTCAGCGCCGCGGGGTGGGCGTCGAGCTCCAGCGAGGCGGTACGTTCCAGCAGCATCTCGAAGGCGATCCGCGCCTCCAGGCGGGCCAGCGGGGCGCCCAGGCAGAAGTGGATGCCGTGGCCGAAGGCGAGGTGACCACGTGCCTCGCGGCGGATGTCGAAGCGGTCCCCGTCGGGGAAGCGCTCCAGATCGCGGTCGGCGTCGCCCAGCACCGGCAGTACAAGCTGACCGTCCCCGGGGATCAGGGTGCCGCCGATCTCGACCGGCTCCAGCGTGAAGCGGAAGGTGGACACCTCGACCGGACCGTCGTAGCGCAGCATCTCCTCGACGGCCCCCGGCAGCAGCGCCGGGTCGGCACGCAGCGCGGCGAGCTGGTCGGGGTGGCGCAGCAGCGCGAGGGTGCCGTTGGCGATGAGCCCCACGGTGGTCTCGTATCCGGCAATCAGCAACAGCCAGGCCATGCCGAGCAGTTCGTCGGTGGAGAGCCGGTCGCCGTCCTCGTCGCTGGTTCGGATCAGGGTGCTCAGCAGATCGTCGCCCGGCTGCGCGCGCTGCCGCTCCAGCAGCTGGGCCAGATAGCCGGCCAGCGCCTGCACGGATTCCTTTCTCTCCTGCTCCGGCGCGGCGCTCAGCGCGTGGTCGGACCATGCGCCGAAGCGCTCCCGGTCCAGGTCGGGCACGCCCAGCAGTTCGCAGATCACCGCGATCGGGAGCGGGAAGGCCAGGGATGCGACCAGGTCGGCCCGCCCGTCGGGGCTCGCCAGCATGGCGTCCAGCAGTCCTGCGGTCAGCTCCCGGATACGCGGTTCCAGCGCGGCGATACGGCGCGGGGTGAACTCCCTCGATACCAGCTTGCGCAGCCGGGTGTGGTCGGGCGGGTCGCTGATCAGCATGTGGGTGCCGGGAGCGACCACGAGGCCCCCGGCGTCCGGGGAGGCGTTCGCCCAGCTCTTGGAGAGGCGTTCGTCGGTGAGCGCGGCGCGCGCCGCCTCGTGGCCGACCACCAGCCAGGCGAGCGCCCCTTCCGAGGTCCGGACGTGGTGTACGGGGCCACGTCGGCGCAGCGCTGCGTAGACGGGGTAGGGGTCGCGGACGAAGTCGTCCCCCAGCGCGGCGAGATCGACGATTCCGTCGGTGTCCGGGCTCGGTTCCAGCACGCTCTGTTCAGCCATACGGTGAGCGTAGGAGCCGGTGCCCGGTACTTCACCGGTGCGTTTTCGGCCAAGGGCGGGAACCCCTTCGCTCCCTGCTCAGCCGTGGCTGCCCTTGCTCTCCCCCGGCACCGCGTCCTCCAGCCGCTGGAGAAGGTCGGTGACCCGCTTGGCGACCGTCTCGCGGTCCTCGCCCTCGGTGAGCGCGGAACCCATACCGCAGGCGACGGCGCCCGCCGCGATCCACTCGGGCGCCGCCTCGACGGTGACTCCGCCGGTGGGCAGCACGGGGGCCTGCGGCAGCGCAGCGCGTACGTCCCGCAGCCAGCCGGGCCCGTACTGCGAGGCGGGGAAGAGCTTGAGCCCGTCGGCGCCCAGCTCCAAAGCGCGGACCATTTCGGTGGGGGTGGTGATCCCGGGGAAGACGGGCACGCCGTAGCGGTGTCCGGTGCGTATGACCTCCTCGTCGAGACTGGGTGAGACGAGGAAGCGGGCGCCCGCGTCGACGGCGAGCCGGGCCGAGGCACTGTCGAGCACGGTGCCCGCGCCGATCACCGAGTCGTCGCCGGTCTCGCGGCGCAGTGTGCTGATCGCGTCCAGTGCGTACGGGGTGGTCAGCGAGATCTCCAGGCTGGTGAGCCCCGCGCCGAGCAGGATGTCGGCCGTCGCGGTGGCCTTCTCGTAGCTGTCCGCGCGGACGATGGCGAAGACGCGCTGTTCCAGCGCCGCTCTGGTGATCTCCCAGCGGTACACGGCAGTTCGCCGCCTCTCTTGATCTGTCGGATGGGGCCGGGGCCTTGCCGTACCGGGCTGTACTGGGTGCGGTCAGTGCAGTCAGCGGTGCACCGGGTCGATGCCCCGGGTGAACGCCTCGAGTGCGCGGTCGCGCGCTGCGGCCGTGGGAAGTCCGTCGATGTCGCCGGGGGCCTGGATGACGAGTGCGGCCACGCAGGCCGCCTCGGCGAGCGCCTGCTGGTGGTCGAGTCCGCGCAGCCGCGCGGAGAGCCAGCCCGCCGCGAACGCGTCGCCGGCGCCCACCGGGTCGACGACGGGCACCTCGAACGGCGGCTGCCGCCACTGGCCTTCGGCGGTGTGCGCGACGGCGCTGTGGTCGCGGTGCTTGACGACGACGGTGCCGGCACGGCCGAGCGTCAGCAGGGCCTTGGCTCCCTCGTCGGGGCCCGCGCCCAGCAGCAGTTCCAGCTCGTCCTCGCCCGCGAGCACGAGATCGGCCTCGCGCAGCAGCGGGCCGACGCGCCGGATCCACTCGTGCTCGGTGCCCAGTTTGCGGCGGACGTTGGGGTCGAAGGAGACGGTGGCGCCGGTCTGCCGGGCGCCTTCGATCAGGGCGCGGGTGGCCTGCTCGGCGTCGTCGGAGAGCATCGCTGTGATGCCGGTGACGTGTACGAGCCGTACTCCCGCGAGGGCTTCGGGGGTGATCTGCGCGGGGCTGAGCAGGGAGGCGGCCGACCCCGAGCGGTAGTACTGCACATCGATGGCGCGGTGCGGATGGCTGTCGCGCAGCAGGAGGCCGGTCGGCCACTCGGGGTCCATCTCGGCGCAGGAGACGTCGACGCCGTCGGCACGCAGCTCCCGCAGCACGGCCTCACCGGCCGGGTCGTCCCCGACGCGGCCGATCCAGCGGGCCCAGTGGCCCAACCTGGCAAGCCCCGCTGCGACGTTGGACTCGGCGCCCGCCACGGAACGCCTGAACTGCGTCGCACGTTCCAGTGGGAGGCCGGGCTCGGCGAGCATCAGCAGCATGGCCTCACCGCAGGTAACCGCCTCCGGGCCGTTTCTCACCGGTAACTCCCCATATCTACCGCCCACGCATCACTCTCTGTGGGGAAACGTTACCCGTTTACGCCGGGTAAGCCACCCCCGGGGGCTGGACACCTGGGGTAAGGGCTGAACGTTACCCGCAAAGCGGCGACCGTCGTCCCATTACGGGACAACCGCCGCCTGATCGTTTTCAGTTGCGGAGGCCGTTCCTCGAACGGGAACCCCGCGAAGGGAGCAACCAGACGCAAGCGTGCTCCGCGGCTTTGCCGCGGAGCACGCTCGGTGTGGGGGCTCGGGCTGTCGGCCCGGTCAGAGGCCCGGTCAGCAGGTGTAGTCGATCAGGTCGAAGGACTCGTAGTGGTCGGCCGTGTAGTAGTCCTCCTGGTCCTTCTCGCCGGTGACGATGCGGCGCGCGCCGCGGTCGTCGGAGCCAGGAGTCTTGACGGTGTACTCGTGGTAGTAGCCCTGCTCCTGGTCCGGCAGGATGCCTTCGCGGTTCTGGAAGACGGTGCCGTCCTGGGGGTAGGGGTAGGGACCGCCCTGCTCGATGAGGTCGAGGGTGTCGTGGGCTTCGGCCGGGAGCTTCGACTCACAGATGTCGCCGACCGCGGTGATCTGCGGTGCCGCGACCGCGGACTGCGCCACCGGCGCAGCGGTCGCGGAGGCGGCGGTGAGGGCGGGGCCACCGACGAACATCGCGGCGGCAAGGGCTCCGACGGCACCGATACGGCTAAGACGTGGGGGGAATCTCATGCCACCCTATGGTGACGCGCGTAGATGGCATGTCAATGCCAAGTCACGGAATTTTGCCGGTCGTTCACGCCTCCGTGAACCGGAGAACCGGAGGGGCCGCGGTGCGGCGCGGCCCCTCCGGAACCGATGACGTCAGCTCAACTCGGCGTGGCGGGCCCGCAGTCGGCGGGTGCCCTCGTCGGTGAGGGAGCCGTGCAGGCGCAGGCGGGCCACCGCACCGTCCGGGTAGATGTCCATCCGCACATGGGTGACCGGCGGTGCGTCGGTCAGCAGGAAGCGGTGGATGGTGTCGGGCTGGAGCCGGGTGCGGGGCAGGAGTTCGGTCCACTCCCCCGTCTCGCCGTCCTTCCCCACGAGGGCCACCCAGCCCGCGGCGTTGCCCCGGTAGCAGGCGGTGTCGACCTCGACGGCACGGATGCGGCCCTGCCCGGCGAGTACGTAGCTGACCCAGTCGTGGCCCTTGTCGCGGCGGCGGCGGGTCTCCCAGCCCTCGTCCATCTTCTGCGAACGGCCCGGCAGGATGCTGTTGACCGGCGGCGAGAAGAAGCGGTCCGAGGCGTCCTCGGCCAGCCCGCCGTTCTCCAGCGCCACCAGGTCGAAGGTGCCCAGCGCGGTCAGCCACTCGGGGTCGGCCACCACCTCGCCGTACACCCGCAGCCGGGCGATGCCGCCGTCGGGGTACTGGCGCAGCCGCAGGTGGGTGAAGCGGCGCTCCTCGGTGACGACGAAGCCGTTGGCCGCGTGGCCGCCGACGGGGGTACGGGGGACGAGCGTCGTCCACTTCACGTCGTCGGCCAGCAGCTCCTCGGGGGAGGGTGCGCCGGGTACGGAGGTGGCCTCGACGGAGACGGACGGCGGGTAGTTGCCGCGGAAGTGCGCGGTGTCCACGACCAGGCCGCGGATCACGCCGGGGGCGCCGAGTTTGACCAGCGCCCAGTCGTGCTCGTCGTCGGTCGGGTGCGGGGTCCCGCCGGAGGCCCCGCGGCGGCGGCGGGTCTCCCAGCCGTCCATGACCTTGCCCTTGTGCTGGAAGGCGTGCGGGTGGAACTCGGCGCGCTCGGGGTTGAGCAGGTTCTCCCGCTCGGCGAAGAACTCGTCGTTGGCGGCGATGACAGTGGCGCCCAGCCTGCGGTCGGCCAGGTCCGGGAGGTGGGCGAAGGGGAACCCGGCCTGCGGCGCGCGGTAGTCGGCGTAGGTGTCGCCGCCCTGATAGGGCTCGGCGTCGCCGGTGTAGCTGGGTATACCTGCGGTCTGCGCCGCTGTCATGCGGTCTTCCTTTCGATGAGTCGTCCGGTCTTGCCGGTGGGAACCCCGTGGTCGGCGACGCGTTCGCCGCGCAGCCACGCGGAGCGGACGACGCCGTGCAGGGTCTTGCCCGCGTAGGCGGTCACCTGGTTGCGGTGGTGGAGGCGGGCCGGGTCCACGGTGAAGGTCTCCTCGGGAGCGAGGACCGCGAAGTCGGCGTCGAAGCCCGGCGCGATGGCGCCCTTGCCCTGGAGCCCGGCCAGCCGCGCCGGCGCCTCCGCCATCCAGCGGGCGACGTCGGTGAGGGGCAGCCCGCGGCGGCGAGCCTCGGTCCAGACGGCGGGCAGACCGAGCTGGAGGGAGGAGATCCCGCCCCATGCGGTGCCGAAGTCGGGCGTCTTCAGGTCGGTGGTGCAGGGCGAGTGGTCGGAGACGACGCAGTCGAGGGTGCCGTCGGCCAGGCCCTGCCACAGCGCGTCCCGGTTCTCCTGCTCCCGGATGGGCGGGCAGCATTTGAACTCGGTGGCGCCGTCGGGGACTTCCTCGGCGGTGAGGGTGAGGAAGTGCGGGCAGGTCTCGGCGGTGATACGGAGCCCGTCGGCGCGGGCCTTGGCCAGTACCGGCAGCGCGTCACTGGAGGAGAGGTGCAGTACGTGCACGCGGGTGCCGTGCGCGGCGGCCAGCTCGATCAGCAGGGCGATGGCATCGTTCTCGGCCGACCGGGGGCGGGAGGCGAGGAAGTCGGCGTAGGCGGGGCCGCCCATCTGCGGCGCCGCGGCGAGCCGCCCCGGGTCCTCGGCGTGCACGATCAGCAGTCCGTCGAAGGAGGCGATCTCCGCCATGGCGGCGGACAGCTGCGCACGGTCGAGCTCGGGGAACTCGTCCACCCCGGAAGGGGAGAGGAAGCACTTGAAGCCGAAGACGCCCGCCTCGTGCAGGGGCCGCAGCTCGGCGACGTTCCCGGGGATGGCGCCGCCCCAGAAGCCGACGTCCACGTGTGCCTTGGGCCCGGCGACCTCGCGCTTGATGCGCAGATTCTCGGCGGTGGTGGTCGGCGGGAGGGAGTTGAGCGGCATGTCGACGAGCGTGGTGATGCCGCCCGCCGCCGCGGCGCGGGTGGCCGTCCAGAAGCCCTCCCACTCGGCGCGGCCCGGATCGTTGACGTGGACGTGGGTGTCGACCAGGCCGGGCAGCAGCGCGTCCTCGCCGACATCCTCCAGAGCCGCCCCGGGTGGCAGCTCCGCGTCGTACGCCAATACCGCCTCGATCCGGCCTGCACCGTCGACCGTGACGGTTGCCGGTCGCTCTCCTTCGGGGGTGAGGACGCGCCGTGAGCGCAGGACGAGCCGCACGTCGGACACAACCGACCTCCTTCAGCTCTGCGAGCTTTCCAGCTCCATCAGCCCTTTCAACTTTCTGTTGAAAGGTTCGGCTGCATCGAATCTTCGTGCGCCCGGGAGAGCCAGTCAAGGGTTCACCCCTGGAGAACTCCACAAAATGAAACTAAGCTTTCGCCATACAGAAGAAAATCGGCGCGACACAGAGCGCCTCGCAAGGCGCGCGACCAGCAGGAAAGACGCAGCAGGAAACCGGCGTCCGCGCCGGGGCGTGTACGAGTAGGGCGAACTCTCGGGAGACAGTCCCTGGGCCCCCCGCCCTCGATACCATGCGCCTGACCGCAGGCCAGGAAAGGAACGCGACGTGCCGCCGTCCGCAGAGCACACAACCACCCCCCAGGCTGCCACAGCCCCTGCCGCATCCGGCGGGGTGCAGTCCCTCGAGCGGGCCTTCGACCTGCTGGAGCGGATGGCCGACGCCGGGGGCGAGGTCGGGCTCAGCGAGCTCTCGGCCGCCAGCGGGCTGCCGCTGCCCACCATCCACCGGCTGATGCGCACCCTCGTCTCCTGCGGTTACGTACGCCAGCAGCCCAACCGCCGCTACGCGCTCGGCCCCCGCCTCATCCGGCTCGGCGAGAGCGCGGCCCGGCTGCTGGGCACCTGGGCCCGCCCCTACCTGGCCCGGCTCGTCGAGGAGACCGGCGAGACGGCGAACATGGCGCTGCTCGACGGCGACGAGATCGTCTACGTCGCGCAGGTGCCCTCCCGGCACTCGATGCGGATGTTCACCGAGGTCGGCCGCCGGGTGCTGCCGCACTCCACGGGAGTGGGCAAGGCACTGCTCGCGCATACCCCGGACGACCAGGTCCGCGCGCTGCTCAGCCGGACCGGTATGCCCGCCGCCACCGAGAAGACGATCACCACCCCGGAGGGCTTCCTGGAGGCGCTCGCGCACGTACGCGAGGCGGGGTACGCCACCGACGACAACGAGCAGGAGATCGGCGTGCGCTGCATCGCCGTCTCCGTGCCCGACTCCCCCACCGCCGCCGCGATCTCCATCTCCGGCCCGGCCGGCCGCGTCACCGATGCGGCCACGGACAAGTTCGTCCCCCTCATGCACGAGGTCGCCGCCGACTTGTCGGCGGCGCTTGCCACCGGCGCCCAGTAACCGAACGCGCTTGTTGCGGCGCCTCTTCCGTGCTCCGGGGAGGGGGTGCCCCTGCCCGGAGCGTGCGGGCTGCGGCTTGTGTTGTGGCTGGTGGGGGTACCTCCCGGCCGGAGTCCCCCAGCCTCCGGCCGGGAGGTACCCCCAGGGGGAGCAGTTCCCCGCGCCCCTTACGGGGCGCGTCCACGCCCTGGCCGCGATGTCCGGGATCAGCCCTCTGAGGGGACCGCGTTGCGCCAGACCGTGACGTCGAGCTTGACGTAGTCGCTGGGATCTCCCGCTGGGGCGTGGCCGCGGTAGGTGACCAGGGCGAGGTGCCCGGAGCTCGTCTGGAGACAGAGCCGGGAGCCGGGCGCGAGCCGGCTCAGTTTGACCTCATCGGTGAACCTCGTCTCGGCACGGCACGCCTTGAGTGTGCCCTTCTGCGCGTTGTTGAGGAGGGCGAGCTTGCCATTGGGCTCGTCGATGCCGAGGTGCCCACCGCCGACGTTGATGTTCTGGTACGTCAGCTCCGAGACCACCCCGCCGCTTCCCAGCTTCCGGGGCTTGAGCGGTTTGTCGGCCATGGCCAGGAAGTAGCCTTCCGGCAGGTTGATGCCCTTGTTCACCGCGGGCTTGGGGTTCGGCTTCTTCCCGCCCTTGCCCGCCGCCTGGGAGCCGCCCGAGGAGCTGTCGGAGCCGGAGTCCTTGTCGCTTCCGATCAGATAGGCGCTGCCCCAGAAGAGCACGATCACCCCCACGACCACGGCCGCGATCGTCTTGCCCCGGTCCCATCTGCGGCGCGGCGGCAGCTGGCGCGGGTGGACCGGTCCGTACGGGCCTGCCGGGCCCGCCGGGCCGTGCTGGAAGTGACCGACCGGCCGGTATGCGCCCCCGGGCGGCGGCGTGGGGTGCTGCGGGCCCACCGGCCGGGCCGCCATGGTGGGCGCCGCGGCGAGCGGCGGCGCCGGGGGCGGGGTCTGCGGCCCGGCCGACTGGGGCGAGGGCGGCACCTGAGCGGTCAGCGGGGCCGTTCCGGCGCCGCCCTCGGGCCCCGAGACCTGGGTCGCGGGCCGGGTCGGGCCCGGTCCCTCAGCGGTCTGAGTGGGGGTCTGCGCCGGTGCGGGCGCCGCCGCGCGGTGGGAGATGTCCGCGGCCACGGCGGACGGCAGCCAGTCCCCGGGGCGCCGCAGCTGGGTGTCGCCGGAGGCCGTCTGGCACATCCGCAGGATGTCATCGAGCCCCGGCCGGTCCTCCGGTGCCTTGGCCAGACAGCGGGTGACCAGTTCGCGCAGCTCTTGCGGGACCCCGTCCAGTGCCGGCTCGGCGTGGACGATCCGGTAGAGCACACCGTGCGAGGTGCCCTCGCCGAACGCCGGGGTGCCCTGCGCCGCGTACGCCGCGATCTGGCCCAGCGCGAAGATGTCGGTGGCCCCGGTGATCCGCTGCCCCTCCGCCTGTTCGGGCGCCATGAACGAGGGGGTGCCGATGGTGACCCCGCTGCTGGTCAGCGAAGTGGCGTCGGCGGCACGGGCGATGCCGAAGTCGATGACGCGCGGCCCGTCGTCCGCGAGCAGCACATTGGAGGGCTTCAGATCCCGGTGGACGATGCCCGCCTTGTGGATGACCTGGAGGGCCTCGGCGATCCCGGCGACCAGGAACAGCACGGTGACCACCGGCAGCGGTCCGTTCGCGGCGACCGCCTCGGCGACCGAGGGACCGGGCACGTAGGCGGTGGCCAGCCAGGGATGCGGGCCCTCCGTGTCGGCGTCGATCACCGGCGCGGTGTAGAGGCCCTGCACCCGCTCGGCAGCCCGAACCTCCTGCTGGAAACGGCGCCGGAACTCCGGATCCTCACCGAACTCGGGACGGATCACCTTGATGGCGACGGGACGCCCGCCCGGGGTGTAGGAGAGGTAGACCTTGCCCATCCCGCCCGCACCGAGCCGGGCCGCCAGCCGGTACCCGGCGACCGACGTGGGATCGTCCTCCGCGAGTGGAGTGAAGATTTCCGCTGCCGCTCCGTCAGTCATGAACCGGTGCCCCCGATATCGTCGTCGCCCGTCAGGACGACCAGACAGTACCGGGAAGCGATCAGCTCGTCGGGCGCGGGCCGGTACCGAAGAGCTCAACGGCCTCACGGACGCCGGCGAGCGACAGCGCGAGGGCGCTCACCGAGCCGACGGCGGCGACGAGCAGCAACAGCGAGTGCCGCAGCTCTTCCGCCGAGGGTGCTCCGGAGCGGACCGATGCGGCAAGTGCCTCCAACTCCCGCTCGGCCTCGCGGCGGTCACGCAGCTCGGCGGGGTGCGCGTCGAGCGCGCGCCGCATCCGGTGCACGGCGCGGCCCAGCGCTTCGATGCGCGGGTCGGCACCGGTGTCGTACCCGGCGGCCACCGTCCGCCGTTGCCCCACTGTCTCGCTTCGCACGTTCTCCCCCCACATGGGATGTCCCGCGCCGCGGAGCGCGGGATTACCGCTTTCCTCCAAGGAGTTGGCGCTCCTGTCGGAGATTCCGACAGTAAACGCCACTCTACGCGTGTGGCGCCACACGGAATGCGAGATTTCAGGGTGCCTTTACGATGATCGTCCCCAAGGATGAAGGTTGGCCTCCCCCTTACGTGCGATATCCATGGACGTATGGCGCAGAGGGAACAGACATCCGAGGGCTACGCGCGTGGTACGGCCCCCCGTGTGGCCGGGCTGCTGCTGGCCGCCGGCGGCGGGCGGCGACTGGGGGGCCGCCCCAAGGCTCTGCTGCGGTATGCGGAGCGACCACTCGTGGAGCATGCGGTGCGCATCCTGCGGGAGGGCGGATGCACGCCGGTATACGTCGTCCTGGGCGCGGCTGCTGAGCAGGTACGGGAGACCGCGCGGCTGCCCGGCTGCGTACTGGTCGACAACCCGGACTGGGCTGAGGGGATGGGGAGTTCGCTGCGAGCCGGGCTGGAGGCCGTCTCCGGCGCGGAGGCCGTCCTGGTGTCCCTGGTGGACCAGCCCGGCATCGGTGCGGAGGCCGTGGCCAGGGTGCGGGCGGCGTACCGCTCCCCCGCCACCCTCGCCGCCGCGACGTACGACGGGCGCCGCGGCCACCCCGTGCTGCTGGGCACCGCGCACTGGGAGGGTGTCGCCCGCAGCGCACAGGCGGATGCGGGGGCGCGCGGCTATCTGCGCGAGCGGCGCGGCGAGTTGACGCTCGTCGAGTGCGCGGACATCGCCGACCCCGCCGACATCGACACCCCGGAGGACCTCCACCGACTGCGGTAGGCGCCGGAGGGAGCCGGGTTCACGGATGGCGTGGGGTGGCACCCGAGGACAGTGGAAGGGGCGGTTCCGGGGGTGGATCGGCGTGAGAGATATCTCGACGTCAACAAACTCTTGAAGTTCCACTATGAGGAAACTAATCTCCACTGATCAGAAGCACCTTCCTGTCCCGATGGTGCTCATGCCCGCGTTCCGCGCGCCCGGCGCGGCACGCGGCACCCGGTGCCGCCTCGCGCCGCACATCGCCCGGCGGCCGCAGATCACCGCTCGTCGAAGGAGTGACCCACCATGTCCGCACCAGCGCCCTCCCCGCTGGAAATCGTCGGCGTCGACCCCGGGCAGCGGCCCGAGAGGCAGGACGAGGTTCTGACCGGTGCCGCGCTCGAGTTCGTCGCCGCACTGCACCGCAGGTTCACCCCGCGCCGGGACGAGCTGCTCACGCGCCGTGCCGAGAAGCGCGCCGAGATCGCGCGTACGAGCACGCTGGACTTCCTCCCGGAGACCGCACATGTGCGGGAGGGCGACTGGAAGGTGGCCGACTGCCCGCCCGCGCTGCTGGACCGCAGGGTCGAGATCACCGGACCCACCGACCGGAAGATGACGATCAACGCCCTCAACTCCGGCGCGAAGGTGTGGCTCGCCGACTTCGAGGACGCCTCGGCGCCCACCTGGGAGAACGTGATCGGCGGCCAGCTCAATCTGACCGACGCCTACGAGCGGCGCATCGACTTCACCGACGAGCGCACCGGCAAGAGCTACGCGCTGCGCCCCGCCGAGGAGCTGGCCACGGTCGTGGTCCGGCCGCGCGGCTGGCACATGGACGAGCGGCACCTGGTCTGCGACGGGAAGCCGGTGCCCGGCGCGCTGGTCGACTTCGGGCTCTACTTCTTCCACAACGCGCAGCGGCTGCTCGCCCTGGGCAAGGGCCCGTACTTCTATCTGCCCAAGACCGAGTCGCACCGGGAAGCGCGGCTGTGGAACGAGGTGTTCGTCTTCGCGCAGGACTACTGCGGCATCCCGCAGGGCACCGTCCGCGCCACCGTCCTGATCGAGACGATCACCGCGGCCTACGAGATGGAGGAGATCCTCTATGAGCTGCGCGACCATGCCGCCGGGCTGAACGCGGGCCGCTGGGACTACCTCTTCTCCATCGTCAAGAACTTCCGTGACGCGGGCTCCCGTTTCGTGCTGCCCGACCGCAACGCGGTGACGATGACCGCACCGTTCATGCGCGCCTACACCGAGCTGCTGGTGCGCACCTGCCACAAGCGCGGCGCCCACGCCATCGGCGGCATGGCCGCGTTCATCCCGTCCCGTAAGGACGCGAAGGTCAACGAGGTCGCCTTCGAGAAGGTCCGGGCCGACAAGGACCGGGAGGCCCGGGACGGCTTCGACGGCTCCTGGGTGGCGCACCCGGACCTGGTGCCCGTCGCCAAGGCGTCGTTCGACGCCGTACTGGGCGAGCGTCCGAACCAGAAGGGGCGGCTGCGCGAGGACGTCGACGTCAAGGCCGCCGACCTGATCGCCGTCGACTCGCTGGAGGCCCGTCCGACCTTCGAGGGCCTGCGCAACGCCGTCCAGGTGGGCATCCGCTACATCGAGGCGTGGCTGCGCGGCCTGGGCGCGGTGGCCATCTTCAACCTGATGGAGGACGCGGCGACGGCGGAGATCTCCCGCTCCCAGATCTGGCAGTGGATCAACGCGGGCGTCGTCCTGGACACCGGTCAGCAGGTCACCGCCGAGCTGGCGCGGCAGGTCGCGGCCGACGAACTCGCGGCGATCCGCGAGGAGATCGGCGAGGACGCCTTCGCGGCGGGCCGCTGGCAGGAGGCCCACGACCTGCTGCTGCGAGTGGCTCTCGACGAGACGTACGAGGACTTCCTGACCACTCCGGCGTACGAGCAGCTGCGCGGCTGAGCCGACGGGCGGTGACGGAGCGGCCCTCTGTCACCGCCCGTACCCGGCAAGGGGGCTGCGCCTAGTAAGGGGCGCGGGGAACTGCTCCCCCTGGGGGTACCTCCCGGTCGGAGGCTGGGGGACTCCGGCCGGGAGGTGCCCCCACGAGCCACACCGAACCCGCAGCCCCCAAGCGCCGGGCAGGGGCACCCCCTCACCGGAACAACGGAGGGCCCTCACATGGTGACCACCGCTGACGCCGTGGTGGCGGTCATGACGGCGACGAGGACGGCCTCCATGTTCTTGATGGCCGCGCGGATGTCCTCGGTGACCCACTGACCCTCGGCGATGGCCTCCATCCGCGGGGCCACCTGTTTGCGGGGGACACCGGGGAAAGCCACCTCGTGGAGCCGGGCGGCGTGCAGCAGGGCGATCAGCCCGGTGGTGCGCTCGTCCGGCTCCGCGCCGTAGCGGACGACGTCCTCCAGCCGGTGCCGTAGCTCGTGCTCGGCCGAGCCGTCCACCTCGGGGTAGCGGCGGGTGGTGAAGATGCCGAGCGTCCGGTGCTTGTGCTCGGTGACGATGCCCCGTTCGCAGAGGCACTCAACGGCGGCGTCGAGCGCCTTGGACTGGTCCTTGGCGAGCCAGTCGCCGACCTTGCTCTTGGAGTCGCGCCCGGACCATTCGGCGATCTTCGCCAGGCGGCCGTCCAGCAGCGCGTCGCCCGTCGGCGTGGGATCGGTCACGGTGAGCCGGCCGTCGGTGACGGCCACGCGCCCGGCCAGCGTCAGGTCCAGCAGGATGCCGCCCGCGACGGCCCACCCCGCGGCGGAACGGCTTTTGGCGGCGCCGGAGTCGTCCTCCAGCGCCAGCAGCGTCACTTCCTCACCCAATGTGACCGGCATGAGTCCCCCTTCAACGCGTCCCCGTACTCATCCGGATTCCGCTGCCCACGTTCGAACGGGGCAAACCTGCTCGCACGCTACGTCAACACCGCGCCCAGCGCGACGAAATCCGTGATCAGCAGCGCGAGGATGCCGAGCAGCGGGACCGTGAAGCGCAGACACCGGTCTTGACTTCCGCTCACCTCCCTGGAGGGAGGTGATTCCTATCAAGGGCGCCGCACTGCGCGAGATCGAACGTAGAGACCGTTCACCGGGGAGAGGAACAGGTCGGTGAAGCGGTCCAGCAGGCTGAGTCCGGAGGGCTCGTGGTGGTAGGTGCCCTGCCGGGGGGCGCCGTCGGCCCCGCGCTCGTAGCTGCCGGAGGGGACGAAGAACGCCACCACCCAGATGAGCAGCGTGACGATCACCAGCACCGTGAGCGCGCTGGGGAAGGTGAAACCGCGCTGCTGCTCAGCCTCTCGGGGACTCGGCCTCGGTCGGCATGCCGCGCGCCCCTTCCTCGGTCAGCTATAGGGCGAACCGCAGCATAATGGGCAGTTGCCGATAAGGCCGGGCAGCACAGTGCCCGCTCCCCTTCGGACGCTCCGCATATGCTTTGGGCATGATTCGCAGCGCAGCCCCCGCCGATGTCCCCGTCATCCACGCCATGATCCGCGAGCTCGCCGAGTACGAGCGGGAGCCGGAGGCGGCGCGGGCGACCGAGGAGCAGTTGCACGAGGCACTGTTCGGCGAGCGCCCGGCCGCGTACGCGCATCTGGCCGAGGACACGGACGGCAACCCGGTGGGCTTCGCACTGTGGTTCCTCAACTTCTCCACCTGGCGCGGGGTGCACGGCATCTATCTCGAGGACCTGTATGTACGCCCCGCGGCCCGCGGCGGCGGCTACGGCAAGGCACTGCTCACTCAGCTCGCCCGGCTGTGCGTCGAGCGCGGCTACGAGCGCCTGGAGTGGTCGGTCCTCAACTGGAACGCCCCCTCCATCGCCTTCTACGAGGCGCTCGGCGCCCGCCCCCAGGACGAGTGGACGGTCTACCGCCTGACGGACGACGCCCTGAAGGCACTCGGCGCCTGAAGCGCGGGCGCGCCCCGAAGGGGCGCGGGGAACTGCGCGCTCAGCCATAACCCACCCGCAGCCTGCGGACGCCGGCCAGGGGCACCCCCTGCTCAGCAGTCTGTTCAGCTCAGCAGATGCTCTCTCCCCCACGCACCGAGCGGGGCCAGCGCCTCGTTGAGGGAGACACCGAGCGGCGTCAACGCGTACGTCACACGCCGCACCGCGCCCTCGTACGACTCCTCGTGGCAGACGATCCCGTCCGCCTCCAACTCGCGCAGATGTGAGGCCAGGACCTTCTCGGTGACCCCGGGGATGCCTCGGCGGAGTTCACCGAAGCGGCACGACTGCTGCGCAAGCGCCCACAGGATGAGCACCTTCCACTTGCCGCCGACCACATCGATCGCGGCGTCGATGCCGCACACATACGTCCCGCGCCTGGTCACGACTTCCTCCCCCACCCTTCGCGGCCCTCCGGCCGACCACTCACCTCAGGGTAACCACGTACAAAAGAGTGCGTACTTGATCATGGTCTGGGGTGGTACGAGCCTGGTGCGCATGACTACGGATCACACTTCCGCGACCCAGCCCGCCCCGCTCACCCTGCTCGGACTCGGCGACATGGGCACGGCGCTGGCCCGCGCGTGGCTCGCCGCCGGACACCCGCTCACCGTCTGGAACCGCACCGCTGCCAAGGCCGAACCCCTCGTCGCCGAGGGCGCACGGGCGGCGGCGACGCTCGAGGAGGCGGTGGCGGCGGCCGACCTCGTCGTCGTCTGTCTGCTCGACGACGCCTCCGTCGGCGAGGCGCTGGCGGCGGCCGAGCTGACCGGCAAGGACATCGTCAACCTCACCACCGGCACCCCAGCGCAGGCCAGGGAGCGCGCCGGCTGGGCCCGGCAGCGCGGAGCGCGCTTCCTGGACGGCGGCATCATGGCCGTACCCCCGATGATCGGCATACCCGAGGCCGGCGGTTATGTCTTCTACAGCGGCGACCACGCGCTGTTCGAGCAGCACCGCGACACGCTGGCCGTCCCCGTGGGCACCCGCTACGTCGGTACCGACCCCGGGCACGCGGCGCTCCACGATGTGGCACTGCTCAGCGCCATGACAGGCATGTTCGCCGGGATCACCCACGCCTTCGCCCTGATGCGGCCGGAGCAGGACGTGAAGCCCACGGCCTTCGCCGGGATGCTGACGGACTGGCTGCGCGCCATGGCCGACATGTCCGCGGGCATGGCGCATCAGCTGGAGAGCGGCGACTACACGGAGGGAGTCGCCTCCAACCTGGCCATGATGTCCGCCGGCAACGCCACCCTGGAGACCACCGCGGAAGAACAGGGCGTGAGCGGGGAACTCCTCGCCCCCTTCATGGCGTCCATGAGAGAGCGGGTCGCGCACGGATACGGCGACGAGGGACTGGCCGGGCTGGTGGACATGTTGCGACAGCGGTGAGGGTCCCTTTTGACAGAGGTTTCTACGATCCTGGGCTTCGGCTGAACGCACCGTAGGCAGCCGGTTGTCCTGCTCCTTACGGTGTGCCGATGCACTACGGCACGTCTCGGGGGCAGGCAGGCAGTTCGTTCGACGGCACAGCCGCACGGCGACTGCGCGAAGGGCTGCGGCTGTCGCCCGAAGACGTCGCGTACGGGATGCGTGCCGCGTACGGCATGGAGATCGACGCGCGGACGGTCACGGCGTGGGAGGCCGGGATCGCGGCCCCCGACGAACAGCAGCTCTCCGCACTCGCGGGCGCGCTGTGGTGCTCGGCGGCCGATCTGATGGGCAACCCCGGGACGCTGCGCGAGTACCGGCTGGCGCGGGGCGTCTCCCACACCGATGTCGCACGTGAGATCGGTATGACGCCTCAGGAGTACGCCCACGTCGAGGACACCGGTGAGTGGACCGGGGACGCGCGGCAGGCCGAAGCGCTGGCCGAGGTGCTGCGGCTGCCCGTGCCCGCGCTGATCGAGTTCACCGGCCGGGACGAGGAGTTGGCGGAGCTTCTGCGGAAGGCTGCCTCCACCCGGTGGCAGCCACATGTCGGAGCCGTCTGCGAGCTGGTTCCGCTGCCACGGGAGTACATCGCTGAGGGGCTGCGTGCCCTGAACGCGGCGTACCAGTCCACGACCGCCGCGTCGCTCGGCTGGGGGCAGCCCGCCTCTGCGGCGTCCCGCGAGGCGGGGCGCGCCTTCCTGGAAGAGATCCTCTCCCACTTCTGGCAAGCCGTGGAGGGCTGACGCTCTCCACCGTCAAAAGCTGTTGCGGCGCCTGCCCTCGCCCTCCGTACAAGGGAGGGACGAGGGCAGGCGGGGCAAGGGGTGCCCTCAGTCGGCGGCGGGGCTCGCCGTAAGGCGCTGGTGGGGGATGCCCTCAGCGGGTTCCATGGGGTGGGCGACCACTTCCTCGTCGCGGCGGGAGCGACCGAGGTGGTTGAAGACCAGGTTGAGGACGACCGCGGTGACGCACCCGGTGGAGATACCGGAGTCGAGGATGATCTTCGCGCTCTCGGGGAACGCGTGGTAGAAGTCCGGCGCCGCGATGGGGATGATGCCGACGGCCAGCGCCGTGCCGACGATCAGTACGTTGTTGTCCTTGCCGAGGTCCGCCTTGAGCAGCGTCTGGATACCGCTGGCGGCGACGGAGCCGAACAGGACGACCCCGGCCCCGCCCAGCACCGGCTGCGGTACGGCCGCGATCAGGCTGGCGGCAAGCGGGCACAGGCCCATGACGATGAGGATGCCGCCTCCGGTGGCGACCACGAAGCGGCTGCGTATCCGGGTCATCGCCACCAGGCCGATGTTCTGCGCGAAGGCGCTGCACATGAAGCCGTTGAAGAAGGGGCTGACGAACGAGCCGAGGGTGTCGGCGCGCAGGCCGGCCGCGATGGTCTTCTCGCCGGAGGGGCGTTGCACGACCTCACCCAGCGCCAGCATGTCGGCGGTGGATTCGGTCATCGAGACCAGCATCACCACGCACATGGAGACGATCGCGGCGAGTGCGAACTGCGGGGCACCGAAGTGGAAGGGGGTGGGGAAGCCCACGATGTCGGCTTCCTTCACCGCCGTGAAGTCCGTAATGCCGACGGGTATCGCTATCAGCGTGCCGACGACAAGGCCGATCAGCACGGCTATCTGCTTGACGAAGCCCGTGGTGAACCGGCGCAGCAGCAGCACGATCAGCAGGGTGGCACCGGCCATGCCGATGTTGCCGAAGTCGCCGTAGTGCGGGTCCTTGTCGTTGCCGCCCTGCGCCCAGTTGAAGGCGACGGGCATCAGCGAGACGCCGATCAGGGTGATGACGCTGCCGGTGACGACCGGCGGGAAGAACCGGACGAGCTTGCTGAAGAACGGGGCCATGACGAAGCCGAGCGCGGCGGCGACCATCGTCGCCCCGAAGATGACGGGTAGCGCGTCCGCCGGTCCCTCGGATTTGTTGATCGCCAGCATGGGCGCGACGGTGGCGAAGGTGACCCCGTTGACGAACGGCAGCCGGGCGCCGATCTTCCAGAAGCCGAGGGTCTGCAGCAGGGTGGCGATACCGGCCATGAAGAGGCTGGCGCCGGTCAGGAACGTCAGTTCGGTCGGCGAGAGTCCCACGGCGGCGCCGATGACGAGCGGCGGTGCGACCACCCCCGCGTACATCGCGGCCACATGCTGAAGGCCGGTGGTGAAAAGCTTCAGCGGCGGCATGCCTTGGTCGACCGGGTGCTTGGGTTGCGCGGGGTCGCGCAAGTCCTGGCCCCGTTCGCTCTCACTGCCGTCCGCCGTCTTTCCTTGCCTGGTGAACCTGGGCGTCTTGGCCACGGGGTCCTCCTGTCGTTTTCGGCGCCGTGCGGCACACGGTTTCCGGAGGTGTTGCGGTGTGCAAGGTGGTGCTGCGATCAGTTGCGTGGTGTGAGTGCGCCCAAGTGTCCGGAGCATGACAGGAGTCCGGAGAGGGGTGGGGCCGAACCGGCCGGGAGCCGTCCCTCCCGGCCGGTGTCCAAGGGGCCTACCGGCCAGGGTCAGCCCGCGTCCGCCACGATCCGGGCGAGGCGGCGCGCCTCGTCCCGCGCGTCGCGCGCGATCTCGTCCTCGTCGGCACGGAGCAGATGGCCGTCCTCGACGACCGGCCGCCCGTTGACGAGGGAGAGGGTGACCGGGGCAGCGGCACCCAGTACGAGCGCGGCCACCGGGTCGGCGATGGAGGAGTGCCCGATGCCGTCCAGCTTCCACAGCACGACGTCGGCGAGCTTTCCGGCCTCCAGCGAGCCCGTCTCCTGGGCGCGGCCCAGCACTTGGGCGCCGCCGTAGGTGCCCAGCCGCAGGGCCTTGCGCACGGTCAGCGCGTCCTCCCGGTGCGGGCCGAGGCGGTTGATGAGCAGCGCGTTCCGCAGTTCGGTGTGCAGCTCACCCGACTCGTTGGACGCCGTACCGTCCACGCCGAGGCCGACCGGTACGCCCGCGTCCAGCATGTCCGGTACCCGGGCGATCCCCGCCGCGAGCCGCGCGTTGGACGAGGGGCAGTGTGCCGCGCCGGTACCGGTACGGGCGAAGGCGGCGATGTCCTCGTCGGTCATATGGACGCAGTGCGCCATCCACACGTCCTCGCCGAGCCAGCCGACCGACTCGAAGTAGTCGGTCGGGCCCATGCCGAACAGCTCGTGGCAGAACTTCTCCTCCTCCGCCGTCTCCGAACCGTGTGTGTGCAGCCGTACGCCCTTGCGGCGGGCCAATTGAGCGGCCTCACGCATCAGTTCGGTGGAGACGGAGAACGGGGAGCACGGCGCGGCGGCGATGTGCAGCATCGAGCCGAACGAGGCGTCGTGGTACGTGTCGATAGCCCGCTCGGTCTCCGTGAGAGCGCCCTCGAGGGTCTCGACGGCGAAGTCCGGCGGAAGGCCGCCGTCCGAGACTCCGCGGTCCATCGAGCCGCGCGCCGCGGTGAAGCGTACGCCCAGCTCGGCGGCGGCGCGGATCTCGGCGCCGAGGAGGTCACCGGCACCGCGTGGGAAGACGTAGTGGTGGTCCATCGCGGTGGTGACACCACCGCGGATCATCATCCCGAGGGAGCCGCGGGCCGCCGCGTAGACCATCTCCTCGTCGATCCGTGCCCAGGTGGGGTAGAGGGCGACGAGCCAGTTGAAGAGGTTGGCGTCCTGGGCCAGGCCGCGGGTGACCCACTGGTAGAAGTGGTGGTGAGTGTTGATCAGGCCCGGGGTGAGGAGATGGCCCGTGCCGTCGATGCGGCGCCCGACGTTCTCCAGGCCCTCGGGGGCAGCGCCCGGACCGAGGGACTCGATCCGGTTGCCGTTGATGACCAGGTGGCCGGTCGCGTACTCGGTGTCCTCCGCGTCGACGGTCGCGATAGCGCACTTCTCGATGACGATGCGGCCTGATGTGTGTTCCATGTCGGCCATGGGGGTCCTCGCTTGGGGTCTGGAACTAGAGGTTCGTCATGTCCACGGGTATGCGCGGGGTTGCCCCGTCGCGGAGGACCGTGGCCTCGATGAGGCCGTACGGCCGGTCGGCCGCGTAGTAGACGGCACCGTCAGCTGCGTCGTTCTTGATGTCGAACGGCGACAGATCGACCTTGAAGTGGTGCTTGTTCGGCATCGAGAAGCGGATCTCGTCGATCTCGGGCCGGCTGTTGATGACGCGCGAACCCATCTGGTACAGCGTCTGCTGGAGGGACAGCGAGTACGTCTCCGCGAAGGCGTGCAGCATGTGCTTCTTCGTCTGGGCGTAGGACTTGTCCCAGTTGGGCGTCCGCTCCCCCTCGGCACCGGTCCAGTTGTGCCGCCACACCGAGCTGACCTCGGTGGCGAGGATGCGGTCGTAGTCTTCCTGGAGGGTGGTGTAGCGGTCCTTGATGTAGCCCCAGAACTCCGAGTTGGTGGAGTTGAGAACCGTCAGCTCCTTCAGCCCGGACAGCACCTCGACGCTCTCACCGTCGAAGGTGATCTGCGCGGTGCGTATCTCCTGGCCCTTGCGTACGAAGGAGTGCTTGACCTCGTCGGCGCCGATGAACTTGGAGTTGGCGTCGGAGGTCTCGATGCGCTCCCAGTCGTACTCCTCGATACGGATGCGCGCCCTGCCGATCGGCTCGCAGCTCTCCACGAAGTGCCGGGCGAGCAGGATGCCGAACGCCTCGGCCGACTCGATGCCGTGCTCCTTGGCGAAGGCGAACACGGTGTTCTTGGTGGTGTCGGTCGGCAGGACGTGGGCGTTGGATCCGGAGTAGTGGACGTCGTCCAGGTCGCCGCTGAGGGCGACGGAGACGTTGAGGTCCTTGATGTGGTGAGTGTCGCCGTCCCGCGTGATCTTGACGACGCGGTTCTCCGCCTTGCCGTACTGGTTCTGGCCGAGAATCGTGGGCATGGTGTCAGCTCCCTCGGTACACGGAGTAGCCGAACGGGTTGAGCAGCAGCGGCACGTGGTAGTGCTCGCCCGGGTGCACCGCGAAGACGATGGTGACCTCGGGAAAGAAGCTGCCTGGTGCGCTGTCCCTTACGCGGGGGGCGTCCTGCTGTTCCGCGGCTTCGCGCTGGCTGCGCGGATTCGAACTGTGCTCTGCCACGTGCTGGTCCGAGGAGTCCGGCGCCGCGAAATACGGCTCCGTCTCGAACCACAGCTGTACGTGGGTGGTGCCTTCCGGTAGCGCCGGAAAGTCCTTGCAGCGCCCGTCGGCGTCGGTCTTCGACGCCCCGTGCGCAACCCATGCGGCCTGCTCGTCACCCTGGCGTACGGACAGCCGTACGCCGACCCCGGCGGCCGGGCGGCCGCGGCTGGTGTCCAGGATGTGCGTGGACACCGAAGTGCTCGTCGCGTCGCTCATGCCGTGGGGCCCCCTTCTTCCGCGAGGCGGGTGAGCCTCAGGCGGTTGATCTTCGCCAGCTCCCGCCGCACGATCTCCCGCTCCTGTTGCGGGGTGTTGTCGATCCGGTGACGAACGGCGTCCCTCATCTCCGCGGCGCTTTTGCCGGTGGCGCAGATCAGAAAGACATGCCCGAACTTTTCCTGATATGCCAGGTTCAGTTCGAGCATTTCGGCCTTCAGCTCTTCGGAGGCGCCCGCCATGCCCCGCTGTTCGCGGGCCGAGGTCGGGTCGCCGGGCTTCGGCCGGCCGATGGGCGGGTGCCCGGACATGGCCTCGTCCAGCCCTTCGTCGGTGAGGGCTGCGGTGGCCTCGTCACTCACGGCGAAGAGGGCATCGACGCTGTCGTACGGACGCTGGGCGAGCAGCGCGTTCCCCCAGCCGCGGGCGGCGCACACTTCATGGAGCGCGGCGCGCGCCTCGGCGTCCGCTGCGGAGTTGAACCAGGTGAGACCTGGCGTCGAGCGCGAAGTCACGGGACCTCCGTGGCCGTGGTGCTGTTCGGGCTGGGAATAGCTAAGTCCTCAGGCCACACCACGTCAACAGTTTGTTGAAGGCTTTTCAATATCCTGGAAAAGAATGCCCGCCATGCGGAAGCTGTATCCGCGCCGGGAGGCCGTACCTCGGGGGCGTACGCCGGGAGGCCGTAGCCCTCAGCTCGTCGTGCGCCCGTTCTCCCGGTTCAGATAGTTGTAAACGGTGAACCGGCTGACACCCAGGGCACTGGCAACCGTCTCGACGCCGTGCCGGACGGAGAACGCCCCCCGCGTCTCCAGGATCCGCACCACCGACTGCTTGGTCTTGCGGTCAAGCTCCGCGAGCGGCACCCCGTGCCGTCGTTCCAGCTCCGCGAGGATGTGGTCGAGGGAGTCGGACAGATGCGGCAGCCGTACGGCCACCACATCCTCGCCCTCCCAGGCGAGCACCACATCGTCCCCCTGCGCCTCCTGCGGAGCCACCATCGCCCCGCCCATCGCGTCCACCAGCGGCTTGATCGCGACAACGAACGGATGCGCGGGCGCCGACCCGCCCTCCGCGGGTCCCGAGGCGTATGCGTCCTGGCCCATCAGCCCTCGCCCTCCCCGATCACGTTCACCTGGAGGGAGACCCGGGTCGCCCCGGCCTCCAGCGAGCTGCGCAGCAGCGCCGCGACAGTGTCCAGCACCTCGTCGGCCGAGCCCTCGGCGGTGTTGCCGAACGGTCCGACGTCCACGGCATCCAGTGCCGCCGACTGGACGACCTCCCGGGCCACGACCGCGTGCTCCGGAGCCTCGTCCAGGTCGAACGGCTCGGTCGTGAACTCCACTCGCAATCGCTTCATGCGCCCACAGTACCGAGACGGACCCGACCCGCCGCAGGTCAGCGCAGCTGGGCGAGGAGGTCCTCGATGAAGGTGGCCGTCTCCCGCGGCTGGCAGGCTTCCGCACACAGCCGGTTGATGATCAGCGTGTACTGATCGACGTCCGAGGGCTTGTCGAGGTAGACCGCGTTGGTCAGGTGCTCCAGATAGACCTTGTCCGGCAGGTCGGGGTCGGCGAAGCGCAGCAGGGTCACGGGGGTGCCGGCCGCGGCAGCCGTCACCTCGAACGGTGCGACCTGGAGCGTGACATGCGGCAGCTCGATCATCTTCAGCAGGTGCTCGAGCTGTCCGCGCATCACCTCGGTGCCGCCGAAGGGGCGGCGGAGCACCGCCTCGTCCACGACCGCCCACAGCCGCGGCGGGTCCGTCCTGTGCAGCAGCCGCTGCCTGGCCATCCGCAGCGCCACGATCCGGGCGACCTTGGCCGGCTCGGTGTTCGGGTAGCCGAGCCTGCTGACCGCGTACGCGTAGTCCTCGGTCTGCAGCAGACCGGGCAGGAACTGGACCTCGTACGTCCTGATCAACGACGCCGCGTCCTCCAGTCCGAGGTGCAGCTCGAACCAGTCCTCCAGCACGTCCGAGTACTGGCACCACCAGCCGGGCGAGTTGGCCTGCCGGGCCAGGTCGAAGAACTCCTCGCGCTTGTCCGGGTCGTGGATGCCGTAGAGCGTCAGCAGGTCCCGCAGGTCGCGTTCCTTGGCTCCGACCTGTCCGCGCTCCAGCCGCGTGATCTTCGCATGCGAGCCGCGGATGGCGCGGCCCGCATCCTCCCGGGAGATGTCGAGCGACTGGCGCAGCCTGCGCAGCTTGACGCCCAGGATGATCCGCAGCGCGGTGGGACCGTTCGACGGCTCCCGTGCAGCCCCAAGAGAGGGTTCACCGGACGGCTGCATCATGGCTGGCATTCCGACTCCCAAGGGTGATTGGGCGGTCACAACAGTGTGGCACCGGTGCACCGGTCCGGTACAGGTACCGGGAGAATACGCGCCGGGCGGGCACCGCTTCCGCGCGAGCCTTCCATACTCCCTCGGAACCAACCTGGCAACCGGCCTTCCTAGCACCTCAGTTGAAGACGCAGAATGTAGGCGTCCCATCCACGGAGAGCAACTACGATGCCGCGCACCAAGCAACGGGTGGCCTGACGATAGGGGCGCAGACATGGACCGGAACGGCGAGCGGCTAGGACGCACGGAGCGCGCCCCGAGGCCGCTGCAGAGTGAGCGGGATCTGGGGCTGGACCGGCACCACAGTGCCCGCATCTACGACTATTTCCTGGGCGGCAAGACCAACTTCCCGCCGGACCGCGAGGTCGCGGAGAAGCTGCTGGCGGCCTTCCCCGGCTTCCGTATCGCCGCCCATGCCAACCGGGCCTTCATGCACCGGGCGGCCCGGCTGCTGGCGGCGCGCGGCATCCACCAGTTCCTCGACATCGGCACGGGCATTCCCACCAGCCCCAACCTTCACGAGGTGGCGCAAGCGGTGGTGCCGCAGGCGCGCGTCGTCTACGCGGACAACGATCCGATCGTCCTCGCCCACGCCCGCGCCCTGCTGACCGGTTCCCCCGAGGGGCGCACGGCGTACGTCGAGGCGGACATCACCGAGCCGGACACCATCCTGCGGTCCCGGCAGGTGCGCGAGACCCTCGACCTCGACCGGCCGATCGCGCTGTGCCTGGTGGGGCTGCTGCACTACATCACCGACGAGCAGGACGCCTACGGGATCGTCCGGCACCTGGTGGACGCGATGCCCTCCGGCTCGTACGTGGTGATCTCCCAGTGCACCCCGGACTTCGCGCCCGAGGAGTGGGAAGAGGCGATCAACGTCTACAAGGCGGACGGCGGCAGCGCTCAGGTGCGTTCGCGCGCGGAGTTCACCCGGTTCTTCGAGGGGCTGGAGCTGATGGAGCCGGGGATCGAGGTCCCGCACCGTTGGCACCCGGACGAGGACACCTCGGATGTCGTGAGCCTCCGGCCGGAGGAGACGGGGGAGATGACCGACGCGCTGGTGAGTGTTTGGGCGGGGGTCGGAGTGAAGCGCTAGGGGTTGCTCGGCAGGTCTTGGTCCGCCCCTCCCTTTGTGCCGGTGAGGGGGTGCCCCTGACCGTCGCTTGCGGGCTGCCGGTGCATCTTGGCTGTGGGGGCACCTCCCGGCCGGAGGCTGGGGGAGCAGTTCCCCGCGCCCCTTACGGGGCGCGGCTCCCACAGGTATGAGCCCCGGGCTCTGTCATCAGGACGGAGCCCGGGGCTTTTGTGTGCCGGGCAGGCGGGTGGCTCTTGACAGGAGTGGCCAACGAAGAGCAATCTTCCAATGAGCAGAATATGACTTCCACAATACGAAATCTACTAATGGATCTCCGAAGGAAGGGAGGGCGGTCGCAGTGGTCTCCCCGGACCGGTTCACCGTCAATGCCTCGATCCTCTTCACCGAGCTGCCCCTGCTGAAGCGCCCGGCGGCGGCCGCTGCCGCGGGCTTCGACAAGATCGAGCTGTGGTGGCCCTGGGTCGACGCGCCCGTGCCCGAGCGCTCCGAACTCGACGCGCTGCGCAGCGCGCTGGAGGACGCGCAGGTGCAGCTCACCGGGCTGAACTTCTACGCCGGGCAGCTACCAGGACCCGACCGCGGCGCCCTCTCCGTCCCCGGTGAGGAGTCGGAGAAGTTCCGCGCCAACATCGACGTGACCGCCGACTTCGCGCAGTCCGTGGGCTGCAAGGCGCTCAACGCCCTCTACGGCAACCGCGTCGACGGCGCCACGGAGGCGGAGCAGGACGCACTCGCCCTGGAAAACCTCGCGCTCGCGGCGCGGGCAGCGGACCGGGCGGGGGCCGTACTGCTCATCGAGGCCCTCAACGCACCCGAGTCGCCCAAGTGCCCCCTCGTCAGCGCGCCTCGCGCCCTGGAGGTCGTCGACGCGGTCAACAAGGCCACCGGCCTGGACAACGCCCGCTTCCTCATGGACCTCTACCACCTGTCCATGAACGGCGAGGACCTGCCGGCCGTCATCGAAGCCCACACCGGCAAGACCGCCCACGTACAAATCGCGGACAACCCCGGCCGCGGCGCCCCCGGCACCGGCTCCCTGGACTTCGACTCCCTCTTCAGCCACCTGGACAAGGCCGGCTACGACGGCCTCGTCGGCCTCGAATACAAGCCCGGTGACAACGGCAGCGCCGCCTCCTTCGGCTGGCGCCAGAAGTAACTCCCGCCCTCAGCTTCGCGAAAGGCACCACACATGGCTCACACGCCCGACAACACCAAGATCGGCTTCATCGGCCTCGGCATCATGGGCGCCCCCATGGCGCGGAACCTGCTCAAGGCGGGGTACGACGTCACGGCGTACACCCTGGAGCCCGAGAAGATCGAGGAGTTCGTCAAGGACGGGGGCAAGGGTGCCCCCTCCATCGCCGAGGCGGCCAAGGACGCCGACGTCGTCATCACGATGGTCCCGGCCTCCCCGCACGTGGAGGCGGCGGTCCTGCACGAGGGCGGCGTCCTGGAGAACCTCCGCGAGGGCGGCACCCTCATCGACATGTCCTCGATCACCCCGCAGACCTCCATCGAGGTCGCCGAGGCAGCGAAGGCCAAGGGGATCAAGACGCTGGACGCCCCTGTATCGGGCGGCGAGGCCGGTGCGATCGAGGCCGTGCTGTCCATCATGGTCGGGGGTGAGCAGGAGACCTTCGACGCGGCCAAGCCGATCTTCGAGGCACTCGGCAAGACGATCGTGCTGTGCGGCCCGGCCGGCTCCGGGCAGACGGTGAAGGCGGCCAACCAGCTCATCGTCGCGGTCAACATCCAGGCCGTGGCCGAGGCCGTGGTCTTCCTCCAGAAGTCCGGCGTCGACCTGAAGGCGGCCCTGGAAGTGCTCAACGGCGGGCTGGCCGGCTCCACGGTGCTGACCCGTAAGAAGGACAGCATCCTGGCGGGCAACTACAAGCCCGGCTTCAAGATCGACCTGCACCACAAGGACATGGGCATCGTGACCGACGCGGCCCGTACGGTCGGTGCGGCCGTACCGGCCGGTGCGCTGGTCGCCCAGCTCGTCGCGGCGCTGCGTGCGCAGGGCGACGGCGGGCTCGACCACTCCGCGCTGGTGCGCGGTGTCGAGCGGCTGTCGGGCAAGAACCCCGACGCCGGCTGAGGGCCGGCCCTCCCCACAGACTCCGGGCGGCGGCGTCGACACTGTCCTGTCGCGCCCAGGCGCCGCCGCCCGGACACCACCTGCACCGACCAGGAGAGTTCGATGGCTCGTATGACCGCTGCCCGCGCGGCAGTTGAGATCCTCAAGCGCGAGGGTGTGGACACCGCTTTCGGGGTGCCGGGGGCGGCGATCAACCCCTTCTACGCGGCGCTGCGTGCCGCGGGCGGCATCGAGCACACGCTCGCCCGCCACGTCGAGGGTGCCTCGCACATGGCCGAGGGCTACACCCGCACGGCGCCCGGCAACATCGGGGTGTGCATCGGCACCTCGGGGCCTGCCGGCACCGACATGATCACCGGCCTCTACTCGGCGATCGGCGACTCGACCCCGATCCTGTGCATCACAGGACAGGCTCCGGTCGCCGTGATCGAGAAGGAGGACTTCCAGGCGGTCGACATCGCCTCCATCGCGAAGCCGGTCACCAAGAAGGCCACCACCGTCAAGGAAGCCGCGCAGGTCCCCGGCGTCTTCCAGGAGGCGTTCCATCTGATGCGCTCGGGCCGACCGGGCCCGGTCCTGATCGACCTGCCGATCGACATCCAGCAGACGGAGATCGAGTTCGACCCGGACACATATGAGCCGCTGGTCCCGCACAAGCCGGCCGCGACCCGCAAGCAGGTCGAGAAGGCCATGGAGATGCTGGCCGCGGCCGACCGACCGCTGATCGTGGCGGGCGGCGGCATCATCAACGCGGACGCGTCCGAGCTGCTGGTGGAGTTCGCCGAGCTGACCGGCATACCCGTCGTGCCCACGCTGATGGGCTGGGGCACGATCGGCGACGACCACCCGCTGCACGCGGGCATGGTCGGTCTCCAGACCTCGCACCGCTACGGCAACGCCACCTTCCTGGAGTCCGACTTCGTCCTCGGCATCGGCAACCGCTGGGCCAACCGGCACACCGGTGCGCTGTCCACCTACACCGCGGGCCGGAAGTTCGTCCACGTGGACATCGAGCCGACCCAGATCGGCAAGATCTTCGCGCCGGACTACGGCATCGCCTCGGACGCGCACGCGGCGCTGGCCCTCTTCGTCGAGGTCGCCAAGGAGCGCAAGCAGACCGGGCGGCTGAAGGACCTGACGAAGTGGGCGGACACCGCCCGGCAGCGCAAGGGCCAACTCCAGCGCCGTACGCACTTCGACAACGTGCCGATCAAGCCGCAGCGGGTGTACGAGGAGATGAACCGGGCCTTCGGGCCGGAGACGCGCTATGTCTCCACCATCGGTCTCTCGCAGATCGCAGGCGCGCAGTTCCTGCACGTCTACCGGCCGCGGCACTGGATCAACTGCGGTCAGGCGGGCCCGCTGGGCTGGACCGTGCCGGCCGCGCTGGGGGTCGCCAAGGCCGACCCGGAGTCAAGTGTCGTCGCGCTGTCGGGCGACTACGACTTCCAGTTCATGATCGAGGAGCTGGCGGTCGGCGCACAGCACCACATCCCCTATGTGCACGTGCTGGTCAACAACTCCTACCTCGGCCTGATCCGGCAGGCCCAGCGCAACTTCGACATGGACTTCCAGGTCAATCTGGAGTTCGAGAACATCAACGCGCCCGAGCTGGGCGGCTACGGCGTCGACCACATCAAGGTCGCCGAGGGCCTGGGCTGCAAGGCGCTGCGCGTCACCGAGCCGGACCAGCTGCTGCCCGCCTTCGAGGAGGCGAAGAAGCTCGCCGCTGAGTACCGGGTGCCCGTCGTGGTGGAGGCGATCCTGGAGCGGATCACCAATATCGCGATGAGCGGGAGCGATATCGCTTCGCTGAATGAGTTCGAGGAGTTGGCGACCGAGCCGGCGCACGCGCCGACCGCCACGGTGCCGCTCGGCTGAAGTCGCCGCGTACCAAGGGTTGCCCTGCGCCTTTTGGTAGCCGGTGTCTGGGAGGGCAGGGGGTGCCCCTGCCCTCCGTCCGCCGTCTGCGGGCTCGTTCTGGTTGCTCGCGCCCACGCGGCGGAGCCGCACATCGGCACTTCCCCGCGCCCCTTGGGGGGCGCGGGGAACTTCTTCAACAAACTGTTGACGCCTCGATAGGGCGTCCTTACGCTCCAACATGCGGAAACCGCTTTCCGTGAATCACGCCCCAGGAAGGTCGTCCATGTCGAAGTCGTCGAAGCCCACGCTGACCACCGAGGCGGGCGCGCCCGTCGCCGACAACCAGAACTCCACCTCCGCCGGCATCGGTGGCCCGCTCCTCCTCCAGGACCAGCACCTGCTGGAGAAGCTCGCGCGGTTCAACCGGGAGCGGATCCCGGAGCGTGTGGTGCACGCCCGCGGCTCCGGCGCCTACGGCTACTTCGAGGTGACCGACGACGTCACCGACTACACCCGCGCCCACTTCCTCGGCGAGGTCGGCCGCCGCACCGAGACGTTCATCCGCTTCTCCACCGTCGCCGACAACCTCGGCGGCCCGGACGCGGCCCGTGACCCGCGCGGTTTCGCCCTCAAGTTCTACACCGAGGAGGGCAACTACGACCTCGTCGGCAACAACACCCCGGTCTTCTTCATCAAGGACCCGCTGAAGTTCCCCGACTTCATCCACTCCCAGAAGCGCGACCCGTTCACCGGCAAGCAGGAGCCGGACAACGTCTGGGACTTCTGGGCCCACTCCCCCGAGGCCACCCACCAGGTCACCTGGCTGATGGGCGACCGCGGCATCCCCGCCTCGTACCGGCACATGAACGGCTACGGCTCGCACACATACCAGTGGACGAACGCCGAGGGCGAGGTCTTCTTCGTCAAGTACCACTTCAAGACGAACCAGGGCATCCGCTGCCTGTCCAGCCAGCAGGGCGCCGAGCAGAGCGGCAAGGACCCCAACAGCCACCAGACGGACCTGCTCCAGTCCATCGAGCGCGGCGTCTTCCCGTCCTGGACGCTGTACGTGCAGGTCATGCCCGCGGACGAGGCGGCTGACTACCGCTTCAACCCGTTCGACCTCACCAAGGTGTGGCCGCACAAGGACTACCCGCTCCAGCGCGTGGGCCGGCTGGTGCTGGACCGCAACCCGGACAACGTCTTCGCCGAGGTCGAGCAGTCCGCGTTCTCGCCCAACAACTTCGTGCCCGGCATCGGCCCCTCGCCGGACAAGATGCTCCAGGGCCGGCTGTTCGCCTACGCCGACGCACACCGCTACCGGCTGGGCGTCAACCACACCCAGCTGCCCGTCAACGCGCCCAAGGCTGTTGTTTCGGGCAAGGCGAACAACTACGGCCGGGACGGTTTCATGGCCACCAACGCCTACGACCGGCACGCCAAGAACTACGAGCCCAACTCCTACGACGGCCCCGCCGAGACGGGCGTCCCGCTGTCCGCGCCGCGCCCGGTGACCGGCTACTGGGGCACCCACGAGGCGCCGCAGCACGCCAAGGACGACGACTTCTTCCAGGCCGGGGAGCTCTTCCGGCTGATGTCGGAGGAGGAGAAGGGCCGGCTGGTCGCCAATATCGCCGGCGGGCTCGCGCAGGTCTCCCGCGAGGACGTCATCGAGAAGAACATCGCCCACTTCAGCGCCGCGGACCCCGACTACGGGCGCCGCGTGGAGGCTGCGGTGCGCGAGCTTCAGGAGGGCTGACGCCTTCTTCCGCGGTCGCGGCGATGAGCTGCGTAGCCGGATGAGCCGCGTACCGGGCCGATTGGGAGGTCGGCCCGGCACGCGCCCCCGTGCGGGACGGTCCTTGATGAGGGGTGACCGTCCCGCGCGGGGGCATATCCTTACCATTTCCCGCACCCAGCGGGGCGGCCTGGCACCCGCCCCTTCGTAAAACCCTCCCCATCGGAGACGATTGGGAGGCGATCGGGGCACGCGACACAGCCGTGCCCACCGGACCACCCGTGCCAGGAGCCGAACGATGGCTGACAGAGTGCTTGTGCGCTGCCCCGTATGCCGGCGCGAGCACAGCTACACAGCGCCGGTCTACCCCTGCGGCTGCGGCGCACCGATCGCCCTGCCGCTGCTGTCCTCCGCCGCCGCGATCCAGGTACGGCACCGCACCTGGGACGGCTCCTGGATCTCCGTGCGGTGCCCGAAGTGCGGGCGGGTGGACGAGTGGCCGCAGCCCGAGTTGGGCTGCGGCTGCGGTACGACGCTGCGGGTGCCCGTCGCCCGGGGCCGCACCGGGGTGGCGGCGCCGTCACCGTCCGCCGACCGCCCGCCCGCGGAGCCCCCGCTCCCGGAGCCCGCCCCTGCCGTTCCGGCTTCCGCTTCCCGGGTCCCCGTGCCGCGGCCCGCGTTCCGGCCCGTCACCATCCGTACGGCACACGACGCGAAGCTCGCCGCCGGGCAGTATCTGCGGTGGCTCGGCTTCGACGGGATACGCGTCGCCGAGCGGACGCCCACCTCGGGGGTCGACGTACGCGGCCCTTCCGTCATCGCGCACGTCGACCCCTCGACCTCGCCGGTCGGGGTGCGGGACGTGGAGACGTTGTGGCTCAACGGACTCAACGACTCGGCTGTCGCCGTCTGTTTCGCCCTCGCCGGATACGTACGGGACGCGCGGGCCCGCGCCGACGAGTTGCGGCTGCCGCTGTTCGTCCTCGACCTGACGGGGACGCCGCGTGCCGTGAACCAAGCCGCGGAGCAGCTGATCCGCACGCCGCGGTGAGCTGCCCCCGCACCCCCGGGAGGGCTCCCTCTCAGCGGTCGCGGTATTCCGTGCCGGGGGCGCCCGCCTCGCCGGCCGCGTGCGCGCGGAGCTCCACGCGGCGGATCTTCCCCGAGATCGTCTTGGGGAGCTCCGCGAACTCGATGACACGGACCCGCTTGTAGGGGGCGAGCCGTTCCTTGCAGTGGGCGAAAAGCAGCGCGGCGGTCTCCGCGTCCGCCGAAGCGCCGTCCGCCAGGACCACGTACGCCTTAGGCACGGCGAGCCGTACCGGGTCCGGCGACGGGACGACGGCGGCCTCCGCGACGGCCTCGTGCTCCAGCAGGACGCTCTCCACCTCGAAGGGGGAGATCTTGTAGTCGCTGGCCTTGAACACGTCGTCGGCACGCCCCACGTACGTCAGATACCCCTCCTTGTCCCGGGCTCCGATGTCGCCGGTGCGGTAGTAGCCGTCGGCCATCGCCTCGGCGGTACGTTCGGCGTCGCCCCGGTAGCCGACCATGAGGCCGACCGGCCGGGTGGACAGGTCGAGGCAGATCTCACCCTCCTTGATTTCATCACCGGTTCGACCGGTGACGGGATCGAGAAGGGTGACGTCGAAGCCGGGCGTGGGGCGGCCCATGGACCCGGGCTTGAGGGGCTGGCCGGGAGTGTTGGCGACCTGGACCGCGGTCTCGGTCTGGCCGAAGCCGTCCCGGATGGTCACGCCCCACACCCGGCGGACATGCTCGATGACCTCCGGGTTGAGCGGTTCCCCTGCGGCCACGACCTCGCGGGGGACGGTGGACAGCCGGCTGAGGTCGGCCTGGATGAGCATGCGCCAGACGGTGGGCGGGGCGCAGAAGCTGGTGACGCCGCCGCGTTCCATCTCGGCCATGAGGCGGCTCGGGTCGAACCGGGTGTAGTTGTGGATGAAGATCGTGGCCTCCGCGTTCCAGGGCGCGAAGAAGTTGGACCAGGCGTGCTTGGCCCAGCCGGGCGAGGAGATGTTGAGGTGGACGTCGCCGGGCCGGAGGCCGATCCAGTACATGGTCGCCAGGTGCCCGACGGGATACGACACATGGGTGTGCTCGACCAGCTTGGGCAGCGCGGTCGTGCCGGAGGTGAAGTACAGCAGCAGGGTGTCGTCGGCGCGGGTGACGCCCTGCGGGTCGTAGCCGGTCTCCGCCACGTACGCGTCCTCGTATGCCAGCCAGCCAGGTGCCGGGGTGCCGCCGCTGCCGACGGCGATCCGGGTGTAGTCGCCCGGCACCTCGGAGCCGGTGAACTTGCCGGTGTCCGCGGCACGGACCACCACGTGCCGGGCCTCGCCCCGGGTGACGCGGTCGGCCAGGTCGCGCGGGCCCAGTTGCGGGGTCGCGGGGATGACGACGGCGCGCAGCTTCATCAGCGCCAGCAGCGTCTCCCACAGCTCGACCTGGTTGCCGAGCATGACGATGACCCGGTCGCCGGGTGCGACACCGCGGCCACGCAGCCAGTTGGCGACCTGGTCGGAGCGGGTGCGCATCTGCTCGAAGGTGACGCGCCGCTCGGTGCCGTCCTCCTCGACGATGTGCAGCGCGAGCCGGTCGTTGTCCTTGGCGATGTGGTCGAACCAGTCCAGCGCCCAGTTGAAGTGCTCGGGCCGCGGCCAGCTGAAGTCGGCGCGGGCGGCCTCGTAGTCCGTCCGGTGCCGCAGCAGCGTGTCGCGAGCGGCTCGGAACTGATCGGTGGACGTGGACGGGACCATGTTTCCTCCTGCTCAGCGGGGTGCTGCGGGCGCTGGGAGCCATCGTGTACGTCCACCCGCGCGCGCACCACCCCCGGCCGGGGGCTTATGCGCAAGTGACAGGAGGTACGGCATCATCGGTGAGGTGTATACGGGGGCCAGTACGCGCCGGGACCGGGACGCGACAGACGACGATGACTTGTACGCGCCGGCGGACGACGGACGGCGCGGGCCGCGCCATCCCGTCATCGCGGCGCTTTCGGTACTGACCCTGCTCGTGCTCTCGGTCACCCTGGGGTTCCGGATCGGCGACGAGGACGGGCCGACGCCGGTGCCGCAACTGCTGGCGTTCCTGCCCTGGCTCCTCGCCCCCGCCTGGCTCGCGGCGCTGGGCGCCGCACTCTCCCGCCGGTGGCTGGTGATGTTGTGGGCGCTGGCGGTGCTGGCGGGCACCGGGTGGTTCCTGCGCCCGTACGGGCCGTCCGCGCCCGCGGATACGGCGGGCAGGCCCGCGAAGGCCCAGTTCCGGGTGCTGACCGCCAATCTGAAGTACGGCGCTGCGACGCCGGACCTGGTGAAGACGGTGCGCAGGGAGCGCCCGCAGATCGTCTCGGTGCAGGAGTGCGATGCGCGGTGCGCGGTGGCGCTGCGCGACCCCGCGCTGCGCGAGGAGTATCCGCACCGGATCGTCACCGGCGACGGCGGCGCGCGGGGTTCGGCGCTGCTGAGCATCTATCCGCTGCGCGACCGCAGCGAGGTGCGCGGCCGGCTGTCGATGCCCGGAGCCGTCGCGGACGTGCACGGCGAGCGGGTCGCCCTCCAGGTGGCGCACCCGATGCCGCCGAAGCCGGGCAGTACGGCGGCGTGGCGGGTCGAGCTGGACCGGCTGCGGGCTGTCGCGGCGGCACGCGGCAAGCTGCCGACGCTGATCGCGGGCGACTTCAACTCCTCGCAGGACCACGCCGCCTTCCGCGCCATCCTGAAGACCGGTATGCACGACGCGGCACGGATGCTGGGCAACTCCCGCACCCCCACCTGGCCCACCCGCACCACTCCGGTGCTCGGCGCGCAGATCGACCACGTACTGCTGAGCGAGAAACTGCTGCCGGTGGACGGCGAGTTCCTCGATCTGCGGGGCACGGACCACCGCGCGCTGCTGGTGAACGTGAAGCTGTTCTGACCGGTGGGCGCACCCCGGACGGAAGACCCGGGCCTCTCCGGATCAGATGTCCTCTCCGGATCAGCTCTCCTTGGACCGGTGTTCGACCAGGACCGGCTCCTCGCCGATCAGCAACCGACGGCCGGGGCGTAAGGCGGACTCGGTGCCGTCCATGCGGCGCAGCAGCCGGGCCTCCTCGCCCAGCCGGACCCGGTGCTCGCCCCGCGTGGTCCAGTACACCCGCAGTTCGCTGCCCTTCCGCATGAAGCGGCAGGTGTAGGCGCCTGTCGGGAGGCCCACTCCGGGGCCCCTCCCGCACGAGGTGATGCGGGCCCCCGCCAGCCACCGCTGCAACCGCCCGATACGCCGCCCCGCCTCCGTGGGCGGGCCGCCCACGACCTCCACCACGAGGGGCACCTCGGAGCTGCCCCAGCTGTAGAAGTACATCCGGCGCAGCGCTTGGTCCTTGAGGTAGAGACCGACGAGGTAGAAGCGCACCGCGTAGTTGTCGGCCCGGCGCGCGTCCAGGTGCTCCCGGAGGGCCACGTCCTGGTCGGGTCCGGTGTTCCACAGCGCGACGCGGCCCAGGCCCTCGCTGTAGAAGAGCCGCTGCACCCGTTTGACGAGCGTCACCGTCTCTTCCGGCGGGCCGTCGGCCCTGCGCGGCGGGAGTTTGAGGGCTGCGACGTCGCAGTGCCGGTACGCACCCGTGCGTACGAACTTCCGCAGCAGGTCGCGGCCACGTTGCTGCCACAGGGACCCGAAGGAGGGGCAGACGCGCTGCGCCTCGGGATCGGCCTTGCGGATGATCCGCGAGGCACGCTCGACCATCTCGGCGAGGGTCTTCGTCGAGCCGACCCAGGTGCCCCGGCTGCTGGGGTAGTCCCACAGCTCGTACGCCTCGATCCTGCCTCGGTACCGGGTGGCGAGCGCACGGACGAAACGGTCCCAGTCGGCGAGTTCGTCCGGGGGCGACGAGCGGGCGTCGTCGAACACGGACTTGTGACCGTTCGGGGCCGCCCAGTGCGGGGTGCCGCCCAGGGTCAGCAGCACGGGCAGCCGTTCGCGCCGAGCGGCGTCGACCAGCCGGTCCAGGGTCTTCCAGCGGTACTTTCCGCGCCGTGGCTCCAGTTGGGACCACCGGGTTCCGGAGTGCCACAGCCGTACGGACCCGACGCGGAAGCCGGGCATCTCCCCGGTGTCATAGCTGACGTTCATGCCGTAGAAGGCGCTGGGCACGGATTGCGGTGCGGTGGTCCAGTCCGGCCCTTTGACGTCCTGCTGGTGTCCGCCGCCGCCCGACCCCCGACTCGGCGCACCGGTCGGGGCGCCGCCGCCAGCTCCGTCGTGGCGGGGAACGGTGACGGCGGCGGAGGGGACCACGAGACCGAGCAGGAGGGCCACCACGCGCAGCCAGAAGTACGTCCGCGGCACAGCCGATCCGGCCGCGTCACCGACTGCCGGGAGATCCACCGGTGCCGCCGCCGGGGCATCCACCGGTGCCGAGCGGTCCTGCGGTGCCGAGCCGTCCTGTGGTACCGGAGCATCCGCCTCGCCGGGACGCTCGTCCGCGCCTGCGGCCTCCCCGTCGCCCTCCTCCCCCGCTCCGCCCCCGCGTTCCTCGTCGACGGCCTGGCACCAGGCGCGGTAGAGGCGGTCCAGTTCCGTACGGTCGGCACCGCAGACGCGGGCCACCTTTTCGACGGCGCCGAAGGTGCGCGGCACGGTCGTGCCGAGGCAGTAGCGGTGCACCGTCGAGCGGCCGAGTCCGGTGCGGTGTGCGAGGGCCGCATAGCTGCGCCCGCTGCGCTGTTTCAGCTCCTCCAGCAGTTCCGCCAGTTCGGCCCCGCCCCGACCCAACGTCATCGCTCCCCCTCCCGGCTGCCCGGCCCGCCCAGCGCGGCCCCGGGCCGTCCCACAATGCCGGATCTGTGCAGGTGACGGCAGCACTTCTGTCCCGTTGTCCCACTTTCCCGCCAGGTCTTGCTACCCGTCTCGACGACCCACCAAGGTCGCCACGGAACACATTTGGGTAATCGGGGGGACACATGCTGCGCCTGCACTTCACCGCGGGGGACCTGGCCCGTACCCGGGTCGCCGACGGTCCCGACCCGCTGTGGGAGTCCGTACTGAGCCTGCACAGGCTCAGGGACACCCGGCGGGACTCCGTCCTGTCCGACGTCCTGTCCGGCTGGCGGGAGCGGGTGCAGCGTGACGGTACGGAGCCACTGCGGCGCCTGTTGCCGCTGGTGCCCGTGCGCGGGTACTTTCCCGACTTCCTCACACCGGCCGCGGGCACGGCGGGCTTCGAGGAGGGGCTGGAGGCCGTGCTGGCCACGCCCCGGGCCCGACTGCGCGCGGAGATCGGCATGCTGGCGCAGTCGCAGGCGCTCACCGGCTGGGCGAGCAGCGTCGGCGAGGGCAACGCGCGGGCGCTGGACAAGCTGGGCGCCGCGCTGCGGGACTACCGGAACCTCGCCCTGGACTCCTGGTGGCCGCGGATCGTCTCCCAGGTGGACGCCGACCGCATGTGGCGGTGCAGGACGCAGCTGCTGCAGGGCACCGAGGAGCTGCTCCGTACGTTCGAGCCGGCCATCCGGTGGCGGCCCCCGGTGCTGGAAGCCGACTATCCGGTCGAGCTGGAAATACGGCTCGAAGGGCGCGGGCTGCTGCTCATCCCCTCCTACTTCTGCCGCCGTACGCCGGTCGCACTCGCCGACCCCGGGCTGCCACCGGTCCTGGTGTATCCGGCCCGGATGCCCGAAAGCCCCGCCGCCGTCTCACCGGTGAAGCTCGCGCGGCTGCTCGGGCACACCAGGGCGGCCGTGCTCCAGTCGCTGCACGGCGGCTGCAGCACCAGCGAACTGGCGCACCGTGCGGGCGTGTCCGTCTCCTCCGCGAGTGAGCATGCGGCGGTGCTGCGTGACGCGGGTCTGATCTCCAGCAACAGACGGAGCAACACTGTGCGGCACGCGCTCACCTTCATGGGAATGGCGTTGCTGGGCGACCGTACGAGCGGGGTCGTGCGTCGCCCCGTCGGGGCGGGTCAGCCGGCGGCTCGGTGCAGGCCGCCCGTGCTCGGCGCGGTCACCGGACCGGTGTCGCGGTGAATGGGTGTGTGGGCTCCCTTGAGCGGCATCCCGCTGCCCCCGTGCCGGGAGGCGACGATCTCCGCGGCGATGGACAGTGCCGTCTCCTCCGGGGTGCGGGCACCGAGGTCGAGGCCGATCGGTGAGCGCAGTGCGGACAGTTCGAGGGAGGTCAGACCCGCCTCGCGGAGCCGCTCCAGCCGGTCGAGGTGGGTGCGGCGCGAGCCCATCGCACCGACGTAGGCCACCGGCAGCCGCAGCGCGCGCTCCAGCAGCGGCACGTCGAACTTGGCGTCGTGGGTGAGTACGCAGATGACCGTACGCGGATCGACGTCCTGGGAGTCGAGGTAGCGGTGCGGCCAGTCGACGACGATCTCGTCGGCCTCGGGGAAGCGGCGGGCCGTGGCGAAGACGGGCCGCGCGTCGCACACCGTCACGTGGTAGCCGAGGAACTTGCCGATCCGCACCAGCGCTGCGGCGAAGTCGATGGCACCGAAGACCAGCATCCGCGGCGGCGGGACGCTGGATTCCACCAGCAGCGTCACCGGCTGCCCGCACATGCTGCCGTCGGCGCCGACCGTGACGGTCGCGGTGCGCCCCGCGGCCAGCAGTGCCCCGCCCTCGGCCGCGGCGGTGGCGTCCAGCTCCGGCGCCCCGCCCAGCGCGCCGTGCGGCTGTCCGTCGGCGTCCAGCCGCAGTGCGCCGCCCAGCAGCTCGTCCGGCCCTTCGACGATCCGGACGAGGGCGGCCGTGCGGCCCTCCGTGGCCTCCGCTGCGGCTTTGGCGAACACCTCGCGGGCCGCTGTCCCGGCGCGGGCCGGGGTGACCAGGATGTCGATGATCCCGCCGCAGGTGAGGCCGACGGCGAAGGCGTCCTCGTCGCTGTAGCCGAAGGTCTGGCGGACGCTCGCGCCCGATTCCAGCGCCTCCTGGCACAGCTCGTAGACGGCGCCCTCGACGCAGCCGCCGCTCACGCTGCCGACGGCCTCGCCGGCCGTGTCCACAGCCAGCGCGGCACCCGGCTGACGCGGCGCGCTGCCGCCGACGCCCACGACGGTGGCGACGGCGAAGTCCCGCCCCTCCTGGCACCAGCGGTGCAGCTCAGCGGCGATGTCCAGCATCAGTTTGTCTCCTCGGCGGTGATAAACGGCCAGGTGGGAGCGGGAACGGCCAGGGGACCGCACCCGCTCCCGCCTGACCGGGAGAGCAGCGTCAGGTGGCTACTTGACCCCCAGCCACTGCTCGATCGGGTTCAGCGCGAAGTAGGCCAGGAAAACCAGACCTAGTACCCACATCAACCATCCGGGCTCGCGAAACTTTCCCTGAACGGCCTTGATCAGAACGTAGGCGATGACACCGGCGCCGATACCGGCCGTGATGGAGTAGGTGAACGGCATCAGCACCGTGGTCAGGAAGACCGGGATCGACGTGGCCGGGTCGGTCCAGTCGATGTGCATGGCGTTGGTCATCATCATCGAGCCGATGACGACGAGCGCCGCGGCTGCCACCTGCGGAGGGATCACCTGCGCGAGGGGCGTGAAGAACAGACAGAGCGCGAAGCCGAGACCGGTGACGACACTGGCCAGCCCGGTACGCGCGCCGTCGCCGACGCCCGCCGTGGACTCCACGAACACGGTCTGGCCCGAGGCGCCGGCCAGACCGCCGGCCACGCCGCCCGCACCGTCGATGGCCAGCGCCTTGTTCAGCCCTGGCATCCGGCCCTTGTCGTCGGCCAGCCCGGCCTGCTGGCCGATGCCGATGATGGTGCCGATCGCGTCGAAGAACCCGGCCAGCACGAGGGTGAAGACGATGACGCCGATGGTGATGCCGCCGACGTCGCCCAGCCCCTTGAACGAGACGGTGCCCAGCAGCCCGAAGTCGGGCGAGCTGACCACCGAGCCGCTGATCTCCGGGGCGTTCCTGCCGCCCCAGTCCTTCTTGTCGAGACCGGCGAACTGGTGCACCAGCGCGGCCAGGACGGTGCCGCCGACGATGCCGATGAGGATCGCCCCGGGCACCTTCCGCACCTGGAGCGCGAAGATGAGCAGCACGGTGACGGCGAAGCACAGCACCGGCCAGCCGGTGAGCATGTCCGCGGTGCCGAGCTGGAGGGGCTTCGCCCCCGGAACGCCGCCGGGCCCCGGCATCGAGGTGACGAAGCCGGCCTGGACGAGGCCGATCAGACAGACGAACAGCCCGATGCCCATGGTGATCGCGTGTTTCAGCGCCAAGGGGATCGCGTTCATGATCAGCTCGCGGAGCCCGGTGACCACCAGCAGGATGATCACGGCACCGTAGATGAGACACATCGCCCAGGCGTTGCCCCATGTCATCTCGGGCACGACCTGGAACGACATCACGGCCGAGACGCTCAGTCCCGCGGCTAGGGCCAGCGGGACGTTGCCGAGGAAGCCCATCACGATGGTGGTCGCCGCGGCGGCCAGCGCCGTCGCCGTGGTGACCTGCCCGCCGTCCAGCTTGTGCCCGGCGGCGTCGGGCACGGAGAGGATGACGGGGTTGAGCAGGACGATGTATGCCATCGCCATGAAGGTGGTGACACCGCCACGTATCTCCTGGCCGTAGGTCGACCCTCTCTCGGAGATGTGGAAGTACCTGTCGAGCCACGAACGTCCGGCGGGAATCCGCGAGCCAGGGCCCGCGTCCTCCGCCGACGTCGTCGGCCCTACTTTGGACTGGGTCATTGTGCTGACTCCCAAGGTTCATAGGGGCACCCCGGCAGACGCCGAGGGTTTGGGAAGCACGACCCGGGGGACGGCCCGCGTCTTGCCTTTCCCCGGCCCCGCCCCGTCTCTTCGAGGGCTCGGCCCGTCCGGCGAGGACGGGTGGGGGGTGCCCCCGCAGAAACGGTGAAGGGGCGGGGCCGGGGAACACATCACACGTCGACGATGTGCTCCGGTCGCACCGGAACCCGCGGCAACGCGCGCCCGGTAGCAGCGCGGATGGCCGCCATGACGGCAGGCGTCGACGACAACGTCGGCGCCTCGCCCGCACCCCGCAACCCGTACGGGGCGTGCTCGTCGGCGAGCTCCAGCACGTCGACCGGGATGGTCGGCGTGTCCAGAATCGTGGGGATGAGATAGTCCGTGAACGAGGGGTTGCGGACCTTGGCCTTGGGGTCGACCACGATCTCCTCCATCACGGCGAGTCCGAGCCCCTGCGTGGTGCCGCCCTGGATCTGGCCCACCACGGCCTGCGGGTTCATCGCCTTGCCCACATCCTGTGCGCAAGCCAGTTCGATGACCTTGACCAGCCCGAGCTCGGTGTCGACCTCCACCACGGCGCGGTGCGCGGCGAAGGAGTACTGGACGTGGCCGAAGCCCTGACCGGTCTTCAGGTCGAAGGCTTCGGTCGGCCGGTGCCGCCACTCGTCCTCGGCCTCGACGGGCTCGTCGCCGAGCACGTCGACCAGCGAGGCCAGCACCTCACCGCCGTCGGTGACGACCTTGCCGCCCTCCAGCAGCAGTTCGGCCGTCGCCCACGCGGGGTGGTAGGTGCCGAACCGTTCCCGCCCGCGCTCCAGCACCTTCTCGCGGACCAGCTCGCAGACGTGCTTGACGGCACCGCCGGTCACATACGTCTGCCGGGAGGCGGAGGTGGAGCCGGCCGAGCCGACCTGGGTGTCGGCGGGATGAATCGTCACCTGGGTGACGCCCAGCTCGGTGCGGGCGATCTGGGCGTGCACGGTGATACCGCCCTGGCCCACCTCGGCCATCGCGGTGTGCACCAGGGCCACCGGCTCGCCGCCGACGACCTCCAGCCGCACCCGCGCCGTGGAGTAGTCGTCGAAGCCCTCGGAGAAGCCGACGTTCTTGATGCCGACGGCATAGCCGACGCCTCGTACGACGCCCTCGCCGTGCGTGGTGTTGGACAGGCCGCCCGGGAGCGCCCGTACATCGGGCTCACCGCCGACGGTCTCCCACTGCGCCTCCATCGGCAGCGGCATGGCCTTCACCCGGCGCAGCAGCTCGGCGACCGGCGCCGGGGAGTCCACGGCCTGTCCTGTGGGCAGCACGGTGCCCTGGGACATGGCGTTGCGCTGCCGGAGTTCGACCGGGTCCATGCCCAGCTCGGCGGCGAGCTTGTCCATCTGCGCCTCGTACGCGAAGCACGCCTGGACCGCGCCGAAGCCGCGCATCGCACCGCAGGGCGGGTTGTTGGTGTAGAGGGCCACCGCCTCGATCTCGACGTCGTCGACGACGTACGGGCCGACGCTGAGCGAGGCCGCGTTGCCGACCACCGCGGGGGAGGCGGAGGCGTACGCGCCGCCGTCCAGCACGATGCGGCACTTCATGTGGGTGAGCTTGCCGTCGCGGGTGGCGCCGTGCTCGTACCACAGCTTGGCCGGGTGCCGGTGGACGTGTCCGAAGAACGACTCGAAGCGGTTGTAGACGATCTTGACGGGCTTGCCGGTGCGCAGCGCGAGCAGGCACGCGTGGATCTGCATCGAGATGTCCTCGCGGCCACCGAAGGCTCCGCCGACGCCGGCGAGCGTCATGCGTACCTTCTCCTCGGGCAGCCCGAGGACGGGGGCGATCTGGCCCAAGTCCGAGTGCAGCCACTGGGTGGCGATGTAGAGGTCCACACCGCCGTCCTCGGCGGGCACTGCCAGGCCGGACTCCGGGCCGAGGAACGCCTGGTCCTGCATGCCGACCTCGTACTCGCCGGTGACGATCACGTCGGCGCGCTCGGCCGCCGCCTTGGCGTCACCGCGCACGATGGGCTGGCGGTGCACGATGTTGGGGTGCGGGACGTGCCTCGCGTGATCGTCGTCGCGGCCTCGGTGGAGCAGCGGCGCGTCCTCGGCGAGCGCGCTGGCCTCGTCGTGGACGACGGGCAGCTCCTTGTACTCGACCTTGATCTTGGCGGCGGCGCGGCGTGCCGTCTCCGGGTGGTCGGCCGCCACCAGCGCGACCGGCTCGCCGTGGTGGCGGACCCGGCCGTGGGCGAGGACGGGGGTGTCCTTGATCTCCAGGCCGTAGTTCTTCATCTCGGCCGGGAGGTCGTCGTAGGTCAGCACGGCGTGCACGCCCGCCTGCTTGAGCGCCTCGCTGATGTCGATGGAGACGATCTCGGCGTGCGCGTGCGGGCTGCGCAGGGTGCAGCCCCACAGCATGTCCTCGTGCCACATGTCCGAGGAGTAGGCGAACTCGCCGGTCACTTTCAGGGTGCCGTCGGGCCGCAGCGGGGAGTCACCGACCCCGGCCTTGGCGCCGACTCCCTGCTCCAGCTTGGTGGGAGTGCCGGTGGGGCCCGTCGTGGGAGCCATCTCAGACCACCTCCTGCGCACTGTCGTCGGCGCGGGCGGCGGCGAGGCGGACGGCGTCCATGATCTTCTCGTAGCCGGTGCAGCGGCACAGGTTGCCCGACAGCGCCTCGCGGATGTCGGCGTCGGAGGGCTGTGGATTGCGCTCGATCAGCTCGTCGGCGGCGACCAGCAGGCCGGGGGTGCAGAAGCCGCACTGCACGGCGCCCGCATCGATGAACGCCTGCTGGACCGGTGCCAGATCCCCGGTCTCCTCGGAGCCGTCCCGCTCCCTGGCGTACTCGGCGAGACCCTCGACGGTGACGACCTCGCGGCCCTCTGCCTGCCCCGCGGCCACCAGACAGGCACAGACCGGCTCGCCGTCCAGGCGGACCGTACAGGAGCCGCACTCGCCCTGTTCACAGGCGTTCTTGGAGCCGGGCAGACCCATCCGCTCGCGCAGTACGTACAGCAGGGACTCGCCCTCCCACACGTCGTCGGCCTCGTGCCGCCGTCCGTTGACGGTGAATGTCACGCGCATCGGGCGCCTCCTTCGGTGGTGCGGCCGTTCCCGGTGGCGCGGTAGCTCTCCCAGGTCCAGCCCAGCGTGCGGCGGGCCATGACGCCCACCGCACGGCGGCGGTAGGCGGCGCTGCCGCGCACGTCGTCGATCGGGTTGCAGGCGCCGGAGCACAGCTCGGCGAACTCGCGGGCCAGGGCCGGCGGGATCGTCCTGCCGTTGTCCCAGAAGCCGCCGTCCTCCAGTGCCGCGTTGAGGAAGTCCTCGGCGGCACGGGCCCGCAGCGGGGTCGGGGCCGCCGAACCGATACCGGCCCGGACGGTGCGGGTCTCGGGGTGCAGCGCGATACCGAAGGCGCACACGGCGATCACCATGGCGTTGCGGGTGCCGACCTTCGAGAACTGCTGCGGCCCGTCGGCCTTCCTGATGTGCACGCATCTGATCAGCTCGTCCTCGGCCAGCGCGTTGCGCTTCACGCCGGTGTAGAACTCCTCGACGGGGATGAACCGCGTGCCCCGCACCGACTCCGCCTCGACCTCGGCGCCCGCTGCGAGCAGCGCGGGGTGCGAATCCCCTGCGGGGGAGGCGGCGCCGAGGTTGCCGCCGACGCTGCCCCGGTTCCGGATCTGCGGGGAGCCGACGGTGTGCGAAGCCAGCGCGAGGCCCGGCAGCTCGTGGGCAAGCTCGTCGATGATCTTCGAGTAGGGCACGGAGGCTCCGAGCCGGACGGTCTCGCCGCCGACCTCCCACTCGTGCAGCTCACGGACCCGGTTCAGATCCATGAGGTGGGTGGGGCGGCGGTGGTCGAAGTTGATCTCGACCATGACATCGGTGCCGCCCGCGATGGGCACGGCTGAGGGGTGCTCCGCCTTCGCGGCGAGCGCCTCCTCCCAACTGGCCGGGCGCAGGAACTCCATGGTGTCTCTTCTCGGTGTACTGGTTGGGGGGTACTGGAGGTGCTGAAGGGGGGTGCTGTCAGGGACTGCGATCTGGAGTGGTGCGATGGGAGGTGGGAGGTGTCGAGGGGATGCGGTCAGTACACCGACAGGTACCCGCCCCGGTGCAGTCACCGAAAACATGAAGCGTTTGGCTGGTCGGCCACCAGGTCTTGTAGATTCAAACGAAAGCCGGGAAGCGGTAACCTCACGGCTTCCTCCCGGCCACCCCTCTGTGGCACTGCCCGGTCACCCCCTGTGGCACGGCCCCGCCCCTCAACACGACAGATGACGCCTCGAGAAGCAACAGTCAACGCCTCGAGACACAACAGAATGCCTCGAGACACAACAGACGGCCCTCAACCGACAGACGACCCCTCAGCACGGTCACGACACACGAACGGCAGGCGACGAAACGATGCGGCTGCGCGCGCTCCTGGAGAACGATTCGCTGGGCCTCAGCCTGCTCGGCGGCGAGGACGAGCTGGACCGTACGGTGCGCGGCGTCATGACCACCGACCTGCGCGACCCGAGCCGCTATCTGTCCGGCGGCGAGCTGGTGCTGACGGGGCTGGCGTGGCGGCACGCGCCCGAGGACTCCGAGTCGTTCGTCCAGATCCTGGCCACGGCAGGGGTCGCCGGGCTCGCCGCGGGTGAGGCCGAGCTGGGCACCGTTCCCCAGGATCTGGTCGACGCCTGCGCACGGCACCGGCTGCCGCTGTTCGCCGTCGCCGAATCCGTCGCGTTCGCCACCATCACCGAGCACGTGGTCCGCCAGGTCTCCACCGAGCGCGCGGGCGACCTGGCCGCCGTGGTGGACCGGCACCGGCGGCTGATGTCCTCCGGCCCCGCGGGCGGCGGCCCCGATGTGGTGCTCGACCTGCTCGGCTCGGACCTGGACCTGGCCGCCTGGGTGCTCTCCCCCACCGGCCGCCAGATCGCCGGGCCCAGCGAGGGTCCGATACTGCCGCACGCCACCGCAGCGCGGCTGGCCGGCGCCCATATGTCCGCTGTCCGCAGCGGTCGGCGCAGCCCGCACAGGACGGCCGACGAAGGCGTGGCCTACTCCCTCTTCCCCGTCAGCCGCAGCGTCGGCGATCCGCGGCGCACCGTGCTGTCCGACTGGCTGCTGGCCGTCGCCGCGGACACCGGCGACTGGCCCGCCGAACGCCTCGACCTGCTGCACGGCGTCACCCAGCTCATCGCCGTCGAACGCGACAGACGCGACGCCGCCCGCGCCGTGCGGCGCAGGCTGGCGCAGGAAGTGCTGGAGCTGGTGCAGACGGGTGCACCGCCCTCGGAGATCGCGGCGCGGCTGCGGGTGGCGGCCCCGGTACTGCTGCCGGGGCAGGGCGCGGCACCCGCCTGGCAGGTGATCGTGGCCCGCGTCGAATGGGACGAGCCCGACCCGGCCCGCGCGCTCGAGGGCGGGGCGATCGCCCAGTCCCTGCTGGAAGAACTGCTGGTGGACCCGCGCACGACGGGCCCGGACGGCTCGGACCGGATCGCCGTCGCCCATGTGGACGGCGAGGCGGTCGCACTGGTGCCGCTGACCGGCCAGGGGCCGGAGGGCCCCGAGGATTCCGAAGGTTTCGAGGGTTTCGAGGGTTTCGAGAGCTCTGGAGCCCCCCGCGGCGGCGCCGAGGAGGCCGCCGGACGTGCGACGGCTCCGGCCGGGGAGGAACACGGGCCCTCCCCCAAGCTCTTCGAGCAGGGAGGTACCCCCAGGCTCACCGGCGCACGCGGCGGTGAGGGGCTGCACGCCGACTCGCTGCTGGCCGAGGTCAGCGAGCCGCTGGGTCGCGCCCTCGCGAACGACGGGCGGCTGACCATCGGCGTGAGCGCTGCCGTGCACTCCGCCGAGGGGCTGCGGGGCGCCCTGGAAGAGGCCCGGCACGCCCGCCGGGTCGCCGCCGCACGCCCGGGCGCCGTCCGTGCGGCGGGTCACGAGGAGCTGGCCTCGCACGTGCTGCTGCTGCCCTTCGTGCCGGACGACGTCCGCCGTGCCTTCACCGCCCGCCTGCTGGACCCGCTGCGCGAGTACGACCGCAAGCACCGCGCCGAACTGGTGCCGACCCTGGAGGCGTTCCTCTCCTCGGACGGCTCCTGGACCCGCTGCGCCGGCCGCCTCCACCTGCACGTCAACACGCTGCGGTACCGGGTCAGCCGCATCGAACAACTCACCGGCCGCGATCTGTCCCGGCTGGAGGACAAGCTCGACTTCTTCTTGGCTTTGCGGATGAGTTGAGGGGCTCAGCTATGCGCCCCGAAGGGGCGCGGGGAACTGCGCGCCCAGCCCCAACGAATCCGCAGTCCGCGGACAACGGACAGGGGCACTGCCTCACCGGAGGGCCCTGGGACGGCGCAAATACGCGAGGACGGCAAGCACCCTGCGGTGGTCATCGGGCGCAGGCGGCAGATCGAGCTTGGTGAGGATGGAGCGGACGTGCTTGACGACCGCGGCCTCGCTGATGACCAGGGCGCGGGCGATGCCGCCGTTGGACCGGCCCTCCGCCATGGCGGCCAGCACCTCGCGCTCGCGGGCCGTCAGCCGCCGCAGCTCCGGGGGTTCACGGTCTGGGGCGAGCAGGCGCCGGACCACCTCGGGGTCCACCGCAGTACCGCCCGCGGCCACCCGCTCCAGCGCCTCGATGAACTCCGTGATCTCACCGACCCGGTCCTTGAGCAGATAGCCGACGCCGTCGCCGGTGGCCAGCAGATCGGCCGCGTAGGAGTTCTCGACGTACTGCGACAGCACCAGCACCGGCAGCATGGGGCGCTCGGTGCGCAGTTGGAGCGCGGCACGCAGCCCCTCGTCCCGCAACCCGGGCGGCATCCGCACATCCGTGACGACGCAGTCCGGCGTGTGCTCGGCCACGGCCTCCAGCAGCGCCGGCGCGTCGCCGACGCCCGCGCACACCTCATGGCCGAAGCGCGCGAGGATCTGGCTCAGCCCCTCACGCAACAGTACGGAATCCTCAGCGATCACCAGCCGCATGCGCGTTCCCCCCGCCCCTCGTCCTCAAATCGTCCCCGCCCATCCTGCATCCCCTACCCATCCGTCCCCGGCAGCTCTATCCGCACCACCGTGGGACCGCCCTGCGGGCTGGAGAGGCGCAGTCTCCCGCCGTGCACCGCGAGGCGGTCCGCGAGCCCCGTCAGACCCGTGCCGCGGTCCGGGTCGGCGCCGCCCCTGCCGTCGTCGCGGACTTCGACCGTCAGCGCCTGGCCGCCCAGTATCGCCACCGTCGCGTGGGAAGCCCCGCTGTGCTTGGCCACATTGGTCAACGCCTCCGCGGCGGCGAAGTACGCGGCGACCTCCAGCGCCTCGGCAGGGCGTCGGGCACCGAGCCGCGACTCCACCCGTACGGGTATCGGCGAGCGCTCGGCCAGCGCCTCGATCGCCGCCCCCAGGCCCCGGTCGGTGAGCACGGACGGATGTATACCGCGTACGAGGTCCCGCAGTTCGGTGAGGACGGCGCGCGCCTCCTCCTGTGCCTTGGCGACCAGCGCCGGATCCGCGTCCAGCTTGGCGAGACCCAACGTCATGATCAGTCCGGTGAGCCGCTGTTGCGCACCGTCGTGCAGATCGCGCTCGATGCGGCGGCGCTCCACCTCGAACGCGTCGGCCAGCCTGGCGCGGGACGCGGTCACCTCCGTCAGCCGCGCGTCCAGCTCCCTCTCGCGGCGCGGCCCCACCAGCGCAGCGCGGGCGAGCGCTGCCCGCATCCCGGCCAGCCCCGCGAACAGGTAGCAGGCGAGCGCGGCGAAGACCGGCGTCAGCAGGAGCCACGGCAGCACCTGATGCGGCTCCGTCAGCACGATGCTCTCCCCGTACATCACCTGGTCCCCGCCCAACACGGTGAACAGTGCGAACGGCTGGCTGGCGACCAGGCCCAGCCCCAGCACCGCCACCAGCAGATCCAGCAGCGACAGCAGTGCGTTGGGCACCGCGAAGCCGAACTCCACCCAGGTAGCGGGCGACTTGGTGCGCCGCCACAGACTGCGCAGCGCCCGCCGCGCGGCGTTGCCGCCCGACTCCTCGGGCTCCGCGGCAGACGCGTCCTGATGCGGCGACGGCGCCTCCCGCGGATCGAGCCAGCGCAGCCGCCGCCGCTCCAGCCCGGCGAGCCCGGCGGCGGACGCCGGTACGCACAGCAGCGCCACCACTCCGATACCGGTGGGCAGCAGCAGAATCCCCACCACCACCAGGCCCACGGCGAGAAAGAGCCAGCCGAGGCCCAACACCCCGCCCGCCAGCAGGTAACCCAGCGCGCGCAGCGGCCACAACGAGCCCAGGAACCCGCCGGGCCCGCCCGCCAACGCCTGCCACACACCCCCGGAGTCCTCGGCCGGAGGCTCCGCTGTCGTCATGTCGCTGCTCACCACGTGATGACCGTATGGGACAGCAGACTGCGCAACTGACGGGCCGAGGCGTCCCAGCTCCACTCGGCCTCCACCCAGGCGCGGCCTTCGGCACCCATCGCGGCAGCCGCCTGCGGCATGGTGAGCAGCCCGATGAGACGGTCGGCGACAGCCCGGACGTCGCGTCCGCCGACCACATGCCCGGTCTCCCCGTCCCTGACGGCCTCCGGTGCCCCGCCCGACTCCCCCGCGAGCACGGGCAGTCCGGCAGCGGCAGCCTCCAGATAGACGATGCCAAGACCCTCGGCCTCCAGACCGAGGCGGCGGGTGCGGCAGGGCATGGCGAACACATCGGCTGCCGCGTAGTAGCGCGGAAGGTCGCCGTGCGCCCGGGAGCCCGCGAAGACGACTGCGCCTTCGGGCAGCCCCGGCAGCCGCCGCGCCAATCGTCGCAGCGCCCCCTCGTACGGACCGGAGCCGACGATCAGCAGGGTCGTCCCCGGCACGGCGGCCCGCACACGGGGCAAGGCGCGGATCAGGGCGTCCTGTCCCTTCCGGCGGACGAGCCGCGAGACGCTGAGAACCAACGGCCCCTCCGCCAGCCCCAGTTCGCGCCGTGCCTCCGCCCTCTGTTCCCGGCTGCCCGGACGGAACAGCGCCGTATCGACACCGGGCACCAGGCGTGCCGTACGGGCGCGAGGGCCGAAGGCCCGTGCCGTACGGTCCCGGGAGTGCGCGGTGAGGTGGGTGACCGTGCCGACGCTGTCGCCGATACGGCGCAGCACCCGCCGGGTTCCGGGGAGCGCGGCCCACCACATCTCGTGCCCGTGGGTGGTGGCGACCGAGGGCAGTCCGAGCCGTCCCGCGAGCAGCCCGAGCGGGGCTGCCGCGCCGAACCACACGCGGTCGCACCCGTAGCGGAAGGCCAGTGCCCGCGCCGTTTCCGCCACGCGCGGCGTCGGCAGCAGCGTGCGGACCTGCTCCCGGACGACGGGGAACGGCTGCGCGGCGTCGAAGGCGTCCGATCCGGGTTGGGCCGCCGTGTAGACGACGACCTCATCGGGTGGAAACCGGCGTGCGACCTCGTGGACGAACGTCTCGATGCCGCCCCGGCGCGGGGGATAGTCGTTCGTCACGATCAGCGTGCGGCCCTGCACCTGGCTCCTGCCATGGCTCCCGTTCCGGCTCCGGGGCCGGCTCCCGGGGTGGCTCCTGGCCGGGGCGCCGGTGCCCGTTTCCCCCGACGGATCCGGCTCGGGAGGCGAGCAAGGCGCCGGTGTCGCGTACTTGGGTGGTGTCGGGCGTGCCGACGGCTGCGTACGCAGTGGCTGCGGACGGCCGGTGTCGGACGGGGGCTGGTTCGGTTCGTCGCACATCAAGGGTCCTCCAGTGCGCCCACAGGGCGAGTACGGCGGGGTAGACGGCGTAGCCGAAGCGGGAAGCGGGCAGCAGCGCCATCGCCGCAAGCAGGCCCAGCGCGAGCCGGAGCGCCGCACCGCTCGCATCCCGAGGTGGCCGCACCAGCAGCGAGCCGCCGATCAGCAGGGCGGCCAGCACCAGCGCCGCGACGGCACAGAGGTGCCCGGCCGGGCCGAGGGTGGCGAGCAGCCTGCCCGGCAACGGGGCTGCCGCCGGGGACGGGGCTTCCGCCAGGCCGAGCGGAAAGCGGACCGCGTTGGCCATCAGCCCCGGACCGTCGACCAGCGCGGGCAGCAGCACCCCGGCCACCAGTGCCGGCGCCGCACCACCGAGCAGCCGCAGCACCGCGGGACGCCCCGCGCGCACTGCGAGCAGCGCCGCGACGACCGGCAGCGCGGGCCACGCCGTCGCCTTGAGCGTGCACGCCGCGCCGAGCACCAGCCCCGCCCGGCCCGCTGCGCCGCTCCCGGGGCGTCCGGCCAGTGCCAGACCGAGGCAGACGAGACCGAGCACCGGCAGGTCGTCCCCGCCGACGGCCATGGGCAACGCGACCAGGGGCGAAGCCGTCAGTATCAGCGTGCGGCGGCCGGTGGACCCGAGCCTTGGAGCTCGCGCCCGGAGCCGGGTTGCGACGGTCCGGGCACCGGCGGACCGAACTCCCACCGCCCCGCCGCCGGTCGGCCCCGCGACCGAGTTGCGGAGGCCCCGGAACCGGCCCGCCGGCCACCGGCTCACCGGTCCGCGGCGGGAGGACCGGCCCGTCTCCGGAGCGTGGCCGCCGGCGATCCGCAGGCTGAAGGCGACGGTGCCGAGGAAGACGGCGGCGAAGCCGAACCGGGCGTCGAGCCCCAGAAGTTGCTGCGGCACACCGAAGAGGGCCATGCCGGGCAGATACGGGTTGTACGCCGAGTAGTCCGCACCGGCCAGTTGGTCGGGGCCCAGATAGGGGGTGCCGTGTGTCAGCAGGCGCGCGCCGGCGCGGTGGACGACGTGCACCTCTTCCTGGGCGCTGCCTGTGAACACGAGCACGAGCAGCGGCGCCACAACCGCCAATCCGCAGCCGAGCAGCAGAAATCTGCTGGTCAGCAGCACCGTCGGGCCGCGTGGCGGTGGAGCGGCCCGGCGAGTCGTCTCCGTGACGGAGGACGCGCGGGGCGCGGGGCGCCGGGCAGCCGCCAGCGACGCGAGCGCCAGTGCCGCGTACCCGCACGCCGCGAGCACGCCCCACACGCGGTGCGGCGGCAGCGAGGTCACGGCCGCGGTGAGGGCGGCGAAGAAGGCGCAGACGGTCCAGAGAGCGGAGGCTGCGTATGCGGTGCGACGTGCGGCGGTCCTGTTCACCTATCCAGCGAACCGCTGATCGCCGCCGAGATCACTACAGCCAGATGCCGACTTCGGGTAGAGCCAGAGGGGTAGAGCCAGCTCTACCCCGCCAGCCGGCCCGACGCCTCGCCGACCGGACCGGCCACCCCGACTGGCGTGCCGTGGAAAGCAGTTGGGGCCGCTCTCCGCGCCTTGGCAGTCGGCCGCTTCCGGTAAAACTTTGTGAACTGATTCACACCACCCCCTTGGCCGGGCGGCTCAACCGTGCTGTGATGCGATCACATCCGGCTCGACGGCGCGCTTGGGGAGGGCACTGTGGCGGACACCGCCATGTCACGTTCGGAAAAGCTGGATCCCACAGGCCCCCCAGGGCACACAGGCCCCGAAGGCCCCGCAGAACACGAGACCCGACCTCCGGCGATGGACTCCGACAGTCCACTGGGCCAGGCCGTGTGGCGGCTGCGCTCACGCGGCTGCTGGGAGGATGCGGCAGCGCTGCTGGAGCCGTACGCCCACGGGCATCCGCAGGCGGCCGTGGGCCGGGCCGCGCTGTTCGTCGAGCGGTGCATGTACACGGCCGACGGCTGGGCGGCGGCGGAGGACGCGCTGCGCGTCGCCGAGGCGGTCGCGCAGGTGGACGACGACCGCGGGGCCGCGGCCTGCGAGCGCGGCCAGCTCGCCTACGCGGCAACCGTGCTGGGCGTACGCGACCGGACCGACGAGGCGCGGGCCGCGCTGGGCCGGGCCGCCGCGCTGCTGGAGCCCAACGCTCCCGGGCGGGCATTGCTGGACTTCCGGCGCGGGCTGCTGGCCGAGAACCTGAGTGAGACCCCGGAGTCGGCACGTGCCGCGTACCGCAGGGCGCACGCGGGCGCGACCGCCCGCGGGGACCTGCTGCTGTGCTCCTCGACCTGGCGGCACCTGGCGGGGCTCGCGGCGCGCGAGGGTGAACTGGCGGAAGCGCGCCACGGGTTCGCCGAATCGCTGCGGCTTCGCGAGGAGCTGGGCTTCCTGGTCGGTATGGCGCCTGCCCTGGCCTCGCTCGCCGACGTACAGCCCGAACCGGAGGCGACCCGGCTGCGCAAGGAGGCGGGACGGCTGTTCCGGCTGCTGGGCGGCGTTCCCACCTGGCTCGCCGACAGGCTCCCGGGGACGGAGCCCGATGGCGGGTCCACCGATGAGACCGAAGCGCCTGCTGAGACGTGATCCACCGCTCCAGGGCCGCCGCCCCGGCAGCTGAATGGGGCCGACGACAGGACAGTCGCCGCAAAAGGACCGCGGAACGGCCGCAAAAATGGCCACAAATAGGCCGCGGGATGGCCGCGGAGCTGCAGTCGCCTCAGAAGTGCCCGCGCACCAGGCGTTCGACAGCGGGGAAGTCCTGGTCCGTCAGCGCGTCCAGCAGTGCGAGGTGGTCGGCGGCCTCGGCGAGCAGGTCGGTGGTGCGGGGCGCGGGCGAGGCGCGCAGGGCCGACAGGTGCGCGCGGCGCTGTACGTCCTCGGCGACCGCGACGAGCTGCCGGTTGCCGGTCAGCTCCAGCAGAGCGCGGTGGAAGGCGCGGTCGGTCTCGGCGTAGGCCGTGTGGTCCCCGCACGCTGCCGCCTGCCATGTGTCGTCGGCGAGCGGCCGCAGCTGAGCCCAGTGTTCGGCGGGCAGGGTGCGGGCGAGCGCCAGTACGGCAGGCACCTCCAGCAGGGCCCGCACCTCGGTGAGTTCGGCCAGATCGCGGGGGCTGTGCCGGGCCACCCGGAAGCCCCGGTTGGGCACCGTCTCGACGGCGCCCTCGCTCACCAGCAGTTGCATGGCCTCCCGTACGGGGGTCGGTGAGACGCCGAAGCGTTCCGCGAGCGCGGGTGCGGAGTAGACCTCGCCCGGGGCGAGTTCACCGGAGAGCAGCGCGGCGCGGAGGGCTTGGAGGATCTGGTCCCGTACGGAGTGGCGATGCGGCACCACCTTGGGGGCCGGGGGCTCGCTGTGGGTGTGCTCGCCACGGACTGCAGTTTCCGCCCGCCGCGGGGTGCGAGGGGCAGGCGGCACGGAGGAGCCCACGGCAGGGACGGCCGCCGGCGAGACGGCGGTCGGCGCCGTGCGGGACTCGGCTCGACTCTGCTCCATGTGGCCCCCAGCACTCTCCGTACGTGTCTTCGCCAGTGCAGGCTGCCGTGCAGACTAGGCCGACGCGACACGAGATCAAACCTCGGGCACAATCAGCTAAGGTTAGGCTTACCTGCTAACGATCGTCGATTCGGTGGTCCTCATGGCCGTGCCCACCCTCGTTCCCGCAGCCTCTGACGTCTCCCCTTTCCGTGCTGCGTACGCGCGGCTGACCGAAGTGTTCCCCTCGCTGGGTGTGACCGAGACCACGGCTCGTGAACGTCTTCCCGAGCGCTCCGGCTGGGTACGCGCGAGCGCACTCGCGGCCGGTGGCGAAGCGCTCGACGCGTTCCTCTCCTGGGACGAGGAGCAGATCCTGCGGGACTACGGACAGCAGGGCCGCCCGGACGTCGTCGCCAGCTTCGGACTGCACCGTTACGCCTGGCCCGTCTGCCTGCTCGTCACCATCCCCTGGTTCCTCCAGCGGCGAGTGCCGCGGCTGCCCGTCGAGGCGGTGGCCTTCCAGCGTTCGCTGGGGCGGCTGGCGGTCCGTATCGAGGAGTTCGCGTGCCTGCCGGACGACCCGGCGGCGACCGCGCCGGGCGCGCGCGTGGTGCCCGACGAGGAGGCTCTGCGCGCCGAGGTGCGTGAGGCTGTCGCCGCCCATCTAACGCCGGTACTGGAGGGGTTCAGGCCGCGGATGCGGCGTGGTTCGCGGGCGCTGTGGGGGATGGCGACCGACGAGATCACCGAAGGGCTCTGGTACCTGGGCCATCTGCTGGGCGAGGAATCACGCGCGATGGCGGAGGCCGAACTGCTGCTCCCCGGCTCGCTGAAACCGTTCGCCCAAGGGGCGGGTTTCCGTCGGCTGACGGCTCCTGACGGCGCGGAGCTGACCACGCGCGACCGGGCGAGCTGCTGCCTCTTCTACACCCTCCGCCCCGAGGACACCTGCGTCACCTGCCCTCGTACGTGTGACGCGGAACGTATCGAGCGAATGATAGTTGTCCGCTAGGAAGTTCGACCCCGTGTGCCCCTGTGGGCCGCCGGTGCCCCCTTTAGCGTGCTCTTCCTATGAAACCCCCCAGAGGGGTGCCGCACTGCCGTAAAGATGCTCGGCAACACGAAGCAAGCCAGAGCGCGAGCGCGGTACCGCCTCGCGCACGTACGGGCCCGTACGCGGCGTCCGCGACGTGCGCGCACCGCGGCACCGCGCGGCAAGGGGCACACCCGATGAGACTGACCGACATATCGCTGAACTGGGTGCTGCCGAGCGCCGTGCTGCTCGTCGGCACTCTGACCGCGGTGCTGGTGATGGCGCATTCGCGCCGCCACAGCTCCCCCGCCGAGAGCGACGCCGCCGGCACCACGCCCGGACAGCCCGACTCCTGGGAGCGCATCGAGGAGCGGCGCCGCCGGAAGGAGACGATGTATGCGACAGCCGCGTACCTGCTCCTCTTCTGCTGCGCCGCCGTCGCCGCCGCGCTCTCCTTCCACGGGCTGGTCGGCTTCGGCAGGCAGAACCTGGGGCTGACCGGCGGCTGGGAGTACCTGGTCCCGTTCGGGCTGGACGGCGCCGCGATGTTCTCCGCCATGATCGCCGTACGCGAGGCCAGCCACGGCGACGCCTCGCTGGGATCGCGGCTGCTGGTGTGGATCTTCGCGGGGGCCGCGGCCTGGTTCAACTGGGTGCACGCGCCACGCGGCGCGGGGCACGACGGTGCCCCGCAGTTCTTCGCCGGGATGTCGCTCTCGGCGGCGATCCTGTTCGACCGGGCGCTCAAGCAGACCCGCCGGGCGGCGTTGCGGGACCAGGGCCTGGTGCCCCGCCCGCTGCCGCAGATCCGCGTCGTCCGCTGGCTGCGCGCACCCCGCGAGACGTTCGGGGCCTGGTCGCTGATGCTGCTGGAGGGCGTGGGCACACTGGACGAGGCCGTCGACGAGGTGCGCGACGACCGTCGGCAGCGCGAGCAGGAACGGCTGCGCCGCAAGGACCAGGAGCGCCTCGACCGGGCCCGGGTCAAGGCCATCAACCGGCAGCACCGGCGCTGGAGCCGGGGCCGCGGCGAGCCGGGACCCCACGTGGAGGTCGAGATCGGCACCCCCACCACGACGACTCCCCCGCCCGCCGCTGCGGTCACCGCGGGAGACCGCTCCGCCGACCTGCCCGCCGTGAGCCCATCACCGGTCCCTCGCGCCCGGCCAGCGCTGCAGGCCGTCGGGGACGACAGCGCTTTCATGCGGGGCGACGCCGGGCGGGACGGCGGCGGCAACGAGAAGAACGCGACCAGCCCACGGCTCGACAGCCTGGAGGAGAAACTGGCCGAGATCGAGCGGCAGTTCGGCTGAGGGCTGCAGGTCGAGGGCTTCGGGCTGATGACTGACGGCTGCTGACTGACGAATGACGGCTGACCGGTGCGGTACGAGGGCGCGTTTCAGTGGCGCCTCGTACCGCACCGGCCGTCCAGGGCGGGGTCTGCCCGCGGACTCACCCGGCGGCGGCAGCGCGCCCGGCGGCGGGGAAGGCGTGCGCCCGGGCCGCGAGCACCACCGCCAGGACCGGCAGCATCAGCGCCAGGACGCTCCAGGGGAAAGCCTCCGTGCCCAGCGCCTCCAGCAGCACCCCGCCGACGACACCGCCACCGGCCATGGCGGCGTTCCACAGCGTGACGAGCATCGCCTGCGCGGCATCGGCGGAGTCGCCGCCCGCCTCCCCGACGGCCGTCTGGAGCAGCGTCGGTGCTCCTCCCCAGCCGAGCCCCCACAGCGCGACCGCGCCGTACACGAGCGGCGTGCTGTCGGACGCCACCGCCAGTACGGCTGCTGCGACGGCGACCAGGAGCGCGCCTCCGATGGTCAGGGCACGCAGCTTGCGGCCGATGTGCGCGCCGACGAACCAGATGCTCACCAGGGACGCGGCTCCGAAGACCAGCAGGACCCGGTCGACCGAACCGCCAAGGCCCGCATGGCCGAGGAAGGCGGCGATGTAGGTGTAAAGCACCGTGTGCGCCAGTACGTAGCCGAGCGTGACGAACAGGACGGGTGCCACACCGGGTACGCGCAGCACGCGCAGCATCGGTGTCCGCGCCTCCGGGCGCTGCCCGGGGTGGTCGGGGACGGCGGCCGTGATCCAGGCCAGCAGCGCGACGGTGAGTGCCGTCATGGCCCAGAAGGCGATCCGCCAGCCGAGCGCCTTGCCCAGGAACGTGCCCGCCGGGACGCCCAGCGAGAGCGCCACCGGAATGCCCGCCATGGCGATCGCGATGGCCCGGCCGCCCAGGTGCGGGGGCACCAGGCGGCGCGCGTACCCGGCCAGCAGTGCCCAGGCGAGCCCGGCAGCCACGCCGGCGACGAACCGCGCGGTCATGGTGAGCGTGTAGTCGGTGGAGACGGCCGTGACGGTGTTGGCCGCGGCGAAGCCCGCCATCGCCGTCAGCAGCAGCCGCTTGCGCCGCCATCCGGCGGTGAACGCGGTCAGCGGGATGGCCGTGAGTGCCGTCCCGACGGCGTAGATGGTGACCGTCTGGCCCATGGCGGACTCGCTGACGGCCAGGTCGCCGCTCATCGCGGGCAGCAGGCCCGCGGGCAGGGTCTCGGTGAGGCTGGTGATGAAGACGGCTGTCGCCAGCGCCAACAGGGCGGCGAGCGGGAGTCTCTGCCGCTCAGAGGGGCGGAAGTGAAGGGACGCGGGGGGAGTTGCGGATGGGACGCCGGTCTCGGTGTGCGCAGCGCGCGCGGTGTCGGTTCGCATGGCCGGTATGCTCGAACCCTCACATTGATGTGAACGTCAAGCCGGAACGGTTCGAGCGGGAGTGAGGGCGGCCACATGCGGATCGGAGAGCTCTCGGAACGTACCGGAACGCCTCGGCGGCTGCTGCGCTACTACGAGGAACAGGGTCTCATCGCCGCGGAGCGCTGCCCCAACGGCTACCGCGACTACGACGAGCGGTTCGTCGACCGGGTGCTGCAGATCCGCGGACTGCTCGACGCCGGGCTGCCCACCCGGATCATCAAGCAGATCCTGCCGTGCCTCGACAAGCCCCGGGTGATCCATTTCCAGGACGCCACCCCCGAGATGCTCGCCACCTTGGAGAACCAGCTGGAGCGGATGACGGCACGCGTGGAGTGCCTGACCCGCAACCGGGACGCCATCGCCGAATACCTCGACGCGGTACGGGCCACCCGCGCGCCGGAAGCCTGACCCCGGCCCGCCGGCTCAGCCCTCCCACACCGTCGCCGCCGTCCGGTCGCCCTCGTGCCCCTCGACGCCGTACTCGAGGTCGGCGAGGTACCCGGCAAGGCCCGGTGGCTCCCCGCCCGGTGCCGCCCAGCGGGCCGCGAGCCGGTCGACGAAGGGCGGCTCGGCGCGCAGCGGCTCGGCCAGGCCGGGACCGCACATCAGCAGCACGTCGCCGGGCTGTGCGAGGCAGGAGCGGAAGCGGAACGGCTCCGTGCGGGCGGCCTCGGGCGGCTCCGCCGGGGTGAAGCCGTCACGGACAGCGGCGGCTCCCGCGGCCGGGTCACGGCCGAGGACCGAACTCCCCTCCGGCGCGGGCGACATGGTGGCCACAGGCTCGACGTCCCGCCAGACACCGTCCCGAAGCCGGAGGAGCCCGCCTCCGCCGGCACCGAAGAACACCCGGATACGGCAGCGTGGATCGGCCGGCAGCAACAGGCACCGCAGATCGGCGGTGTACTGCTCGGGCTCCAGGCCCAGCGCGGCGGCCTGCGCGCGCAGCCTGCCGAACGTGCGGTCCGTCAGCCGGTGCAGCCCGGGCTGGAGCGCGCTGTTGCGGGCCGTACGGATGTCGTCCACCAGCCGCGCATGGCTGCGGCCGACGGCCGACCCGATCGAGTGACACGCCTCGCGCGCGGCCCGGTGTCCGCCGGGACCCGACCGGGCCCCCGCCGCGACGGCGACCAGCAGCAGCCCGTCCTCCCCCGCTCCGAACCGTGCGGCCAGCAGCGCGTCCGTGCGCAGCTCCCCCGCCCGCCGCGCCGCCTCCCCGCGCACGGATGCCGCCCGCAGCGCGGCGCGGCCGAACCGCGCCCCCTCCAGCGCCGTGTCCGGCACCAGCTCCCCCAGCGCGCCTGGATCGGCCTCCGGCAACGCGCCGGCCGACTCCGCTGGGGCAGGTCTGGGAGCAGAGGTGTCGGTCAGGGTTCGGCTCACCGAGCGGTAGCGCTCGTCGAGGGTGTCCCGGGCGCGGGTGCGGCCCGTGTCGGGGGCGTGCGGGTCGTACAACTGCGCCCACCAGTCGCGGTGTTGGCCGTGGTACCGCTCGTCGTCCTGTGCCCCCGGTCCGCTCATGGGCTCATTGTCTCGCGCACGGATCGGGCGGGAAGGGCGTACGCGGGATCGTCACCGGACCGGGGTCCTACGCCGCAAGTCGTGGACCGGAACCGACCATGATCCGATGCGGTGTCGAGCAGTGCGTGTGACGCTGCCGGGCATGACACATGTGACACCTGCCTCCGGCACCTCTCCGGCCGACCCTCGCGACAAGGAGTTCACCGCCGCCGAGCGGGACTACCTGGCGTCCCAGCGGCTGGGGCGGCTGGCGACGGTGGACCCGAAGGGACAGCCGCAGAACAACCCCGTCGGCTTCTTCCCGCAGGACGACGGCACCGTCCTGGTGGGCGGCTTTGCCCTCGGTACGACGAAGAAGTGGCGCAACCTGCACACCCAGCCCCAGCTCGCCCTCGTCGTGGACGACATCGTCAGCCACAAGCCGTGGCGGGTGCGCGGCGTGGAGATCCGGGGCGTCGCCGAGCTGCTCGAGGGACCGCACGGTCTGGGCCCGCACTTCAGCGAAGAGCTGATCGTCATTCACCCGCGCCGGGTGCACAGTTGGGGGCTGGAGGAGGAGTGAGGCCCGTCGCGTACCACAGGTGGTGCAGCGCGTAGGACCGCCAGGGGCGCCACTGGTCGGCCTGTGCGGGGTCTGCCCCGATCAGCGTCAGCCCGTGCCGTACGCCCACGTCGCCGGGGAGGAAGACGTCCGGGTCCCCCAAGGCGCGCATCCGCATATAGCCCGCCGTCCACGGCCCGACCCCGGGCAGTGCCAGCAGCGCGCGTTCGGTCTCCTCGCGGTCGGCACCCGGGTCGAGCACCGCGGTGCCGTCCGCGAGTGCCGCAGCCACGGTGCGGATGGTGCGGCGGCGGCTCTCGGGCATGCCCAGTTCGCCCAGGGGCGCCTCGGCGAGTACGTCCACCTCGGGGAACAGGTGGGTGAGCGTGCCGTCGGGTGCCGCCAGCGGTTTGCCGTAGGCCGCGACGAGCCTGCCGCCCAGCGTGCGCGCGGCGCCGACGGTGACCTGCTGGCCGAGCACCGCGCGGATCGCCAGCTCGTGCGCGTCGGCGGCACCGGGTGAGCGCAGTCCGGGCGTACGGGCGACCAGCTGCCCCAGCGCGGTGTCGTCGCCGAGCCGCTCGGCGACCGCGAACGGGTCCGCGTCCAGGTCGAAGAGGCGCCGCACGCGCTGGACGGCGGTCGTCAGATCACGCAGGTCCCCCAGGTGCAGCCGGCATTCGAGCCAGCCCGTGCCGCTGCGGGCGGGGCACTCGTCGACCTCGGCGATGCCGGTCCCGTACGGCAGGTTCAGGGTGCGCCGGTAGATGCGGCTGCCGGGGGTGCCCAGCACCTCCTCGACGCCCGGTATCACGCGGCGCTCCAGGAAGCCGAAGACCTGCCCGGCGGCGTACTCTCCCCGGTACGCCAGCCGCAGCGGCACCCCGGCGACGGCCCCGCCGCCGTGCGCGGCGGCCTCCCGCGCCTCGGGGCGGCCCGCGGGACCGTGCCCGCCCCGCGCGGAGGCCGCGCGCAGCTCGCTGGGCGTACGGGCGTAGATCTCGCGGACGGTGTCGTTGAACTGCCGCACGCTCGCGAAGCCGGCCGCGAACGCGACCTGGGTGACGGGCAGCGGCGTCGTCTGGAGCAGCACCCGGGCGGTGTGTGCCCGCTGGGCCCGCGCGAGCGCCACGGGTCCGGCACCGAGCTCGGCGGTCAGCTGGCGCTGCACCTGGCGGGGGCTGTAGCCGAGCCGCTGGGCCAGGCCCGCGACGCCTTCGCGGTCCACGACACCGTCGGAGATCATCCGCATCGCGCGGCCCACCAGGTCCGCCCGTACGTTCCACTCGGCGGAGCCGGGCACCGCGTCCGGGCGGCACCTGCGGCAGGCGCGGAAGCCGGCGGCCTGGGCTGCCGCCGCGGTGGGGTAGAAGCGGACGTTCTCCCGTTTCGGGGTCACCGCCGGGCAGCTCGGCCGGCAGTAGATGCCGGTGGTGCGCACACCCAGGAAGAACACCCCGTCGAACCGGGCGTCCCTGCTGCGTACGGCCTCGTACCTGCTGTCTTCTGTCGTCACGTCTCCCAGTGTGGGAGGGCACCCGGCGGAGAGCTAGCGGAATTCGGACATGGCCGTCGGCCGTGCGTTCCCCCGGCGCAGCGCGTACGCGGCGCACAGGAACGGCACGGCGGCGAGGCCGAAGAGCCAAGCCGGTCCCGCACCTCCAGCCGAGCCTGCCGCGTAACCGCCATAGACGGTGACGGCGACGACTTCTGAGCCGAAGCCCGCCACCGAGGTGACGGTCGCACGTGCGGAGTCGTCGACGCGTTCCTGGAGGCGCGCCTCGGTGTGGGCCACCGCCCAGTAGAACGCGCCGAACGCGACTGCCAGCAACAGGAACCCCGCCGGGACCCGCACTGCGGCCGCGCAGGCAGCCGCCACCAGACAGAGCGCGCCCGCCGTCAGCACGGGAGCCGCCCACCGCTCCCCTCGCCCCGCGAGCCAGCCCCCGGCTGCCGCTCCTGCGGAGACGAGCCCCACCAGGAGCGGCAACGCCGCCGGTGCCGCTCCGCTCGCCTGCGCGAGGAGCGGTACGTATTCGTCCAGTGCCGTGACGCCGCTCACCACGGCAGTGAGCGCCACCGCACGGGCCACGCCCGGCGTACCGCGCACCTGCGCCAGCGCACTCGCCGCGACGGTACGCAGCGTGGGGGCGGGCTCCGAGTGGCCGTCGGCCGGAACAGCGGCGGCGGTGCCCTGGGACGTCCGGCGGGACGGGAAGGTGAGGGCTGTCAGCGCCGTCACCGTGCACGCCGCCACGCTCGCGATGCCGACCGCCCGGTATCCGGCGGTCGCGAGCACCGGGGCCGCCAGCACGTCGGCCAGCAGCACGGCCGAGGTGCCCATCGCATGTGCCCGTCCGACGAGTTCGGGGTACGCGCCGGTCTGCCGGTGCTGTTTCAGGTGCTCGTATGTGAGGGCCTGCCAGGTGCCCGACCGCAGTGCGGACCCCGCGCCCCACAGCACGAACCCGGCGGCGAACGCCGGGTAGGACGGCGCGAACGTCCACAGGGCGAAGCCGACCGCCCTGAGCAGCGGCGCGCACACCAGCAGAAGACGGCGGGAGAAGAGATCCGCCCACAGGCCGGACGGGATCTCCAGGGCGAACGTCGTCACCGACCAGATGACGAACAGCGAGGAGATCTCCGCCGGGCTCAGCCCGTGCTCGGCGAAGAGCAGCGCGTAGACCGGGTAGAGGAGTACAAGGTCGTCAAGGAAGGTGTACGCGTACAGCGTCCGCGCGAACCGCGCGGGATGGTTTTCGGCACTCTGTGAGCGTCAATGTCGCTTCATGGGAGCCAGCTTACGACGCGTCCGGCCCAAGCCTCGCAGGGAGCCGCGCCCCGAAGGGGCGCGGGGCTGTGTCGATGTGCGGCTCCGCCGCGTGGGCGCGACAAGCCACGAACCACCCGCAGCCTGCAAACGACGGACAGGGGCACCCCCTCCCCAGAGACAACGGGAGGGGGCACCAGCTCCGCACGCCAAGCCCTAGCGGCGGCGCGACCCGCGCTTGCGCTCCATCATGTGGCGGCCGAGCGCCTGCCGCTGCTTGAAGACCTTGCGCTGCTCCGCGCGCAGCCGGGCGTCGGTGCGGGCGGCCAGGCGGGCGTTCTCGCGCAGCAGTTTGCGGTAGCTCTCCAGGCGGCGTTCGGGCAGGGCACCGCCCTCGACGGCGGCCAGGACGGCGCAGCCGGGCTCGGACTGGTGCGCACAGTCCGGGAACCGGCAGTCGGCCGCGAGCTCCTCGATCTCGGCGAACGCCTGGCCGAGCCCGTCCTCGGCGTCCCACAGGCCGACTCCGCGCAGCCCCGGGGTGTCGATGAGGACACCGCCGCCCGTCTCCGCGGGCAGGGGGAGCAGGTTGCGGGTGGTCGTGGTGTGCCGCCCCTTGCCGTCCCGGTCGCGGATGGCCTGCACCAGTTGTGCCCGGTGCCCCAGCAGCGCGTTGGCCAGTGTGGACTTGCCGGCGCCCGACTGGCCGAGCAGCGCCGTGGTGCCGCCCGCGAGGACGGCGGCGAGGATGTCGATGCCCTCGCCCGTCTCCGCGCTGACGGGCAGCACCTGGACGCCGGGCGCGGTGGTCTCCGCGTCCGCGACCAGGTGCGCGACGGTGGCCTCGTCGGGTACGAGGTCCGCCTTGGTGAGGGCGAGCAGCGGCTGGGCGCCGCTGCTCCACGCCAGGGAGAGGAACCGCTCGATACGGCCCAGATCCAGCTCGGCGCCGAGAGAGATCGCGATCAGCGCGTGGTCGACGTTGGCGGCGAGGACCTGCCCCTCCGAGCGCTTGGAGGACGTGGAGCGGACGAAGGCGGTACGGCGCGGCAGCAGCGTCCGTACGTACGGCGGGGCGCCGTCCGCGTCGACGACGGCCCAGTCACCGGTGCACACGACCCGCATGGGGTCGCGTGGAACGACGAACTCGGTGTCGGCCCGGAAGGTGCCTGCCGGGGTGACCAGATCGCACTGGCCCCGGTCGACGCGCACCACCCTGCCGGGCAGCGGATCCGGCCCCGCAGTGGCCGGGTCGGCGGTCGCACGGACGTACTCGGCCTGCCAGTCGGCGTCCCAGCCGTATACGGCCAGCGCCGCGTGTTCGCGTGTATGAGATGTGCTCTGCGACAAGGGGTTGACCCTTCACAAGGGTGGCCCCGGCTCCGCGTAGGGAAGAGTCAGCCGGTGGCCACGGAGGTTGATGTGACGGACTGGATGTGGGCAGCGCCCAGCGTGGAGACAGCCATCAGTCGCACCTCCGTTTCTTGTCGCATGGCACGGCGGGCTTCTGTGCCACCGTGCGGGTCGGCATGGACGGTAACCCTGCCGGGTGCCGTACCGCCACCAATTTTGCGGCGAGGAGACGGGGTCAGTCGCCCCGGGTGTTGTCCTCGGCGGCGTCGTCGCGGTCGTGCCCGCGTGGCCGCAGCAGGCGGCCCCGCACGTCCGACGGGGGCAGGAACTTGGTCCAGCGTTCGGGGAACTCGGCGGGGGCGTCCAGGTCGAAGGAGTCGGCGTCCTCGTCCTCCGTCAAGCGGCGGCGCCGCGCGGCGACCGCGGCGACGACCTCGGCCGCCGCCTCCTCACGGCGCCGCTCGTTGGCGCGCCGCGCCGCGGCCGTGGCCACCGAGGGCCAGACGTGGTCGATGGCGGCGTTCACAGCGGCGCCCACCAGCACGGCGAAGGCCGACACGCCGATCCACAGCAGTACGGCGACGGGTGCGGCGAGCGAGCCGTAGATGGTGGGGCCCTCCACGGTGTTCGTCAGATACAGCCGCAACAGGAAGCTGCCGAGCACCCACATCACCAGCGCCACCAGGGCGCCGGGGATGTCCTCCCGCCAGGGGGACCGCACCGGCACGGAGACGTGGTACAGGGTCGTGAGGAAGACGATGGACAGCAGCAGCACGACGGGCCAGTAGAAGACGCTGACCACCCACTGCGCCTGCGGCACCAGGCGTAGCACCGCGTCGGGGCCCGCCACCATCAGCGGCAGCGCCACCGCGCCGATCACCAGTGCCACGAGGTAGAGGAAGAACGCCAGCAGCCGGGTCTTGACGATTCCCCGCCGCCCGTCCAGCCCGTACATCACGGTGATGGTGTCGATGAAGACGTTCACAGCCCGTGAGCCCGACCACAGTGCCAGCGCGAAGCCGAGCGAGATCACATCGGGCCCGCCGCCTCTGATCACGTCGTCGATGAGCGGCCGGGCGACCTGGTCGACGCCTCTGTCGGAGAGCACGGTGGCGGAGGCGTCCAGGAAGTTCCGCCGGATCATCTCGATCGTGTCGGCGCCGATCCAGTCCAGGTAACCCAGCAGGCCGATCACGCCGAGGAGCAGCGGGGGGATGGAGATGAGCGTGAAGAACGCCGCCTCGGCCGCCAGCCCGAGCACGCGGTACTCCATGCACGAGTTGACGGTGTCCTTGAGCAGCAGCCACGCCATCCTCCTTTTGGGGACGTCGCGATACTTCACCCGCGCCCTGCGGAACTGGCCACGGGACCGCCGGGGAGCCCACCGGGGGGCCCGTCCGGCGGTCTGCTCAGGGGTTTCCTCGACTGCACGCACCTCTTTAACGTATCTGTATGCCACCCTCGACACACACTGTGACCAACCAGGCTCCGCCGCTGGTCGACTACGACGTCTTCTCCGCCGACCCCGCGCTGGCCGAAGGCGTGGCCCGGCACATGGCCCCCGAGCGCGCCGAGGAGGCCCGCGCCGAGCTGGCCGCGCTGGGCAGGACGGCGGGCTCGGCCCAAGCGCAGGAGTGGGGCAGGCAGGCCAACGACCACCCGCCCGTGCTGCGTACGCACGACCGGTACGGGCACCGGATCGACGAGGTCGACTTCCACCCCGCCTGGCACCGGCTGATGGAGCACGCGGTGGCCGCGGGGCTGACGGACGCGTGGTCGCGCCCCGACGGGCAGCTGCGGCGTACCGCGGGCTTCTACGTGTGGTCCCAGGTGGAGGCGGGGCACAGCTGTCCGGTCTCGATGTCGCACGCGGCCGTGCCGGCGCTGCGCAAGGAGCCGACGCTGGCCGCCGAGTGGGAGCCGCGGCTGAGCTCGCACGTCTACGACTACGGACTGGACCGCCCCGCGAGCGCCAAGCTGGGGGCGATCGCCGGGATGGGCATGACGGAGAAGCAGGGCGGCAGCGACGTACGCGCCAACACCACCGAGGCCGTGCCGCTGACGGGTGAGGGCGAGTACGCACTCCTCGGCCACAAGTGGTTCTGCTCCGCGCCGATGTCGGACGTCTTCCTGGTGCTGGCGCAGGCACCCGGCGGCCTCACCTGTTTCCTGGTGCCCCGGGTGCTGCCGGACGGTACGCACAACGCGTTCCGTATCCAGCGACTCAAGGACAAGCTGGGCAACCGCTCCAACGCCTCCAGCGAAGTGGAGTTCGACGGCTCCACCTGGGCGCGCCGGGTTGGCGAGGAGGGCCGCGGGGTGGCGACCATCATCGAGATGGTGGCGGCCACCCGGCTGGACTGTGTGACGGGCTCGGCGGCGCTGATGCGGCAGGCTGTGGCGCAGGCCACCCACCACACCGCGCACCGCTCGGCGTTCGGCAAGCTGCTGATCGAGCAGCCGCTGATGCGGAACGTCCTCGCGGACATGGCGCTGGAGTCGGAGGCGGCCACCACACTGACCCTGCGGCTGGCCGCGGCGTACGACAGTGCGGCAGGAGAGGGCGAACAGGCGGCGGCCGACCGCGCGTTCCTGCGGCTGGCGCTGCCGACGGCCAAGTACTGGGTGACCAAACGCGGTGTGCCGCTGGCAGGCGAGGCGCTGGAGTGCCTGGGCGGCAACGGCTATGTGGAGGAGTCACCGATGCCGCGGCTGCTGCGCGAGTCGCCGCTCAACTCGCTGTGGGAGGGCTCGGGGAACGTCCAGGCCCTGGATGTGCTGCGGGCGCTCCAGCGCTCTCCCGAGTCGCTGAACGCGTTCCTGACGGAGATCGGTCAGGCGCACGGCGCGGACCACCGGCTGGACGCCGCGACCAAGGACGTGTTCTCCCAGCTGGCGGACCTGGACGGCATCGAGACCCGGGCGCGGCGGCTGGTGGAGCGGATGGCGCTGGTCCTCCAGGGTTCGCTGCTGGTGCGGTTCGCGCCGACCGCCGTCTCCGACGCGTTCTGCGCCTCGCGGCTGGGCGGCGACTGGGGCGCTGCCTTCGGCACGCTGCCCTCGGGGCTCGACCTGGAGGCGATCGTGGAGCGGGCGCTGCCGGTGGCGTAGCCGACCGGCGAGGTAGCCGGCGCAGGATAAATGAAAACGGTGTTCATTTCTGTATAGTGGCCGGCGTGCTGCCGCCCCGCACGGGTGGCAGCACGCCGGCCGCGCGCGCTTCCGCCCGGACGGACATCCGCAACGCAGGCCGTTCGAGGGGGAGGGACGCATTGGTGCGCGTCTGGCGGGAGACACGGGGCTTCCCGGTCGCCGTCCGCGTTCTGCTCGTCAACCAGTTCGGCGTGAACACCGGCTTCTATCTGCTGATTCCGTATCTGGCCACCCACCTCGGCCAGGACCTCGGCCTCTCTGCCGCCGTGGTCGGCACCGTGCTGGGCGTACGCAACCTCAGCCAGCAGGGACTCTTCCTGGTGGGCGGGACGGCGGCCGACCGGCTCGGGCCGCGCACGGTCATCATTGCCGGATGCGCCCTCCGCACCGTCGGCTTCGGCCTCTTCGCGATGGGCGACGGCATGGCGGTGCTGCTCGCCGCCTCCGCGCTGAGCGGGTTCGCCGGAGCGCTGTTCAACCCGGCCGTGCGTACGTACCTGGCGCGGGAGGCCGGTGAGCGCAAGGCCGAGGCGTTCGCGCTCTTCCAGGTCTTCGCGACGGCGGGCTCCCTGGCCGGTCCGGTGCTCGGCACCGCCCTGCTGCTGGCGGGGTTCCGCACCTCGGCACTCGTCGCCGCCGGGCTCTTCCTGCTGCTGACCGTCGCCCAGGCCCTCGCCCTGCCGGCCCGTCCGGCACCGGAACCGCCGCCGGGAGCCGAGGGACTGCGCGGCGTGTTCGGTGACTGGCGCGAAGTGCTGGGCGACCGCGCCTTTCTGGGGTTCGCGCTGGCCATGGTCGGGATGTTCGCCATGGAGAACCAGCTGTATCTGCTGTTCCCCGCGGCAGCGCGCCAGGCCACCGGCTGGGACGGCGCGGCCGGGCTGGTGTTCCTCACCGGCACCATCGCGAGCCTGACCTTCCAACTGCGGCTCACCCGGGCGCTCCAGGGCCGGGGCGAGCGGGCACGCTGGATCGCCGCCGGGCCGGCCGTCATGGGGCTGGCGTTCCTGCCACCTCTGCTCATCGCCTGGGCCGACACCCCGGAGGACCCCGCCCGGGCAGCGCTCGGACTGCTGCCCGTCCTGCTGGGCGCCGTGCTGCTGTACGCGGGACTGATGGCGGCACAGCCCTTCGTCATGGAGCTGGTGCCCGCCTATGGGCGGGAGGGGCTGACCGGCACGTACTTCGGGGTGTTCTACGCCGTCTCCGGCATCGCCGCCGCCGGTGGCAACGCACTGGTCGGCTGGGCCATGGACGCCGGCGCGGCGCGGGGCGCGCCCTGGCTGCCGTGGGTGTGCTGCCTGTGCTTCGGCCTGCTGACCGCCGCCGGGATCACGCTGCTGCGCCGACGGGGTGCGATGCCCTCCCCCGCCTCGGCGAAGCCCACGACTTCCGCGCACGCCCGCCCCACGCCGAAGACCTTCAAGTAGTCCCTCTTCTCCAGGAGTTCACCATCATGAGAGAGCAGCATCGCCCTGCCCCCACCCTGCACGGACCCCGCCGGCGGGGCGTACTCGCCGCGGGAGCGGGCGCTGCGGCGCTCGGCACGCTGGCCCTCGCCGGGTGCGCCGACCCGGCCGGCGGAGGTGGCGGGGGCCGGCCGGTGCGCGGCGGACGACTGCGGGCCGCGTTCGCGGGCGGCGGCACCAACGAGACGCTCGACCCGCACCTGGCCAACCTGTTCGGCGATGCGGCCCGCGCCAAGGCGCTGTTCGACAAGCTCGCCGACTTCGGGCCCGACCTGGCCGCACGGCACCGGCTCGCCGCTTCCTGGGAGCCGGACCGCGCCCTCAAGCGCTGGCGCGTCACCCTGCGCGAGGCCACCTTCCACAACGGCGCCCCGGTGACCGCCGCCGATGTGCTGCACAGCTACCGCAGGATCGCCGACCCGAAGAAGGCGTTCCGCGCCCGCGCCGACCTGGAACCCATCGACCTGGACGCCAGCCGCGCGACGGGCAAGCGCTCCCTCGAGTTCCACCTCAAGCGGCCGACCGCCGAATTCCCCAACGTGCTCGCGGCGTTCGGCACCTACATCCTCCCTGCCGACGTCGACGACGACTTCAAGAAGCCGGTCGGCTCCGGCCCGTTCCGTTTCGTGTCCTTCCGGCCCGGCACCTCGACCGTGCTGCGCCGCTACGCCGACCACTGGGACGGTGCGCCCTATCTGGACGAGCTGGAGTTCGTCGGCGTCAACGAGGAGTCGGCCCGGATCAACGCGCTGCTGGGCGGCCAGGTCGAGTACGCGCACGAGCTGAACCCGACCACCGCACGCGCCCACCAGGACAGCGGCCGGGTGAACATCGTCCGCCTCAAGAACAGCGCCATGCAGGCGTTCGCCCTCAAGACGGACCGGCCGCCCTTCGACGACAAGCGGGTGCGGGAGGCGTTCTTCCTCATAGCCGACCGCACCGAACTGGTGAAGGGCGCGCTCTCCGGCGCCGGCGAGATCGGCAACGACCTGTTCGGCAAGGGGTACGAGTTCTACGCCGACTCCCTCCCCCAGCGCCACCAGGACCTCGACCGGGCCCGCGCCCTCCTCAAGAAGGCGGGCGCGGAAGATCTCGAGGTCACCCTGGACACCTCCGACGTGGCCGCCGGTTTCACCGAGGCCGCCGCCATCTTCCGGGACCAGGCCAAGAAGGCGGGCGTCACCGTCAAGGTCAGGACGGGCGACCCGGACAGCTACTGGAGCGACATCCTCGACTCCGGCACCATGTGCTGCTACCGCTCCGGCGCCATGCCGATCGGCACCCACATCTCGCAGCGGCTGCTGACCGACTCGACGACCAACGCCACCAAGTGGCAGCACAAGGACTTCGACGAGCTGTACGCCACAGCGCAGTCCACCGCCGACGACTCCGAGCGCGAGCGGCTCTACGCGCGCATGCAGCGCCGTCTGCACGCCGAAGGCGGCTTTCTGGTGTGGGGGTTCGCCGACTGGATCGTCGGCACCGCGCGGCAGCTGCGGGGCGTACGCCGGGACGCGCCCGCCAACACGCTGGACTGGGCACGCTTCGACAAGGTGTGGCTGGCGTGAGTGCACTCCCCGCAACGCCGGTGGCTGCGTCCGGGGTGCGCCGGATAGCCGCGCACGCCGCCCGCCTGCGCCGTTCATGGGTGGCGCGGCGGCTGCTGCTCGGGCTGGCGCAGACCGTGGGCGTCGTCCTGCTGGTCTTCGCGCTCACCGAAGCGCTGCCCGGTGACGCCGCCGTGGCGCTCGCCGGTGACCAGCCGGACCCGGCCAGGATCGCGGCCATCCGGGAGGCGCTCGGTCTTGACCGCCCCGCCTGGGAGCGGCTGGCCGAGTGGGCGGGCGGGCTGCTCCGCGGGGACCTGGGCTCCTCGCTGGTGACCGGGCGCCCGGTCAGCGGCATCCTGGCCGCCGCCTTCGGGCCGACGCTCGTGCTGGCGGCGCTCACGATCGCGTTGCTGGTGCCCGTCGCGGTCGGCCTCGGGGTGCTGGCCGCGCGCCACGAGGGCCGGACGGTCGACAAGTTGATCAGCACGGTGACGGTCGGCAGCTACGCCGTACCGGAATTCGCACTCGGGGTCTTGCTGGTGAGCGTCTTCGCGCTGCACCTGGACTGGCTGCCGCCCACGGCCGTCGGCAGCGGGGAAGCGCCGCTGTCCCACCCGGCGGCTCTCGTACTGCCGGTGCTCGTTCTGCTGACGCGGCCGGTGTGCTCCGTCAGCAGACTGGTACGCGCGGGCATGGTCGAGGCCCTGCGCTCCCCGTACGCGGCCCATGCGGCGCGCTGCGGCATCGGCCCGCGCCGCGTCCGCTACGCGCACGCCCTCCCCAACGCCGTGGCGCCCGCCGTTCAGCAGGTGACCCGTACGGTCGACTGGCTGCTGGGCGGGGTCATCGTCGTGGAGGCGCTGTTCGTCGTGCCGGGGCTCGGCACCGTACTGATGGACGCGGTCGCCGCGCGGGACGTCCCTGTGGTGCAGGGGCTCGCCGTCGTCTTCGGAACCGTCACCGTGCTGCTCAACCTCGGTGCCGATCTGCTTGTGCACCGGCTCGCGCCGCGCTCGGGGGTGGTCGCGTGAGACGGCACGCGGGCTGGGCCCTCGGCCTGGTGCTCGTCGCGGTTCCGCTGCTGCTCGCTGTGCTGGGCCCGCTGCTGGCCGGCGAACCCGGGCCGCGCGGGACGTCGTTCGCGCTGGGTGGCGGTCACTGGCTGGGCACGGACTTCACCGGCCGGGACGTGTGGCACCAGGTGCTGCTGGGCGGGCGCTCGGTGGTGCTGGTGGCGCTCGCCGCGACCGTGCTCGCCTACCTGGTGGCCCTTCCGCTGGGCTTCGCCGCCGCGCTCACCGGCCGGGTCTGGCTGGAGGAACTGCTGATGCGGCCGCTGGATGTACTGCTGGCGGTCCCCTCGTTGCTGCTGGTGCTGCTGGTTGCGACCGTCCTCAGTCCGGGCCCGGTCGGACTCGCGCTGCTGGTGGCACTGGTCAACGTGCCGGACACCGCGCGGATCGTACGGGCCACGGCGGCGGAGGCGGCCGCCCGGCCTTCCGTGGAGGCGCTGCGGCTCCAGGGCGAGAGCTGGTGGCGGATCGCGCCGGGCTACGTGGGGCGCGCGTCGCTGCGGACCCTGACGGCGGACGCGGGTGTCCGTATGACGGGGGTGCTGTACCTGGTGGCGACGGCGGCTTTTCTGGGCGTCGGCGTGCAGCCGGACGCGGCCGACTGGGCGGTCATGGTCGACCGGAACCGCACCGGGCTGTTCGTCCAGCCCTGGGCAGTGGTGGTGCCCGCGCTGCTGATCGTCGCGCTGTCCATGGGCACCAACCTGCTGGGCGACGGTGCACTCGCCCGGCAGGGCCGCTCCGGCGGGAGCAGCGGCAGGAGCGGCAGCCGCAGAAGCGGAAAGCGGCGGCCCGTGCGGGCCGGACGGCCGGAGCGAGCGGAGGGAGCCACGTGAACGGCGTCGGTACACGGTCGGAAACCACGGACGGGCAGGCCGGGACCGGGGCCGGGGCCCGTGTCGTCGCCGAAGTGCGGGGACTGCGGGTGTGGGCCGGTGAACGGCTACTGGTCGATGGTTTGTCGCTGCAACTGCACGCGGGGCGGGTGACAGCGCTGGTCGGCCCCTCGGGCAGCGGCAAGACCACGACCGGGCTCGCACTGCTCGGCCAGGCACCGGCCGGCGCCCAGCTGGAGTGCGAAGCGCTCCCGGACGTCAAAGGCGCTTACGTGCCCCAGCACCCGGCTGCCGTGCTCAACCCGGCGCGCCGTGCGGGTGCGCTGCTGTACGAGATCGCCGCCCGGCAGGAGCGGGCGTCCGGTGGCCGGCGGCGCGGGCGGCGTGCCGCCGTACACGCCCGCGTCCGGCGGGCGCTGGAGGCAGCCCAGCTCAGCGGGGAGCACAGCACGGGCGAGCCGCTGCTGCGCCGCTTTCCGCACCAGCTCTCCGGCGGCCAGCAGCAGCGTGTCGTACTCGCCCAGGCGCTGCTGCTGGGGGCGCGGGTGGTGGTCGCGGACGAGCCGACGACGGGCCAGGACGCGGTGACCAAGCGGCGGATCGTCGCCGAACTGCGCTCCGTGGCACGCCAGGGCATCGCCGTACTGCTGCTCACCCACGATCTGGACGTGGTCGGGGAGCTGGCCGACGAGGTCGTCACGATGCGCGAGGGCCGGGTCGTCGGCAGCTCCCAGGAGTGGGAACCGCCCTCCCCTCGGGCCACGCCGGCCATCGCACGGGCCGCGGCACCCGCGCCGTCCGGTACGGCCACGGACCTGTTCCGGGTCCGCGTCGAGGCCGCCCGCTACCGCGACCGGGACAGCGGGACAGTGTGCGCGCTGCGCGACGTACGGCTGGCGATACCGACCGGTCAGTCGGTCGCGGTGGTCGGGCGCTCGGGCAGCGGCAAGACGACGCTGGGCCGCTGTGTGACCGGGCTGCACCGGGACTGGGCGGGCGAGGTGGGCTTCGACGGTACCGAGGCACTGCCCCGGAACGTACGCTCCCGTACCCCCGCCCAACTGGCGGCTGTGCAGTACGTGTTCCAGGACGCACGCGGCGCCTTCGACGAGCACCGCCCGGTGCTGGCACAGGTCGCGCGCACTGCCGTACGGCTGCGCGGGGCCCGGCCGCAGGAGGCCGCGGAGGAGGCGCGGGCGACGCTCGCCCGGGTCGGGATCGACGACGGGACAGCGGCGCGGCTCCCGGGGCATCTGTCGGGCGGCCAGCTGCAACGCGCTGCGCTCGCCCGTGCGTTGCTCGCCCGCCCTCGGGTGCTGGTGTGCGACGAGGTGACCTCCGGGCTCGACCCCGGCGCCCGCGCCGGAGTACTCGACCTGCTCGCGGGGCTCTCCACGTCGGACGGCATGCGCCTGCTGCTGATCACCCACGACCTGGAGACGGCATCCCTGGCACACCGGACGGCTGTGCTCGACGGCGGAGCACTGGTGGAGGAGGGCGAGACCCGCACGGTGCTGGCGGCTCCGCAGCACCCGGTCACCGACGCGCTGGTGCGGGCGTGGCGCCCTCCCCGGTGACGCACCCCGCATGAGGGCTGCGCTTGCCCACCCTGCGCCCTGGGGGTACCCCCTGCTCGACGAGCTTGGGGGAGCACCCGCAGACATCAGACAGGGGCACTCCCTTCCCGCGGCGGGGCGCCCAGCAGCCGGTCCAGGGCGCGACGTGTCCTGGCCGGGGCCGTGGCGTCGGCGAAGAGCTGAAGTTCCTGGTTGAGCCCCATATAGAGCCCGTGCAGCTCGAAGGCGAGCTGTTCGGGCTCCGCGTCACCGGGGAGTTCCCCGACTTCGACGGCGATCCGCAGATCGTTCACGAGCAGTCGCCGTCCGCGCAGCATGAAGCGCGCCACCGTGTCGTGCACGGGGCCGCCGCGGGTGTCGAACTCGACGGACGCGGCGGTGAACAGACAGCCGCCGGGGAAGGCCGTACGTTCCCGCTCCAGATAGCGGATCCATGCCTCGCAGAAGGCCCGCAGCCGGGTCAGGCCGGGCTGCAGTTCGGCGACCGGCTCCCACACCAGCCTGGTGAACAGCCCGGAGGCGCCGTGCAGTGCGGCGAGCTGGAGCGCCTGCTTGGAGCCGAAGTGGCCGAGTACGCCCGCCTTGCTCATCCCGAGGTCGGTGGCGAGCCGTCCGATGGTCAGCCCCTCCAGTCCCTCGACGGACCCGATGGCGACGCTGCGCTCGATGATCCGCTCCCGCGTTCTGCGGGCCTCGGCGGCGGACTTGCGTGGGCTCATGCACCCATCGTATCCGGCCCGACCCATTTAACTTCCGATCGATCGGTTGCTATATTCCCGGCCACCGGTCGCCGCCGGGCTGTTCCCGTGCGGTCGCACCGGCCCCCTAGCCCCCTCAGCGAGGAGAACAGCACCGTGCCGGGAACCCGTATCGCAGCGCTGGGCCATCACCAGCCCGACCGCGTCCTCACCAACGACGACCTTGCGGGCATGGTCGAGACCAGCGACGCGTGGATACGCCAGCGCACCGGGATCGTCAGCCGGCGCATCGCGGCGGAGTCCGAGACCGTCGCCGACCTGGCGACGGCGGCGGCAGGCAAAGCACTGGCCGCGGCCGGACTGGACCCCGCCGACATCGACTTGGTCGTGGTGGCCACCTGCTCGGCCCGGGACCGCTGCCCCAGCAACGCGGCGCAGGTCGCCCGCGCCCTCGGCATCCCCTCCGCCGTCGCCTACGACCTCAACAACGGCTGCGCCGGTTTCTGCACGGCGCTCGCCTCCGCGAGCCACTCGGTGAGCGCGGGCGCGGCGCGGCACGCGCTGGTGATCGGCGCGGAGAAGATGTCCGACGTCACCGACTGGACCGACCGCACCACCTGCGTCCTGCTGGCCGACGGTGCGGGCGCGGCGATCGTCAGCGCCGTCCCCGACCCCGAACAGCAGGACGGGACGGACGGCATCGGGCCCGTCGAGTGGGGCTCTGATCCCACGCGGGGCGAGATGGTGCGGCTCCTGGACGACTGGCAACCGCACTTCGCCCAGGAGGGGCCCGCCGTCTTCCGCTGGGTCACCACCGAACTTCCCGCCCTGGCGCACCGCGCGTGCGAGCGGGCCGGGCTCGCGCCCGCAGACCTGGCAGGGGTGGTCACCCACCAGGCCAACCTCCGCATGATCGAGGCCATGCTGCGCAAGCTGGACCTCGCCGAGGACGTGGTGATCGCCCGGGACGTGGTCGAGTCCGGCAACACCTCGGCCGCCTCCGTACCGCTGGCCCTCGCCAAGCTGGTGGAGCGGCGCGAGCTCCCGCCGGGCGCCCCCGTGCTGCTGCTCAGCTTCGGCGGCGGCCTCTCATGGGCGGGGCAAGTGGTGCGCTGCCCCTGAGGGCGCGCCGCCCTCGCGGAGGGACGCGCCCCGCCAGGGGCGCGGGGAACTGCGCGCCCAGCCACAACTCACCGGCAGCCCGCGGATGAGGGCAGGGGCAGCCCCTACCCGAGCTCCTTCGCCCAGGGCGGGTTCGCTCCGCGTACGGAGACCACCGCGGCGGCCACCCGTACGCCGAACTCCAGGGCCTCGGCGACCTGTTGCCGGGTGAGGCCGTCGAGCCTCCCGCCGAGCGCACCAACCACGCGAAGCGCATGCAGGAAGCCCGCCATGAAGGAGTCGCCCGCACCGACGGTGTCCACGACGCGGGTGGGCGGCGTCGGAACGCGGAGGCGCTCCCCGTGGAGGGAGGCCAGTACGCCCTCGGCGCCCAGGGTGACCACGACCAGCGGCACGCCGTCCACGTGGAAGGCATCGGCAGCCTCCTCCGGAGTGGCGCCGGGGCGCAGCTGGGCCAGGTCGTCGTCGGAGAACCGCAGGATGTCGGCGGCCGCGCACCAGCGGGGCAGCGCCTTGCGGTAGACGGCCGGGTCGACCAGCAGCGGGCGGACGTTGGGGTCGACGGAGACGGTCGCGCGGTCCCGTATCTCCGCCAGCAGGCGCTCGACGGCCGGGCCACCGGGCTGCTGGACCAGGGCGAGGGAGCCGGTGTGCAGACAGGTCAGAGGGCCGGCGGTGGCGGTGGCCAGTTCGTCGTCGGTCCACTGCCAGTCCGCGGTCTGCTCCGCGTGGAAGGCGTAGTCGGCGCTGCCGTCCTCGGCCACGTCCGCGATGGCCAGGGTGCTGGGTTCGGCCGCCCGCACCGTACGGCTCAGGTCGACGCCGGACTCCGCGAGCCGGGCGGCGAACAGCCGCCCGAACACGTCGTGCGAGAGCCGACCCAGGAACTGGGTCGGCGTGCCCAGCCGTGCCAGCGCCACCGCGGTGTTGGCGGGGCCACCACCAGGGAAGACGTCCAGTGCCAACGGTGCGGGGTCCTCGCGGTGCGGGGCCGCAACGAACGCGTCTGCGACGCACTCACCCAGCACGGCAATGGGGTGTTCAGCGGTCATTTCGGCCCTTTCGCCTCGGCACAGCCCCTGACCGGCACTACAGTACGGCGGCCGCGCGCCCCGAAGGGGCGCGGGGAACTGCTCCCCCAGCCTCCGGCCGGGAGGTGCCCCCACCAGCCACAATGCACTCGCACCCGGGAAATCAGCGCCGACCCCTACGGCGGATCCCCGGCAACGCCCGCAGCTCCGGCACCCGCAACAGCCGCCCCAACAACAGATAGCCGAGCCCCAGCACCAGCACCCCCGCCGCAAGACCCGACGCCGAGCCGACCGTGCCCTCACTCAGCGTTCGCCGCACGGCGTCGGCAGCCCCCCAGGCGAGCCCTGCCGCAACGGCAGCGGCCAGGAACAGCCGCCCGTACACCCCCAACAGGCGCCCCGCGGGGTCCAGCGGCGCGGCCAAGCGGCGGCGCAGCAGCCAGGCAGTGAGGGCGAAGCCCGCAACGTACGAGAGCGAATAGCCCGCGGCCATCCCGGTCACAGCCCAGCGCGCGGGCAACAGCACATGGCAGCAGGTGGCCAATGCGATGTTGATCGCGGCGATGAAAGCGGCCATGAAGAACGGCGTGCGGGTGTCCTCGAAGGCGTAGAAACCCCGCAGCAGCAGATACTGCGCGGAGAACGGGATCAGCCCGAGCCCCAACGCCTGGAGCATCTGCCCCAGCGGCTGCGCCGACTCGGCGTCCGCAGCGCCGTGTGCGAACAGCAGAGCGGCGATCTGCGGGCCGAGCGCGAGGAAGAGGAAGGCGGTCGGGACGATGACGGCGCCGGTGAGGCGGAGCGCTCGCGTCAGATCGGCGCGCAGGTCCGCGGGGCGCCCCTCGGCGACCGCCCGGCTCATCCGCGGCAGCAGCGCGGTCACCAGCGAGACGGTGACGATGGACTGCGGCAGCATCCAGATGGTCTGCGCGTAGGTGTACGCGGAGTACCCTGCACCCGCGTCCGGGAGCGCCTGGTCGGCGGCGTTGGCGTAGTTGGTGACGACGGTGAGCGCGACCTGGTTGGCCAGCACGAAAAGCAGCGTCCACTTGGCGGCGTGCGCGCTGCTGCCCAGCCCCGTACCGCGCCAGTCGAAGCGCGGCCGGAAACGGAAGCCGGCGGCGCGTACGAACGGGATCAGCGCGAGGGCCTGCAGGGCGATCCCGGCCGTGGTGCCCAGCCCCAGCAGCCGTACCTGGCTTTCGGTGATGTCCGCGACCCGCTCGGGGACGGTCATCATCCCCAGGTAGGCACCGAACATCGCGATCAGCACGACGTTGTTGAGGATCGGCGTCCACATCATCGCGCCGAACTTCTCGCGGGCGTTGAGGACTTGGCCGAGCATCCCGAACAGCCCGTAGAAGAAGATCTGCGGCAGCAGGAAGCGGGCGAAGACGACGGTCAGCTCGAACGCCTCGTGCTGCGCGGGGGTGTCCCGCATGTAGAGGCCGACGATCTGCGGCGCCGCCCAGACGGCGAGCGCGGTACCGAGCGCGAGCACGGTGACGACAAGGGTGACCAGCCGCTGCTCGTACGCCCGGCCACCATCGGCCTGTGTGGCACGCGCCCGGACCAGCTGCGGCACCAGTACGGCGTTGAGGGCGCCGCCGATCAGGAGGGTGTAGAGGCTGGTGGGCACGGTGTTGGCCGTGTTGTACGTACTGGCCAGCAGCCCGGTCCCGAGCGCCGCCGCCTGCAGCACCTGCCGGACGAGCCCGGTGGCCCGCGAGGCGACGGTGCCGGCCGCCATGAGCAGCGATGATCTGGCGAGCCCCGGCTTGGCCGTGGCCGTCTCCTGCCGGTCCCCCGCGCTGGTACTGGTCCGTATCCCCTCCGCCATCGGGCCAATCTATGCCGAACCGATCACCGTGCGTGAATCGAGTGGCTCGGCTCGCGACGCGCCGTTGACTTGAAGTTGACTTCAAGTACAAGACTGCGTCCATGAGTGAACAGCAGCAGCGAACGGAACATGTGAAGCAGTGGATTGCGGACCGGGCGCACCGGTTGAGCACCTTCGAACCGGCGGCGGCGCTGGACGATCTGCGGCCCCTGGCCGCGTGGATCGGCGACGGCCCGCAGGTCGTCGCCGTCGGCGCCGCGACCCGGGCGGCGCATGAACTCTCCACCCTCCAGCACCGGTTGGTGCGCCTGCTGGTAGAGGAGCGAGGGTTCCGCACCGTCGCACTGGAGGGCGACGATCCGGTGGAGGTCGGCCTGGACGCGTACGTCCGTACGGGACAGGGCGATCCCAGGGCGATGCTCGCCGGGGCCCGGCCGTTCTGGCGTACGGCGGAGATCCTGGAGCTCGTGCGGTGGATGCGCGCGTACAACGACCGCCACCCGCACGATCCCGTGCGCTTCGCCGCCGGTCCCCCTGCCCCCTCCCCCGCCGCACCGCCATGGGGACTGGCGGACATCGAGCGGGAGTTGGCGGAGGCGACCGTCCGCGAGCACGCCGAGTCGGGTGACCGCATCGTCTACTGGGGCGGCATCGCGCACACCGCGGTCGGCGAACCCCGCACCGTCTCCCCCGCGCCTCCCGGCTCCGCGGAACTCACGCACCGCAACGCGGGCAGCTATCTGCGGGAACGGTTCGGGGACGGCTATGTGTCCGTGGGTCTGACCTTCCACCACGGTCGGATACCCGCCGCCGTCCCCGCGCCTCCCGAGGAGTTCGCCGAGTCGGTGCTCGGCACGGCCGGGCCCGCGGCCTACCTGTGGGACCTGCGTACCGGGACCGCGCCCGGGCCGGTACGCGACTGGCTGCGCACCCACACCAGAACCCGCCTGGTCGGACCCGGCTACGACCCGGCCGACGACCCCGCGCACCATCTGTCCGGCGGCGGTCTGTCGGACTGGTTCGACGCCCTGGTCCACGTACGGGAGGTCGGCCCGGCGCGGCTCCTGTGACGGCTACGCCCGCTTACGAGGCGGCTGCGGCACGGGCGGGCAGCCGGTCGGTGCGGGTGTGGCGGTAGGCGTGCGCGGCCTCTCCCGTGCCGGGGTCGACGGTGTAGGCGTCGACGACGACCTGCTGGGCGTTGACCGTCAGCAGCATGAAGCCGAGCGTGTCGTACGCCTCCCAGAACGCCTTGTTGCTCGGCTCGTCCGCGCGACCCTTGGTCTTGGCGGCGGCACCGCACACGATCTGCTGGGTGCCCTGGTAGTCGGCGGCGGTGTCCAGGATCTGGAGGGTGTGGTCGTGACCGCCCAGCAGGAACTCCGCCTTGCCGACTGCCACTTCCTCGTACAGCTCCTTGACGTGCTTGCCGCTCATGTAGTCGCCGCAGGTGACGCCCTCGTACTCGCCCGCGTTGCGGTGGGTGCCGTTGTTGCGGAGCGGGTGGTGGGCGAAGACGAACTTCCAGCGAGCGCGGGAGGCGGCGAGCGACTTCTCCAGCCAGGCGCGCTGTTCGCGGGCGAAGGGCCCGTCCCAGTAGTACTCGGGGTCGGTCTGGAGCACGTACGAGGAGAGCGGCGTGGTGTCGAGCGCGAAGAACTCGGCCACCGGCTCGGCGGCGCCACCGGGTACGGCGACGGAGTAGTAGCGGCTCGGCATGTACCAGCGGGCGGAGTGCGCGTGGTACGCCACCTCGTGGTCTCCGCGCGAGGGCCGGCCGCCGCTGCCCGGGATGATGCCACTGGTGTCGTGATTGCCGAGCACCATCAGCCAGGGCACGTCGATGCCGGTGTTGGGGCGTTCGAACTTGGACTGGAACTCGTCGTCCGTGTCGCTCTCGGGACCGTTCTCGTAGATGTTGTCCCCGAGCCCGATCGCCAGGTCCACGCCGCGCCGTGCGCACACCGCGCGGGCGGCGTCGGCGACCTTCCACTGGCCGTCCTCGCCGGTGCCCGCGTCTCCGGTCAGCAGCACGGTCAGCTCGGCCTTGTCGGGTATCGGAAGCTTGTCGACCCCGCCCTCGGCCGCGCTGCCTGCGGCGTATGCCGACTGGGCCGCCGCACCGCCGCCGAGTACGGCCGCCGCTCCGGCGCCGCCGACACCCGCGAGCACCGTCCGTCTGCTGACGCCGGTGCCTTCCCCCTGAGTTCCCATACGTTTCTCCTCGCGTGACTTGTACAGACACCACCTCCCACGACTGAAGGTGGCATGTACACGGCGCAGCTAAGAGTGGGCGCGGTGAGAAACACTGTCAACTCGCGGGTAACTTCTTCGAATATTCCAGCCGGACCCGAGGCGAGCGGCCAGCAGCAGTCCGGTGGCCGCCGTCACCGCCAGCACCGTCAAGGTGGGGCCCATCGCCGTCAGGAACGCCGCGTGAGGGGCTCGCCGGGCAGGGGTCCAGGCGGACATCAGGGTGGTTGCCGCCGCAACTCCCAGCGTCGGCCCCACATTCATCGCCGTCTGCTTCAGACCGCCCGCCACCCCCGCGTGCCCGGCGGAAGCCTGCCCCACGACGACAGAAGTGGCGGTGACCATCACCGCCCCGAACCCAGCCCCCAGCGCGAAGAACGCCACCCCGACCACACCCGCGCCCACCTCGGCGTCCGCCCGCGACAGCAGCGCCACCCCCGCCGCCAGCGCCGACACCCCTCCACCGGCCGTACGCCGCGGACCGTACCGCCGCAGCAGCACGGCACACACCGGCGCGCCCAGCACCATCGACACGGCGAGCGGCAATGTCCGTATCCCGCACTCGAAAGGGTCGAGGCCGACGACGTCCTGGAGGAAGTAGCTGCAGACGAACAGCGTCCCATGCAGCGCCGCCGACGCCACGAGCAGCAGCGCCAGCGCCGGGGCGATGCCCGGCGTTCGCAACAGCCCGGCCGGGACCAACGGCTGTGCGGAGGTGCGGCGTTCGTGCCGTACGAAGGCTGCGGTCGCGGCACCGCTGACGGCTGCCGCGAGTGCGTTCGTGGCCGTCCAGCCGTCGCCCGGTACGGAGACGAGAGCGTGTACCAGGCAGAGCAGTGCGGCAGCGAGCAGGCAGGCGCCCGGGAGGTCGAGGCCGCCGGGCGGCGAGGTTGCGGGCGCTTTCCGCCGCGTCAGCAGCACGGGGAGCCCCACCGCGAGCGCCGGGGGGACGTTGAGGAAGAACACCGCCCGCCAGCCCAGTTCGGCCGCGAGCATCCCACCGAGGACCGGCCCCATGGCGGCAGCCAGCCCGATCACGCTGGTCCGGATCGCGATCGGCATACCGAGCCGTTCCGGCGGGAACGCGGCGCGCAGCATGCCGAGCGTGGCGGGTTGCAGCAGCGCGCCGAAAACGCCCTGCACGACGCGCAGCCCGATGACCCAGCCGATACTGTCCGCCAGCCCGATCCCGGCCGAGGCGGCGCCGAAGCCCAGCATGCCGAGCGCGAACAGCCGCCCGTGCCCGTACCGGTCGCCCAGCCGCCCCGCGAAGACCAGCAGGCTGGCGACGGCGCTGAGATAGCCGGTGCTCGTCCACTGCACCTGCGCGAACGTGGCACCGAACTCCCGCTGGAGGCTCGGCTGTACGACGACGAGAACGGTGCCGTCCAGCGCCACGACGGCCGCGCCGGTGACGCTGGCGACGAGGGTGAGCGCGCGTATGCCCCGCGTAGGCGCTGTACTCATGCGCTCTCCGGCCCGACGTGGGCGTCCAGCACGGCCCGCAGTACGTCCTCCTCCTCGGCACCGGTGGCTAGCTGGAGGCTGCGCCAGGCGCCCAGTTGGGCGATGCCGTGCAGGCCGGCCCAGAGCGCGCCGGCCCGCGCTCGCGGATCCCCTTGAGGGCGAGGGTGGGCCCGCGCGACGAGGTCCACGAACACGTCGAAGAGCGGCAGACTCGTCTCACGCAGCCCCAGCTCGCCGCTCTCCAGCAGGTCGTGCCGGAACATCAGCTCGTACATCCCCCGGTGGTCGCGGGCGAAGGCCAGATAGGCGCGGGCCAGCGCGGCGAGCTGAGTACGCGGGCTCTGCTGTTGCCCGTCGGCCAGCACCTGCCCGGCCTCGGCCGCCAACTGCCCGAACCCCTCGCGGGCGATGGCGGAGAGCAGCGACAGATGGGTCGGGAAATACCGGCGGGGCGCCCCATGCGACACCCCCGCCTGCCGGGCGATCTCCCGGAGGGAGACACCCCGTGCGCCCTCCCTCGCGACCAGCTCGACACCTGCGCGGACGAGCCGTTCGCGGAGCCCGGCATCCGTGTTCGGTTCACTCATAGACACTGTCTACCATTAGTTGGTAGACAGTGTCTACGCCGTCGTCGCCGTGGTGGGCAGCTCGCACCACACCGTCTTCGCGTACGCGCCCTGCTCCACGCCCCACCGCAGTGCGAGCGCGTCGATGAGGGCGAGCCCTCTGCCCGACTCGGCATCGGGAGCTGCGGCTACGCGAACGGGGAGGGGGCGCGGGTCGGGATCGGTGACGCCGAGCCGGATCCGATCCGTCCCGCACCAAGTGACCCGTACAGTCGCGGGGACCCCCTCCCCCACGTGCACGACCACATTGGTGAGCAGTTCGCTGACGCAGAGCGCCACCACGTCGGCGGCTGCCTGCGGCGCACCCCACCGCACGCAGTGCGCGGCCACCTCATGGCGTACGGCGCCGATGTCGGTGGCCCGGGCCAGCAACGCGAGGGAGAGCGCGGGCCGTTGCGGCGCGGTGGTGACCCGCCACGTCTGCGTCTTCACCCCTCTGCCCGCCCCTCCCCCGCCGCAGCGCGCAGTACGGCGGCGAGAGCGCGGGCAGTGTCGACGTTGCAATTGCCGAGCGCGATGAGCGTGTACGGCTGCGACCCGGCGTACGTCACCGGATCGACCCCGAGAGAGGGCAGGGTGATCCCGTGGGCGCGGAGGGCCGTGCCGAGTTCGGCAATACATTCCTCGACGCCTTTCGATCGTCCGTACGCACATTCGTTCATTTGTCGCACCCTTCCTGAGCACTGTGTGACGAAGCCCTCACACAATGACCCGAGCCCGGGTAACGTTGCAGCTCATCGGGCTCCCGCAAGCGAACTGCCCATCAGCTACGACCAATTGCGGACCCTCCGGGAATGGCCCCACCCGAACGAAAACAGCCATCAACCTCTCGGCGGTGAACCGTGCCAGGACCCAAAGACATCGACGGATCAGCAGGCGTCCCCACCTTCTACGGCAAGGAGCTCCGCTGGCAGCGCGAGCAAGCCGGGCTGACCCAGCAGCAGTTGGTGGAGGGCAGCTTCTACGGCTTCAGCCATCTCAGCGAGATCGAACGCGGGGAGCGGCGGATGCCGTCGGATCTCGCGGAGCACGTGGATGCGGTGTTGAAGACGGATGGGTTCTTCAGTCGCAGGTGTGAGGACGTCCGCAATGCGCGGCGGAGGGGGCACGCCTGGTACTACGAGAAAGCCCTTGAGGCTGAGAAGAGGGCCGACACCATCGAGGTGTGGAGCCCAAACGTCCTACCGGGTCTCCTTCAGACGCGAGCGTACGCTGAAGCCATCGTGCGAGCGACGCATCCTATGGAGACCACGGACGAGGTCGCAGTGAAGGTCAATGCCCGTCTGGAGCGCGCCGTTCTCTTCGAAGCGGATCACAAGAAGCCGATGTACTGGGTGGTCGTGCATGAGTCGTTGGTACGGCTGCCGATCCTGCCGAAGACACAGATGGCCGAGCAACTCGAACTCGTCGCAGAGTTGGCGCTTCGCCCGCGCATCGTCACACAGATCCTGCCGTGGAATGCGGGGCCGCATCCCTTCATGATGGGACCGGCCATGATCATGACCTTTCCAGACGCCCCGCCGATGGTCTACACGGAGTCGCTGCATAGCGGAGACACCATCGACGAGGCAGCTCTCGTGAAGGAGTATCGGAGGTCTTACGATCTGCTCAGGGCCGCCGCGCTGCCGCCGGAGGCGTCCCTGGCCATGATCCAAGCAACGGCAGAGGACTTCCGAAATGGCGAACACCGAGACTGACTTGCAGCTGACTCGCTGGCGCAAGAGCAGCTACAGCAACGGCAGCGGCGGCGAGTGCGTAGAGGTCGCCGCCAACGCACCCGGCGGCATCGTCCCCGTCCGCGACACCAAGTCGGCCCCCACCGGCCCCGTGCTCACCTTCCCCGCAACCCAGTGGGCCCACTTCATCGAAGCCCTCCACAACGGGTACATGAACGCCTGAAACCAAACAGCCAGAGGAGCCCGAGATGATCGGCAGCCAGCCCGACCTCAGCACCGCACACTGGCGCAAGAGCACCCACAGCAACGGCGACGGCGGCGACTGCGTGGAGGTCGCCGCCAACGCGTCCGGCGGCATCGTCCCGGTCCGCGACACCAAGACGGCGCCCACAGGGGCGGTACTCACCTTCCCCGCATCCCAGTGGACCCACTTCATCACGGCCGTCCACAACGGGCAGTTCGGGGACTGACACCGCAGAGCATGCGCCCCTGAACCGCCCCGCATCGCGCTGGTCATGGCGTGCGGGGCTGGAGATGTCAGTGCTATGCGCTAAGCATGTGCGGGTGACGGAAACTGATACGGAGTACTCCGAATTGCTGCAGGCTCTCGAGGAGTTCGGCGGGAGCCTGGGCCCACATGAGCAAGTCAGTTGTCTCTACAGTCTGCTTGTTCCCTTGCTCGGCCGGGTTGAGCGTGAGGACATGGAGTTCAGCGATGAGCCTGTGCTGTCGAACGCGGAAGCGGTGCAGGGGCTGCGCAGGGCAGCAGCTGGGGAGCCGGTGGACGCCGATGCGATCCATGAGCACCTGACCGCGATGGGACTGGTCTATTCCGAAGACCAGGACCCGGACTTGCATGTGATATCCCAGTCGGCCTACGCAGCGGCGGCCTGGCTGAGCCTGCTGGCAGGGCGGAAGCTGCGTACGGACGACCTGTTGGAGGATGACGAGGATCTGATCCCGGCGTTCGCTCCATCGATGTTCACGCAGATCATCGACCTTCTGGCCTGGACTCGATCGGACCAGATGTACATCTCCTGGGAGGACGCCCTCACCTACCCCGACCTTCGCGATCTTCAGGCCGCGACCCGCGAGCTCAGGGCGATGTACGCGGAGGTCACCACCTGAGGGGGAAAGCCTCTTTCGGGATGCAATGGCGGCGCTGCTTCTTCCCTCGATTCCTCAGATGCCACCCCCATCGGGTCTGGGTCCGGGATCTCCGTGGTCCCTCACCACTTGTGCGTCTTTCCATTCGGCGCTGAAGGAGGGGCAGTCCGCATCACCACCGTCCCAGGCCATGGTGATTTCGACCGAATCCGGAGTGCGGTCGATGGCGAAGTCGGTCTTCACCGTGTATGTGCGCAGCCATCTCAAGCTGCCGCTCCCGACAGGGTCGCCGTCGACGCGGATCTGCCAACGTATGCGCCGGTCGATGCAGTTGCGGGGCACGGAGAACGTGAGCTCTCCGCCCAGTGCGCGGCCCTCGAAACGGAAGCCGTGGGGGTCTTCGGGGCGGAAGCCGCTCTCGACGCGCTTTCGCACGTCCCAGGTGAGGTAGTGGTGTTCGAGGTGGCGCGGTCCACCGCCTGTTTCCTTACGGAAGACGGGAGTCGCTCCGTGATGGGCGCGGGTCAGATAGAGAGGGTCCGTCGCGCCGAAGAACAGGGCCAGGCCGGTGACCGCGACCACGACCACGAGGATGACGGCCCAGCCGGTCACACACCCCACGCCGTGTCGGGTGCCGGGCTCCCCTTCGTCTCCTTCCCCGTCAGAAGGCATGCCCGTACCGTCGGCGCCGGTCGAACCGACGCTCACCATGGCCGTGTCCACGGGGGAGCCGTGCGGAAGCCGGTCGCGATCCTCGTGTCTGCGTCCGGCTTCACGACCCGCGCCGTTCCATTCTTGAAGGGCCGGCCATCAAGCGATCTCCCATTCGGCTTCGACGGGCTTCCCTGGGTGCTGCTCGCGCTTGTGTGTGCCGCATCGTCCCAGCTCGCGCGGCAGTGTTTGAGCATCTGTCCAACCCTGGGCGTCAGAGGTGTGACATCTGTACGTAGTGCGAGGAAGGTAGCCGTTCTAGTTTCGGTGTGCGCGGGGTTTCACGCAGGGTGACCCCCAGCTATGAGCTGTCCATCCGCGCTGCTTGCGCTCTCATGCGCCCGCCGGCAACCCCTGAGGCTCAGAGGCGGCGTCCGGAGCCGCGAGGTGAGCCGGGCGACCTAATTCCGCATTCCGCATTTCACTTCATGGCTGCTCAGCCGATTGTCCGGACCGGCTACCGCATGCGGAGCACAGCGCTCCCATGCCACTCGACATTTCTCGCATCCCGATGGGAGCTGTTTTCATGAGCGCCGTCAGCAGGCGCCCCGAGCCGACCCCGATCAATGTCCGCCACCGACCGGCGACGGATATGGAATCCACTGATACGAGCGCTCCCGCGTGCCACTGCGGCCAGTTGCTCACACGGTGCAGCGGCTGCCGGACCCTCCGTTGCCTCGACTGCGACCCGTACCGTTCAGATGACTGCGCCTTCGCTGTCTGAACATTCCGGCACCACTTCCGGGGACGAGACCGAGCAGCAGTACTTCGTCGTGATCGGCGACGACGCGGCGCGCAGGGTCTGCGGTCATCTGCAGGCGGCGGGGACGGCCGTGTGCCACATGGCGTATCCGACGGACGAGGCGTTGCGCCGCGCCCTGGTGCGGCAGGTCACGGGCGTCGCGGTGCTCTTCGACGACGATGCCGAGTCCCTGCGCTACGCACTCGCGGTGGAGCACATCCGTCCGGGCGTGCACCTGGTGGTGACGGTCTTCGACCGGACGGTCGCGGATCAACTCGAACGCACCGTGCCGAACTGCCGGGTCACCTCTCCGGCCGATGTCGCCGCTCCCGTCCTGCTGGCCGCCTGCCTCCAGCCCGGCCTACTGGCGCTCAGCCGGTCGTCCTCGGGGCACGTCAGCGCCCGCTGGGAGGCGAACGGGGTACGGCTCGAACCGTACCGGCCGCCGCGCGCCCTGAGGTACCGGGCCTTGGTCGGCAAGATCAGGGGCCAGTTGCGACCGCACGACGGCAGTTCGCGGATCATGCTGGCCGGGCTCGCCGGTCTGTTCGCTGTGCTGCTGGCGGACTGGTGCTGGTCCGTGACCCTGAACCACCGGCCGCCGGTGGAAGCGCTCTTCGAGGCCGCGCGGACACTGGCGACCGTCGGTCCGGCGACCGCGCACGGCTCGACGGGCTATGTGGTGTTCGCCAGCATCGCGATGCTGACCAGCATCGTGTTCACCGCGGTTTTCACCGCCGGAATGGTCGACCGGCTGCTGGCTCCGCGCTCGATCGGCATGGTGGGCCCCCGGGCACTGCCCAGGGCGGGCCATGTGGTGGTGGTCGGACTCGGACAGGTCGGGCTGCGGCTGTGCACGCACCTGCAGGAGCTCGGCCTCGGCGTGATCGCGGTGGAGCGGGACCCGGCGGCTCCCAATCTCCGGCTGGCGAAGGCGCTCGGCGTACCCGTGGTCGTCGCCGATGCCAGGGACCGGTTCGTACTGCGTAAGCTCGGGCTCCCCAAGGCTCAGGCCATGGCCGCCGTCGCCTCCGACGACCTGGACAACATCGCGGTGGGCGTGGCGGCACGGGCTGTCGCACCCGAGCTGCGTGTCGTGATCCGGGCGGGCGACCACGAGGCCATAGCCGAGACGCAGTCCCTGTTCAGCATCGGCATCGTGCACGACCTGGCCAGCCTGAGCGCCGCGTACACGGCCGCGAGCCTGACCGGGCCTGAGCCGAGCGGAGTGCTCACGCACGGCAGACGACTGCTGGTGGAGCGAGCGGACGGTGCGTTCACCCAGTGGCCGCACGCCGCCCGTTGCGATCACCATCCGTACGGGAGTCACGAAGGGCAACCACGAACGACGAGCTGAGGCGCCCGTCAGAATCCCTTCGCCCTCCCCGCGTGAATCGCTCTAGCCTTGCGGCCATGAGCAGCAGCCTGGAGACGATCAACGACGTGCCGGTCCTCATATGGGACACCGAGGGCGAGACCCTCGGCAGTGAGAGCGATGCCCTCGACGTCATAGGCAACACCTCGTACCAGGGTGCCGAGTGGGCGGTGATCCCGGCCTCCCAGCTGGACGAGGCTTTCTTCCGGCTGAGCACACGCCTCGCGGGAGACATCATCCAGAAGTTCGTCCAATACCGGGTGGGCCTCGCGGTCGTCGGTGACATCTCGCCGCACCTGGAGGCCAGTTCGGCGCTCCGTGACTTCGTACGGGAGTGCAACCGCGGGCGGCAGACCTGGTTCCTGGCCGACGTGGAAGAGCTGCGGGAGCGGCTGAGCGGCTGAGCGGCCAGGGCGCCTAATTCAGTCGCGTCCCACTTCGTGGGCCGTTAGCTTCGCGGCTGTGACGACTCAGCTGCGAACCGAACGCCTGGTGCTCCGCGGATGGCGGGAGAGCGATCTCGCGCCGTGGGCCGAGATGAACGCCGACCCGGAGGTGCGGGAGCACTTTCCGGGCCTGCTCAGCCGGGAGGAGAGCGACGCGTCCGTGGCCCGGTTCCAGGAGGAGCTGGAGCGGCGCGGCTGGGGGTGGTGGGCGGTCGAGGTGCGGGACACCGGGGAGTTCGTCGGGTTCGCCGGTCTTGACCCGGTGGAGGACGAGCTGCCGGTCGATGGCGTGGAGGCGGGCTGGCGGCTGGCCCGCTCCGCCTGGGGGCACGGTTATGCGACCGAAGCGGCGCGGGCGGCGCTGGAGTTCGGCTTCGACTCGCTGGACCTTACGGAGATCCTGGCGATCACCACGGCCACCAACCTTCGCTCCCAGGCGGTGATGCGCCGCCTGGGCATGACCCACGACCCCGCCGACGATTTTGAAGACCCCACCGTCCCGCCGGGTCCGCTGCGCAGCAGCGTCGTCTACCGCTTGCCCCGCGCCCGGTAAGGGGCGCGGGGAACTGCGCGACCAGCCACGACGCACGCGCAGACCCCAAACGACAGGCCGGGGCACCCCCTCAGGGAGCGACCGGCGGCTCCGCCTCATGTGCCCGGTGCAGCACGTCCAGGAAGGACGGCGCCGCAGGCACTGGCACCGCGCCGATGCGGTGCACCGGGATGCCCGGCGTCCAGGAGTTCAGGACGACGGCCCCGGACAGTGCGGGCAGGTCGGCGAGGGTGACCTCGCGATCGTGCTGGGGGACGCCGAGGCGGTCCAGCTGGCGGCGGACCATGGCCATCATGGTCCCGCCCAGCATTTCGGCCCTGGGCCACACCACGGCTTCGCCGTCCCAGAAGGCGAGGTTCCAGATGGTTCCCTCGCTGAGACGGCCCCGCCGGTCGACGAAGGCGGCATCGTCGAAGCCCTGCTCCTGCGCCTGCCGCAGGAAGTAGGTCTTGGCCACCTCGCCGACGTGCTTCACCGTCGGGAGGGGACGTTCGTACTCGACCGTTGCCAGCTCCAGCGGCCCCGCCGGACCGGACGCGGCGGGTCCGGTCCGCACGAGGACGGAGAGCTCCGCGTCGGCCGCGTCGGCGGTGAACTCACCGGCCGAGGAGTACACGACGGCCGTCAATGACACGTCGGCCGGGCCGGTCTCCAGCGCCGTCCGCAGATACGACCGCACCCGGTCGTCGGGCAGCGCCCGGCCGAACAGCTCCAGCGAGGCGGACCGCAGTCGCTCCAGGTGCAGGTCCAGCCCCCGCACCCGGCCGTCCCGCACCTGCATGGCGGTGAAGTGCGCGTAGCCCGCGAAAGCGAGCGGGGCCAGTTCTTCGGTGGTGGCGGTGCGGCCGTCTCGGTGCACGGCGTACGGGGTCGTCCGAGGCCGCCTGTCCAGCGCGGTCGTGGAATGTGTGCTCATGCGGAGGACGTTAAGGCTTGACACCGATGCGAAGGTCAACTGCGAAGGTCAACGACGTCGACGGAACAGGGCAGGACACATGCTGATCGGGGAGTTGTCCCAGCGCACCGGGGTCAGTTCCCGGATGCTGCGCTACTACGAGGCACAGGGGGTGCTGATCGCAGGGCGCGGGCCGAACGGGTATCGCGACTACGGCGAGGAAGCGGTGGTCACCGTGCGGCAGATCCGTGCCCTGCTGCGGGCCGGGCTGTCGACGGAGGTGATCCGTACGGTGCTGCCGTGCGTCCGGGGTGAGCAGCCGGTCATCCACTGGTGCGCGGAGCTGCGCGACATCCTCAACGGCGAGCTGGCGGCCATGGACGAGCGGATCGACGCTCTGCAGCGCAGCCGTGGCACGCTCGCCGACCTGCTGGGCCCCTCCTGAGCCGCACGCCGGAGGGGCCCTGCGCGGTCAGCCGGCCTCTTCGACGTCGAGGGCCGTGCCGTACAGCCGTGAGACGTGGAGGCGGATGACGACACGCTGTTCCCTGACCGCCTCGGCCAGGAACGCTTCCTCGTCCTCTGCGGAGGTGAAAACACCGGCCATGGCGGCGAGTTCCCGGCCGACCGCGTCGCCGGGGACTGCTGTGGGCTCGGAGACCTCCGCCTCGCCCTCGGCGACCGCGAAGGTCCACACGTCCGGGCTCACATGCAGGGCGGCGTGCGGGTCGGCGCGGAAGTGGCGGGGCTTGAGGCGGTCACGGGTCGTGGAGATCCGCAGGGTGCGTTCGCTCGCGTCCCACCGGTACAGCACCGTGGTCAGATGCGGGTGACCGCTCTTGCGGACGCTGGCCAGCACACCGAACTGCTGCTCGGCGAGAAGACGGTGGAGTTCGGTTTCGGTGAGCGGGCGCGGAGCCGGTCCGGGCATGGGGATTCCTTTCGCGAGGGGGTGCGGAACGGGGTGGGTCAGCCAACGGGCTGCCGTGCGGGGGTCGAGGTTGCCGTTGCCGCCGCTGCCGTGCGTCGGCCGGGCTTCCGGAGCGCCACGGCCGCGACGACGAGTGCCACGACGAGCAGCCCGGTCCCGGCGGCGAAGGCCACGTGGTATCCCCCGGTCAGGGCGGAGGCGCGGGGGCTGCCGGAGGCGGTCAGTGCGTGGGTGCGGGCGGCTGCCAGGGTGGAGAGCGTGGCCACGCCGAGGGCCATACCGATCTGTTGGGTGGTGTTGAACAGCCCGGAGGCCAGCCCGGCGTCACGTTCGTCCGCGCCGGACATGCCGAGCGCGGTGAGGGCCGGCAGCGCGAGTCCGAAGCCTGCCGCGAGCAGCATCACGGGCAGCAGGTCGGTGGTGTAGTGCGCGCGCTCGGGCAGCCGGGTGAGCAGGCCCAGCACACCGATCAGGAGCACGAGGCCGGTCAGCAGCACGACGCGTTCCCCGTACCGCGCGATCAGCCGCGCTGAGACGCCGAGCGAGACCAGGCCGATGACGAGGGCGGCCGGCAGCATCGCGATGCCGGTCCGCGCGGCGCCGTAGCCCAGCACTCCCTGGAGATAGAGGGCGACCAGCACCTGGAACGAGTACAGCGCTGCGACCATCAGCATCTGCACGACGTTCGCCACGGCCACCGTACGGGAGCGCAGAATCCGCAGCGGCATCAGCGGGGTGCGGGCCCGGGACTGGCGGACGAAGAATCCGGCGACGAGTGCCACGCCGAGGAGCGTGGGGAGGAGGGTGTGCGGTGAACTCCACCCGTACGCCGTGGTGTTGATCACGCCGTAGATACCCGCCATGAGGCCGACGGTGATCAGCAGTGCGCCCCAGGCGTCTGCTCCGGCACGCAGCCCCATGCCGCTGTCGGACGGGAGCGCCGGCAGGGCGAGGGCGATGACGGCGGCGCCGATGGGCAGGTTGATGAAGAAGATCCAGTGCCAGGTCAGCAGGTCGGTGAGGACACCGCCGAGGACCTGGCCGATGGAGGCACCGGCGGCGCCGGTGAAGCTGAACACGGCTATGGCGCGGGCTCTTTCCCGCCGTCCGGGGTACAGCGTGACGAGAATGCCGAGGCCCACGGCCGCCGCCATGGCGCTGCCGACGCCCTGCAGGAAACGGGCGGCGAGCAGGACCGCCGGAGTGCCGGCGAACCCGGCCAGCAGCGAGGCCGCGGTGAAGACCCCGGTCCCGGCCAGGAACATCTTTTTGCGGCCGAGCAGGTCACCGAGCCGGCCGGCGAGCAGCAGCAGGCTTCCGAAGGCGATGAGGTAGGCGTTGACGACCCAACTCAGCTGCGAGGAGCTGAAGTTCAGGTCGCGCTGGATGGCCGGCATCGCCACGGTGACGATGGAGCCGTCGAGGATGATCATCAGCGTCCCGGCGGCGATGACCCCGAGGGCGAGGCCGCGCGGACGTCGGGCGGAGAACACGGACATGGTGGGCCTCTCTTGTCGCCCAGCGAGTGGGAGGTGGTGCGATAGCGAGACCGTAGCAGATAGTTTTGTTGCAGACGATCCTTTCGCAGACGATACCTTTCGGAACCAGTTCCCCGGTAAGCTGGACGCCATGACCGCCATGACGCCGCCGACCCGCACCCAGCCGGACCTCTCCTACCTGCTGGACCACACCAGCCATGTGCTGCGCACCCAGATGGCGGCGGCACTCGCCGAGATCGGGCTGACGGCACGTATGCACTGCGTGCTCGTCCACGCGCTGGAGCGGGAGTGCACCCAGAGCGAGCTCGCCGGGATCGGCGACATGGACAAGACCACGATGGTGGTCACCGTCGACGCCCTGGAGAAGGCCGGGCTCGCCGAGCGCCGCCCCTCCAGTACCGACCGCCGGGCGCGGATCATCGCGGTCACGGAGGAGGGGGCGCGGATGGCCGAGCGCAGCCAGCGGATCGTGGACGAGGTGCACGAGCGGGCGCTCGGTGCGCTGCCGGAGGGCGACCGGGAGACGTTCCTACGGCTCCTCGACCATCTGGCCACCGGCCACCTGAGCAGCCCCGCGCCTACCCCGGCGCCGGCCCGCCGGGCACGGCAGCGCAGCCATTGACCCGAGCGGGCGGCTCTGCGGACCGCGGGTGCCGCGCCACTGCGTTCGCGCGACCATGGAAGGGCCAACCACCGGACGGCTGAGGTGAACTGATGGCTGCGACGTCCAAGCGCGTGATCGTGACGGGGCAGGTGCAGGGGGTGTTCTTCCGGGACTCCTGCCGCCAGACGGCCGCGGGGCACGGCGTGCAGGGATGGGTGCGCAATCTGCCCGACGGCAGCGTGGAGGCGGTCTTCGAGGGGGAGCCGGAAGCCGTCGACGCACTGGTGGAGTGGGCCCACGAAGGGCCTCCGGCAGCGGTCGTCGACGACGTGACTGTGACCGAGCAGGAGCCGCGGGGGCACTCCACGTTCCAGGTACGCGCCACCGCCCTGTCGCCGGGCCAGGACCGGTGACAGGGCCGGAGCCCGGCGCAGCAGCGGACGACCGGCTCCGGCTCCAGGTCCAGGTACCCGACGAGCTGCGCCTCTTCCTCCCCGCCCGGCTACGCCGCCAAGCCGGGCAGCCGGCGGGTGTTTCCTGCCCGTACGACGGGACATCCTCGCTCGGGCACGTGGTGCAGTCGCTGGGCGTGCCGCTGACGGAAGTGGCCGGGCTGCGGGCCGACGGCGCGGCTGTCCCCGACTCGTACCGCCCGCCGGACGGTGCCCGTATCGCGCTGACCCCGGTGCCCCGTCCGCAGCCGCTGCCGCCGGAAGCGCCCTCGCCGCCCCGGTTCGTGCTCGACGTCCACCTGGGCGCGCTGGCCCGGCGGCTGCGGCTGCTCGGTGTGGACACCGCCTACCGCAACGACGCGCACGACCCGGAACTGGTGGAGCAGGCCAACGAGGAGCGGCGCGTGCTGCTGACCCAGGACCGGGGCCTGCTGCGCAGGCGGACCCTGTGGCTGGGCGCCTATGTACGGGGCAGTCGCCCGGACGACCAGATCGCCGATGTGCTGGCCCGGTTCGATCCGCCGCTGGCCCCCTGGACGCGCTGCCCGGCGTGCAACGGGACGCTGCGGGCCGTCGCCAAGGAAGAGATCGCCGACCAACTGCCGCCCGGCACACGTCGCACCTACGACACGTTCACCCGCTGCACCGCCTGCGGGCGCCTCTACTGGCCGGGGGCGCACCATGCGGATCTGATGGCACGCGTTGATGATGCCCGGCGTACGGGTGAGGGCGACGACGCCTCGCCCTAGCCGTGTCCGGCGCCGCTTGCGTACCCCGCATCGGGGGCTGCGCTTGCCCACCCTGCTCCCCCAAGCTCTTCGAGCAGGGGGTACCCCCAGGGCGCAGACTGCCCAAGCTTCGCAGGGGGACGCGCCCAGCAGGGGCGCGGGGAACTGCGCGACCAGCCACGACGCACCCGCAGCCCGCGTACTTCAGGCAGGGGCACCCCCTACCGCTGGCGGAAGCGCAATACGTAGCGGCGTTGCCAGGGGGTTTCGACCGCGCGGCGCGAGTAGTGGGTGCGGACGTAGGTGACGGCCTCTTCAGGTGGGACTCCGTCGAGGACCGCCAGACAGGCGAGGGCGGTGCCCGTACGGCCCTGGCCGCCGCCGCAGGCGACCTCCACGCGCTCGGCGACGGCACGTTCCCACACCTGGTGGAAGGCCTCGCGGGCCTCGGCGCGGTCGCTGGGGAGCCGGAAGTCGGGCCAGCGCAGCCAGTGGGACTCCCAGCCGACCGGGGACGGCCGACGGCCCAGCAGATAGAGGCCGAACTGCGGTTCGGGACCGGAGGGCAGGGGGTGGCGCAGCCCCCGGCCACGGACGAGCCGGCCGGAGGGCAGGCGCAGTACCCCCGGCGCTTCGGGTTCCCAGGTGGCGGACATGCCGGGAGCCTAGCCCGCGGTCCGGCCCTGCGTGGGGCGGTCGGGAAGAGCGGCGGCTCCCCCGTACGGACCCGCCCCGGCGGCGAGGGCCGGGCCGCGGCGGGACACTCGGCGGGACGGCCCGGCGGCGAAGGGCGTGACGTGGGATGAGCGTGGAGCTGGGAATCTTCGTGGAGCGGGACGGGCTGCCCGCCGTACGGCTGGAGCGCCCGTTCGCGGTGAGCGTGGAAGAGGTGTGGCGGGCGCTGACGGAACCGAGCCGGTTGGCGGCGTGGTTCCCGTCGCCGACGGTGCATCTGGAGCCGATGGTGGGCGGCCGTGTGGACTTCGCCGGCGACCCGTACGCGGAGGACGCCTCCGGCACGGTGCTGGAGTTCGACCCGCCTCGCCGACTGGGCTACACCTGGGGCGACGACGAGCTCCTCTTCGAGCTCGGGCGGCGCGGCGAAGGGTGCGTGCTTGCCCTCACCGACGTGCTGGAGGACCGCGAGGCCGCAGCGCGCAACGCGGCCGGCTGGGACGTGTGCCTGGACGAGCTGGCCGAACTCCTGTCCGGCGGCGCCCCTTCCGGCCCGCACGACGGGACGGCCGCCGACTGGCAGGCCCGCTACGACGCGTATGTCGCCGCAGGCATGCCGTCAGGGGCTCCGGTGCCGGACGGCGGCGACCCGGGCTGAGCGCGGCCGGCGGCGGTCCCGGAGGAGAGGGATCACCCCCAGCGGCGGGCCACGTACAGCGTCCAGCAGGTGAGAGCCGCGCACAGAACGCCGCCGGTTGCGAAGACCGTCGCGTGCCGGCCCTCCTGCAGCAGGGAGGTGGTCAGCGCGACCGTCGCGGAGCTGGCCAGTATGGCGGAGGCCGAGAAGAGCGACGCGGCGCGGGCCCGGGCGGGCGCCGGCAGCAGCCGGGGGAGCCAGGTCTGCAAGGTGGTGTGGAGGTAGCTCCAGGCCGTGCCCAGCAGTACGGCGGACAGCATCAGCACGGCCGTACCGGGCACCAGCGCGGCGAGGAGCGCGCCCGCCACACCCGTCGAACCCCCGGTGGCCAGCAGCCTCATGGGACCCCACACGCGTGCGTGCCGCTGCAGCACCAGCGTGCTGCCCAGCACGCCGACGGCGTAGGCGACCAGCACGGCCGAGGTCGACGCCTGCCCGCCCGCGGTGGCCAGGGCGGGGGCGAGGAGGGCGGGCAGCCCCAGCATCACCGCGCCCTCGGCGGCACCGAGGCCGAGGACGGTCCCGTACGCGGAGGAGCACCGCTCCCCCGCCGCGTGCGGACGCTTCCCGTGCGTCCGGGCCTGCTCCGGGGGGACGGGCCCAGGGCGGGTGGCCGCACGGATCCGGCAGACGGTGACCGCGGTCAGTACGGCGATGACGGCGAACGCGGGCCGCCAGGAGCCGCAGCGCAGCACGGTGTCGGCGAGGACGGGCGAGGCGATCGCGCTCGCCGCCGTGACGGTGGTGAGGGTGGCGAACGCGCGCTGTCTGGCCTGCGCCGGGTTCAGCGACTCGTAGTAGAGGGAGACCGAGGGGGTGACGGTGGCGAAGCCCGCACCTGCGGCGGTGCGCAGCGCGATCCACCACGCGGGGCCGGGGCACAGCGCCGAGCCGACGGACGCGGCTGCGGCGACCAGCAGTCCGGTGCGCAGGCTGCGCCCCGGTCCGTACCGGTCGGCCAGCCATCCCCACACCGGCAGCGCGAGCCCTTGGCCGAGGGAGTAGGCGGCGAGCCCGGCGGTGACGGTGCCGATGTCCGTGTGCCAGGCCGTGGCCAGCGCTGCGAGCAGCGGCGCCGCCAGATGCCAGTCGGCGTTGCCGAGGGCGGCGGCCCAGCGCAGCGCGGACATGGTGCCCCCTCTCTCGCGGTCGGCTCGCTTGTAACGGCGGACCTACGGAAAGAGAGAATATGGGCGTTTTCCATAAGAAGACGCTGTGTGCTGGAATTTGACCCCTTCTGGGGACGCTGCCGAGGGCCTGCCCCTGGACCGCGCCGCAGCGGCCGGAACCGGCGACGGCCGAACCGGGACGGAGTTTCGGGGCGCTCGGACCGGCACCGTATCGTCGGTTTCCGCGCAACACCCGACCGACAACAGGAAGGCAGGCGAGCGGCGTGCGGGAGCAGTCCTCAGGAGCCGGCGGACAGCGGCGCGGCGGTGGGCGGCCCTACGGACGCGGCGGCCACGGCGGACCGCGCGGCGGGCACCGGCCGCGCGGGCACGGCGGTCCGCCGCGCGAGCACCCCGGCCGCTCCGCGTACGACGAGCACCGGCCGCGCGCTCCCCGCACCGGACTTGCGGCCGAACTGCGGGCGCTGGAGGGCGCGCAGTACGGCCGCTACAAGAGCCTGGTCGGGCGCTGGGAGATGCCCGGCGGGGAGCTGCTGGAGCTGGTGCGCGGCCAGTCCGACCCGTACGCGCCCCCGGCCCGGGTCGCCCTCCATGTGCCGGGACGGCTCGCCGCGCTGCCGCCCGAGCTGTGGCGGACCGCGACCCGGCGCCGAGCGCTCTCCTCCTACCTGGCGCGGCAGGCCGCGAGCGCCGTACGCGGCGAGAAGGCGCTGCGGGTGGACGCGGGCGGCCAGGAGGTGCTGGAGCGCAGTTCGTGCACCGTCAGCGGCGAGGACGGCTCGGTGACGCTGCGGCTGGGTGCCGCTCTCCCGGGGCACGGGCGGCGGATCGACGGGCGGGAGGCCGAGCGGCTGCTGTGCCAGGTGCTGCCGCGCGCGGTCGAACGGGCGCTGTGCTACGGGTCGTTGGACGCGGCGGCCGTCCAACGGTTCGTGGAGACGGTCGAGGACTCGGTGGCGCTGCGGGAGGCGCTGGACGGGCTCGGCCTGGTGGGGTTCGTCGCCGACGGGGCTGTGCTGCCGCGCCGCAGCGGGGTGGACGATCGGCCGGCCACCGGCAGCGGCGTGGTGCCGTTCGTCTCGCCCGATCAGCTGCGGGTGACGGTCGAGTTGCCGCACGCGGGCGCGGTGACCGGCATGGGCGTACCGGAGGGCGTGAACCTGGTGGTCGGCGGCGGCTTCCACGGCAAGTCGACGCTGCTGCGGGCGCTGGAGACGGGCATCTGGGACCATGTGCCGGGCGACGGGCGCGAGTTGGTCGTCTCACGGAGCGAGACGGTGAAGCTGCGGGCCGAGGACGGCCGCCGCGTCGAGCGGGTGGACGTGCACGCGTTCGTCGACCACCTGCCGGACGGCTCCGACACCTCCGACTTCTCGACGCAGAACGCCTCCGGGTCCACCTCGCAGGCCGCGTCACTGTGCGAGGCCGTGGAGGCGGGCGCTCGGGTGCTGCTGATCGACGAGGACACCGCGGCGACGAACCTGATGATCCGGGACGCCCGGATGCAGTCGCTGGTCGCCAAGGACCGCGAGCCGCTGACGCCGCTGGTGGACACCGTCCGCTCGCTCCACCGTGACCACGGCGTCTCCACGGTGCTGGTGATGGGCGGCTCCGGGGACTATCTGGAGGTCGCCGACCGCGTCGTGATGCTGGACGCCTACCGGCCCTCCGACGTCACCGCGCGGGCCCACGAGATCGCGGCGGTGCCCACCGGGCGGCACGCCGAGGCGGAGTCGTTCCCCGGCATGGTGGCGCGGGTGCCCGACCCCTCGTCGCTGGACGCCGAGGTGCGCGGGCGCCCCCGGATCCGGGCGCGGGGCGAGGACGTGCTCTCCTTCGGCGACCACGAGGTGGACCTGCGCGCCGTCGAGCAGATCGCCGACCCGCGCCAGGTCACCGGCATCGGCCTGGCGCTGGAGCTGATGGTGCGGCGCGGCCTGCTGGACGGCCGCCGGACGCTGGCCGAGGCCCTGGATCTGCTGGACGAGCTGCTGGCGGACGGTGCCACGGGCCCGCTTCTCAGCATTCGGGACGAGGATTTCGCCGTGCCCCGCCGCTTCGAGACCGCCGCGGCGATCAACCGGGTCCGGGGGCTGCGGATGCTCCGCTGAGGGGGTCCGTGCAGGTCGTCGGCGAGGGCGTGGTTGGCTTTCCCCATGAGTGCGACCGTCGACGTCACCACCTGGTACCTGGAGCAGACCTCGGCCGCGGACCTGGTGCCCGCGCGGGTGCCCGAGGACAGCGCCGGGATCGGCGTCGAGCGCGCCGAGGTGCCCAGCCCGGAGTTCAGCCGGTTCCTGTACACCGCGGTCGGCGCGGACAACACCTGGGTGGACCGGCTGCCGTGGACGTACGAGAAGTGGCAGCGCTTCCTGGAACGTCCGGGCATCGAGACGTGGGTCGCCTACGAGCGGGGCACGCCTGCGGGGTTCATCGAGCTCGACGCCGCGAGCGAGGCGGGCGTGGTGGAGATCAGCTACTTCGGACTGCTCCCCGCCTTCCGCGGCCACGGCATCGGCGGCCATCTGCTCAGTTACGGCACAGCTCGGGCCTGGGACCTCGCCTCCCGCTGGGAGGGCCTCCCGCCGACCGAGCGCGTATGGCTGCACACCTGCTCCCTGGACGGCGCGTACGCTCGCGCGAACTACGAGCGGCGCGGGTTTCGTGTCTGTCGCACGGAGACCAAGCCGGAGCCGCAGGTCGCCCCGCCGGGCCCCTGGCCGGGGGCCTGACCTGCGGTCCCGAAAGCCGCCGCTGTGGTTGGTATTGCTTGCCGGGTGCGGCTGGATTGTGGCTGGTGGGGGCACCTCCCGGCCGGAGTCCTGGGGGCACCTCCCGGCC
>NZ_JBQQBT010000008.1:0-347081 GCF_052245835.1 Streptomyces sp. 8N114 | reverse complement strand
TTTTTTTTTTTTTTCCCCCCCCCCCCCCCCCCCCACGACCCTGTGGACGGGTGCGACAGCGCGTCAGCGCTGTTGGTAGACGAGCCAGACCTGGCCCTTGTCGAAGGGCATCCGCTTGCCGTTCGACAGGGTGAAGGTGGTGTCGCCGGTCGCGCTCTTGCGCTGCCACTTCGTCTTGAACGCCTTGCCGTCGCGCAGCACGGTCGCCTCACCGCTGCCGACGGTCTTGATGTACGGGGTCTCGCCGCTGGAGTCCGGCGGCATATCGGTCTTCTGGATGATCACGGTCTTGCCGCCGAGCCGCTTCCCGGAGGTCCCCTTCGCGGGCTCGCCGTCGAAGGAGGCCAGCCAACGGCCTTCCTTCGCAGACCAGTTGAAGGTGGTCCGGGACGAGCCGTAGTCGACCGTCTGCTCGTCGGTCGGCGTCCCACCGCTCGGTTCGGCACCGAAACGGAAGCCGATGTCGTCGGCCTTGCTCGCCTTCGGCGCCTTGTCGAGGATCTTGTCGGGGAGGCCGTAGAGGTTGTGCGGGGGCTTGTTGCTGCCGCCGCGCTCGTACACGTCCGGGTAATCGTCGTGCGAGACCCCGTACAGCGGCGACTTCTTGATCTTGTCGACGACCGCCTTGCGTGCACCCGAGTAGGCGAGTGCGGGGCGCTGGAACATCTGCATCTGCTCGACGTTGTACTCGCGGGCGCTGCGCACCGGCCCCATCGTCTTGGGGTAGTGGCTGGAATAGATGGCGAACAGCCGGCCCAGTCCGCCCTCCACCTTCTCCACGCCGACGATATCGGCGTCCTCGAGCGCGGTTTGCGGGCGGGCGTCCTTATGGTTGTCGATCTTGACAGCGAGTACGGGATTCTCCTTCGCCGGAAGCCCGGTGAACGGAGAGGTGAACGCGGCCTTCCGCTCCTTGTGGGCACCCTTGGCATCGTCCTCGTACGCGGCGAACGACGGCGTCGCCACGGCTGCACACGTCAGCCCGCCGACAACAGCCAGCGCGGTCACCACCACGCGGGTTCGGCGCGGGCGTTTGCGTATCGGACCCGTCGCACCACCGGCGTCGGAGCGTGGGGTGGAGCTGCCTTCCATGAACTGGCCTCCTGTGGGGGGAACTTCTGCGGGAGAGCCCACCCCACCTCCACCCGCCCCACGACGTCAATACCCGGTGCGACGACGGAACATCCGCTCGCCGTCCCTCCAACTCCCGTACATACAGGTCCGATTGGCCTTCACATCATCTTCCGGCCGGAGCACTGACGCGGAGCGGGCCGCCCCGCGGAGGAGCCTCCGGGGGCCGTCACGTGCCGGACGGAGCGCCGGTACGGGAGTGGATGCGCCGGCAGTGAGTGATCACGGGCGCCGCGTCGGGGCGTGCCCGCACGGGGCAGCCCGCGCTCATCAGCACCTCTCGTGTGCGCTATCCGGCTGGTGTGACCGCCCTGAGCTGCGGCGCTGCGCATGTCACCGGCATCCGCACGGCACGCTGTGCGCGGCAGGCCGAGCTGCGCCTGCACCGGAAGGTCTTCCGGTGGTTCCTTGCACAGCACGCGCTTCGGGAGGTTCAGCGTGGACAGGTTGCCGATCATCTATGTGCGGGGGTACGCCGGGCCGACGGCCGGCATCGACACCGCCGTGGACGACCCCTTCTACGGGTTCAACCACGGTGCCACCCACGTACGCGTCGGCGGAGACGGCGACCCCCACTTCTACCAGTTCGAGGGCCCACTGCTGCGCTTGATGGGCGACGAGGGCTACCAGCTGCTCGTACAGGGGGACCAGCACCGGTACCTGCTCGGCGCCGCCGACGCGGCACTTCCACCGGCCTCGCTGTGGGTGTACCGGTTCTACGACCAGGCGGCGACCACCTTTCTTCCGCCTCCGCACGAGAACCTGTTCGAACGCGTCTTCAGCAAGATCCACCACCGGGTGACTGCCGACGGTTTCAACATCGAGGACGCAGCCGCCGGGCTGTACGACCTGATCACGCTGATCCGGCAGAAGACCGGCGCCCCCAAGGTCTGCCTCGTGGCCCACTCGATGGGCGGCCTCGTCGTGCGCTGCATGATGCAGAAGATCTGCTTCCAGCCCCAGGACGACGGTCGGTCCCGCCTGCCGGCGAAGGACCTGGTGGCGAAGTTCTTCACCTATGGCACCCCGCACGGCGGCATCGACTACCAGCTCGATGCCCTCGACTGGGTTCAGCAGACGTTCGGGCCGGCCGGTTCGGACATCTTCGCCCCGGAAAAGATGTACGGCTATCTTCAGCCCGGGGCGACTTTCGGGGACGTTCCCCCGCGCACGTCCCGCTTCGATCCGCAGACCGTCCCGGAGGAGGCTTTCGCCGCCGAGGACATCTTCTGTCTCGTGGGTACCAACCCCAAGGATTACGGGCTCGCCCGGCTGACCGTCGGCCCGAAGAGCGACGGCCTGGTACGCATCGACCGCGCCTACGTGCGCCGGGCACACCGTGCCTATGTCTACCGCTCTCACTCCGGCTCCTACGGAGAGGTGAATTCGGAGGAGGGCTATCAGAACCTGCGACGCTTTCTCTTCGGCCCGTGGCAGGTTCTCGTCGGCCTCGCCGACCTTCCTGCCGCCGGGGACGACGACCAGTGGCAGGCAGATATGCGCCTCGCAATCCGCGGCCTGCCGGTCATCATCAGCGAACAGCAGGCTTCCCACTGGTGCCCGATCCAACTCGGCCGAGAAATCCGGCGCCTGAGCGGAAAGACCGAACGCACCGTTCCGCTGGCCAGCACATTTCTCCTCGAACCGGCCCACGCCGAACCGGGGATTCCCTCCGACAAGAGCGCTGCACCACGAATGCGCTACAGCATCACCCTGCGCGTGTTCAAACTCGACGGACAGGACGGCCATTTCCGCTTCGCCGATCACCTCGAACAGGTCCCCGCCTGGAGCGACTCCCTCATTGTCGACATCGAGCCTGATACGAAGGAAAACGACCTCCAGGCATGGGCGGCGTGGAATTCCATGGTCGAGGGCTCCAGCGACAGCTTCGACCCCATCACCGAGGGCCTGCCCACGGCACAGCGTCAGCCGGTGGCAATGGAGGCGGAGGGCAGGGACTACTTCTGCCACATCGACTTGCCTCACACGGCTCGAACCCTCCCCGTGCTCGGTGCAGACGCCAGGGTGAAGATTCACGTTCGCGACCGCCGAGCCGGACGGTGAGCGCCGTGGTCGGCGGTGCGGTGAGCGAGGGCATGCCACCCGGTCGCGGGTCGCATGGGGCGTGTCAGCCCTCACCTGCCCAGCGCAGCAGTTCGCCGACCGGCAGCGTGTTGACGACACGCTCGGCAGGCACGCCGCACTCGGCCGCCCGGACACAGCCGCCTGACTGCCAGTCGAGCTGACCGGGGGCGTGAGCGTCGGTGTCGATGGCGAAGTGCACTTGGGCGTCGAGGGCCTGCCGCAGCAATCGGCGCGGCGGATCGCTGCGCTCCGGGCGGCAGTTGATCTCCACTGCCGTGCCGGATTCCGCGCAGGCGGCGAAGACCTCCTCCGCGTCGAACTCCGACTCCGGTCGCTGCCTTCCCGACAGCAGCCGCCCGGTGCAGTGTCCGAGAACGTCCACCAGAGGATTACGGACAGCGCGGACCATGCGCCGCGTCATCTGTTCCCTGGGCATCCGCAGTACGGAGTGCACCGAAGCCACCACCACATCGAGCCTGGCCAGCAGCTCTTCCTCCTGATCGAGGGTGCCGTCCTCCAGAATGTCGCACTCGATGCCGGTCAGGAGCCGGAAGGGCGACAGCTGCTCGCTCACCTGCGCGACCACCTCCAGCTGCGCGCGCAGCCGGTCCGCGGACAGGCCGCCTGCGATCGTCAGCCGCGGCGAGTGGTCCGTGAGCACCGCCCACTCGTGCCCGAGCGCCTTCGCCGTCGCGGCCATCTCCTCGATGGAGCTGCCGCCGTCGGACCAGTCAGAGTGCAGATGACAATCGCCGCGCAGCGCCGCCCGCAACTCCCGTGCCGCCTCGGGCAGCGGGGCCTCCTGCGCCGACTCGGCCTCCAGCTTCGCCAGGTAGCGCGGTACGTCGCCCTCCAGCGCCTCCCGTACGACCTGCGCGGTGCTGGGCCCTACACCCTTCAGCGATTCCAGCGAGCCGGCCGCCGCGCGTTCCTCGGCCTCGCCCGGCGGGAGCCCGGCCAGCACCTGCGCGGCCGTACGGAAAGCGCGTACGCGGTACGTCGGGGCCTGAGCGCGCTCCAGCAGGAACGCGATCCGCTCCAGGGCCACCTGCGGCTCCGACATGTGCACCTTCCCGGTCCGCGCCGCTTGTTTTCCGGTCACATCCGACGGTAAGGGGGTGCCCCTTCCGGAAGCGTGCGGACTGCGGGTGCTTTGTGGCTTGACGCGCAGTTCCCCGCGCCCCTGACGGGGCGCTCCCCATGCCGGGTGCGCTGCGTGAGGGAGGCGTGACACACCGCGCTGGAACCGCCCCGCAGGCTGCGTTCGCATGCGCGGCTTGGCCGGATCTACGCTGGTATTACCTGCTCGGGAGCACCGGGATGGTAGGTGCCGTCATGGTCCAAGTACTGATAGCTGTCATCGTCGTCGTGGCCGCGCTGGCGGCCCTGGGTCTTCTGTCAGCGATCCGCATCATCAAGCAGTACGAGCGTGGTGTCGTGCTGCGCTTCGGGCGCCTGCTCCGGGAGGTTCGGGGGCCCGGGCTGACGCTGATCGTTCCTGGTGTCGACCGACTGCGCAAAGTGAACATGCAGATCGTCACCATGCCGGTGCCTGCCCAGGAGGGCATCACCCGGGACAACGTGACTGTGCGCGTGGACGCGGTCGTCTACTTCAAGGTGGTGGAACCGGCCGACGCGGTCATCCGGGTCGAGAACTACCAGTTCGCCGTCTCGCAGATGGCCCAGACGTCGCTGCGGTCGATCATCGGAAAGAGCGACCTGGACGATCTGCTCTCCAACCGGGAGAAGCTCAACCAGGGGCTGGAGCTGATGATCGACAGCCCGGCCGTCGACTGGGGCGTGCAGATCGACCGGGTGGAGATCAAGGACGTGTCGCTGCCGGACACCATGAAGCGGTCCATGGCCCGCCAGGCCGAGGCCCACCGTGAACGCCGGGCGCGCGTCATCAACGCGGACGCGGAGCTCCAGGCGTCGAAGCGGCTGGCGGAAGCGGCCCAGCAGATGTCCGTGCAGCCCGCGGCTCTGCAACTCCGGCTGCTCCAGACCATCACGGCTGTAGCGGCCGAGAAGAACTCCACCCTCGTGCTTCCCTTCCCCGTCGAGCTCCTGCGCTTCCTGGAACGGGCACAGCAGCCCGACGCCGAGGACACCGACACCTCCGAAACCGGCGCCGGCCCCTCCAGGGCCGAGGCGGCACTGGCTGCCGCAGCCGGAGAGCCGGAGACGGCCGCGTACGGTCACGGCGCAGGGCGTGGGGCGGAGCAGGAGATCGCTCCCACGTTCCGGCCCGCCGCCAGTGGATCCCGTCGTAGGACGGCAGCGGAGCCCGCAGCCCCCTTCGCCGGACCGCTGCCGCCGGACCCGTCCACTCCGCTCCGCGACCCGGCCATGGCGCTGCCGGAACTGCAGGTGACGGGCCTTCCCACGGCGGAGGACGTCGCGGCCCGGCACGCCGGCGATTCTCGTGAGCGCCGACAGGACGAGGACCTGCAGAGCGAGACCCGGCAGAAGGAGTCCACCCACTCCGGCCGCAGCAGGCGCCGCCACCCCGGTAAGGAGGCCTGACAGTCTCCCCTCGGAGGGAGTGCAGCAGCCGGTCGTGAGCAGCATGGCGCCGGCTGCTGGTTCCTTCAATCAAGAGCCACCAGCCGATCGGCCCACGGCACGGCTCTCCGAGCTGTCCTCCGCTCTCTCCTCGTCTCTCCCCCTCGTCCAGTTGGCGGCGGCCGCGGTTTGTGCGGGGCTGGGCGGAGTGATTCATGGAGTCGGACCCGGCCACCTGTGCTCCGGCGGCACGGGAGCACGGAGAGCCGTGAGGATGTCGGCGGGTCCGTCCGGACACGAGGAGGCGCTGAGGGATGCCGGAGTTCGACCGCGGGCCGACGGCCCAGTTCGCCGAGCTGTTCGCGCAGGTGCCCGACCCGCCCGTCCGATCGGCGTTCTGGTACGACTGGGGGCCGGTCTTCTACCGTGGCCGGCTCGACAGCTCGGCCCGCGTGCTGGTCGTGGCTTCGGACCCGGGACCGACCGAGCGGATCGCCGGGCGCAGCCTGGTCGGCAACGCCGGTCAGCGGGTACAGGGCTTCCTCACCAAACTGGGACTGACCCGCTCCTACGTCTGCCTGAACGCGTGGGCGTACGCGGTGCATCCGAGCCAGGCGTTCGCGATGAAGGACCGTCTGGACGATCCGGCACAGACGCAGTGGCGCAACGCGGTCTTCGACCGGGCGACGGACCCGACGCTGGAGGCCGTCGTCGCGATGGGGTTCATGGCCCGGGAGGCAGTGCGGCTGTGGGCGACCCGGCCGCAGGCCACGCTCGTCGAGGTCCCCCACCCGTCCAGCCATGACGAGGAGGAACTGCTCGACGCATGGCGCGATGCCGTCACACAGCTGCGTCCGATCGTGACGCCGGACGACGACGGCGACAACACCGGACCCAACTACGGAGCCGACTTCGCGGAGTCCGACTACAGCCCCGTCCCCCGGCACGACCTGCCCTTCGGTGCGCCTGCGTTCCTGGGCGACGACGCCTGGGTACGCGCCAAGCCGAGCGGAGCGCAGAACTCCGTCAGCCGCCCGACGCCGGACGACGGTCACACGCTGGTCTGGAAGGCACCGGGCTGATGGCGCTCGTACTCCGCGGCACGGTCGTCACCTTCGACGACGACCACCGGATTCTCGACCCCGGCGCCGTGTACGTCGGCGACGACGGCCGGCTGGCCGCGGTGCGGTCGGCCGAGCAGGACCCGCCCGCGGGGTTCTCCGGCGCGCCGCGGATCGACACGGACGGGCTGATCCTCCCGGGCCTGATCGACCTCCACAACCACATCGGCTACAACACGCTTCCGCTGTGGGAGGCGGTCGGCGTCCCGTACCCGCACCACGACCGCTGGGTCAAGGAGGACGAGCCGCCCGACTACTCCACGTCGGTCACCTGGCCCGCCAAGGTGCTCCAACAGGCCGCGCCCGAGGCGCTGGTCAAATACGTCGAGGTCAAAGCGCTGATCGGCGGGACCACGGCCATCCAGGGAGCCCCACACTCCACGCGCCCGGTCGACGGCTGGCTGCTGCGGATCGTCGACAACGAGAAGCTGCCGTCGGGCACCGACATGGTGATGACCGCGGCGCTCCAGCTCGATGCCGACGAGCTGCGCGACAAGCGGGCTGACAAGCTCGACGGCACCCGCGTGCTGATCTACCACGTCGCGGAGGGCAGGCGTGGCTCGACCGTCCACGACGAGTTCGAGGATCTCGAGCCGTGTCTGAAGCCGGGCTTGATCGGCGTGCACAGCACCGCGCTGACCGCCGCCGACTTCGCGATGTGGCAGGACGCGGTGGCGGCGGTCAACAGGGCGGAGAGGGGGACGGTCGTATGGTCGCCGTTCTCCAACTACTGGCTCTACCACGAGACGACGAACGTGGTGGAGGCGGACAAGAAGGGGCTGCGGATCGCGCTCGGCTCCGACTGGTCGCCGTCGGGGACCAAACATGTGCTCGGCGAGCTCAAGGTCGCCGACGCCGTCAACCGTCACGAATTTGGCGGGCGCTTCAGCGACCGGGAGCTGTGCGACATGGTGACCGCGAACCCCGGCGATGCGCTGGCGACCGCCTGGGGGCCGCAGGTGGGGCGGCTGCGCCGGGGCAGCGCCGCGGATCTGCTCGTACTCGAACGCCACGATCCGACGCAGGATGTGTACCGCAGTCTGATCGACGCGACCGAGCGCCACGTACGGCTGGTGCTGGTGCGCGGCCGGCCGTTCTACGGGACGCCTGGGCTGATGACCGCCGCCGGGGCGACACACACCGACACCCTCACGGTGGCCGGGCTCAAGCGCCGGGTGGCGGTGCGTCAGCCGGACCGGAGCGACGCCAAGCTCGACTGGCCCGGCGTCAAACGCGCGCTGGAGAAGGTACGGACCGACCCGGTGGCCGCCTGGCGCGCCGCGCAGGACGCCCTCGCGGACTGGGGCGGGCCGCTGGACGATCCCGAAGCGCCGCTCGTCCTGTTCGGCGACATGCCGGAAGGCGATACAGGAGCGCTCGCCGCCGCGGGCGAGGTCCCGCCGGACCTGGTCGTCCCACGCCTGGACCCGCTGACCCACGACGCGACCTACTTCGCCGCAGTGGCCCGCAGCGGTGTGCCCGAGCTCCAGCACCTCGCGAGGTACTACGCATGAGCGCGACAGTGGCGCAGCCGTCCCGGACGCTGCCGGAGTCGATCGCGCTCGACGCGTTCATGGACCGGGCCGCCGCCGACCCGCTGCCGCTCGCGGACCGCTATCAGTTGGTGGCCGCCGCCCGGACACTGCTGGAGGAGCTGTACGTCCACCTTCCGCTCAAGCGGGCGATGCACGCCATCGATCCGGTCCAGCGCCTCCGGCTGCTCGAACGCCGCCTCCGTCCGCTCAGCGAACCGCAGTTCCACGCCGAGCTCGCGGGTGTCTTCCGCGAACTGCGCGACCTGCACACCGTCTACCAGCTGCCCGACCCGTACCGAGGTCATGTGGCGACGCTGGGCTTCCTCGTCGAGCGCTGTACCGACCCCGACGGGACGCCGCACCACATCGTCTCCAAGATCGACCGTTCACTGGCGCATGCGGGATTCGACGTCGGCGCCGAGCTGGAGACCTGGAACGGCGTTCCGATCGAGCGCGCGATCGAACGGAACGCAGCCGCCCAGGGGGGCTCCAACCCGGACGCACGGCTGGCGCGCGGACTGGAGTCGCTGACGCTGCGCTCGTTGCGCACCGGTCCCCCGCCCGACGAGCACTGGGTGCTGCTGTCCTACCGCACCCGCGCCGGGCGCCGCCGCGAGACGCGAATCCCGTGGCGGGTGCGTGCCGCCGAGTGGCGCGCGGGGCGTGCGCAGGACCCGGTGCCCACGCTGGCGACGAGCCTCGGCATCGACGCCGGCAACGAAGCCACGCGCCAGATCAAGCGCGCGCTGTTCGCGCCGTCCCAGGCGCGGCGTCCGTCCGCGCGGGCGCTCCGCGGTGTCGTCGCCTACCGGACGCTGCGGATCCGCAGCCGTTCGTACGGGTACCTGCGTATCTACTCCTTCAACGTCTCAGGCGCGCGGCTGTTCGCGGAGCGGGTGGCGCGGATGGTGGCGCGAGCTCCGGCGGGAGGGCTGATCGTGGACATCCGTGGCAATCCGGGGGGCCATGTCCCGGCGGCGGAGTCCGTGTTGCAGGTCCTGAGCGAGCACCCCGTCGCCCCCGTGAGCTTCTCCCTGCCGACCACGGGCGCCGCGCTCGCGCTGGCGCGGTCCAACCCCGGCTTCCGCACCTGGACGAGCTCGATCCGCGCCGCCGTGGAGACCGGAGAAGCGCACTCGCAGGGCTTCCCGCTCACCGACCCCGAAGCGATCACCGCCGGTCTGCCGCGCTGCACCGGTCCGAAAGTCCTGATCACCGACGCGCTGTCCTACTCGGCCGCCGACATCTTCGCCGCCGGCTTCCAGGACAACGGCCTCGGCCCCGTCCTCGGGACCGCCCGGCAGACCGGCGCAGGCGGCGCCAATGTGTGGACACACGAACTGCTGCGCGTCTGGCTGCCCGAACTCCTCGGCGAGCTGCCCCGCGGCGCCGGGTTCCGCGTCGCGCTCCGGCGCGCCACCCGGGCACGCGGCAACATCGACATGCCACTGGAGGACCTCGGCGTACAGGCCGACGAACTGCACCGGTTGACCGAGCGCGACATCACCGGGCGCAACCAGGACCTGCTGGCGGCAGCCGCCGCGCTGCTGGCCTGAAACCGCCGAACCGCCGTACCGGCGCACCCGGACCTCTGTGCCCCGCTGCCTCGGTGCGCCGGTGTCCCGGGCAAGGGGGAGCGTCTCCCCCAGGCTAGAGTCTCCGACCAGGCCAGACGTGCGGACCGACGCCGCCCGCGGCGGCTCGTACCGCATCGGCATGGACGGCACGGAAAGCTCAGGAGCAGCGCGGACGATGGACTACCAGGCAGTGCTCGACGAGGTCGCGGACGCTGTGGCACCCCAGATCGGCCGCGGGCAGGCAGCGGGGTACATCCCGGCACTGGCCGAGGTGGACCTGGGCGGGTTCGGCATGGCCCTCGCGGATGTGGACGGCTCGGTCACCGGCGTCGGCGACTGGCAGGTGCCCTTCTCCGTACAGAGCATCTCCAAGGCGTTCGGCCTGGCGCTGGTGCTCGCCCAGGACGGCGAAAGCCTGTGGGGGCGAGTGGGGCGGGAGCCGTCCGGCACTCCGTTCAACTCCCTGGTGCAGCTGGAGTACGAGAACGGCATCCCGCGCAACCCCTTCATCAATGCGGGCGCGCTGGTGGTCACCGACCGGCTGCAGTCGCTGACCGGTGACGCCAGCGCTGCCATGCTGGACTTCCTGCGCACCGAGAGCGGCAACCCGGAGGTCGCCTTCGATCCGGGGGTGGCCTCTTCGGAGTCCGAGCACGGTGACCGCAATGCTGCGCTCGCGCACTTCATGGCCAGCTACGGCAACCTCGACAACCCCGTGCAGACGGTGCTGGACCACTACTTCCGGCAGTGCTCGATCGCCATGAGCTGCCGCGATCTGGCCCTGGCCGGCTCCTTCCTCGCCCGCCACGGGCTGGGCACGGACGGCTCCCGGCTGCTGGCGGAGCGCGAGGCCAAGCGGATCAACGCGGTCATGCTCACCTGCGGAACGTACGACGCGGCGGGCGACTTCGCGTACCGGGTGGGACTTCCCGGCAAGAGCGGCGTCGGCGGCGGCATCCTCGCGGTGGTCCCGGGCCGGTGCACGCTGTGCGTGTGGAGTCCCGGCCTCGACATGCGGGGCAACTCGGTGGCCGGGGTCGCGGCACTGGACGCCTTCACCTCACTGACCGGCTGGTCGGTATTCTGAGCACGCGCTTCCGCTCGGCGGAGCAGCTCATTCGCGGCCGTCGAGCGAGAGGTGAGGAACGGAACAGACACCACACCGCACGACGGACGACCTCATCGCGCTGCTCGACACCGCCGACCAACTGCCGGAGGCCGAGGAGCTGCGCGCACTCTCGTACGAACTGATCGCCGTCGCCCGCGGCCGGTTCCCGGAGGCGGACTTCCGGATCGCGGGGGCGTCCGAACTGCCGATGTTCGTGGCAGCGGCGACCGCACCCCGTTGAGCGGGCGGCGGTACCCGGTGGGCGTCAGCTCCCGTACTGCTTGGTGTCCGGGTGCTCGATGAGCAGCACGTGGGCGGCCTTCTCCGCTACGGGACGGTGCCGCATCCCCTTGGGGACGACGAAGAGTTCGCCCGCTTTCAGCACCACCGGGTCCCGCCCTTCCAGCTGGATCTGGAAGGTGCCGTCCCAGCACAGGAACAGCTCGTCCTCGTCGTGGTAGTGCCAGGGAAACTCGCCTTCCAGTCGTGCGAGACGGACGACGGTGGTGTCGTTCACCATTGCCAGGTTCCGCTGCTGGAAGGGCCCCGGGAGCGCGGCTGCAGCCTCGGGCACCGATACCGCGGCGGAATGGCTCAGGTCCTCATGTCGTGTGGTCATGCTGTGATCCTCGCCGCCCTTGTGGCCGGACCACAGAGCCAATACGCCATGATTGGTCCACGGGGCGAACCAATCACCTCGTCCGCGCCCCGCCCGGACGGAAAGAACGCGATCATGCCGATGGGACCAGCCGAGCTGGCCGACCGCCTGGGCCGGTGGTCGGCCGGCCGCGGACCGCTGTATCTCCTGCTCGCCGCACGGCTGCGGCGCCTGGTCGACGAAGGTGAACTGCCGGCCGGCACCGCACTGCCACCCGACCGGACGCTGGCGTCCACGCTCGCGGTGGGACGCGGAACCGTCGTGGCCGCGTATGAACAGCTGAGTCTGGAGGGCCGGATCGTCCGGCGCCGGGGAAGCGGTACGCGAGTTGCCGGGCCGTCGCGTCCTGGGCCCCGCGAGACCACGAACGCGCCGGTCTTCCTCCACCTGCTGGAGCCTCAGGACGACGACGTGATCCTCCTGGCGTGCGCCGCACCCGCCTCGCCTCCGCCGGCGCTGCTGACGGCCTACGAGCGGGCGCTGCCCCGGCTGGCCACCGTGACGAGCGGCATCGGATACCACCCGTCGGGCCACTGGCAGCTGCGCGGCGCTGTCGCGGACCACTACACGCGCCGCGGCGTACGTACCGACCCGGAGCAGGTCCTGATCACCAACGGCGGTCAGCAGGCCCTCTCCCTGCTCGCCCGCGCCTTCGTCCAGCCCGGCGGCACGGTGCTCGTCGAGGCCCCCACCTACCCCGGCGCGTTGGAGGCTTTCCGTGAGCATGCCGCGTCCTTGGAGACGCTTCCCGTCGGCCTGGACGGCTTCGAAGCGCGGGTCCGTACTTGCGGTCGCCGCCCGGAGCTCGCCTACCTCGTGTCCACCCATCACAATCCGACCGGGAGCGTGCTGCCGCCGCTGGCACGCCGACGGCTCGCCGCAGCGGCCGCCGCCGCGGACGTGCCGCTGGTCGACGACGAAGTCCTCGCCCACCTCGCCTTTGCCGGACAGGACGTGCCTCCTCCGCTCGCGGCGTTCGGCGACGCGGTGATCTCGGTGGGCTCGCTCAGCAAGAGCGTCTGGGGTGGGCTGCGCGTCGGCTGGATACGGGCCGAGCGGTCCGTCATCAACCGGCTCGCCCGGCTCCGAGCGGTACATGACCTCGGCGGGGACTTCTCCGCCCAACTCGTCGCCACCGAACTGCTGCCCCAGCTGGAGACCCTGTGTCAGGACTCAGCGGCAGACCGTCAGGCCCGCCATGATCTCCTGCGCGCCGAGCTGGCGCGACGGCTGCCGCAATGGCAGGTCCCCGCCGTCACCGGCGGTCACACCCTGTGGGTGCGCCTCCCCCACGGTGACGGCGACTCCTTCGCGCAGACGGCGCTCCGCCACGGCGTCGCGGTGCTGCCCGGCAGCGGACTGGACGCGGCAGGGGGCAGCGGGGAGTTCATCCGCATCCACTTCTGTGCAGCGCCCGACACGCTGACGGAAGCGGTGCACCGCTTGGCCACGGCCTGGCACACCTACGGGGGTGAACCCGGCCGGAACATCCCGGGCCCCCGTGCGATGGCGATCTGACGCTCGAAGAGCTTGGGGGAGCAGGGCCGGCAAGCGCAGCACCCCATGCCTGGTACGCAGGACCGGCCCGGCCTCGGTCAGTTGTCGGTGGGCGTGTGGCCCGGGGCTCCGGCTCGCAGGCCGTCCAGCACCAGGTCCAGGAGGCGGCCGGCCCGAGCCTGCCAGTCGTCGTGCGGGTCGATCTGCCACAGCCCCGCGATGGCGAGGAGGAAGTCCTGCGGGGTCACTCCGGGACGGATGGTGCCGGCCCGCTCGTTCGCCTCCAGGAGGACGGTGACGGCCTGGGTCACCGGTCCGTGACCGAGTTCGGCCAGCGTTCCTCGTGGGTTGGTGGTGGCCGTGCGCAGGGCTTCGGCCAGTCCCGCCTTGGCCAAGGCGTACTGGGCAAGCCGGTCCATCCACTCACGCAGTGCCTGGTCCGGCGGCCGGGTGCGGAGCAACTGCTCCGCCGCTTCGGCGACTTGCTGCACCTCGTAGCGGTAGACCTCCAGGACCAGGGCCTCGCGGCTGGGAAAGTTGCGGTAGAAGGTTCCCTGGCCGACGCCCGCCTTTTTCGCGATGGCGCTCAGCGGCGCGTCCGCCGCGTGCGTCAGCTCCGCGAGCGCCACCTCAAGAATGCGTTCACGGTTGCGCTGGGCGTCCGAGCGCAGCCGGGCGCCCGGCTTCTTGTGCCGCACTCGTCCTCCTTCCGTCGTCTTCCGCCCCCGGAGCAGAACTGCGGTGGATCAGACGGGGTGTTGCGGATCTCCCTTGCGAAGCGGACAACTGTCCTCTACGTTCATGAAGGTAGAGCGGACTGTTGTCCGTTTCCTGACCTCTCACCATAGCGGCGGACGTCCGGGCGACGGGCCACTGTCCGTCCACGGCCTCGCCGCACCGCGCAGATTCTCCGCGTACCGCCCTCGCGAAAGAAGCCGCCCATGGCTCCAGCCACCGCAAGCGTGATCACTTTGACCATCAACGGAGCACCGCACACGCTGACCGTCGACCACCGCAGCACCCTGCTCGACGTACTGCGCGAGCGCCTCGATCTCACCGGTACGAAGAAGGGCTGCGACCAGGGACAGTGCGGTGCTTGCACGGTCCTGGTCGACGGCCGCCGTATCGTCTCCTGTCTGCAACTCGCGATCGCCGCCGAAGGCTGCGCCGTCACCACCATCGAAGGCGTCGCGGACGGCGAGCAGCTGCACCCGGTGCAGCAGGCGTTCCTCGACCTCGACGGATTCCAGTGCGGCTACTGCACCCCCGGGCAGATCTGTTCGGCGCTCGCCGTACTCGACGAGCACGCGGCGGGCTGGCCGAGCGCCGCCACCGACGACGTACGGCCCGAGGCGGGACCGCCCGCTCTGACGCCGGAGGAGATCCGGGAGCGCATGAGCGGCAACCTGTGCCGGTGCGGTGCCTACGTCTCGATCGTCCAGGCTGTCGCACAGGCCGCACAGCACACGACCGCCGGACAGTCCGCCGAGAACCCGAAGGAGCCCGCCGCGTGAGGGAGTTCAGCTACGAGCGCGCCACCGAGGTCAGCGGCGCCGTCGCCCTGCTCGACGCGGACCCTGACGCACGCTACCTGGGCGGCGGCACCAATCTCGTCGATCTGATGAAGGCCGGCGTGGAGCGCCCGGGGCGCCTCGTCGACGTACGCGAACTGCCGCTGGGCCGCATCGAGTCGACCAACGACGGCGGACTGCGCATCGGCGCCACGGTCACCAACAGCGAGCTGGCCGCCCACCCGGAGGTACGGCGCCGCTACCCGGCGCTGGCGCAGGCCGTACTGGCTGGAGCCTCCGGGCAGCTGCGCAACATGGCGACGGTCGGCGGCAATCTCCTCCAGCGCACCCGCTGCGCCTATTTCACCGACACCTCGCTCCCCTGCAACAAGCGTGCGCCCGGCTCCGGCTGCCCGGCCATCACCGGCGAGCACCGCAACCACGCGATCCTCGGCGCCTCCGCGCACTGCGTGGCCGTCCACCCGTCCGACATGGGCGTCGCGCTGGCCGCGTTCGACGCCGTCGTCTCGTACGAGAGCGCCGCGGGCGGCGGGGAGATACCCCTCGCCGACTTCTATCTGCCGGTGGGCGACACCCCGCACCGGGAGACCGCGCTGCCGCCCGGCGCGCTGATCACCGCCGTCACGCTGCCACCCGCTCCGGTCGCCGCGCACTCGCGCTACCGCAAGGTCCGTGAACGGGCCTCCTACGCCTTCGCCATCGGCTCGGTGGCCGCCGCGCTCGACGTCGCCGACGGCGTGGTCCGCGATATCCGGCTGGCCTTCGGTGCCGTCGCGTCCCGTCCGTGGCGAGCCACGACCGCCGAGCGGGTGCTGCGCGGGCAGCCCGCCGTCGGCGCGGCCTTCGCCGAGGCCGCCGACGCCGAGCTGGCCGCAGCGCAGGTACTCGAGCAGAACGCCTACAAGGTGCCCCTGATCCGCAACCTCGTCGTCACCCTGCTCACCGAACTGGCCGAGGAGACCGCCCGATGACCACCACGGCACAGCCCCCGACCGTCGGGGCAGCGCACACCCGCGTCGAGGGCCGGGAGAAGGTGACCGGCGCAGCCCGCTACGCGAGCGAGCAGCCCTTCGATCAGCTCGTGCACGGCTGGCTGGTCCTCTCGACCGTCGCGCGTGGGCGCGTCCGCAAGGTGGGCGAGGAGGCCGTACGTGCCATGCCCGGCGTGCTGGCCGTGCTGCACCACGGCAACGCGCCCCGCGTGGCGACCGACTACGTCTCCATGCTCGGCGGGCCCGACCCCACCGTCGCGGTCTTCCAGCACGACCGGATCCCGCATGCGGGCTGGCCCGTGGCGCTGGTGGTCGCCGAGACGCCCGAGCAGGCGCGGGAGGCGGCCGAATCGCTCGTGGTCGAGTACGACGAGGAGCCGCACGATGTCGCTTTCGACGCCGACCGGCCCGGCAGCTACGTCCCCGACGACGGCAACGCGGTGCTGACCAAGGGAGACCTGGAGGCCGAACTGGCCGCCTCCGCCGTGGTGGTGGACGCCTCCTACACCACTCCGGAGCAGCACCACAGTGCCATGGAGCCGCACGCCGCCACCGCCCGCTGGGAGGGGGGACGGCTGGAGGTCTTCGACTCCAACCAGGGCTCCATGTGGGTGGCGGACGAGCTCGCCAAGCTGTTCTCGCTGGACCCGTCCTCGGTGAGGGTGCGCTCCGAGCACATAGGCGGCGCGTTCGGCTCCAAGGGCGTACGGCCGCACCAGGTGGCCGCGGCGATGGCGGCGACGGTGCTGCAACGGCCCGTGCGGCTCGCGCTGACCCGGCGCCAGACGTTCGCCGTCACCGGCTACCGCAGCCCCACCGCGCAGCGCGTCCGGCTCGGCGCGGAACCGGACGGGCGGCTGCGCGCGTTCGGGCACGAGGCGCTCAACCTCACCTCCACCCTGCGGCCGTTCGTCGAGACGAGCGCCGCCCTGGGACGGGTCCTGTACGACGCGCGGGCGCACCACACCGCGCACCGGCTTGTCGATGTGGACATGCCCACGCCGACCTGGATGCGGGCGCCCGGCGAGGCACCGGGCTCCTTCGCGGTGGAGTCGGCCCTCGACGAGCTGGCCGAGCGGCTCGGCATGGACCCGATCGCCCTGCGCGCCCGCAACGAACCGACCGTCGGGCCGCTGTCCGGGCTGCCCTTCAGCAGCCGCAATCTGCTCGGCTGCTTCGAGGAGGGAGCCCGCCGGTTCGGCTGGGCCGGGCGCGATCCGCGGCCCCGGATGCGCCGCGAGGGCCGCTGGCTGCTCGGCACCGGCACGGCTGCCGCCACCTATCCGTCCGGGGCCGCGCCCTCCACGGCTTCCGTGACGGCCGAGGCGGACGGCACCTTCACCGTACGGATCTCCGCTGCGGACGTGGGCACCGGGGCCCGCACCGCGCTCACCCTGATCGCCGCGGAAGCGCTCGATGTGGCACCCGAGCGCGTGGCCGTGCGGATCGGCGACAGCGACTTCGGACCCGCCTGGGTCGCCGGGGGCTCGATGGGCACCCGCTCCTGGGCGCTGGCCGTCACCTCCGCCGTCGGTGAGCTGCGCGGCCGGCTGGCCCTGACCGACGGCGAGATCCCGCCCGAGGGCATCACGGCCCGTACGGACACCGCCGGGCTGCTCGCCGAGCTCGCCAAGAAGGAACGGCACTCCTTCGGGGCACAGTTCGCCGAGGTCGCCGTCGACGTCACCACCGGCGAGGTGCGGGTTCGGCGCATGCTGGGCATCTTCGCCGCGGGCCGCATCGTCAACCCGCTCACGGCGCGCAGCCAGCTCGTCGGCGGGATGACCTGGGGCATCTCCATGGCCCTGCACGAGGAAGCGGTGCGGGACACGGCATCGGGCAGCCAGCTCGGCGCGGACTTCGCGGGCTATCACGTCGCCGCCAACGCGGATGTCCCCCTGATAGAGGCGGACTGGCTGGAGGACCCGATCCCCGACGACCCGGTGGGACTCAAGGGCATCGGGGAGATCGGGATCGTGGGCGTCGCCGCGGCGATCTCCAACGCGGTCTGGCATGCGACCGGCGTACGCCACCGGGATCTGCCACTGCGGCCGGACCGCGTGATCGAGGACGGCGCGTAGGTCGTGACCGGCGGATCTTGCGCGGGCCCTCCCTGGCTCTGGTCAGGGGGTGCCCCTGCCCGAGGCTCGCAGGCTGCGGGTGATCCCCCAAGCTCTTCGAGCAGGGAGGTACCCCCATGGCTGGTCGCGCCCACGCGGCGGAGCCGCACATGAACACAGCCCCGCGCCCCTTACGGGGCGCGTCACGCGGTGCCCTGCCAGGCTTCGGCGCCGAAGGCGCCCTTCACGTCGGAGGCGATGCTGGTGGCGTTCACCGTGGTGTGCAGGGCGTAGACGGTGGTCTTCCGGGCGCCGCGGACGGTGAGGTGGACCGGGCTGTCGCCCGGGTGCTCGATGAGGATCCGCTTGAGTTCGTGCACGGTCTGCTCGGTGATCCGGTGGGCGGGGAGGGCGAGCCGGACCGGTGGTCTGCCGCCGTGTTCGGCTGCGGAGACGTCCAGCACGGTCAGCTCTGCGCCGAAGATGTTGAGGGTGCCGTCACGCTCTTCGATCCTGCCCCTGACGGAGACGACGTCGTCCTCGGCCAGCGCATGCTCCACGAGCCGGTAGGCGGCCGGAAAGAACAGAACCTCGATACCGGCGTCCCGGTCCGCGAGGTTCACAAGAGCCCAGGCGTTGCCCTGTTTGGTCACCTTGCGCTGGACACCGGTGATCAGCCCGCAGAGCCGTACGTCCCCGGCGGTGCGGCCGGAGGCGAGGAGATCGGTGATGGAGCAGTCCCGCGCGCCGGCCAGGATGTGCTCGGCGCCGTCCAGGGGGTGGGCCGACACATACAGACCCAGCATCTCCCGTTCGGTCGCCAGCAGTTGCCGGCGCGGCCACTCCGCGGCATCGACGGGGAAGTCCAGGCCGAAGGACGGTCCGTCGTGCTCCGCCTCGCGCAGTTCCGCAAAGAGGTCGTCCTGCCCGAAACCGGCCGCCTTCTTCACCGGGATGACCGCGTCGACGGCTTCCTCGTGGACGGCGGTCAGCCCCTTACGGGAGTGCCCCAGCGAGTCGAAGGCGCCCGCCTTGATCAGTGACTCCACGGCCCGCTTGTTCAGCGCGGGCAGATCGACCTTGTGCAGGAAGTCGGCGAAGGAGGTGAACTTCCCCTTCCGGCGGCGCGCGTCGACGACGGCCTCGATGACGCTGTCGCCGACGTTGCGCACGGAGCGCAGCCCGAAGCGTACGTTGTCGCCGACAGCGGTGAACTCGGCGACGGACTCGTTCACGTCGGGCTGGAGGACGCGGACGCCGTTCCGGCGGGCGTCGGCGAGATAGACCGCGGCCTTGTCCTTGTCGTCGCCCACCGAGGTGAGCAGCGCCGCCATGTACTCGGCCGGGTAGTTCGCCTTCAGATAGGCGGTCCAGTACGAGACGAGTCCGTAGCCGGCGGTGTGGGACTTGTTGAAGGCGTAGCCGGAGAACGGCAGCATCACATCCCAGAGGGCTTTGATCGCCTCGTCGGAGTAGCCGCCCTCCTTCATGCCGCCGTGGAACTTCTCCCACTCGGCAGCCAGTACCTCCGGCTTCTTCTTGCCCATGGCGCGGCGCAGCATGTCCGCGCCGCCCAGCGTGTAGCCGGCCAGCTGCCGGGCGATGGCCATGATCTGTTCCTGGTAGACCAGCAGATGGTGGGTGGAGCCCAGGATCGGCTCCAGCGCTTCTTCGAGCTCGGGATGGACCGGGGTCGGTGCCTGCTTGCCGTTCTGCCGCAGTGCGTAGTTGGTGTGTGCGTTGGCGGCCATCGGGCCGGGCCGGTAGAGGGCGTTGGCCGCGGCGATGTCCTCGAATCGGGTGGGTTCCATCAGTTTCAGCAGCGCCCGCATACCGCCGCTGTCGAGCTGGAAGACGCCGAGCGTGTTGGCCTCGGCCAGCAGCCGGTAGGTCCTGGCGTCGTCCAGCGGGATGACGACGGTGGCCGGATCGCCGTCCATGGGGTCGACGGTGGCCAGCTTCAGGCCCCGGTTCTCCCGGATGTTCTCGATGGCCTGGTCGATGACGCCCAGGTTCCGCAGCCCCAGGAAGTCCATCTTGACCAGGCCCATGGCCTCGCACGACGGATAGTCGAAGCCGGTGATCCGCGCGCCGTCCGCGGCGCGCATGTGCAGCGGGATCCGGTCGGTCAGCCGCGTCTTGGACAGGATCACCGCGGCGGCGTGCACACCGGTGCCGCGGGTCAGCCCCTCCACACCCCGGGCGGTGTCGATCACCCGCCGCACGTCCGGTTCGCTCTCGTACAGCCGGCGGATCTCAGCGGCCTCGGCGTACCGGGGATGGGAGGGGGTGAAGAGGACGTCCAACGGCGCCGACTTGCCGTTCTGGTCGGGCGGCAGCGCCTTGGTGATCCGCTCGCCGTGGGAGAACGGATAGCCAAGGATGCGTGCGGAGTCCTTGATCGCGTTCTTGGCCTTGATCTTGCCGAAGGTGTTGACCAGCGCTGTGTACTCGTCCCCGTACTTGTCGATGACGTAACGGACCATGCGGTCCCGCTGGCGGTCGTCGAAGTCGAGGTCGATGTCCGGGGGGTTGATCCGCTCGGGGTTCAGGAACCGTTCGAAGAGCAGCCCGTGCTCAAGGGGGCACAGCTCGGTGATGCGGGTGGCGTAGGCCACGAGGGAGCCGGTGGCCGAGCCGCGGCCCGGACCGAGCGGGATCTTCTCCTCGCTCTCGCGGGCGAAGCGGCAGATGTCCGCCACGACGAGGAAGTATGAGCTGAAGCCCATCGGGCCGATGACTGCCATCTCCGTCTCGAACCGCTCCAGGACGTGCGGCGGAACCGGGTCCCCGTAGCGCATCGCCAGGCCCTTGAGGACTTCCTTGCGCAGCCACGACTCCTGGGTCTCCCCCTCCGGCACGTCCGGGAACCGCGGCATCTCGTCGACGTGGTCGAAGACCTCGTCGTAGGACTCGACACGCTCGGCGATCAGCAGCGTGTTGTCGCAGGCTGCCGGGAGCTCCGCGAAGAGGCTGCGCATCTCGGCGGCCGACTTCAGGTAGTAGCCGGAGCCGTTGAAGCGGAAGCGGCGTGGGTCGTCCTTGTTCTTGCCCACCCCGATGCACAGCAGGTTGTCGTGGGCTTCGGCCTGGTCCTCGGTGACGTAGTGCGCGTCGTTCGTGGCCAGCAGCGGGATGTTCAGCTCCCGGGCGAGGCGCAGCAGGCCGTCGCGGACGTCGCGTTCGATGTCCAGACCGTGGTCCATCAGCTCCAGGAAGTAGTTCTCCCGGCCGAAGATCTCCTGGTAGGCCGCAGCGGCGGCCTTCGCCTCGGCGTACTGGTCCAGCCGCAGCCGGGTCTGGATCTCCCCGGAGGGGCAGCCGGTGGTGGCGATGACGCCCTCCGGCCGCTGGGCGATCAGCTCGCGGTCCATGCGCGGCTTGCCGGCCGGGAACTGGCCCTCGTAGCTGGCCTCGGTGCTGAGCCGGAACAGGTTGCGCAAGCCCTGGGCGTTCCGCGCCCACATGGTCATGTGCGTGAAGCGGCCGCCGCCGGAGACGTCCTTCGAGCCCTCCCCGTCCGCGCTGACAGCGCGGCGGCCACCTGGTCCCCAGAACTCCTGCTTCCGGGAGAACCGGGAGGAAGGGGCCACGTACGCCTCGATGCCGATGATCGGCCTGATGCCCTCGAAGTCCTTCGCGACCTGCGCGAATTCGTAGGCTCCGAACATGTTCCCGTGGTCGCTCATGGCGATCGCGGGCATCCGCTGCCGGGCCACCTCGCCGAACATCGGCCTCAGCTTCTGCGCGCCGTCCAGCATGGAGTACTCGGTGTGGTTGTGCAGATGGACGAAGGAGTCCGGCACAGGGGAGTCACCTCCTGAGTTGTACAACCGTGGGTTGTCCGGGAGTGGGGCCGCTGCGGTTCGCGACCATCAAAGAGGCATGTGGAGTGCCGAATCAAACAACTGGCGCGCCGTCGAGTAACAACCTCGCGTTGTGCGGTTAGGCTGGCTGCCGTGGATCTCAATGCCGTACGCACATTTGTCGCGGTCGCCGACGCCGGGCAGTTCCAGAAGGCCGCCGTGGACCTCTCGCTCACCCAGCAGGCCGTCTCCAAGCGCATCGCCGCGCTGGAGCGGGACACCGGGGTACGGCTGCTCACCCGCACGGCGCGCGGCGCGGAACTCACCATCGACGGGCAGGTGTTCCTGCCCCACGCCCGCGCCCTGCTGGACGCCGAGAAGCGGGCCGGGGACGCCGTACGGCCCGGCAGCCGCCCACTGCGCGTGGACGTCCTGCAACGCAGGGTCTCGACGGCCGGACTGGTGCGGGACTTCCACCGCGCGCACCCCGAGATCCCCCTCGACATCGTGACGCTGTACGGGGCCGAGAAGGCCCTCGCCGCCCTCCGGGACGGCACCATCGACGCCACGTTCCGCGCCGTCACCGCGCCGGGACAGCGGATCCCCGACGGCATCGACGCCGTACATGTCCTCGACGAGCCCATGTTCCTGTGCACCGGCCCCGACCACCCGCTCGCGAACGCCGTCGCGGTGACCCCCGCCCAGCTCGCCGGGCACCGGCTCTGGATGCCCGGCAACGACCCCGGAACCGAATGGGCCGCGTACTACGACGCCCTTGCCGCCACTTTCGGGCTGACCATCGACACCATCGGCCCCAACTTCGGCGTCGACGCGCTACTCGAATCGGTCGAGGGTTCCTCGACGGTGGCGACCTTCCTCAGCGAGCGGACCCCGCTCGTCTGGCCCGCCGGCTACGACCTGCGGCGCATCCCCTTGCGCGACCCCACCCCGGTCTACCCGCACTCGCTGCTCTGGCGCGCCGACAACCCGCACCCCGCGCTCACCGAGCTCCGCGACCACCTCACCTCCGCGCAGCTCCGCCGTCCCACCGCCGAGACCTGGCGACCGAGCTGGGCCCGGCCCGCCGAAGCGACCGACCGCTGAGCAGGACGAGGACCACCACGCGGAGCGCCGAGTTCGTGCCCGATTACGGGCAGGAATCTGGCGGTTTGCAGAACCGAGGTTCTACAGTCCCCTGCTGTGATCGATTTCTCCGAACTGTGGGGCTTCACTCTGATCGTGGGGCTGCTCACCCTCACACCGGGCCTGGACACCGCTCTCATACTGCGCACCGCCGCGCTCGGCCACCGTCGGTGTGCCTGGGGAGTTGTCCTCGGTATCCAGACCGGGACCCTGACCTGGGGGCTGTTGACCTCCCTGGGCATCACTGCCTTGTTGACCGCCTCCCATTTCGCTTACACGCTGCTGCGCTGGGCGGGCGCCGCCTATCTGGTGTGGATGGGCGCTCGCATGCTCTGGGCCGCGCGCCGCCGCCCGGCCGCGGTGGGTTCGCCGGGACCGGGCGATGACGACGCGGACCGGGCCCAGGCCGGTGCCGCGGTCGCTCCGACAAGTTCTCGGCTTCGCTCGAACAGGGGGTACACCCTTCGCGGCGGCTGGCGCCAGGGCGCGCTGACCAATCTCCTCAATCCCAAGGTGGGCGCCTTCTACGTCGCCGTCCTCCCCCAGTTCGTCCCAGCGGGCGCCTCCCAACTCGCCATGGGCGTACTGCTCTCGCTGATCCATGTCGTGCTCGGCGTGCTCTGGTCGTTCCTGCTGATCGGCTGCGCGCGCATGCTGCGCGACTACCTACGACGCGATTCGGCCCGGTGCATGCTCGACCGGGTCGCCGGGACGGTGATCGGCGCGTTCGGTCTCCGGCTCGCGCTCAGCGACTGAGCGCCCCTCACGTCGTGGCCGGCCGCGCAGTTGCCCGCGCATCGGGGCGTGGACCCGTTTCCGCGCCCCTGATCAGCCGGACAGGCTCCGGTGCCTCCGCTCCGTTTCCCAGACGGTGCCGCGCGCCTCGTACTCCAGCATCATCTCCAGCCCGTTCGCGGCCTCGGAGCCCAGCTCGCGCTTGACCAGCCAGAGCCCGAGCTCCAGGCCGGAGGTGACGCCCTGGGCCGTCACGAGATCACCGTCGTCGACGACCCGGGCCGGGGTGAGGATGCCCCCGTCCTTCTCCAGGTCCTTGAGGGCACCCCGGTGCGTGGTGCAACGGCGGCCCTCCACCAGCCCGGCCGCCGACAGCAGCAGCGCCCCCGTACACAGCGAACTGAGCGTCAGCCCCTTGCGCGGAGCCGCTGCAAGGGCGCGCGGCAGCGTGCCGCGTTTGATTTCGGCCCAGATGCCGGGACCGTCCTTACGCGTGTAGCCCCCGCCCGGCACCACGATCAGCTCCGCCTCGCGCGGTGCCCAGCGCCGGGTGACCTGTACCTCGGTGCCGTACGCACAGCGCACGGTGCCGGTCTCACCGGCCGTGACGAGACCGACGTCCATCTTCCGCGTGCCGCTGAGCATCCCGGCGGCCGAGAACACCTCGTACGGACCGGCGAAGTCCTGCTCCTCCACGCCGTCGAACATCACGATGTGGACGCGGAACGGCCGCGTGCTTCTGCCGCCGGGCCCGCCACCCCGCTCGCCGACGCTCTCCTGCGCGCCGGCGGACGTGGTGCTCAACACTCCGTGAGCCAGCGCTCCGGCTCCCACAGCCGTCGTCCGGCGCAGCATGTCTCGCCGTTCCATCACCCTGTACCTCCCTGGCAGTTCGCGATCAGGACGGCTTCACCCTGGCAAGTGGGGGACGGATGCGGCAGCAGCGATCGTGACCGGTCCCGATAGGTTCCTGCCATGCACGCTGTGGCTGTCCTGGCACCGGGTGGCGTTGTCGGTTTCGATCTGACCGCCGCCTGCCAGGCGTTCGCCCTCGCGCGGCTGCCGGACGGCAGTCGGCCGTACCAGTTGCTGGTGTGCGGCAACTCCCCCGTCATCAGCACGGCTGCCGGGGAGCGCTGCTTCGAACTACGCCCCGCGCACCCGCTGAAGGCCGCCCTTGCCGCGGACACGATCGTGGTTCCGGGTGTGGCGGACGATGTGCGTCCGGAGGGCGAGGTGCTGGAGCTGCTGCGGTCGGCCGCCCACCGGCGTATCCGGGTGGCGTCGATCTGCACGGGCGCCTTCCTGCTGGCCGAGGCGGGACTGCTGGACGGTGCGGCGGCGACGACGCACTGGCTGGCCGTCGACCGGCTCGCCCGGGAACATCCGGCGGTCCGCGTGGACCCGGGCGTGCTGTTCGTGGACAACGGCCAGATCCTCAGCTCGGCGGGCGTCGCGGCGGGTCTCGATCTGTGCCTGCACCTCATCAGCCGCGATCACGGCGCGGCGGTCGCAGCGGAGGCGGCACGCTCCCTGGTCGTACCGCAGCGGCGCAAGGGCACCATGGCCCAGCTCGTGCCTCGACCCGGCCCCCGTACGGACCGTTGCGACGACGATCCGCTGCCCGCGACCCTGGACTGGCTCCACCGCAATCTGCACCGCCCTCTCACCCTTACCGACATCGCCCGTCAGGCAGGGATGAGCGTGCGTCATCTGCACCGCAGGTTCCGTGCCTCGACCGGGACGACGCCGCTGCGCTGGCTGCTGTGGGCCCGTATGGAACGCGCCCGCGAACTGCTGGAGACCACCGATCTGCCGGTCGAGCGCCTCGCCGACATCACCGGCTTCGGCTCCGCGGTATCGCTGCGCGCCCACTTCCGCCGGCGCCTCGGCACCACCCCCACGGCCTACCGCCGCAGCTTCCGGGAGGGCACGCGTCAGCCTCTTCCCGTCCGGAGCGCCTGAGCGTCGTGCGGTGGGTGCTGCGGAGTACGGCTCGTCACCCCCTACTGGTACGGCAGTGCAGGGAACGTCGGGTCTTCCTCGGGGTGGATCTCCTTCGGGCCTCTGGCGTAGTGGAAGCAGAACTCGACCGGCTCCTCGAAGCTGATCGCCGGCAAGGGGTCGGCGCCCGGCATGGGTTCGACGGGGGCGAGGACGTAGCGATGGCGCGTGACCTCGTCCAGCGGTTCGGCCGGTTCCGCCGAGGCGAACGTCAGAGAGCCGGCGCTGTCATCGGGCGTGCCTTGTACGCTCCACCGCGCGTGCAGTTCCAGGACTCCTGGTTCCGGGCACCGCCAGCGCAGCCGCGTGACGGACAGCGCGCCGACGTTGAACCATGCGCTCCAGCCCTGCCCATCGCCGAGAAGCCCGAGTTCGGAGGCTTCCATCACCCCGTAGGCGAACGGGACGCTGCTCCAGTGGCCTACCAGTTGGTCATCCAGTTCCATTTCTGGATTCTCCATCCTCCGCGACGGCGTCAGGGGGTGGGGGGCTCGGGCGCCGGCCGGGAGACTTCCCGTAACGTGACGAGGCCTGGAAAGGAGTCGATCGGATGGCCGAACTGCGGGCTGTGGACTTCTGGTTCGACCCCGTCTGTCCGTACACGTGGCTCACCTCACGGTGGCTGGTGGAGGTGACCAGGGTGCGGCCGGTGACCGTCCGCTGGCGGGTGATGAGTCTCTCCGTACTCAACGAGCACCGGGACGACAACCCGGAAGGCGAGTGGGAGGACTACATGTGGGCACCGGTGCGGGTGTGCGCCGCGGTGGAAGAGCGGTTCGGCCACCGGGCGCTGGGTGACCTCTTCACCGCGCTGGGCACGCGCTTCCATCTCCACGGCGACTGGGGGCTCGACGGAGCCCTCGCCGACGCCGGGCTGCCGCAGGAGATCGCCGAGGTGGCCGGGTCCACCGCCTACGACGGGGCGATCCGCTCGTCCCACGCCCAGGCCGTCGCCCTGGTCGGCACCGAGGTCGGCACCCCGGTGCTCTCGGTCGCCGGGGAGGACGGTGAACGGGTCGGCTTCTTCGGTCCGGTCGTCTCCCCCGCCCCTACCGGGGAGACGGCCGGACGGCTGTGGGACGGATTCCTGCTGCTGGCCGGTGTGCCGGGCTTCTACGAGGTCAAACGCAGCCGCACGGAAGAGCCCCGCTTCGGCAACCGGTGAACCCGGGCGGTCACAGCCTCAGTTCAGCAGTTCCCGGGCCAGCGCTTCGCTCCACCACTGCTCGACATGCCCGGGTGACCAGCCGCGTTCGGCGATGAGCACGGTGTAGACGTCGATGTTGCACAGAGCCGCGTAGATGTCCACGGCGGCCCGCACATCCAGGCCCTCCCGGAGAACACCGGCCGGCCATGACGAGAACACCTGGACGCGGGTGTCGTCGGCGCGTGCGCGTCCGTCGCGGTAGAGCGCCGCCAGCTCCGGTTCGGTGCGCCCCGCTTCCCGGATCAGCGAGATGATGTCGCCGGCACGCTCGAACAGCCGCCGGTCGTAGGCGGCCATCGCGGTCAACTGGGCAGCGGGGTCCGCCTCCGGCACCTCCAACTCCGCGAGCAGTTGCGACACATCGGCCGACAGGTCCGCCGCGTCGGCCAGCGCACGGGTCAGCCCTGCCTTGTTGCCGTATGCCGCGTAGACGGTCGGCACGGAGACCCCCGCCTCGCGTGCCAAGTCCCGCACGGTCGTCGCCGCCCAGCCCTGGGAGACGAACAGCCGGCGGGCGGCGCGGGCGATGTCCGCGCGGGTCTCCTGCGCCTGCGCCGTCCGGCGCAGCGAGTCGTAGCGGCGTCGGCCCGGCTCCGTACCCATGGGCTGTCCCCTATTCGCTTTACGGTGCTTATAGTGAATACATGATACGCCCGACCGTGATGAGCTTCTCCCGCCTCAGCGGCATCGCTGCCTTCGGTTTCGCCTTCCTTATCGTCATGAGCAACGTGATCGTGGCCCCCGCCGGTCTGCCGCGCACCGGCGCCGACATCGGCGAAGTCACCGCGTTCTTCAGCGCGGAGGGCGACCTGGTGGGCCTCGGCTCGGCCCTCACTCCCGCCGCCTGGGCACTTGCCACCCTGTTCGGAGCGGGCGCGGTCGCCGCGCTGCGACGCTCCGAGCGGGAACGGGGCGAGGCGTGGTCGCTGCTGGGGTTCGCCGGCATCCTCCTCCAGAACGCCGCCTTCGCCGCAGTCATCGCGATCCGCCTCGCCATCGCGTCGAGGACCTCGGACGACGCCGGTGCGACCTCGGGCCTCTGGGCGCTGCACGACGCGCTGTTCACCCTCAACGGCACGTTCCTGGCGCTCGCTCTCGTCGGCCTGTCCGTGGGCGGGCGGCGGGCCGGACTGATCCGGCCGTGGCTCGGCACCCTGGGACTGCTGTCGGCCACGCTGCTGTTCACCTCCGCCACCCTCGCTCCCCTGGTCATCGACCGCACCGGCCCCCTCGGCCTCCTCGGTCTGGGCGGCTGGCTCCTGTGGGTGGTGTGGCTCGGCGCGTACGGCACCACTCTGATCCGTCTGAAGCCGACCCCGCACTCGCCGCAGATCGCCTGACCGGCCGACGCACCCCGCGGCCCTCGCGGCGCGAGGGAAAGCGGCGCAGCAGCCCCTCGGCGCCGGTACGTGCAGCCGGACCGAGGGGCGCCTGCGTACGGCGTCGGCATGCACGCATACCCTGGCCCGGACCATCGCACGTCCGGAACGTCCAGGAGCGTTCATGAGCGCCACCGCGCAGGCCACTTCGTCCCGTACCGCTGTCGTCACCGGCGCGAGCAGCGGCATCGGCGCCGCCACCGCGCGCCGACTCGCGGCGTCCGGTTGTCGGGTCGTCCTCACAGCGCGCCGCGAGGAGCGCATCGCGGCCCTGGCAGCGGAGCTCACCGAGGCGGGGCACCAGGCCGAGGCGTACGCCCTGGACGTGACGGACCGGGCGGCGGTCGACGAGTTCGCCGGGCGGTTCGACACGCTGGAGGTCCTGGTGAACAACGCGGGCGGTGCGCTGGGGGCCGACCCGGTGGCCTCCGGCGACCCGGAGGACTGGCGGCAGATGTACGAGACCAACGTCATCGGCACCCTGCATGTCACCCAGGCCCTGCTGCCCGCGCTCACCGCGAGCGGCGACGGCACCGTCGTGGTGCTCTCCTCCACCGCGGGGCATGCGACGTACGAGGGCGGGGCCGGCTATGTCGCGGCGAAGCACGCACAGCACGTGCTGGCGGAGACCCTGCGGCTGGAGATCGTCGGCAGCCCGGTCCGCGTGATCGAGATCGCGCCCGGGATGGTGAAGACGGACGAGTTCGCACTGACCCGCTTCCGGGGGGACGAGGAGAAGGCGGCGAAGGTGTACGCGGGCGTGGCCGAGCCGCTGACCGCCGACGATGTCGCGGACACCATCGCCTGGACCGTCACCCGCCCCAGCCACGTCAACATCGACCTGCTGGTGGTCCGCCCCCGCGCGCAGGCGTCCAACACGAAGGTGTATCGGGAGGGGTGAGGCTCCGTCCTCGCGGGTTCTGGGTAGGGGGTGCCCCCTGTCTGACCGTCGCAGGCTGCGGGTTCTCCCCCAAGCTCTTCGAGCAGGGAGGTACCCCCCATGGCTGGTGGGGGCACCTCCCGGCCGGAGTCCCCCAGCCTCCGGCCGGGAGGTGCCCCCAGGGGAGCAGTTCCCCGCGCCCCTTCGGGGCGCAGCCTCTTCGCTTGCCGGCCCCCACGCCGGGTACGCGAGAGGCGCCGGACGCCCCTGAGTCCGGCCTCAGGGGCGGAGCCCCAGCCGCAGCATCACCTTCCCGCACCCGGCCGCCGGATCGGCCGCGACGGCGAGGGCATGGGCGGGAGCCGGCAGCCTTGCGGTGCCGCGCGCGGAGGGTCTACGGCAGATAGCGCGGGGGCCGCCAGGCGTCCAGCCGGTGCTCCACCGCGGCTCCCAGCGACAGGAGTTCGGCGTCCTGGTGGTCACCGGCCGTCAGCAGCAGGCCGACGGGCAGCCTGTGCACGGACCCGGCGGGCACCGAAAGCGACGGGTACCCGGCCACGGCCGCCGGGGTCGAGGACGGGATCACATCGTTGTCGCCCCGCGCACAGTCGGTCGTCCAGGCGGGCGGGTTCGTCGGCGCGGCAATGGCGTCCAGGTCGTGGCCGGCCATCGTCTCGTCGATGGAACGCCGTGAAAGATCCCGCAACTCGGCACGCATGGCCTTGTACTGCGGGTCGGTGGTGTCGGGCGCTGCGAGGGCCTGTTCGAAGAGTTCCTGACCGGCGAAGCAGGTCTGCTCCGCCGGGTGGCTGCGGTTGAATTCGATCAGCTCGGCGAGGTTCCGAGGACCGTTGCGGGTGGCGAGGTAGGCGTCGATGTCCCGGTGGAACTCGCTCAGCAGCGCCGGGAACTCCAGCTCGGCGAGCCGCTTCTGGTACGGCGGCGTCACCTCGACGACCTCGGCTCCCGCGCGGCGCAGCTTCTTCGCCGTACGGGTCATCACGGCGTCCACCTCCGGCCCGAGCGAGGGCAGCCGCCACAGGCCGATGCGTTTGCCGCGCAGGCCAGGGCGGCGTGTCGGTTCGCCTCGTGGGCCGTGCGCTTCGGCGAGGCGTGCAGTCTTGCCCTCGCTGAGCACCGACAGAGTGAGCGCGGCGTCGGTCACGTTGCGCGCCATGGGGCCCGCGGTGTCCTGCTCCGCGGAGATCGGCACCACGCCGGACCGGCTGACCACGCCGAGGCTGGGCTTGTGACCGACCACCCCGTTCATCCCGGCCGGGCACACGATCGAGCCGTCCGTCTCGGTGCCGATCGCCACCTGCGACAACGAGGCGGCGAGCGCGGCAGCCGAACCGGAGGACGACCCGCACGGATTCCGGTCCAGCTCGTACGGGTTGCGGGTCTGCCCGCCCACCGCCGACCATCCTGAAGTCGGCTTCGCCGCACGGAAGTTCGCCCACTCCGACAGATTGGTCTTCCCCAGGATCACAGCGCCCGCCTTCCGCAGCCGGGTCACCAGTGCTGCGTCACTGTCCGGTGGACTCCCGGCCAGCGCCAGCGACCCGGCCGTCGTCGGCAAGTCGCGGGTGCTCACGTTGTCCTTGAGCAGCACCGGAATGCCGTCGAGCGGGCCACGGGTCTCGCCGTGCCGGTGCCTGGCGTCGCTGGCAGCCGCCTGGCGCAGGGCCGTCGGGTCGGTGCGCAGCACGGCGTTGATCTTGGGATCGACGGCCTTGATCCGCCCCAGGTAGGCGCTGGTCAGTCGGGACGAGGTCAAGGCACCGTCCGCCATGCGGGCCTGCAGCTCCGGGATCGTCACCGTGTCGAGATCGATCCCCGGCAGCGTCACCGAACCGGCCGGTGACGACGCGCCGCCCTCGCCGGGGGATGCGGCTTCCGCGTACGGATCGGGCACTCCCGTCACCAGGGAGCCCGCGACAAGGACGGCAATCAGCGTGGCAACGCTTCTCTTCCCCATGGGAGTCAGCCGACTACATGCCGGAGCGCAGCACAAGAAGGCCGTAACGGCCACCGAGGAAGCCGCGGCCGACCGTTCCAGACCACTGTTACGGTCACCGCTTATGACTGAGCGGCTGCCTGAGTTCCCGTACCATCCCGACCCCGTCGCCACGGGCGCAGTTGTTCCGTCCGAGGTCGTCTGCGTCTGCTGCGGGCGGGCTCGCGGGTACAGCTACACGGGTCCGGTCTACGCGGTCGAGGACCTCAAGGGCCGGCTGTGCCCATGGTGCATCGCCGGCGGTGAGGTCGCGGAACGGTTCGACGCGCACTTCACGGCCGGGGCCTGCCTGGGCGAGGACGTGCCCCTTGAGATCTTCTCCGCGGTCGACAGACGCACTCCCGGCTTCTCAGCGTGGCAGGAGCCCCAGTGGTTCTTCCACTGCGGCGACGGCACCGCGTTCCTCGGCCGGGTCGGGGCCGCCGAACTCGCGGATCACCCCGAGGCGTTGGAGGCACTACGACAGGAGGCAAGCGGTTGGGGCCGCCCCTCGGACCAGGTCCAGCACTACGTTGACTCGCTGGACAAGGAGAACCCGCCCACGGCGTATCTCTTCCGGTGCCGGCACTGCGCGACCCGCCTCGCGTACTCCGACTTCACATAGTCGCCCCGAATGCGCCGCAAGGCGTACGGCAAGATGGTGGGCCGTGACCGATGACCAGCGCCCTCAGGCCGCCAACCAGCCGTACGCCCCTCCGTACGCCCCTCCGTCCGCGCACCCGCCGCCGCATCCGTACCCACAGCCGTACCCACAGCCGCCCCTCGTCCCGAACGAGGTGGGTGACGAGCGCCGCGGGCTCGCCGCCTTGATCGACGCCACGATCGCCTTCGTCGCCGGTCTCGGCCTCGCTTCCCGCCTCGCGGGCGACGAGAGCGTCGGTACCTTCTGGCGCTATGCCGTCGTGTGTGCCTTGGCGGTGTCCTTCGTCCACCAGGTGCTGGGTGCCGTGGTTTTCCGGGCAACGGTGGGCAAGTTTCTGCTCCTGACACGCGTGGTGCGCGAGGCGGACGCGGGACGCCCGCGCTTCTGGCAGGCCGTTCGCCGCTGGCTGCTCGGCCTGACCTGGCTGCCGATGCAGCCGCTGCGCTCGCTGATCGGCGCGGAGGGTGACCCTTACGAGGACGCCTGCGGGCTGCGGTACGTACGGAAGCGCGACCTGCGCCGCTGAGCGCCGCCGCGCCCTGTCGGGGACCGTACCGTCAGCTTGCGCGCCAGCCGGACCAGCGGGCGACCGCGATCTCCACGACCGGCCCTGCGGGCGGGCGGGTGCCGTACTGCTGTTGGTACTTCTCCGTCAGCAGGCGCACGTGCCGTGCGGAGGTCGGCGATTCGTCGGCAGCCGGCAGCACTGCGGCCGTTCCGTCGGCGCGGATCCACCACAGGAGGTCCCAGTCCTCGTCGTAGTTGTCGGCCAGGAGGCATACCCGGGGGTCGGCTTCGATGTTGGCGAGCCGCTTCAGCCGTCCCGCCCGCTTGGGCTTGTGATCGACGGCGAACACCACGGTGTCACCGGTCACGGCGAAGACCACGGGGACCAGGTGCGGGCGGCCGGCGCCGTCGGTGGTCGCGAGGTGGGCGATCCGGGCCCCGGCGAAGCGCTCCCGCGCCTGGCCTCCCGTCATGTTCGGCACTGCTGCCCCCGGCGGCTCATCGGTAGCGTCCGGCGACGTCGGCAAGCTTGTCGAGGTAGGACAGCGTGTCGGATTCCGGCATGGTCGGCAGGTAGAACAACAGCCGCTCCACATCGAGCTGCGTGTACTGCTCGATGACCTCCGGCTTCTTCGACACCGCGTAGACGGTCACCGGGACGTCGCGGCCCGCGATGCTCCGCATCCGGTCGATCTGCGGCCCCAGTTCTCCGGGCGGCACACTGTTGGCCAGCCAGGCGTCGCCGAGGGCCGCCACCCGGGGGAAGGCGCCCTCACCGCCGCCCACGTAGAGGGGCGGGTGGGGACGCTGGACCGGCTTGGGCCAGGAGTAGACGGGGTCGAAGTCGACGAACTCCCCGTGGAACTCGGCCTTGTCCGCGGTCCACAGCTCACGCATGGCCCGGAGCCTCTCGTCCACGAGACGCCCTCTGGTGCGCGGGTCCGTGCCGTGGTTCTCCATCTCCTCCCTGTTCCAGCCGACGCCAACCCCGAAGACGGCCCGCCCGCCGGAGACCAGGTCCAGGGACGCCACCGCCTTGGCCGTGGTGATCGGGTCCCGCTGAGCCACCAGCGCGACACCGGTGCCCAGCAGCAGCCGCTCGGTCACCGCTGCCGCCGCACTGAGCGCCACGAACGGGTCGAGCGTGCGATAGTAGATGTCCGGCAGATCGCCGCCGCCCGGGTACGGCGTGCGACGGGCCACCGGGACGTGCGTGTGCTCGGCGATGAGCAAGGAGTCCAGTCCCCGCTCCTCGACAGCACGCCCCAACGCGGCCGGCGCGATGCCCTGGTCGGTGATGAAGGTCGAGACACCGAACTTCACAGCGGCTCCTCCGGTTCGGGATCGGTCGTTCCGGGGCGCTTCCGGAACGGTTTCACGGCCCCTGCCGAGGTACCCCGCTCCGGTGCGGGAGAACATTCCCTGCGTCCGAACGGCGTACGGACCGCCGACGCCGCCGCGCGGTGGCCCGTCTCAGCTCGCGGGACGCCGGGCGAGGAAGTCCCGGATGTCGCGGTCGAGATGGTCCGCCGTCCCGGAAGCTGTGCCGGAAGCTGTGCCGGAGAGGGAGGAGACGATGACTGCGAGCTCCTCAGCCAGATCCGGGAAGAGCTTCCACGCCTCCGTCGGCCGCCGCAGAACGGCACTGAGCAGGTCGCCGTCGTAGTACCTGGCCTCGGCCAACGGATCCTGGCGCAGTACCTGGAGTGCCAGCGGCAGGACGAAGGGCAGGCCGACGTTCTGCAGCGTCAAGGTGCGCAGATCCTCGACGGTGAGCGCGGCCAGTCTCTTCTTCCGCAGGGCGTGCACGTTCTTGACGAGGGCCGTGGTGTCGGGCGGCGGGTCCGGCCACGGTGTCCCCTCCAGTTCGTCGAGGGTGCGGTCCAGATGGAGCAGGCGGCTCATCTCGGTGCTGATCCTCTTCCGCGACGTACCGGCTACGCGAAGCGCGCGGGGTCGCCCGCGCCCGTTCGTACGATCTCGGCGCCACCGCCGGAGAAGTCCACGACGGTGGTCGGCTCGGTGCCGCAGTCGCCCGAGTCGACCACCGCGTCCACCACGTGGTCGAGCCGCTCCTTGATCTCCCAGCCCTGGGTCATCGGTTCCTCCTCGTCCGGCAGGAGAAGGGTGCTGGACAGCAGCGGCTCACCGAGTTCGGCCAGCAGCGCCTGAGCGACCACGTGTGCGGGGATGCGGACTCCGACCGTCTTCTTCTTCGGGTGCAGCAGCTTGCGGGGCACCTCCTTCGTCGCGGGGAGGATGAAGGTGTAGCGGCCGGGCGTGGCCGCCTTGATCGCGCGGAACACGTCGTTGTCGACGTGCACGAACTGGCCGAGCTGCGCGAAGTTCTGGCATACGAGCGTGAAGTGGTGCCGCTCGTCGAGGTTCCGGATGGACCGGATACGGGACATACCGTCCCGGCTGCCCAGCCGGCACCCCAGAGCGAAACAGGAGTCTGTCGGATACGCGATGAGTGCGTCTGCCCGGATGCTGTCGACCACGGTGCTGATGGTGCGCCGCTGCGGGTTCTCAGGGTGCACGTCGAAGTACTTCGCCATCCGCCGAGCCTATGGCTTGCCCGCCGAGCTTGCGTACCCGGCATGGGAGACGCGCCCCGAAGGGGCGCGGGGAACTGCGCGACAAACCACAACGCACCCGCAGACCGCCAGCGACGGGAAGGGGCACCCCCTTACCGGGCCAACGGAGGGGGCCGCGACGGCATGCGGCTACCGGCCGTCGCCCTCGCGAAGCGCCCTCGGCGCACGGTCGAGCAAAAAATCCGCCGCGCGGGCGCGAACCTCGGCCCGCGTCCGCCCCGGGTAATCGGCGGCGATGAAGTGCTCGCCGATCGCCACGCAGAAGGCGAGCATGCTGCGGGCCTCGACCTCGTCGGGGTCGGAGCAGAAGGTACCGATCATCTCGCGCAGCAGCGCCATGCGCCGGTTGTCCACCCGGCGCAGGCGTTCGGCGACCGCTTCGTCGCGCCGGGCCCAGTCGCGGATCGCGAGGTCGATGGGCAGCAGGCGGTCGTCGGAGAAGGTGAGCATGCCGGCGCGCTGGATCTTCGTCTTCGGGTCGCCGCCCTCGCGCTCGACACGGTCGATGACCTCGTCGGTGCTTTCCCGCTCCCAGGTGTCCAGCATCGCCTCCAGCAGTGCGTCACGGTCGGCGAAGTACCCGTAGAACCCGCCCTTGGTGACGCCGAGCGACTTGGCCAGCGCCTCGACGCGGACGGCATCCGGACCGCCGCCGGCGGCCAGCGCCCGCAGCCCTTCCTCGATCCACCTGTCCCGCGGCGTGCGTACAGCGCCCACGATGTGTCCCACCTCACCTCTCGCCCCGTATACGCCTCCGTATATACGGCGCTAGCCTTCATTTATACGCCATCGTATAACTGATTCGGAGGCAGAGAGATGACCGCTGGATTCATCGCCTTCCACTACCCGCGCCCCGAGCACTTCGAGGAGTTCGTCGGCCGGACGCACCAAGTGAAGGAGTTCCTCCAGTCGAAGGCGGGCTTCTTGTCCGCCGACATCTGGGCCACCACCGACGGCGACGCCGTCATCACCTCCGCCCGGTTCGAGTCCGAGGAAGCCCTGGGCGCCGCACTCGCCGCGGCTCGCGAACTGGGCTCGATCGCCGGCTTCGACGAGCGCGAGTACAAGCCCCGCGAGATCTTCACCGTCCGCGCGAGATGACGACCGGCGGTGCAACCACCGCCGTCACAACGGGGTCCGGAGCCCCGGGAGTCCTGGTAGCCTCGCCGCCGCACGGGGGATGTGCGGAATAGCGATAGGCGACCGGGATATCGAACAGGAGGGGCTCCGTGCCTTCCCCGACGGGTGAGTTCCACGTCTTCTTCGAGCGGCACCACACCGAATTCGCCCGCCTGGCCTACCTCTTGCTCGGCGACGCGGAAGAGGCGGACGATCTCACCGCGGACGCCTTCGTCGCGCTCTGGCACCGGTGGGACCGGGTGCGCACCGCCGACCACCCGGCCGCGTACGCCCGCGGAGTGGTCACCAACCTCGCGCGCAGCCATATGCGTACCCGCTCCCGTGAACGGCGCAGGGTCGCGCTGTTCTGGTCCCGGCACCAGGAGCCCGCCGAGGGCCCCGACGTGCCCGCCGTGGTGGATGTGCGGGAGGCGCTGGCCCTGCTGCCGTTCCGCAGACGCGCATGCGTGGTGCTGCGGCACGCCTTCGACGTCTCGGAACGGGATACGGCGCGCATCCTGGGGATCTCGACCGGCACGGTGAAGAGCCAGGCGTCGCGCGGAATGGCCGAGTTAGCCCGGCTGCTGGAGCCCGCGGAGCAGGGTACGGACCGTAGCGTGGATGCCGTACTGGCGCTGCGCGGAAGAAGGACGGGACGGTACACCTGATGAACGTGCGCGAAGAGTCGGCGGAGTCCGAGGCGGAGCAGCGACTCGGCGCCCGGCTGCGCGCCGCTGCCGACGCCCATCAGCCGGACCGCGCACGGATGCTCGACCGGATCGCGCGCGGCACCCAGGACTCCGGGACCCGGCAGCGGCAACGCCGCGGCCCGGCACCGCACCGGTGGGCCTGGCCACAGGCGGCAGCGGCGGTCGGCGCCGTCGTCATGGTGCTCGGTATCGGCGGCGCGACCGCGCTGTGGGCACAGCATGAAGACAGGCACCTCGCCGGGGACGAACCGTCTCCGACGGTGCGCACATCGGCCGGTCCCGCCGGGACCGAGGGGAACGGGGGGTCCGGCGGGACCGGCAGGACCGACAGGCTGCCGGCGGCCGACGGGCCGCTGCGGTCGAGCGGTTCGGTCGCCGAGGGGGGCAACGACTACTGGTCGCAGACCGAGGTCACCGTCCGGTCCGAGAAACGGCTCACCGCGCTGACCGTGGAGCTGCGGATCTCGGAGAGCTCACCACTGAGCTCAACCGGCTCCTGGCGCACCCGCCCCTCCCGGGACTTCGACGTCGACGTACGGCACTCCGGGGGCACGCTCGTCTACCGCTGGACGCTCAAGAAGGGCCACACCGTGCCGCCCGGCAGGCATGTCTTCGCCGGGCAGTTCGACCACGGCTCCGGCAAACGGAGCACGGACGACGACAGTTACACGGCCTCGGCCACTGCCGCCGGCCGCGCGTACGCGGTAGGCGGCGGGATCGGGTAGTCGAACCCCGCGTGTGCCCGGCCGCCGGTGCGGCCCAATCATGCGCATCGTGCATCGACCGGCGCGATCCGGTCTTGGACGGCATGACTCCCGGCACGGCAGGCTGCTGGCCGAACCGGGGGACCGAGGACACCAGCACCTGCACAGTCGGAGGTATCGACCACCATGCGTACGACCAGGATCCGGCGCGCCACACTGGGCGCACTCGGCACGCTCGCGCTCGCCCTGCCGTTGACGGCCTGCGGCAGCGACGAGCCGGCCGACACCCCCGCCAAGCCCTCCGACTCGGCGTCCTCGGCGTCCGCCGTCGCGCCGGGGAAGGCGGCAGCGGCGTTCAAGAAGCTGGAGCGGAAGTACGACGCGCGGCTCGGTGTCCAGGCCGTCGACACCGGCAGCGGGCAGGAGGTCTCCTACCACGCGGACGAACGGTTCGCCTATGCCTCCACCCACAAGGCGTTCACGGCCGCCGCGATTCTCGAGAAGCACAAGACCGGCGGCCTCGACAAGGTCATCAAGTACAAGAAGGACGACCTGCTCCCCCACTCCCCCGTCACCGGCGAACACCTCGACGACGGGATGACGCTGCGCGCACTGTGCGCGGCCACTGTCCGTCACAGCGACAACGCCGCGGACAATCTGCTGCTCCGCGATCTGGGCGGGCCGAAGGCGCTCGATGCCTTCCTCGAAAAGCTCGGCGACGATGTCACCCAGGCGAGCCGCTACGAACAGGAGCTCAACGAGGCGACACCGGGCGACAAGCGGGACACCACCACTCCCCGTGCCTTCGCCGAGGACCTGCGCGCCGTCTCGCTCGGTGACGGCCTCGGCAAGCCGGAGCAGAAGCAGCTCAACGCCTGGATGAAGGACAGTCCGACCGGTAAGACGCTGATCAAGGCCGGGTTCCCGAAGGGCTGGAGCGTCGGCGACAAGAGCGGCGCCGGGCGCTACGCCAGCCGCGGCGACATCGCCGTCGTCCGCCCGCCCGGCAAGGCACCGCTCGTGGTGACGGTCCTGTCAAAGCGCAAGGAGCAGGACGCCGAGTACGACGACAAGCTGGTGTCCGAGGCCGCCTCCGTCGTCGCCGACGAGCTGGGGTAGGTGCCCGGGGTGTCTTGCGGGGCCCTTGCAAGACACCGGAAGCAACGGCGTGGGCCCGCCGAGGACGGCGGGCCCACGAACGCAACACGTGCACCTGCGGCTGCGCAGCAACCGAAGAACTCGTCGTGTCCGAGGCGTTGACGCCGGCCGACCGCCCTCCTACTTTCGAACGGCCGTACTTCGTACGTCATATATGAGACGCGATATGTGAGATCCGAGGGCCCATGACGACCGTCCCGACCCCCATCCCCTCTCGCACGCAGGTGGTGCTGGAGGCGATCAAACACCGCATCCTCACCGGCCAGTTGTCGCCGGGTCGGACACTGGTCGAGACCGAACTCGCCGCACAGTTCGGAGTCTCCAAGACGCCCGTACGTGAGGCGCTCAAGACGCTGGCCGGGACCGGGCTCGTGGTGATGAGCCAGTACAAGGGCGTCACGGTGCGCAGGGTGGACGCGCAGATGGCGCGCGAGGTCTACGACGTACGGCTGTTGCTGGAGCCGGAGGCGGTGCGCCGCACGGTACGGCGGAAAGCGGCACTCGACGCCGCCCGCGAAGCGCTCGGCCGCGCGGACGCTGCCACCGACGCCGCCGAACGCTCCCTCGCCAACCGGGAGTTCCACCGCGCGCTGTATCTGCCCTGCGGCAACCCGCTGCTCGGCCGGATGCTCGACGAGGTCCGCGACCAGGCGGCCCTGGTCTCCGCGGTCGCCTGGGCTGCCGACCCCTCCTGGCAGCGGGAGGCCGACGAGCACCGGCAGATTCTGCGGCTCGCCGCCGACGGTGACGCGGAGGGCGCGGCGCAGGCCGTTCACGCACATATCGCGTCGTTCGTGCGGCGCGCTTTCCCGGCGACCGATGATCCCGCACCGGCTGAAGCTGAAGGGGGCGGACATGACCAGGGATTATGAGGCGCAGCGGGCGGCGCTCGCCGATGTTGTCGCCATTCCCGTGACCCCGTTCACCGCGGACGGCTCCGTGGACGAGCCCGCCCACCGTGCCCTGCTGCGCCGGATGCTGGACAGCGGCGTACGGAGCCTGACCCCGAACGGCAACACCGGAGAGTTCTACGCGCTGACCCCGGCCGAACAGCGCGCCGTCACCGAGTTGACGGTCGAGGAGGCGGCGGACCGCGCCACGGTGCTGGCGGGGGTGGGGCACGATGTGCCGACTGCCATCGCCGCGGCGCAGCACGCCCGCGAGGTGGGTGCGGGGATGGTGATGGTGCATCAGTCGGCGCATCCGTATGTGTCCGAGAGCGGCTGGGTGGACTACCACAGGGCCATTGCCGAGGCGGTGCCCGAGTTAGGTGTGGTGCCGTATGTTCGCGATGCCCGACTGACCGGAGCGTGTCTCGCGGAGCTGGGCGAGAGCTGCCCCAATGTCATCGGCGTCAAATACGCGGTGCCGGACGCGGTGCGCTTCGCCGGCTTCGCGCGCGATGCGGGCCTGGACCGCTTCGTCTGGGTGGCCGGACTGGCCGAGCCCTACGCTCCCCCGTACTTCGCCATGGGCGCCACCGGTTTCACCTCGGGGCTGGTGAATGTGGCGCCGACCGTCTCACTGACGCTTCTCGATGCGCTGCGGTGCGGCGACTTCCCGGCCGCGATGAAGGGCTGGGAGCAGATTCGCCGCTTCGAGGAACTGCGCGCGGCCCACGGTGCGGCCAACAACGTCACCGTCGTCAAAGAGGCGCTGGCCTCACTCGGGCTGTGCCGCCGAGACGTACGACCACCCAGCAAGACGCTGCCCCAGGCGGAGCGTGCCGAAGTCGCGGCCATCGTTGCGGGGTGGGCTGTATGACAGCACGCAGCACCCCGCGCAGCCCCGAGGAGCTGCGCAGCCACCAGTGGTACGGCACCGACGGGCTGCGCTCGTTCAGCCATCGGGCCCGCACCAGGCAGCTCGGCTATCTGCCTCAGGAGCACCTGGGCAAGCCGGTCATCGCCGTCCTCAACACCTGGTCGGACATCAATCCCTGCCATGCACACCTGCGGGAGCGGGCGCAGGCCGTCAAGCGAGGGGTGTGGCAGGCGGGCGGCTTCCCGCTGGAGTTCCCGGTCGCCACGCTCTCGGAGACCTTCCAGAAGCCCACGCCGATGCTCTACCGCAATCTGCTGGCGATGGAGACCGAGGAACTGCTGCGGTCGTATCCGGTGGACGGCGCGGTGCTGATGGGCGGCTGTGACAAGTCCACGCCCGCGCTGCTGATGGGCGCTGCGAGCGTCGGGCTGCCGACGGTGTTCGTGCCCGCCGGGCCGATGCTGCCGGGGCACTGGCGGGGTGAGGTGCTGGGATCGGGCACCGACATGTGGAAGTACTGGGACGACAAGCGGGCCGGGCTGATCGGGGACTGCGAGCTGAGCGAGCTGGAGAGCGGGCTGGCCCGCTCCCCCGGGCACTGTATGACCATGGGCACGGCCGCGACGCTGACCGCGGCGGCCGAAGCCCTGGGCGTGACGCTGCCCGGCGCCTCGTCCGTCCCCGCCGTCGACTCCGGGCACGAGCGGATGGCTGCCGGCGCCGGGCTGCGCAGCGTTGAGCTCGTCCACCAAGGCCGCGGGCTGGCCCAGTTGCTGACCCGGGAGGCGTTCGAGGACGCCGTGACGACCGTGCTGGGGCTGGGCGGCTCCAGCAACGCCGTCATCCATCTGATCGCGATGGCCGGGCGGGCAGGCGTCCGGCTCACCCTCGACGACTTCGACCGCATCGCCCGCCGGGTGCCGGTGCTGGCCAACGTCCGTCCCGGCGGCGGCCCTTATCTGATGGAGGACTTCCACTTCGCCGGCGGGCTGCCCGGGTTCCTCTCCCGGATCACGGACCTGCTCCATCTGGACCGGCCCACGGTGGCCCACGACAGCATGCGTGAGCAGCTCGCCGGTGCCGGGGCGCACAACGACGAGGTGATCCGTACCCGGGACAACCCGGTCGCGGCCGAGGGCGGACTGGCCGTGCTGCGCGGCAATCTGTGCCCGGACGGCGCCGTCATCAAGCACATCGCCGCCGAGCCGCAGCTGCTCGAACACACCGGGCCCGCGGTCGTCTTCGACGACTACCGCACGATGCAGCGCACCATCAACGACCCAGCGCTCGGTATCACCCCCGACCATGTACTGGTGCTGCGCAATGCGGGCCCCAAGGGCGGTCCCGGCATGCCGGAGTACGGGATGCTGCCCCTCCCCGACCACCTGCTGAAGCAGGGCGTACGGGACATGGTGCGGATCTCCGACGCGCGGATGAGCGGCACTTCCTACGGCACCTGTGTGCTGCATGTGGCACCCGAGTCGTACATCGGCGGACCGCTGGCCCTGGTCCGCAGCGGGGATCCGATCACGCTGGACGTCGCAGCACGCACCCTCCGGCTGGAGGTGGGCGACGAGGAGCTGGCGCGCCGCAGGAGGGAGTGGACTCCGCCGCCGGAACGCTACGAGCGCGGCTACGGAGCCCTCTACAGCGAGCAGATCACCCAGGCCGACACCGGCTGCGACTTCGCCTTTCTCGCCAGGCCCGGGACGGTGCCCGACCCCTACGTCGGCTGACGGCGTCCCGGTACGTACGCCCCGCACCACCTCGGAGCCGCATATTCGATATCTCGAACAGCGTCCGAGGAGCTTTCCGCTCGCTCAACCATCCGAGAACGGAGCACAGGCATGGCCCAAGGCGCAGCCGTGGCGAAACCACCGCCCGGGCAGACGCGGGCGCCCCGACGGCGCGGTACGGGGGCGACACCGCGTCGGCTCCCGTATCTGCTGATCGCACCGGCCGCACTGCTGATGCTGGGCTTCATCGCCTATCCGGTGCTCAGCGTCTTCTACTACAGCTTGCAGAACTACAACCCCACCAAGCCCTGGCGTAACGGCTTTGCGGGCTTCGACAACTTCGTCACCGCCTTCACCGACGATCCGGAGTTCTGGTCCACCCTCGGCTTCAGCTTCCAATGGGTGGCCGTCGAGGTGGTACTGCAACTGCTCTTCGGCCTCGCCCTGGCGCTGCTGGTCAACCAGACCTTCATCGGTCGCGCCATGGCCCGCGCGCTGGTCTTCTCCCCCTGGGCGGTCTCCGGGGTGCTCACCTCGGTGATCTGGGTCCTGCTCTACAACTCCCAGACCGGGATCGCGCGTTACCTCGCCGACCTCGGCCTCGGCTCGTACGGCACCTCCTGGCTCTCCGACACCGGGACCGTCTTCCCCGCCGTCGTCGTCGCCGAACTGTGGCGCGGCGTGCCGTTCTTCGCGATCCTCATCCTCGCCGACCTCCAGTCCGTGCCGAAGGACCTGTACGAGGCCGCCGAGGTGGACGGCGCGAGCCGGCTGCGGCAGTTCCTGCACATCACGCTGCCGCATCTGAAGGACGCCATCATCCTGTCCACGCTGCTGCGCGCTGTCTGGGAGTTCAACAACGTCGACCTGCTCTACACCCTCACCGGTGGCGGTCCGGCGGGCGAGACCACCACCTTGCCGCTGCGCATCGCCTCCATCGCCGTCGACTCGCACGACTTCGGCTACGCCTCGGCGCTGACCACCGTCGCGTTCGTGCTGCTCCTGTTCTGTTCGGTCGTCTATCTGCGGCTCAGCAAGTTCGGAGGCGAGGACAAGTGAACCGGCGCCGTACCTGGGACGAGGCACCCCGCTGGCAGATCTATCTGCCGCTCAGCCTCTATCTGCTCTTCACCGTCGTCCCGTTCTACTGGATGCTGCTGTTCGCCTTCCGGCCCTCGGGCTCCACCTCGCTCGTCCCGTGGCCGGTCACCTTCGAGCACTTCGAGAAGGTGTGGACCGAACGCAGCTTCGCGGTCTACTTCCAGAACAGCGTGCTGGTCGGGGTCAGTTCGCTGCTGATGACCACCGTGGTCGTGCTGGCGGGCGGGTACGCGCTCGCCCGGTTCCGGTTCCGCTTCCAACATGCTTTTCTGCTGGCGCTGCTGTGCTCGCAGTTCGTACCCGGCGCGCTGATGCTGGTGCCGCTCTTCCAGATCTTCGCCGAGCTACGGATGATCAACTCGCTGGGCAGCGTCATCATCGCGGAGACGGTCTTCCAGCTGCCGCTGTCGATGATCCTGATCAGCGGGTTCATCAGGAACGTCCCCTACTCTCTGGAGGAGTCGGCCTGGGTCGACGGCTGCGGGCGCTTCCGGGGGTTCTGCGCCGTCGTGCTGCCGCTGTTGCGTCCCGGTCTGATCGCCGTCGGCTCGTTCGCCTTCGTACACAGCTGGAACCACTTCCTGTTCGCGCTGATGTTCCTCAGCAACCAGGAGAAGCAGACCATCCCGGTCGGCCTGAACACGCTGATGAGCGCCGACAGCGTGGATCTGGGGGCGCTCGCCGCCGGCGGGGTCGTCGCCGCAGTGCCGGTCGTGATCGTCTTCGCCTTCATCCAGAAGTGGCTGATCACCGGATTCAGCGCCGGGGCGGTGAAGGGATGAGCGGGTCCATCACCGCGCCGGACACGGGCCGCACCCCGTACCGCGTCGTCCTCGCGGGTGCGCGCGGCCACGGCCGTCGGCATCTGGGCAACATCCGGCGCCTCCAGGAGCAGGGGATCGTCCGGCTCGTGGGAATCTGCGAGTTGCAGCCGCTCGCCGGGCAGGAGCTCGACGGCCTCGGCCGGCCGGAGCAGTCCACGGACTTCGCGGCCCTGCTGGACTCCGTCCGGCCCGACCTCGCCGTCGTCTGCACCCCCATCCCCACCCACGCCCGCCTGGCGCTGACCGCCGCCGAACGCGGAGTGCACCTGCTGCTGGAGAAGCCGCCCGCACCGTCCTGGGCCCAGTTCCGGCGGATCGCCGCCGGTGTGGCCGCGGCCGGGGTGGCCTGCCAGATCGGGTTCCAGTCGCTCGGCTCCCATGCCGTCCCCGCCGTACGCGAACTCCTCGCCGACGGTGCGATCGGCAAGCCCTCCGGCATCGGCGCCGCCGGGGCCTGGTCGCGGGACGAGTCCTACTATCGCCGCGCCCCCTGGGCGGGCCGCCGCCGGCTGAACGGCACGGACGTGCTCGACGGTGCTCTCACCAACCCTCTCGCGCACGCCGTCGCCACCGCGCTCGCGATCGACGGCTCCACCCGGGGCGAGGACGTGGCGTCGGTGGAGACGGAACTCTTCCACGCCAACGCCATCGAGGCCGACGACACCTCCTGCGTACGGATCAGCACGACGCGCGGCAGCATCGTCACCGTGGCCGCGACGCTGTGCGCGGAGCAGCCCGGCGAGCCGTACGTCGTCGTACACGGCAGCAGCGGACGGATCACCTACTGGTACAAGCAGGACCGCATCCGGCTGCACCGCGCAGGACACGAGCCCGCCGAGCTCTCGTACGGCCGGACGGACCTGCTGGAGAACCTTCTCGCGCATCTGTCGGGGCAGGCCCCGCTGCTGGTTCCGCCCGCGGCGACGGGCGCCTTCATGCGGGTGGCCGAGGCTGTCCGGCAGGCGCCGGACCCGGTCGCGCTGCCGGCCGACGCCTGGCGGAGCCTGCCCGGTGAGTCCGCACCGCGCCGGGCCGTACCAGGCGTCGACGGGCTGGTCGCGGCCTCGGCCGACACCCTCTCCCTCTACTCCGAGCTGGGCGTCTCATGGGCGCTCCACTCCTCGGTGCACGCATGAGCGGCGGCCCGCTGCCCTGGGCGGCCGACCTCGGTGACGGCACCTACCGCAATCCAGTGCTCTGCTCGGACTGGTCCGATCCCGATGTGGTCGCGGTCGGTGACGACTTCTATCTCACCGCCTCCAGCTTCGGCCGCGCTCCCGGGCTGCCTCTGCTGCACTCCCGCGACCTCGTCAACTGGACGCTGCTGGGCCACGCCCTGGAGCGGCTGGAACCCGAGGCGGAGTTCACCGTGCCGCGCCACGACCGCGGCGTGTGGGCGCCGTCGATCCGCCATCACGACGGCCGGTTCTGGATCTTCTGGGGCGACCCCGACCACGGCATTTTCCAGGTCAACGCCTCCCGCGCGACCGGGCCCTGGACGCGACCGCAGCTGATCAAGGCGGGCAAGGGTCTCATCGACGCCTGTCCGCTGTGGGACGAGGCGAGCGGGGGCGCCTACCTGGTGCACGGCTGGGCCAAGTCCCGTTCCGGGGTCAAGAACCGGCTCACCGGGCACCGGATGCGTCCGGACGGCAGTGGGCTGCTCGACGAGGGCACGGTGATCGTCGACGGGGACCGCATTCCCGGCTGGTTCACCCTGGAAGGCCCCAAGCTGTACCGGCACGAGGGCTGGTACATCATCCTCGCCCCGGCCGGTGGTGTGGCGACCGGCTGGCAGGGCGCCCTGCGCGCACGGGACTTCTTCGGCCCGTACGAGGAACGCGTCGTCCTCTCCCAGGGGCGTACCCGCGTCAACGGCCCCCACCAGGGCGGCTGGGTGCGCACCCGCACCGGCGAGGACTGGTTCCTGCACTTCCAGCAGCGCGGCGCCTACGGCCGGGTCGTCCACCTCCAGCCGATGCGCTGGCAGGACGACGGCTGGCCGGAGCTGGGCGAGGGCGGCGAGCCCGTTCTCGTGCACCGCAAGCCGCAGCTGCCCGAGCAGCCGCTGTCGGCCCCCGCGACCGACGACCCTTTTCCGCGGGGCCGGTTCGGGCCCCAGTGGCAGTGGACCGCCAATCCGCGCGCCGGCTGGACGGCGCCGGTCGGCGGCGACGGGTTGCGGCTCAGCTGCGTACGCGGCGACGACGTACGGGATCTGCGGCGGCTGCCCCATGTGCTGACGCAGCGCTTTCCCGCGGCGGTCTTCTCCGCCGAGGTGGAGCTGGCGCTGCACACCGCGGAGCCGGGCGCGCGGGCCGGGCTGGCGGTGCTGGGTGACGCGTACTCCTGGATCGGGCTGGAGCGCGGTGCCGACGGCACGGTCCTGCTGGTGCACCGGTTCGCCGAGCAGACGGCGGACACGGAGCGGGATGCCGCGCACCCGCGGCCCGCACCGCAGGGCACGGCACGGCTGCGGGTCGAGGTCTTCGAGGGGGCCCGCTACCGCTTCCTGGCCGATACGGGTGACGGATTCCGCCCCTCGGGGCTGGTCTTCGCGGCGACCCCGTGGCGCTGGGTCGGCGCCCTGCTGGGCCTGTTCGCCGCCGCGCCGTCCGGTGCGGGGGACGCAGGTGCGGCCCTGTTCACGCAATTCCGGACCACCGAACCTACGGACCTTCAGCAGAGGAGAGCCGCCAATGGCCAGAATCCGTAACAGCATTTGTGGCCGCAGCATCCGTGGCCGCAGAGGTCGCCGCACCACGGGCGCCGCGTTCGCCCTGAGCACCGTTCTCGCGCTGACCGCCACCGCCTGCGGTGACGACGGCAGCGGGACCGCGGATGACCAGGGCAAGGAGGGCTCGGGCAAGGGCGAGATCACCTTCTGGGACAACAACGGTGGTGTGCGCACCGACGTCTGGAAGAAGATCATCAAGGATTTCGAGCGGGAGAACCCCGACATCGAGGTGAAGTACGTCGGGATTCCCGCCGAGAGCGTCCAGTCGAAGTACGACACCGCCATCCAGGGCGGCGGCCTGCCGGACGTCGGCGGGGTGGGCATGGCGATGCTCTCCGGGATCTCCGCGCAGGGGGCGCTGGAACCGCTCGACAAGCGCATCAAGGGCAGCGCGCTCCAGGGCAAGCTGAACGCCGGCATGGTCGAGAGCGTCCGCGCCTCGGGCGACGGCAAGCGGATGTACACGGTGCCGACCTCGGCCAACAACGGCACGCTCTGGTACCGGACCGACATGTTCAAGGCCGCCGGCCTGGACGCGCCCACCAATTGGCCGAAGTTCTACAAGGCGGCGAAGGAGCTGACCGACAAGTCCAAGAACACCTTCGGCTACACGATCCGCGGCGGCGAGGGCTCCATCGCACAGGCGCTGGACGCGATGTACGGCCAGTCCGGCATCACCTCGTTCTGGAAGGGCGACAAGACGACCGTCAACGACCCGAAGAACGTCAAGGCGCTGGAGAAGTACGTCGGCCTGTACAAGAAGTCCACTCCGTCCGCCGACGTCAACAACGACTTCAAGAAGATGGTGGCCCAGTGGGACAGCGGCAGGATCGGCATGCTGAGCCACAATCTGGGCTCCTACCAGGACCATGTGAAGGCGCTCGGCAAGGGCAAGTTCCGCGGCATACCGAACCCGACGCTCGCCGACGGCACCCGGGTGCAGGTGTCCAACCCGGTGGACGGCCTCGGCCTGTTCAAGAGCAGTAAGAACAAGGCGGCGGCCTGGAAGTTCATCGAGTTCGCCGTCTCGCACAAGGCCAACAGCCAGTGGAACGAGTCGGCTGGAGCCATCCCGTCGAACAAGGAAGCCGCCAAGGACGAGTGGGTCCGGCGGACCGAGCCCACCAAGCTGGCGGCGCAGACGCTCGACGACGACTCCGTCAAGATCGTGCAGCTGCCCTACCACCTGCCCGACTGGAACACCATCAGCAAGGCCGACAACGAGCCCGACCTGCAGAAGGTGCTGCTGGGCAAGTTGCCGGCCAAGCAGTTCCTGGACAGCCTCGCGGACCAGCTGAACAAGGCACAGGCCGAGTGGAAGAAGCAGCAGGGGTGACGCCGGTGCGCACCCTCCACGTCGCCGGTGACTCCACCGCAGCGCAGAAGTACGCCGACGCGGCGCCCGAGACCGGCTGGGGCATGGCGCTCCCCTTCTTCCTGCACAGTGCGTCGGCAGTGTCCAACCACGCGGTGGACGGGCGCAGTTCCAAGAGCTTCCTGGACGAGGGGCGGCTGGCCGTCGTCCTGAAGGAGATCGGCCCCGGGGACGTTCTCCTCGTCCAGTTCGGCCACAACGACGAGAAGAGGGAGGACCCCAGCCGCTGGACGGAGCCGTGGACGACGTACCAGGCGAGCCTGCGGCAGTACGTGACCGGCGCCCGGGCCCGCGGGGCACGTCCGGTGCTGGCCACGCCCGCGGAGCGCAGGAACTTCGACAGCGCGGGCGAGGCCCGGCCCACCCACGGCACGTATCCGGCGGCGATGCGGGCCCTGGCCGAGGAGGAGGGCGTCGCGCTGCTCGACATCCAGGCGCTCTCGCTCGCCCTGTGGCAGCGGCTCGGCGCCGAGGAGACGAAGAAGTACTTCAACTGGACCGCGGCCGGACACGACAACACCCACTTCGCCCCGCCGGGCGCGATCGAGGTCGCCCGCCTGGTGGCCCGGCAGCTCGTGGCCCACGGGGTGCTGTCACCGAAGGAGGTGCGCCGCCTGGACGACGAGATCCCCACGTCCTGGATCACCTGGCCCGTGGCATAGCCACCGCCTCCGCACCCGCGGACGCCGGCATCCTCGACTGCTGGCCGCAGCCATCCGGTGCCCCGCCGGGCTCAGCAGAGCCGGGCGGGGCGGCCGGTCCTGCCACGCTCCCTCGTCGATGTCCGGTGGGACGACATCGTGCAGGGCGATGGTGTCCAGAACGAGACCGACCAGCACGGTCCTTGTCCGGGACGTGCCGGTACAGCGCCATCCGGGAGGCGCCGAGGTCAGCGGCGAGCCGCCGGATCGTCAGCGCCTGCATCCCTTCCCAGCGCGCGATCTCCTGGCCCGCCGCCACGATCTGCGCGCGGCTCAGACTGCCCCAGGCACGGCGGCGCGGGGCGTCACCGTCGGTTTCGGCACCGAGGAGACGCGCCCCGTAAGGGGCGCGGGGAACTGCGCGATCAGCGACGACAAAGCCGCAGCCTGCGGACGCCAGGCAGGGGCACCCCCTACCCAGAGCAGGGAGAGTTCCATCAGCGCGGCGGTGGGGCGGTGGAGCCACGGACGACCACATGCGTACCGAGCCGCACACGCTGCTCCTCCGCTCCACCGCCGTCCGTGCTGTCGCGGCGTTCCAACACCATCCGTACCGCGCTGCGGCCCAGTTCCTCGTAGGGGACGTGCACCGTGGTCAGTCCGGGGGAGAGTTCGCGGGAGACGGGGATGTCGTCGAAGCCCACCACCGAGACGTCCTCGGGAACCCGCAGGCCCGCCTCCCGCAGCGCCTCCAGGGCGCCGAGCGCGACCATGTCGGTCGCCGCGAAGACGGCGGTGAAGCCGGGCTCGGCACGGCGTCCCGCGAGCACGCCGCGCATGCCGTGCAGTCCGCCCTCACGGGTGAAGGGAGTGTCGACGACCAGTGCGGGGTCGGGCGTCAGACCGTAGGACTCCAGGGCGCGGTGGTATCCGGCGCGGCGCTCCTGGACGGTGGTGTTGGCGCTCAGCCCGCCCAGGAACAGCACGCGCCGGTGCCCGGCCGAGAGCAGGTGCGCTGTGGCGCCGAAGGCACCGCCTTCGTTGTCGTACTCGACGAGCGTGACGGGCAGTTCACCGCCCGGCGGCACCTCGGGCGCCGGGCGTCCGCAGAGCACGAGTCGCGAGCCCGCGGCGTCCAGCTGGTGCGCGAACGCGGTGATGCGCTCGCGGTACTCGGCGGTGCGCTCGGCGCCGCCCGCGAGGATGACCGCGGCGGCCCGCTGTTCGCGCATGAGCGTGACGACGTCCTCCTCGCGGCGCTTGTCGCCGTGGGTCGTGCACACCAGACAGAGCCGGCCGCGCCGCGCGGTCTCCTGCTCGACACCGGCGGCGATATGCGCGAAGGACGGGCCGGTGATGTCCTCCAGTACGAACGCGACGGACTCGGGGCCGCCGCCGGCCAGCGCCCGCGCATGGGCGTTGGCGACGTAGTCGAGGGAGCGGACAGCCCGCAGTACGCGGGTCCGGGTGCGGTAGGTGACGGGGTAGTTGCCGGCCAGGACGCGCGAGACGGTGGCCACGGAGACGTTGGCACGCGCGGCGACATCGCGGATGGTCGCCCGGCGCCCGTCCCGTTTGCCCGCGCGGGTGGCGGCGCCGGCACCGTTGTCGACGCTCACCCGGCTGCACCCTGGTTCGGCATACGGAGTCCTCCTGCCCTTCCTGGTAACGGTAACCGGTTACTGCGCGGGCGGCGTTCGGCAAGACGGTCGTTGTTCGAAACCCTGGTCATGCGAAGGCGCCCTGGGGTGGCGCGGTGCTGCGCCGTTCCACGAGCCGGGTGGGCAGCTCGGTCCTGGTGTCCGGCGGCACCCGCCCCTCGCGTATCCGCAGCAGCTGCCGCAGCGCGGTGGCCGCCATCTCCCCCAGCGGCTGCCGTACGGTGGTCAGCGCGGGTGTCACCCACTCCGCCTCCGGCAGGTCGTCGAAGCCGACGACGCTCACATCCCGCGGTACCCGCAACCCCAGCTCGGCCAGCGCCTGGTAGACGCCCAGCGCCATCGGGTCCGAGCAGGCGAAGACCGCCGTGGGCGGCTCGTCCAGCGCGAACAGTTCCCGGGTGCGCTCGCGCGCAAGGTCGGTGTCGAAGTTGGCGTAACGGATGTATTCGGGGCGCGGGCGCAGTCCGGCCGCCGCCAGCGCGGCGCGATAGCCCGCAACCCGTGCCCCGCTGCACTGTTTTCGGCGGTAGCCACCGATCACGGCGATCCTGACGTGGCCGAGCGCCAGCAGATGCGCGACCGCGCTGTGCGCACCCGGTTCGTTCGCCGCGCGGACAGTGAGGACACCGGGCGGCGGATCGGCCACCGGGTCGATCATGGCGTACGGGATCCGGTGCTGCTCCAGCCAGGCGTGGTGGGTGGGGGTCAGCTCGGCGAGGTTGAACAGCACGCCCGAAGTGCCGCGCAAGGCCAGCCTGTCGAGCCAGCCGCGCTCGGGTCTGCCGCCCCGGGTGCGGGTCAGTCCCGCCGAGACCATCACCTCCAGTCCCGCCTGGTGCGCCGCCTCCTCCACGCCCCGCAGCACGGCCCCCGACCAGGTGTTGTCCAAGGAGTGCACCACCAGGTCGACGACCGGCGGCGGCTGCCGGGGAGTGAGGCGCGGGCGGCGTACGTAACCCAGCGCCTCCAGTGCTTCGGTGACCCGGCGGCGGGTTTCAGGGGCGACGTCCTGGCGGCCGTTGACCACCTTTGAGGCCGTCGGGATCGAGACGGCCGCCGCACGGGCCACCACGGCGAGAGTGGGCCCCGCCGAACCGGGTTCGGTACGCGTCATTCTCGCTCTCCTCTCCTCCCTTTCCGCTACCGGGAATCGGTGACGCACAACGCACTGCGCGTGCGAGCGGAAAGCGGACAGCTGGGCGAACGACTTCACATTACGGCGGCGGCGCATTCTCTTGAAGTCCTCGAAACCTGCGAGAAATTCTCCTTGACCGGTATATCGAACCGGTCGAAATTTCGGTCGACATTAAGGGGCAACGCGGCCGAATTGCCCAGCAGCCGGCCCGGAGAAATCCGCACCCGCGTCGCGGACCGAACGGGCCCGGTGCACATCGTGCGGGCCCGGTGCTCACCGTCGGGGCTAAGCCTCCAGCACGTGGGTGAGGGTCCCGAAGCCGAGTTCGTCGAAGCCGCCGCTGGTCGAGCCGTAGTCGCCACCGCCGCCCTCGGGGCTCTGCTTGCGGGCGATCGCCGACATGTACGGCGTCTCGAGGCCCTTGCGGTAGTGGTAGTGGTGGTAGACCCGCTCCCAGACGGGTCGGACCTGGCCGCGTCCGCCCTCGGAGATGACGGTCTGCTCGCGGTAGTCGCAGTTCTGGCCGTGGCCCCAGGTGTACTTGGTGAAGGGCACGCTCCCACCGTTGTTGTACTTGGCGACGTATTCGCACGCCTTCATGAAGCGGTTGTCGTCGGCGCCGTACAGATCGGTGCCCTGCTTGAGCGCCATTTCGCAGACGGTGCCCATCAGGCCGATGCCCATGACGGTGTGGCCCTGGTCCCGGCCGCTCTCCTGCCACTGGGCGAGTCCTCCGTCGTGCAGGAAGGGCACCGCGTGGGCGAGGGAGCCGTTGCCCTCGCCCTTGTGGAAGTAGTCGACCGCCTGGTCGAACTTGGCCTGGTCGTCGTTGAGGATCCCGATGGCCATGATGGCGGCCATGTTGCACAGATCCCAGTTCGCCCAGTAGTTGGTGACGCAGGCCCCGTTGTGGTTCTTGAGGAAGTCGTCGCTCACCGGGTAGAAGACGCCGGCCATCATGTCCTGGAAGCGGGCCAGGTCGAAGCCTTCGTAGCCGCGCATGATCTCGGCGGCGTTGGCGAACTGGTAGCCGTAGATACCGGAGGCGAGGAAGCGGTCGGCGTTGCCTGTGACCGTCTTCAGCGTTCCCGACCAGGCGTTGAGGATGTCCCGCGCGGTGTCGGCGTGTGCGGTGTCGCCGCTGACCTTCCAGCGCAGCGCGTTCTGGTAGGCGGCGTGGATGTCGTGGTAGAGCTGGTGATAGTTCTGGCCTGCGCCGCCGCGGACGACGGTCTCCGCCGGTCTGGGCGTCCACCCGGCCGCGGAGTGCGAGTTGGCGGTCAGCCGCTTCCAGCCGCTGTTCCAGGGGTCGGCGCCCGCCTTGACCTTTTCGGCCATGCGCGCGAAGTCGTCGGCGCTGTGCAGCATTCCGGGATGGGTGAGAGCGGCGGCCTCGGCCTTGGTACGGGCCTTGTTCTGCTCCGGGCCGCTGTCCGCGGCAGTGGCGTAGGCGATGCCGGGGAGGGCAAGTGCGCCCGCGCCGAGTGCGGTGCCCTTGAGGAGACGGCGTCGGCTGAGGTCGTTGCGGTGTGCGTTGTCTTTACGGCTCATGGGGGGTGCCCTCTTTCCGCGAGGGGTGGGGGGTTGAGGGCCGACGGTAACCGTGTTCCCGCCGGTGTACGAGCGGGGCTGCCGCCATCCGAAACTTTCGCGCGCCGCCCGCCGCCCGTCCGCTCGCGTGCACGCCCGGCCCGCCTGCCCGCGTGTCGGCCGTCGCCGCCCCGCCGCCGCGCACCGGAGTTCCGAAATTTTCGTGTCTCGCCGCAGAGGTTCCGCGCCGGTTGCGGCCCTGTGAACCTGACGGCGCCTTCCTCGGTAACCGTTTTCTACTCCCTCCCGGAAGGGACCGCCGACGGCAGCACCCTCGCCTCCCCTCCGCCCTCTCACCCTCCGTAGGAGCCACTCATGACGCACCGCGGCATCGGAAGAAAGCGCCTCCTGGCCGCAGCCACCGCCTGCGCCCTCTCCCTCACGCTCGCCGCCTGCGGCTCCGACTCCGGCGGTTCCTCCGGCCCGGTCACGCTGGAGATGTGGAGCGGTGCCGAGGGCGCCGAGCAGGCCGCGAAGGCGTTCAACGCAGCGCACGACGACATCACCGTCAAGTTCGTCAAGGTGCCCCAGGACAAGATGTCCAACCAGCTCAACAACGCCCATAAGGCAGGCGACAAGTCCAAGGCCCCGTGCCTGGTCCAGACGGACAACCGCGAGGGCAGCATGCTGATGGCGCAGGGCGTGCTGAAGGACATCGCGGGGGATCTCAAGTCCAGCAAGGGCAAGTTCTCGGACGGCGCCATCGAAGCGCTGAGCATCGGCGGCAAGACCTACGGCGTCCCGGACGCACGCCAGCCGATGTTCACCCTCTTCAACAAGGAGGTCTTCGACAAGGCGGGCCTGAACTACCCCAGGACCTGGGAAGAGCTGATCGAGGCGGGCAAGAAGCTCCGCAAGGACGGCGTGAAGGTCTTCAACCTCGCGGGTGAGGACCCCTCGACGTGGATGAACATGGCCTGGCAGGCCGGGGCCCGCTGGTACCAGGTCGAGGGCGACGCCTGGAAGATCGACTTCACGGACGAGAACTCCGAGTGGGCCGCGGGCATCATGCAGAAGATGCTCGACGAGAAGCTGGTCTCCAAGATCAGCTACGCCGACTACGCCGCCATGATCCGCGAGTACGACGCGGGCAAGATCGCCTCCCGGCAGCTGTCCACCTGGCAGCTCTCGTCCTTCGAGCAGCAGATCAAGAAGACCCTCGGCAACTGGGAACCGGCGCCCAACTTCACCACGCCGGGCGAGAGCACGCCCGTCTCACCGGGCGACACCTACGGGCTGATGGTCCCCGAGCTGTGTGAACACTCCGAGGAGGCGGTGCGGGCCGCCGTCTGGCTCGCCACCAGCGACAAGCCCGTGGAGACCATGGGCAGCCCGAAGACCGCGGGCTGGTATCCGGCGGTCCAGGACCCCGAGCCGCACCTGGACCAGGTCGTGCCCAGGAAGCTGATGGGCACGCACGCCAAGAAGGCGGTGCCGATCATCAACAAGTCGGCGAAGTTCGCCGACGGCTGGCAGTACGGACCCAACTCCAAGGCCATGTACGAGGAGCTGGCCGACCAGTGGGGCAAGGCCATGGCCGGTGACATCAAGGTCGCCGACATCCTCCCGCACATGCAGAAGTGGGTCGTGAAGGACCTCGAGCAGCGCAAGGTGAACGTGGTCGAATGAGGCGCCACGCGTTCCGGGGCGCCGGTTTCGCCGTCCCGTTCTACCTCGGATTCCTGTTCACGTTCGTCGCGCCGCTGGGCTACGCGCTCTACCAGAGCCTCTTCAGCATCGAGAGCGGCGGCCTGGGCATCGGCACCCAGCAAGAGGTCTTCGTCGGCCTGGAAAACTTCACCCGGGGCCTCCAGGACGGCGCCTTCTGGGCCGGAGTCGTCCGGGTGCTGGTCTTCGCCTGCGTACAGATCCCGATCATGCTGGGACTGGCGCTGGTCATGGCGCTGCTGCTGGACGGCATCACCCGCAGGACCGCGCACCGCTACCGCTTCGCGTTCCTGGTGCCGTACATGATCCCCGGCATCGTCGCGGCACTGATGTGGCTGTACATCTACAGCCCGCGGCTGGGCCCGCTCACCGACGCGCTCGAGGCCGTCGGCATCCACGCCGACTTCTACGCGTCCGGGCTGATCTGGATCTCCATGGGCAATCTGCTCACCTGGATCCATATGGGCTTCAACATGCTCATCATCTACGGCGCGCTCCAGGCCGTCCCGCGTGAACTCTTCGACGCCGCACGGGTGGACGGAGCCTCCGAGCTGCGGATCGCGCTGTCGGTGAAGGTGCCGTTCGTGCGCGGCGCCCTGGTGCTGACGGGGATGCTCTCCATCATCGCCACGCTCCAGCTCTTCAACGAGCCGCTGCTGTTCCGCACCACGGCGCCGGAGACCGTCACCAAGAGCTACACCCCGATCCTGGCCGTCTACAACCAGGCGTTCGACAGCAACAACTACCACTACGCCGCCGCGCTCTCGGTGATCCTCGCCCTGGTCGCCGGCGGAGCCTCGTTCCTCTTCTACAAGCTCACGAACAGGGCGCAGTCATGACCATCACAGCGAGTGGAAGCTCGCCGGAGACCGCCGGGCGCGCCGGTCCCGGCAACGGCAGCGGCGCCGGGCATGCGGGCGGCGCGGGGCGTATCGGCCGGCGGGTACGGGCCAGGCCCCACCGTGCGGGCCGACGGCACGACGAGGACCTGCCGGTCGGCGTCTCCCGGTCCAGGCGCTCCCGGCTCCTGGTCCTCGTCGGTCTGGTGCTGTTCGCGCTCTACTCGGTGGCGCCCGTGTGGTGGCTGATCGTCTCCGCCACCAAGGACCAGCAGGGCCTGCTCTACTCCAACGGGCTGTGGTTCGACGAGTTCCACTTCTTTGACAACGTCAGAACCGTCCTCGACTACAACGACGGCATCTTTCTGCGCTGGGCGCTCAACTCTGTGCTCTACGCCGGAGCCGGTGCCCTGCTGTGCATGCTGGTGTCGGTCGCCGCCGGATACGCGCTCTCCCGGTTCTCCTTCCCCGGGCGAAAGCTGGGGCTCGGCGTCGTGGTCGGCTCGTTCCTGCTGCCGCAGGCGCTGCTGACCATGCCGCTCTATCTGCTGTTCTCCAAGATCGGGCTGGCGGACACGGCGTGGGGCGTGCTGATCCCCTTCACCATCAACCCGTTCATGGTCTACCTCTCCAAGGTCTACGTCGACGGCGCTGTCCCCGCCGAGCTGCTGGAGGCGGCGCGGGTGGACGGTGCGGGCGAGGTCCGGATCTTCTTCCAGATCGTGCTGCGGTTGATGACGACCGGCTCGGCGACGGTCTTCCTGCTCTCCTTCGTCGGCAACTGGAACAACTTCTTCCTGCCACTGACCATGCTGCGCGGCGAGGACAAGTGGCCGCTGAGCATCGGCCTGTACTTCTGGAACGCGCAGCGCACCGACTCCGAGATCGATCTGACCACGCTGGTGCTGACCGGCGCCTTCCTCTCGATCATCCCGCTCGCCGTGATCATGCTCGCCATGCAGCGGTACTGGAAGTCGGGCGTCACGCTCGGCAGCCTCAAGTGACCTGCAGGAGAACCGTCTTGAACACCCTGCCGACGGCCTCGCCGCCCCCCGTGATCCGGAACCCCGTGCTGCCCGGCTTCCATCCCGACCCCAGCCTCGTGTACGTGGACGGCTGGTACTACCTGGCGACCTCCACCTTCGAGTGGTACCCGGGCGTTCCCGTCCACCGCTCGGCCGACCTGGTGCACTGGGAGCTGCTCGGTCACATCCTCGACCACCCCGGCCTGCTCGACCTGCGCGGCGTACCCGACTCCGGCGGGGTGTGGGCGCCCTCGCTGTCCTGGCACGACGGGCTGTTCTGGCTCGCGTACAGCGTGGTGCGGACCACGGACGGGCCCTACAAGGACATCGACAACTTCCTGATCACCGCACCCGACGTGCTGGGCCCCTGGTCGGAGCCGGTCTATCTGAACTCCTCCGGCATCGACCCGTCCCTCTTCCACGACGAGGACGGGCGTACCTGGCTGCTGAACACCCGCTGGGACCACCGCCCCGACCGGCCATCGTTCGACGGGATCCTGCTCCAGGAGTACGACACCGAAAAGCAGTCCCTCATCGGGGAGTCCGTCAACATCCTCCGCCACAAGGACGAGCTGATCGAGGGTCCCAACCTCTACCGGCTCGACGGCTGGTACGTCCTGCTGCTCGCCGAGGGCGGCACCGGCTGGAACCACGGCATCCGCGCCGCCCGGTCCCGCAACCTGACGGGCCCGTACTCCCTCGACCCGGCGGGAGCGCTGCTCACCACCCGCGACGCGCCCGAGGAGCCGTTCCAGAAGGCGGGTCACGGCGAACTGGTGCGTACGCCTGAGGGTGAGTGGTTCCTGGCACATCTGGCTTCCCGTCCGCTGCACACCCCGCAAGGGCCACGCTGCGTACTGGGCCGGGAGACCTGCATTCAGCGGGTGACCTGGACCGAGGAGGGGTGGCCCCGCCTCGCGCACGGCACGGTTGCGCCGCTCGCGGAGATCCCCGCGCCGGTGGGTGTGGGCGCCCCGCGCGAGGGGGTGTCGCCTTCCCGCACGCCGGTGCGGGACGACTTCGACTCGGCCGCACTCGGGCCGGAGTGGAGTACGTTGCGGACTCCGGCAGGTCCGGAGTGGTTGTCGCTTTCCGAGCGGCCCGGCTGGCTGCGGCTGCGCGGGCGGCGGAGCACGTTCTCGTTGTTCGAGCAGAGCCTGGTGGCGCGGCCGTTGCGCTCAGTGTTCTGCGAAGCTGCCACGGTGCTGGACTTCCGCCCCTCACGCTTCTCGCAGCTGGCCGGGTTGATCTGCTGGTACGACACCGGTACGCACTATTACTTGCGGGTCACCAGAAGTGAGGGTGGTCTCGTGGTCGGCGTCGTACTCGCTGATGAGGGGGACTACCGCGAGCTGCGGGACAGTGAGCTCTCCGTGGACGACTGGCCGTTGGTGTATTTGCGGGCCGTCTTCGACGGGGCGGTGTTGCAGTTTTCCGCTTCCGCGGATGGGTGTGACTGGCGGGAGGTGGGGCCGTCGCTGGATTCCACCACATTGTCCGACGACTACGGATCGCGGCTTCGCTTCACCGGCGCCCATGTAGGGCTCTGCGCTCAGGACCTGGACGGTGGTCGTTTTCCTGCGGACTTCGGCTGGTTTCGCCTGCTCGACTATTGACCGTTTCGCGGAGTGCGATGTGTCGGCTGCGGGTGCTTTGTGGCTGGTCGCTCAGTTCCCCGCGCCCCTTCGGGGCGCGTCCGTCATTTTTGGAAAGGCCCTCTGTGCTTGAACAATCTCGCCCTGTTGTGGTGTTCGCTATGAGTCCGGAGCATCTGCCCCGGCTCTTTCCTCCTGATCTGCACGCGCGGTTGGCCGCTTGTGCGGAGGCCGACTTGGCGGCTGTCGCCGACAGTTTCGAGGCGCCCGGGATGCGGGCGGCGTTGTCCGCTGCCACCGTGCTCGTCACCGGCTGGGGCTGCCCACCGGTGGACGCCGCGGTGCTGGCGGCCGCGCCTCGACTGCGGGCTGTGCTGCATACGGGCGGGTCGGTGAAGGGACTGGTCACGCCCGCCTGCTGGGAGCGGGGGCTGGCTGTCTCCACGGCTGCCGACGCCAATGCGGTGCCGGTTGCCGAGTACACGCTCGCGATGATTCTGCTGACCGGCAAGGACGCCTTGGGGCTGCGCGAGCGCTACCGTGCGGAGCGGCACTTCACCCTGGGCCTCATCCACTCCGGCATCGGCAACCGGGGTCGGCGCGTCGGCGTCATCGGCGCCTCCCGCATCGGCCGTCGGGTGCTCGCGCTGCTGCGCGGGTTCGACGTGGAGACGCTGCTGTTCGATCCGTACACGGACGACGCCACGGCCGCGCAGCTCGGCGCCCGCCGTACAGGGCTGGAGGAGCTGCTGCGTACGTGCGACACCGTCAGCGTGCACGCGCCGGAGACCCCTCAGACGCGCGGTCTGCTGGACGCGGAGCGGCTCGCGCTGATGCCGGACGGCGCGGTGCTCATCAACACCGCGCGTGGCAGCCTGGTTGACACTGCGGCGCTGACCCGGGAACTGGTGGCGGGCAGGCTGACCGGCGTACTGGATGTGACGGAGCCGGAGCCGCTGCCGCCCGACTCGCCGCTGTACGAGCTCCCGAATGCCGTCCTCACCCCGCACATCGCCGGCTCGCACGGCAACGAGCTGCGCCGGCTGGGCTTGGGCGTGGTGGAGGAACTGGAGCGGCTGGCTGCCGGGCTGCCGCTTGTGCACCGGGTGCACGCGCCCGATCTGGACCGGGTGGCGTGAGCGGTGCACGTCGACACGTTCGGGCCGGGTAAGGGACCCGCGCTGCTGCTCGTCCACGGCTGGGGCGGCGACGGGCACGAGTGGCGGCACCTCGCACGGGCCTGGGCCGGTCAGGGCCGGCTGGTCCTGGTGCCGGAGCTGCGCGGCCACGGCCGTACGCCCCCGGGAAAAGGGGGTTGGTCTCCACGGGAGTTCGCCGCCGATCTCGCCACGCTCCTGCGCCGGGCCCGCACCGGGGCCGTCACCGCCGTCGGGCACTCGATGGGCGGCCAGGTCGTCACCGCGCTCGCGGTCGAGCACCCGGAGCTGGTGACGGCGCTGGTGGTGCTCGACCCGGCGTACGGCGCCGACGCGGACGAGCTGCGAAGGCTGCCGGACGAACAGCGGGCGCTGCGCACCGAGGGTGCCTCATGGGCGGTGGAGTTCGTCCGCGGCGCCCTCTCCCCGCACACCCCCGCGTCCGCGCGTGAACGGCATCTGCAGCTGATGGCCGCCATGGACCCGCAGATCCTGGCGGCCTGCCGCGAGCAGCTGTACCTGGCGCCAGACTCCTTCGGGTCCCGTCCGGCCGCGCGCCGCTACCTCGCGCGCCGCCGCTGCCCGGTGCTCGCGGTGTACGCGTCCGAGCGAGCGGCGGCATGGGAGCGGGAGCTGCCGTCGTACCCCGGCTCGCACGTCGTGGCGTGGCCGCAGTGCGGGCACTATCTGCACGAGGAGCGACCGGAGACGCTGGTCGCGCTGGTGGCGGAGTGGATGGCCGAGCTCACGCCCCCCGGGACGGGGACGTGGCGGGGTCACCTGCTCAGCCGGTGACGGCGGTGACAGGCCCGCTCACGCACGCTCCCCGCGCCGGGAGGAGTCGGCGACCGGGATCCCGAAGTCGGGGGTGCCGTCGGACTTCCAGCCCAGGGCCTGGACGCGGGTGTGCCGGTTCGGGTCGTTCAGCGGGTCGCCCTCGATCTCCTTGTACTGCCGCGCGTGATAGACGAGCAGGTCGGTCTTTCCGTCCTCGGCGACGGTGAAGCAGTTGTGCCCCGGCCCGTACTGGCTCGTACTGTCGTTGCTGGTGAACACCGGTTCCTTGCTCTTCGTCCAGGACGCGGGATCGAGCAGGTCGGCGTCGTCCGGCGCGGTGAGCAGGCCCATGCAGTAGTTGGCGTCGGTGGCGCTGGCGGAGTAGGTCATGAAGACCCGTCCGTTGCGCTGCAGCACGAACGGCCCCTCGTTGACGGAGAAGCCGATGGTCTCCCAGCTCAGCTCAGGGCGTGAGAGCCGTACTTGGGGCCCGGTGAGGGTCCAGGGGTTTCCCATCGCGGAGAGGTAGATGTCGGTGTTGTTGTTCTCCGAGGGGTCGTGCTGCGCCCACGCGAGATAGCGGGTGCCGCGCTGCACGAAGGTGGTGGCGTCCAGGGAGAAGCTCTCCCACTGCGTCCGGATCCGGCCCTTTTCGGTCCAGGTGCCCCGGAAGGGGTCGGCGGAGGTGTTCTCCAGGACGTACGGGCGGATCGCCCACTGGTCCTGGGAGCTTCCGGCGGCGAAGTAGATGTACCACGCGCCGTCGACGAAGTGGAGCTCCGGCGCCCAGATGTGGTTCGCCATCTCGCCGCTGGCGTGCGCCCGCCAGAGCACCTTCTCCGGCGCATTCGCGAGCCCGTTGACGGTCTTCGCACGGCGCAGCACGATCCGGTCGTACTCGGGGACGGTCGCGGTGAAGTAGTAGAAGCCGTCGGTGTGCCGCATGATGAGGGGGTCGGCGCGCTGCCGTACGAGGGGGTTGGCGTAGGTGGGCGCGGCGGCGGTGGGCGGGGCGCCTGCCGCGCGGGCCGCTCCGGTCGTACCGAGCGCGGCGAGCCCGATCCCTGCGGCCGCACCGGCCGCTCCCTTCAGTACGGTCCTGCGGCTGGTCACGTAAGTCACTCCTCGGAGGGGACGGCGGGTCGGTCGGGACATTACGGTCCGCATGAGGCGAGGTCAGCGGCGCGGGACGAACCCGAAAACTTTCGGCGCCGTCTCGCGAGCCCGGCTCACCCGGCGGCCGTACGCACCCGCACCAGCCGCGCCGCGGGCGCGCTCGGCAGCGTCACGTGCAGCCCCTCACCGCCCGGCGTCAGCCGGACCTCCCCCTCCGGGAACCGTGGATAGACGGTGGTCACCTCTTCCGCACCCGGCGGCAGCGGCACCACGCACGCGCTCGGTGCGCCCGCACGGCGCCAGACGGCGAGCAGCGTGGTGCCCGGCGTCTCCAGCGCGAGGGCCAGCCAGTTGTCGCGCCAGCCCGGCAGCCCGAGCGGCCAGCGGGGCACTGCCTGCGGCAGCAGTGTGCGATAGGAGCGGTAGGCGGCGACCGCGGCGGCGACCAGTGCCCGCTGCCCCGGGTCCAGCAGATCGGCACGCCCGCTCAGATGGATGCGCCCGAGCATGGCCGTCACCATGCAGAACGCAAGCTCCTCCGGACCGTGTCCGGGGCGGGGATACGCCCACATCGCGCCCTGTTCCGGCGGTACGGCGGCGGGCGCCGCCGCGGCGATGGGGGGCAGCAGGAGCTCGTCCTGCTGGTCGGTGAGGGACTGGAGCTGGACGTGCGCGAGGGTGGCATGGTCGGTGCGCATCCCGCCCGCCGCACAGCCCTCGATCGTCAGTTGCGGATGCCGCTCCAGCAGGCCGTCGAGCCAGCCGAGGTAGGCGCGGTTGTGCTCCAGGAGCCCGTGCCCCGGGCCGTGCGGGGCGCTGTCGGTGCCCGCGCCGATGTCGATGTTGTGGTCCAGTTTGAGGTAGCCGCAGCCGAACTCCTCCACCAGCCGGTCGACTACGGAGTCGAGGTGTGCGACGGCGGCGGGGTGCCGCAGGTCGAGCTGGTGGCGCCCCCACTCGACGGCACGCCGCCCGCCGCGCCGGAAGAACGCCGCCTCGGGAAGCGCGTCGGCGACCGGGCTGCGCACCCCGACGACCTCCGGCTCCAGCCACAGCCCCGGCACCATCCCTGCGGCCTTGATCGCGTCGGTCACCTCGGCGAGGCCACCGGGGAACCGGGAGCGGGCAGGGCTCCAGGCCCCCACGCCGTCCCACCATCCGGGCACCCCGCCGGGCCCTTCGCCGCGCCGCTCGTCGTCGTACCACCCGGCGTCGACGCAGAAGACCTCGGCGCCCGCCTCGGCCGCCGCTTCGATCAGCGGCAGCAACCGCTCCGTCGTCGGGTCGCCCATCAGGCAGTTCATGAAGTCGTTGAAGACGACGGGGAGTTGCCGGTGATCGGGGTGCGGGCGCCGACGGGTGGCCCTGCGGTGCCGCGTCAGCGCGCCGAGCGCGGCCTCCCGGTCGGGGGCGAGCGCGACGGTGGTGGGGACCGTGCGGAAGGACTCGCCGGGCTCCAGCCGTACGGACCACTGGTGCTCGCGGGAGGCCGGGCCCGACAGCAGCAGATAGACGTCGTCGTACCGGTCACCCAGCTCGGCGTGCCAGGAGCCGTTGTGCTCGATCTGCCAGGCCAGCACCCCCGTGGGCCCGGCCACCCACCCCGTCGGGAGCCACTCCGACGACGGCCAGGCACCGCAACTGGTCCACGCGGCACGGCTCTTCGTGCCCGTCTGTCCGAACCGCGTCATCCCCACGTCCGGCACCCCGAGGTCGCCGAGCGGCGCCCCGGCGAACCGGTACTCGCCGCTCCACGGATTCCGCGCCGTCCACACCCGCAGCTCCCGCTCCCATGCGGACCCGGCGCCCAGCAGTCCGGCCACCCCGCCGCACACGAACGAGGACACCCGCTCGACGGTCACCGCGCGTGCGCCCGCCCGCAGTTCGGCCCAGGTGCGGAGCGTGGGCACCCCGGGGCCGCCGAGGCGATAGTGCGCGGCCACCCGCAGCCGGCTCTCCGGGTCGGTCAGATGGACGACGAGATGGCGGGGTTCCGCCGGGTCGTGCGGTTCGCCCGGGTCCACCTCGTGCCGGACGTAGCGCAGCCGTCTGCCGGCCGCCCCGTCGACGTGCCGCTTGCCGGAGGTGCCGGTACTGCCCTCCCCCGCGAGCGCGACCTCGACGAGGGGAAGCGCAGCACGGGCGGCCCCGTCCCCGAGGGCGCCGAGCCCGCCGAGCAGCACCTGTCCGCCGGAGGCGCGGGCGAAGTGCAGCGTGATCCCTCCGGGCCCGCCCCAGCTCTCCGGCGGAACGACGGCTTCGGACATGGGGCGGCCCTCCTAGGTGCGCGGAATACGCCGCCCCACGCTCGCACCGTTCGTACCGCACCGAGAAGCCCGGCCCGGCGACGCGAAACTTTCGCCGCCGGAACCGCGCTCACGGCCTCGGTGTCTCGCTCTCGCGGTGCGTACCCAGTGCTTGCGCCAGCGCGGTCGGCAGCGGCGCCTCGTGCAGGATGCCGAGGGTCTGGGTGGCGCGGGTGAGGGCGACGTAGAGGTCGCTCGTACCGAACTCGGCGGGCTCGACGACCAGGACACGGTCGAACTCGAGGCCCTTGGCCTGGCGGGGGGCGAGCAGGACGAGGTGCTGGGTGAGGTCCGGCTCCGCGCCCGCGACCACGCCGGGCAGCCGGGCGGCCAGCGCCTCGTGCAGGCGGCGGGGCGCGATGACCGCCAACCGGCCCTCGTCGGGGGTCTGCGCCCGCGCCGCCTCGGCGACCGCGTCCGGCAGTTCGCCGGCCACCTGCCCGGCCCAGGGGTGGGTGCCCGTGGAGCGGACCGAGGAAGGCGGCTCGAAGCCGGGCTGCCGGGCGCGTACGACGGTGGCGGCGAGCTCCATGATCTCGGCGGGGGTGCGGTAGTTGACGCCGAGCCGGGTGTGCTCCCAGCGGTCAGCGACGTAAGGGGCGAGGATGTCCTCCCAGGAGCCGACCCCGGCCTCCTCGCCGGTCTGCACGGGATCGCCGACCAGCGTCATGGACCGGGTCGGGCAGCGCCGCATGAGCAGCCGCCAGGCCATGGGGGACAGCTCCTGCGCCTCGTCGACGATGATGTGCCCGAAGGCCCAGGTGCGGTCGGCGGCGGCCCGTTCGGCCGCCGTACGGTGGTCGGCCTCCTCGTGGCGCTCCGCCATGCGCTCTGCGTCGATGATGTCGTGCGCGGCGAGGATCTCCGACTCGCCGTCCTCGAACTCGAACGACTCCGAACCGCGGCCGACCTCCAGCACTCCCTCCGCGTACGCGATCCGCTCCTGGCGTTCGGCCTCGGCCGCCGCCTGCTGTGCGCTGTCGTCCTCGCCGAGCAGTTCGGCAGCCTCGTCGAGCAGCGGTACGTCCGCCGGGGTCCAGTCGGCGGGTGAGGTGACCGGGCGGCGGATCGCGGCGGCGTCCTCCTCGGGCAGATGGGTGGGTTCGGCCAGATAGTCGGCGACGAACTCCTCGGGCGTCAGCTCGGGCCACAACTGCGCGATCGCCGCGTGCACGTCCGGGCTGGCGGCGACGGCCTTGCCGAGCTGCGCGACGTCGTCCGGGCCCAGCAGGTTGGGGCCGCCGTAGGGGTCGGTTCCGATACGTTCGACGAGCTGCGCCGTGAGCGCGTCGATGATGCGGAAGGCGAAGTGCGGGCGGGCGAGGTTGTGCTGGAGCCGGGTGGCGCAGGCGGCCTCGCGCGCCTCGTCGACGAGATGCCAGTCGAGTACGAGATCGCCGTCGTCGTGCGGGACGACGATCGGCTCGCCCGGCTCGGGCACCTGCTGCCGGTCGCGTACGGCCAGCCGCAGGGCCTCCGCGATCTCGGCGCGGCCCTTGACCACGGCGGCGCGCGGACTGTCGGTGCCGCGTGCCTCGAGGCCCGGGTACAGCTCGCCGAGGGTGGCCAGCAGCACGCCGGTCTCACCGAGCGAGGGCAGCACTTCACCGATGTAGGAGAGGAACGCCGGGTTCGGGCCGACGATCAGTACCGCCCGCTTGGCGAGCAACTCGCGGTGTTCGTAGAGCAGGAACGCGGCCCGGTGCAGCGCTACGGCGGTCTTGCCGGTTCCGGGGCCGCCCTCCACGACGAGGACGCCGGAGTGCGGGGCACGGATGATGCGGTCCTGCTCGGCCTGGATGGTGCGCACGATGTCGCTCATCCGCCCGGTGCGGGCCGCGTCGAGAGAGGCGAGGAGGACGGTGTCGCCACTGGGGTCCTCGTGACCGGTGCGTTCCGCGTCACCCAGGTCGAGCAGCTCGTCGTGCAGTTCGGTGACCGTACGGCCGTGGGTGGTGATGTGCCGCCGCCGGCGCAGGCCCATGGGAGTGTGCCCGGTGGCGAGGTAGAAGGGGCGGGCCACCGGAGCCCGCCAGTCGATGAGGATCGGCGTGCGCTCGGCGTCGTCCTCGCGGATGCCGATACGGCCGATGTGGTGCGAGGCGCCGTCGGTGAGGTCGATACGGCCGAAGCACAGCGAGCCGTCCACCGCGTTCAGCGCGGCCAGCAGCCCCGAGCGCTCCGCGACGCGTACGTCCCGCTCGACTCGTGCCTGCCGAGTGTTGCCGTCCGGCTGCTGCGCCTCCTCGACGGCCGACGCGGTCTGCGCACGCAGCGCATCGACCCGCGCATAGAGATGGTCGATGTAGTCCTGCTCGTGCTGCAACTCAGCGCTTCCCCGGTTTGACAAAACGGCTCCCTGCCCGGTACATTTCTTTTCAGTCGACGGCCCTTTCCGAAGGGCCTTTTCTGTGTTTCGACACAGAGAAACTCCGAGCATAGCCAAGGAAATCCCCGGGCCGCAACGCGGCACCGGGGATTTCCTTGGCCGCGCTCACAGGACGCGGGCCGTACGAGACCGGGCTCCAGAACCCGGCCCGCAGGACTCATGGCTCAGGCGAGCGCCTCCGCACGGTCGTCGTGACCGTGGTCCTCATGGGCGCAGGCATCGTCGATGCCGTACGTGTCCCATTCCGGGAAGGGGTCATCGGCCGGAGCGCTCTCGCCCTCGGCGAGCAGGCAGGCGCTCAACGCCGCTTGCAGCGCTTCGGGGCGCAGCCCGGAGCCGATGAACACCAGCTCCTGTCCCCGGTCCTCCTCGTCCCGGACGCCGGCCGGCTCGAACCGGGCCACCGAGCCCGCCTGCGACCACAGGCCGCTGACGTGCGGACGGTCGGCCAGCCAGAAGAAGCCCTTGGACCGCAGCACTTGGCCGAATGCGCCGCTGTCGAGTCCTTCGGTGACGAACTCCCACAACCGCCCGGCATGGAAAGGCCGGGCGGAGCGGAAGACCATGCTGGAGATTCCGTACTCCTCGGTCTCCGGCACATGGTCGCCGTTGAGTTCGCGGACCCAGCCTGGTGCCTGCGAGGCACGGTCGAGGTCGAACAGGCCCGTTCCGAGGACTTCGTGCAGGTCCACCTGCCCGTGCCGGGAGGGGACGATCCGGGCCGCGGGGTTGAGCCGGGCGAGTGCGGCCCGCAAGCGCTCGGCTGCTGCATCGTCGACGAGGTCGAGCTTGTTGAGCACGATGACGTCGGCGAACTCGACCTGGTCCGTGAGGAGATCGCTGACGGTCCGCTCGTCACCGTCGTACTGGTCGAGCCCTCGCTCCACCAGCCCGTCGCCTCCGGCGAGTTCGGGGAGGAAGTTCGCCGCGTCGACGACGGTGACCATGGTGTCGAGCCGGGCCAGCTCGCCGAGAGTGGCCCCGTCGTCGCGCGGAAAGGCGAAGGTGGCGGCCACCGGCATGGGCTCCGAGATGCCGCTGGACTCGATGAGCAGGTAGTCGAAACGGCCCTCGCGCGCGAGCCGGTCGACCTCCTCCAGGAGGTCGTCGCGCAGGGTGCAGCAGATGCAGCCGTTGGTCATCTCGACCAGGCGTTCCTCGGTCCGGGACAGGGCGGCCTCACCGCCGCGGACGAGTGCGGCATCGATATTGACCTCACTCATGTCGTTGACGATCACCGCCACCCGGAGGCCCTGCCGGTTGCCCAGGACGTGGTTGAGCAAGGTGGTCTTTCCCGCGCCGAGAAAGCCGGAAAGCACGGTGACGGGCAGCCGGTCGCGCCTCACAGTTACTCAGTCCTCCGGCCGCAGCAGACCGCGCTCGTACGCCTTGACCAGCCGCTGCGGCACCCGGTGAACCTTCCCGTCGACCGTGACGGGCACGAGCTGCGGCGTCTCGGCCTTCCACTGCGACCGGCGGTGCCGGGTGTTGCTGCGGGACATCTTCCGCTTGGGCACGGCCATGAGAAACCTCCTGGTGTGGTGACGACGATGACGACCTCGGCAGGTTAATGGAAATGACTTTCATCAGCAATTCGGGTGCGCCCGCCCCGAAGGGCTGAGGGGCGGACGGCCGAAAGGAGGCGCTCAGGCCGCCGGGATGTACGCCAGCCCGTGTGCGCCCGGCTCTCCGCCGCTGGATACCGGCAGCGTGGCGAGAGGGCGCAGGGCCAGCAGGTCCACCACTGTGACCGTGGAGGACAGCACGTTGGCGACGTAGGCCAGCGAGCCGTCTGGAGACGAGGTGACGGTCAACGGGAACCGGCCCACCTCGACCTGGCCCAGCAACTCCGCGCCGGAGTCCGGCCGGGAGTAGACGTTGAGCACGCCGTTGATCTGGGTGCCGAGCCCTCCCCCACCGGCGCCCGGCGGAGCCATCCGCAGCTCGCCGGTGAGCACCAGGCCCTGACTCGTCGTGTGGACGGGGAAGTTGACGCCCTGCGTCGGGAGCGTGCGGACGATTCGCTGCTGAGCTGTGTCGATCACCACGATTCCGGCGTCGGTCGGCTCTGTGGCGGAGAAGTCGCCTTTCGGGGTTGCCACGAACACGTACCGGCCGTCCGGCGAGATGTCGATGCCTTCGCTGCCCGGCACCGGGATGCGGTCCAGCAGCTGCCCCGTCTCCAGTTCCACGACGGAGACGTACGGCGCTTCCTTGTTGGCCGTGTACGCGTGCCGTCCGTCCGGCGTCACCGTGAACCAGTGCGGGCCCGGCGCCGCGACCGGGACGCGGCGCAGCACCTTCCGGGAGCCGGGGTCCAGGGCGAGCAGCGCGCCGGGAGCGGAGTCCGTCGCTTCGACGCTGGTGTAGAGGACATCGCGGTCGCGGTCCAGGACGAGACCGTGCGGCGCGTGCTCCGGGGTGAGATCGATGACATCGACCATCCGCTGTTCGTCCGGGTCGATCACGGCGATCTCGTGGGCTCGTCCCGCGTTGCTGTGGTAGTAGCCGGAACGGTAGGTGATCGAGCAGTACAGCAGCCGGCGCGCCGGGTCGAAGCAGAGCTCGTGCGGTTCGCTGGGCAGCTCGACCCTGTTGAGTTCGCGGTACGGGCCGACGGAGAAGAACGTGACGCTGGGCCCGCTCTGGCTCACAACGGCCAGGAAGTCGTTGTTGGACATGACCAGCACTCTGCGACACCTGGACAGCTGAATCCAGTGCAATCTCTGCAAGGTGTCATTGCGTCAAGCGCAATTGCATGCGCCGCTGCTCACCAAAGCAAAACTTGAAGGTTGAACTTCGAATGGGCCGGTCGCGCACGTGGTAGACGCCGAGTGCCGGCCGCCGCTCGGCGGAGGCCCATCACACAGAGCAGGGGAGCTTGGATGGAGTACAGACAGTTGGGCCGTTCCGGCCTGCGGGTTTCGGTCCTGACGATGGGGACGATGACGTTCGGTGGCCGGGACGTGTTCGGGAACGTCGGCTCCACGGACGTCGCCGGGGCGCGGCGTCAGGTCGACATGTGCCTGGACGCGGGCGTCAACGTCTTCGACACGGCCAACATCTACTCCTCCGGGCTCAGCGAGGAGATCCTCGGCGAGGCGGTCAAGGGCCGCCGGGAACGTCTCCTGCTGTCCTCCAAGGTGCGCATGCCCATGGGAGACGGCCCCAACGACCAGGGGCTGTCCCGGCATCACATCATCGACCAGGTCGAGGGCAGCCTCCGCAGGCTGGGCACGGACCACCTGGACATCTACCACGTCCATCAATGGGACGGTCTCACCCCGCTGGAGGAGACCATGGAGGCGCTGGACTCCCTGGTCCGGACGGGGAAGGTCCGCTATCTCGGGGTGTCGAACTACTCGGGGTGGCAGCTGATGAAGGCGCTCGGCGTCGCGGACGCGCACGGCTACCAGCGCTTCGTCAGCAACCAGATCTACTACTCGCTGGAGTCCCGCGACGCCGAGTACGAACTGGTGCCGCTCTCGCTCGACCAGGGACTCGGGATCATGGTGTGGAGCCCGCTGGCCGGCGGGCTGCTGTCCGGCAAGTACCGGCGCGGCCAACAGGCCGACGGCGGCAGGCATCTGACCGACTGGGACGAACCGCCGGTACGGGACGAGGAGAAGCTGTACGACACCATCGGGACCGTCGTCGACATCGCCGCCGCGCACGGCGTCTCACCCGCCCAGGTCTCCCTCGCGTATCTGCTCGCGCAGCCCGGGGTGACCACCCTGGTCATGGGCGCCCGCAACGACGAGCAGCTGCGGGACAACCTCGGTGCCGTGGACGTCCGCCTCGACGCGGCGGACCTCGAACGGCTCGACAAGGTGAGCGCTCCCGAGCTGATCTACCCGCACTGGCACCAGGCCCGGCTCGCCGCCGACAGGTTCGGAACCCCGGACCGCGCGCTGCACCGCCACAGCCGGGACGGAGAAGCCTGACGCCCTGGAATCCGCCGGGAGTTCGGCCCCGTCCCAGGAGCCTGATCAGGGGCGCTGGGCGAAGACGTGCAGCATCTTCTCCAGCGCCGCCGGGGTCGAGGTCAGCGTACGGCCGTGCCTACCACGACATCAGATCGCCCGGCCTGCTCACTTTACGGAGCCGTAGGGCTGTGGGCGCGGGCGGTGTGGTGGGCGAGGGGAGCGTGCGGGTCGCTGCCGAGGGGGGTGTGGTCGGTGTGCACCGTCGCGGCGGTCAACCGGGGCACCGCGTGGATCAGGGCGTGCTCCGCCTCCACGGCCAGGCCGTGGGCTGTGACGACCGTCAGATGGGCGTCGACGACGATGTCGGCCTCCGCACGCAGCGTGTGGCCGATCCACCGCATCCGCACCTGTCCCACGCCGCGGACCCCGGGCACCGCGCGCAGCGCCGTCTCCGCGGTGGCGACCAGTGCGGGGTCGACGGAGTCCATCAGCCGCCGGTAGACCTCCCGGGCGGCGTCCCGCAGGACGAACAGGATGGCGACCGTGATCAGCAGACCGATGACCGGGTCCGCGAACCGCCAGCCGAGCGCGGCGCCGCCCGCGCCCAACAGGACGGCCAGCGAGGTGAAACCGTCGGTGCGAGCGTGCAGCCCGTCGGCGACCAGGGCGGCCGATCCGATCCGCCGGCCGGTGCGGATACGGTAGCGGGCGACCCACTCGTTGCCCACGAATCCGACCAGCGCCGCGCCGGCGACCGCCCACAGGTGCGTGATCTCCCGCGGGTCGAGCAGCCGGTCCACCGCCGCCCACGCGGCCAGCGCTGCCGACGCGGCGATCGTGGCGACGATGAGGACGCCGGCCAGGTCCTCGGCCCGGCCGTAACCGTAGGTGTAGCGGCGGTTGGCCGCCCGCCGTCCCAGTACGAAGGCGATGCCCAGCGGCACCGCGGTCAGCGCGTCGGCCGCGTTGTGGATCGTGTCCCCGAGCAGCGCCACCGAGCCGGACAAGGCGACGATCAACGCCTGCAGGACCGTGGTCGCACCGAGGACGGCCAGCGAGATCCACAGGGTGCGCATCCCCTCCCGAGAGGTCTCCATCGCCGCATCCACCTTGTCCGCCGCCTCATGGCTGTGCGGTGTGATCAGGTGGGCCAGCTGGTGGCGCAGCTGGGAGACGTACGTGCGGTGGTGGTGAGTGTGGTTGTGCTCTCTGCCCTCCATGACGGCACGGTGGCACAGAAAACCGATTGCGGCTACAGCGGTCTTACGGGGTCTGACCAGCTGCGATGCCCTCGCAATTACTCACAGCGCCCCGGAGCCGGAGGATGGCGTGCGAGGGCTCCGGCGGAGGCCACGACCGACGTCGTACCGCGGTGCGGTGAGGCCCGGCGACGGCCCCGGGACGGACACGGGTCCGAGCGCGGACCGCGAACCAGCCATACATACCGACCGGTTGGTGACCGAGGTCGCGGTGTGCGGCGGCGGTCCTGGTGCGCGGCAGGCTGGTCGACCCGGGGGTGGCGCGGCCGCGTTCGTGCGGTCCTGCCTCGTGGAGGTGGAGGTCGTGGCGGCGCCGTTCCGTCCGGCGGGAGGTGTTCGGCCCCGTGGCCACCTTCGAGGTCTTAGACGACGAGGCCGAGGCGGTCGCCCGCGCGAACGCGACCGATTACGGGCTCGCCGCCGCGGTGCGGACCCAGGCGTGGAGTGCCCGGCGCGGGGTCGCCCGCGAGGTCGACGCGGGCACCGTCACCTGGTCCACCCGCTGTGAGCCGCGCCGGGTGCCGCATTGCCGTCAGGGGGTCACGACGATCTTCCCGTGCACGTGGCCCTCCTGGCTCAGCTGGAACGCGTCGGCCAGCCGGGTGAGCGGGAACGTCTCCGCCACCCGTACCGTCAGCTTGCCCGCGTCGGCCAGGTCGGCCAGCTCGGTCAGGTCGCCGCTGCTGGGGCGTACCCACATCCACTGGCCGCCCGCCTCTGTCACCGTGTTGTCCGCGATCGAGGCGTGCCGGCCGCCCTCGGCCAGTACGCCGAGCGTGGCGTCGAGGACGCCGCCGACGAAGTCGGCCACCACATCGGCTCCGTTCGGGGCGATCTCGCGCACCCGGTCGGTGAGGCCGTCTCCGTAGGCGACCGGCTCGGCTCCGAGTTCGCGCAGCCGGTCGTGGTTGGCCGGTGACGCCGTGCCGATGACGCGGGCGCCGAGGGCGCGGGCGATCTGCACGCCGAGCGAGCCGACTCCCCCTGCCGCGTTGTGGATCAGCACCGTCTCGCCCTCGCCGGTACCGAGCCGGGTGAGCGTCTGGTACGCCGTCAGGCCGGCCAGCGGCAGACCCGCCGCCTGCTCCCAGGAGAGCGAGGACGGCCGGCGGGCCAGGCAGCGTACGGGCACGCTGACGAACTCGGCGAACGTCCCACCGTGCACATAGTCCTTGCGGGCATAGGCCATCACCTCGTCCCCGACGGAGAACTCGGGCGCGTCGATGCCGACCCGCTCGACGACGCCCGCGACGTCCCAGCCGGGTACGGCAGGGAAGACGGTGTCCATCAGATCCCGCAGCCCGCCCGCCATGAGCTTCCAGTCGACGGGGTTGACCGCCGCGCACCGCACTCGGACGAGGACCTCCCCCGGCCCCACCTTGGGCAGCGGCTGCCGCGTCGCCGACAGCACCTCGGTGCCGCCGAACCATTCGTACGTCATGGCCTGCATGGTGTCGCCGGTGGAGTGGCCTTCGCCCATGGTCGTCGCTCCCTTTCGATCAGTTCGGGTCAATCAATTCCGGTCTCTGGCGCGGGTCACAGGAGTCGCATGCGTCCCCTGCTCCACCCCTAACCCACTGCGGTGATACGTAACACCGTTCCCCCGGCCGGAAGCGCCCTGCGGGGAAGGCCGGAAGGGGCGTACGGAGAAGGAGGCAGATGGCCGAGGGCTGGGATGTGATCATCGTCGGGGCCGGCTCGGCCGGCGGCGTGCTGGCCAACCGGCTGAGCGAGGACCCGGCGCGGTCGGTGCTGCTGCTGGAGGCGGGCCCCGACTACGGCTCCCGAGCCGAGGACCAGCCGTACGACGTGGCACTGAGCCCCGCCTCGACCCCCACGCACGACTGGGGTTACCGGAGCGAACCGGACGCTCTCGGCCGCACCGTGGAGCTGACGCGCGGCAAGCTCGTGGGCGGGTCGTCCGCGATCAACTCCGCGATCGCGCTGCGCGGAACCCCCGGTGACTACGACTTCTGGGCGCGGCAGGGCGTGCCCGAGTGGTCGTATCCGCTGCTGCTGCCCTCCCTGTGCCGCGTCGAGACGGACCTGGATTTCGGCACCCACCCCTGGCACGGTGCGCACGGCCCGGTGCCCGTCGGCCGGTATCCGGAGCGAGCGCTGACCCCGTTGCAGCGGGCGTTCATGGATTCCTGCTTCTACGACGGCCAGACCCGTACGCCGGACCACAACGCGCCGGACGGGCTGGGCGCGGGCCCCGTGCCGGTCAACCGGCGTCACGGGGTGCGGCAGAGCACCGCGCTCACCTATCTCGCCGCTGCCCGTACCCGCCCCAATCTGACGGTGCGGGGTGGTGTCACCGTCGACCGGGTACTGATGCGCGGCCACCGTGCGACCGGTGTGCGGCTGGCCGACACCGAGGGCACCGCCCTGCACGCGGACCGGGTTGTCCTCGCCGCCGGGGCCTACGGCAGTCCGCTGCTACTGATGCGCTCGGGCATCGGACCGGCCGCGCATCTGCGGCAGACAGGCATCGATCCGCTTGTGGGCCTGCCCGGCGTCGGCAGCAACCTCCAGGACCATCCGACGGTGACGCTGGAGTACGCGGTCACGGGCGTGCCCGTGCGGGCCGCCGACCCGGTGCTCCAGGCCTTCCTCGTCCTCCCCGGCCACCACATCTTTCCCGAGGGGCCATATGCGACCGAGGACGGCGGCGCAACGCTCAACGTGTTCGTCGCCGTGCTCCGTCCGCGCTCACGCGGGCGGCTGTGGCTGCGCTCGTCCCGTCCGGACGATCCGCCCCGGATCGACCCGGCTCTGCTGCGGGAGGAGGAAGACCTGCGGGAGATGACGGCAGGCGTACGGCTGGCCCGACGGCTGCTGGACGCCCCGCCGCTCGTCGGCCTGCTGGGCGGCGAACGCGTTCCCGGCCGGGACATCGATGACGACGACGCGGTGGCGGACGCCTGTCGCCGGCTCGTCGCCGGCTACCAGCACGCGGCGGGGACCTGCCGGGCGGGCCCGGCGGACGACCCCGAGGCCGTCGTCTCCGCCTCGGGAGCCGTCCACGGCACCGAGGGCCTGTACGTGATCGACGCCTCGGTCATGCCGACGCTCCCCAGCGCCAACACCAACCTGACCACGATGGCCCTCGCGGAGCTGTGCGCACCCTGACGCTGCTGGGGGTGCCCCTGTCCGAAGCGTTGTCGGCTGCGGCTGGGTTGTGGCTGGTCGCGCAGTTCCCGCGCCCCTGACGGGCAGGTCTCCCCCTGCACTGCGAAGCTTGGGCAGTCTGCTCCCCCAGACTCCGTCCGGGACGTACCCCCAGGGCATGCCGGGTACGCAAGCGATAATCGGGGCATGAGAGTCCCGCGCAGCCACGCAGCAGGCCCCGACCTGGCCTCCGTCGCCAAGCTCCTGGCCGACGGCACACGTGCGGGCTTCTGTCTGGCCCTGCTCGACGGCCGCGCGTGGACGGCGACCGAGCTGGCCCGTCATGCGGGGGTGGCCGCCTCCACCGCGACCGAGCACTTGAACGCGCTCGTCCGCGGAAACCTGCTCGTCGAGGAGCGGCAGGGGCGGCACCGCTATGTGCGGCTCGCCGACCCGCACGTCGCCGAGCTGGTCGAGAACCTCGCCGCGCTGGCGCCCCAGCGCCGCACGCCGCCCCGCACGCTGTCGGCGGTCGGCCGTCGGCAGGCCCTCGCGCACGCCCGCACCTGCTACGACCATCTCGCCGGAACCGTCGGGGTCGCGCTCACCGACGCGCTGACCGAACGGGGCCTGCTGGACTGGGACAACGGTCTCCGGCTCACCGGCGAGGGTGACGCCTGGCTCGGCGCACTGGGCATCGCCGTCCCGGCCGGCACACGCAGGCCGTCGGTGCGGTCGTGCCTGGACTGGACCGAACGCCGCCCCCACCTGGCAGGCGCCGTCGGCGCCGCCCTGTGCCGCCACGCGTTCGACGCGGGGTGGATCACCCGTATCGGCACCACCCGGGCGGTGACCGTCACGCCCGCAGGCCGGCGCGCCCTCCGCGACCACCTCGGCCTGCCGGACGAGCTCCTTTCGCCGAAGTGAACCCTCCGGCCGCGCGTCACGGCTCCGGGGTGTGCAGCGGGAGGAGATCGGGGCGCTTGGCCTGGATGTTGTCGCCGGAGGACTCGCCGCGCAGCCGACGGCCGATCCAGGGCAGCAGATACTGGCGGGCCCAGTACAGATCGTCCCGGCGTGAGGTGGCGGCGGGGCCCGGTACGGTCGGCCAGGGCTCGTCCGGGCTCGCGGGCGGTTCCATGCCCAGCACTTCGGCACACCGCATCGCGACGCGCCGGTGTCCCTCGGGAGACAGATGGAGGCGGTCCTCGTCCCACGCCCTGCGGTCCTGGACGCCCCGCATCGACCACAGATCGAGCACAGGGCAGCCGTGCCGGTCGGCGACCGCGCGCAGATGACCGTTGTACGTGGCGATCCTGCCCCGAAGATGGCGCAACAGCGGGAAGTTGCGGGTGTCGAAGCCCGTGCACACCACCACGGTGCCGACGCCGGTGAGCAGTTCGGTCAGTGCGGCTTCGTAGCGTTCGGCGAGGGCGTCCGGGTCCGAGCCGGGCCGCAGAATGTCGTTGCCCCCGGCGCAGAACGTCACCAGATCGGGGGCGAGTTCCTTGGCGCGGGGCACCTGCTCCGCGATGATCTGGCCCAACAGCCGCCCGCGTACGGCCAGGTTGGCGTAGCGGAAGCCGTCGGGGGCCTGTCCCGCCAGAAGCAGGGCGAGCCGGTCGGCCCAGCCGACGAAGACTCCGTCGGGTCCCGGATCTCCGACACCTTCGGTGAAGCTGTCCCCGATCGCTGCGTACGAGGCGATAGGGGTTGCCGTATCCGAGGACCACTTACCTGTCGCACCTGTCACGATACGCATTTCATCAAAGAGGGCCGACACGTACGAAAGCGGGGTGCACCGGACGTCCGGTGGGCTTTGCGGGGTGCTCCGGCACCGGCCCTGATCAAGGTAGGTTTGCCGAGTGAGCGCACGATTCGAGGAACTCGACTGGCGACCGACCCCACTGGGAGCCATCAGCCTGCGGCGCCGTCGGGACCCTGCCTCCGGTGCGGACGTGTACGAGGTCAAGCTCGACGACGACTTCCTGATGACCAGCCTCTTCACAGAGGGCGAAGTCGCGCTGGCCCGGCTCGGTCTGGCCGAGGCACCTCAGGGCGAGTTGGACGTCGTCGTAGGCGGACTCGGCCTGGGCTACACCGCCGAGGCGGCGTTGCGAGACCCTCGGGTGCGCTCGCTCCTGGTGGTCGAGGCACTCGGCGAAGTGATCGAGTGGCATGAGCGGCAGCTGGTGCCGGTGGGCGCCCGCTTGTTCGGGGACACCCGGTTCCGTCCGGTGCACGGGGACTTCTTCGCCCTCGCCGCGGACCCCGAGGGCTTCGACCCGGAAGCGCCGCAGCGGCGCTTCCACGCGATCCTGCTGGACATCGACCACTCGCCGCAGCATGTGCTGCGGCCGAGCAACGCGGCCCTCTACGAGCCCGCCGGTCTGCGCCGCCTCGCCCGGCATCTGCACCCCGGCGGCGTCTTCGCCCTGTGGTCGGACGATCCGCCGGAGCAGCGTTTCACCGCCGACCTCGCCGAAGTGTTCCCGGGCGCCCGGGCCCACACCGTCACCTTCGACAATCCCTTGCACGGCGGCACCTCGGCCAACACCGTCTACGTGGGTCGCACTCCGGCGGCATAGCCGCGCAGCGCGCGAGCGCGGCCAGGCCGAGTCCAGCAGATCTTGGCCCGCCCCTCCGCTGGCAAGCGCAGCCCCCTGCCGGGTACGCAAGATCCGCCGGAAAAGCCCTGGCCGGAGGCCGGTGCTCCGGCTGGGGGTCAGCCGTGGCCGGGTGAGGGTTCCAGCAGCTGGTCGACCTGGTGTCGGAGGATGGCCAGCGCCGTCGCGGATGAGTGGTGACCTGCGACGACGTGGGCGGTCAGGCCGTCGGCCAGGGCGAGGAGCGCGTGTGCTTCACGAGCGGGGTCGAGGTGTTCGGCGACCTCTCCGGTGTCCTGGCCGTACCGGAGAAGCCAGGCGATCAGATCGTGGAGCTTGCCGTAGGTGTCGTGCAGGACGGCGGCCAGTTTCTCGCTGGCCGGAGCATGGGCGACAAAGGCCAGCCAGACGTGTGCCTCTCGCCTCGACTCCTCGTCCAGGAGGGCGAGTTCGGCCAGCGTGTGGGACAGCAGGGTGGCCGCGGCCTGCGGTGTGGAGGTCGCGGCAATGCGCTGTTGTGCCCGTTCACTGACGTACTGGGTGAGGTGTTCCAGCGCGAAGAGAAGCATCTCCTCCTTGGTGCGGAAGCTGCGCTGGACAGCCCCCATGGACACGTCGGCCTGCGCGGCGACATCGCGCAGGCTGACCGCCTCCATGCCGGAGCGCGCGATCAGGGTGCAGACCGCCTCCGCGATCCTTCTGCGCCGGTCCTCGTAGTCGACCTGCCTGGGCACGGTCCACTCCTCTCCGCGTTCTGATGCACTTGCATCGTATCGACTCTCCCTGCAGGATGTGATGCGACCGCATCGGAACCGATGCGCCGACAACTGCCGCACCGACACCGGAGAAACATCTCGCCATGGCGAACCAGCTGAAGAACCGATCCAAGAAGCCGGACACCACATCAGGGCAGGGACTGCTGTTGCTGTTCGGCACCATCCTCGTCGTCCAGGGATTCGGCTCCGCCATCACTGAGGCCGGGTGGGACACCAGCTTCGGCGTCGCGGGCCTGCTCCGCGCGGCCGATCTGCCCGAGTGGGCAACCCTCCTGGTCGGCTTCGCGGGCGCCGCCCTGCTGGCAGTGGTGGCGCGCCGCAACTACGCGAGGAAGCGCGCGGCCGGCCGCCCCTGAGGGCTGACCGGCGGGCCGGTACGACGTTTGCCTGGTCGGGACCGCCGCGCGACCCTGAAGACAGAGGTACCTGCACGCCAGAGGGGAAGAAGGTGCCCTTGATGCGCAAGGTAGCGGACTGCCGGGATTACCCGAGCGAGTCGAACTGCACGCTCACCATTGCCGGTGAGGAGGACGAGGTGGTCCGGGCCGCCGCTGAACACGCGGCTTCCGTCCACGGTCACACCGACTCGCCCGAGCTGCGCGAGGAAGTGCGCAAGATGCTCAAGGACGAGAAGACGCCGCAGACTGCCTGATCGTCCGCTCTTCTGGGCGACGGCCCGGTTGTCCGGGCCCTCGCCCACTCTGGCCCCGCTTCACACCGTCCTGGTCATGAAGGCGCTGTTCGGATCCGGCCGGTAGTCGGCGAACGGCTCGCAGTACTGGAATCCGAATTTCTCGTACAGCCTGCGCGCCGGCAGGAAGAACTCGGCCGATCCGGTCTCCAGACTCAGCCGGGTGAAACCCATGCCCTCGGCCTCGGCGATGATGTGCCGCAGCAACATCGACGCGATCCCGCTTCGCTGCCGGGTCGGTCTGATACGCATCGATTTCAGTTCCGCGTGGGACGGGTCCAGCATCTTGATGGCGCCGCATCCGACCAGGGTGTCCTCCTCCAAGGCCGACCAGAACGTCACTTCCGGCTTCCGAAGGCCGTCGAGATCCAGCGCGTGCTTGCTCTCCAGCGGTGTGAGGGACCGCATCTGCTGGACGTGCTCTTCGAGGAACTCGGCTATCTCCGGGCCGGAGAGATCGTCCACGGCGATGGTCAACCTGCTCAACTTCGCTTACCTCCGGGTCACGAGGTCCGGTGCCTCGAGGAGCCGCGGCACCGGCCCTTTCCTCTGCGAGCTGGGCTGCTCGCCGCCGAGGCTAAGTTGATCACACCGGGCGAAGCCACTTCTTTCGGAACGGCCCGTACAGCGGGAAGGGGGCCGGCCGCTGTCCCGCCTGTCCGGGACAAGGTGTACAGACGCCGCTGAGCTGCAGGGACGGGGGGCCGCCGTCCGGGACAGTACATTGCTCTTCCGTCGGCCGGAGCCGCGCCGAAGGATCTGGGCCATGCGGTACTTCCTCCGTTGCGGCAGCTGCCGGGCCACTGGTCGTCCCTCAACCACGGGGGGTGAGGGACGGCCGGTCGTCGGTCACCGGTCACCAACGGGCCGCGCAGTCGGGCGAGCGCCCACCAGCGCGGCCGAGAGGCGGTCATTCACTCGCGGGCTCGATACGGAACATCTGGTGCCGGCCCGAGGTGCAGCGCTGGGCGACAGCCTCCGTGCCCTCGGCTGTCACGGGGCGCGCGATACCGACACAGCGGCCGTCCTCCGTCCGCAGGGCGTACGCGTCCTTGCCCCGTACGGGTACGAGGCGGAAGAGGTCGGCGCGGTCGCACGCGTCCCAGGGCTCCAGCAGATCCTTGGCCGGCCCGGTACCGAGGACCTTGAGGCAGCCGGTGCCGAACTCGGGGTGGTGCCACTGGATGCGGTGCCGTTTGCTGCCCGGCTCCGGGGTCAGCTCGGTCGTCTGCGGCTGTGTCCGGTCGCAGGGGCGTTGCACGGCGACCTGCGAGTCGTAGCGCCTGTCCGGGACGTGTCCGTCGGTCACACACAGGCGTGGGGCGGAGAGGGGACGCAGCCGCACCGCACCGCGCGGCACATCGGTCGCCGCTCCGGTCTCGTCGGCGGAGGAGTCCTCCGCGGCGTCCGTGAGAGCCGCCGAGCGGGGCCGGGGCTTGTCGCCGCCGGACTCGTCACCGCGGGTGCCGAGCACTCCGGCCGTGGCGGCGAGCAGTACCGCGACCGCGAGCGGGACCAGCAGACGGGGCCGCAGCAAGTGCCGCGGCAGCCGTCGGATCCGGGGAGCACCGGTGGCCGATGCGGTTGCGTCGGCGGCGCCTGCGGGAGCGCCGGGATCGGCAAGAGCGCCGTCGTCCCGGCTGGAGGCGGCGGCACCGGACGCATCGGCTCCGCCCGGGGAACCGGCGGCGTCGTCGACCTCGCCCCGGGCGAGGCGGTCACGTGTCCGGAGCCACGCCGTCAGTTGCTCCTCGTGCCCGCAGGCGCGGACGAACGCGGCAAGCAGCTCGGGCCTGGGGAGCCTCCTGCCGCTGAGCATGGATGAGAGAGTGCTGCGCGGAAGGTAGTCACCGGCCGCGGCAGCCCGCTCCTCCAACTGCCGCAGCGTAAGACCCGACGCCTCCTTGAGCTGCCGCAGGCACTCCAGGAACTCGGAGACGTCCTGAGCACGCGGTAACCCGGTCTTCTCCTGGAAATCCATGCGGTACCCCTATCAGACCGGTGCCCGCCTGACTACTGTCACGCGACGCTGCTGCCGCAGGACACGGCTGGTCCGCGGTCCGCAGGGGGTCACGCCCTTGCACTCTCCGGTGCAGAGACCGGTACGCAGAGACCGGCCGAACCGCCGCCAGGCCAGGCGTCGTCCGTGCAATTGGGCGAAGTACAACGGCTGGAACCTCCGCAACCGTGGCCGCGCGACTGCCAAGATTCGCGGCGCGTACGCTGGACACATGGCTGACCCGAAACAATCCGAGCTCGACGCCCTGTACGAGGACGCGAACGCGGGCGTGAACGAAGCACGGCAGCGCGTCCGCGACGCAGCGGCCGGAAAGGACAGCGCCCGGCTCGACACCGCGCTGGACGAACTGGAAGCGGCGCTGGCCCATCGCGAGGCCGCGCGACTCCGGACTCGGGAAGACGCCTGGATCCTCACAGCTCTGGGAGCGGCGAACGCGATCGACCCGGAGTTCCACGGCGGCGACCCGACGCAGCTGTCCGACACGACAGATACGAACGGCGACGACACGCCGCTCGCCAGCTGAACCGTCCGCCCGCCCCAGCCTCCCCGCCGGTCTTCCGTCCCCCTCTTCCCCCGCCTCCCCGCCGGTCTTCCGTCCCCCTCTTCCCCCGCCTCCCCGCCGGTCTTCCGTCCCCCTCTTCCCCCGCCTCCGTCGCCGCATGGCACCCCGTCCCTGAGTACTGCCCCTGACGTACCGCCCCTGTCGTCTCGCTACGGCAGGGGTTTCGCTGTGGCGCGCTCCCGCCCGCCCGGCGATGTCCCGTGTCCGCCGACGGCCCGGTCAGCGGTTCAGTGTCCGCGGGGTGCGTACATGATGACTGCCATCCCGGCGAGGCAGATCAGCGCGCCGATGACATCGAAGCGGTCGGGCCGGTAGCCGTCGGCGACCATGCCCCACGCGATCGACCCGGCGACGAAGACCCCTCCGTACGCCGCGAGAATGCGCCCGAAGTTGTCGTCGCTCTGCCACGTCGCCACCACTCCGTACAGGCCGAGCGCGATGACGCCCGCACCGATCCATAGCCACCCCTTGTGCTCCCGGAGGCCCTGCCAGACGAGCCAGGCCCCTCCGATCTCGAAGAGAGCGGCGACGGCGAACAGGGCGATGGAGCGGGCAACAAGCACAGCGAGGTCTTTCCGGCGGACGGGGGCAGGGAGTCGTCTCCAGCATGCCGTGCCGGGGCAGTGTCCGGCTTCTGAGACGCACGCGATGCGGACCGACGTCGACGGCCGACACTTCGGGAGCGGACTGCGGATGCCACTCGAGGGGCGTTGTCACACCGTGCTGGCAGGATCGCGTCCATGACGACTGCTGAACGGCCGATGCCGCCCCTCGACGCCGACGAGCGCACGACTCTGGAAGGCTGGCTGGACTTCTACCGGGCGACGCTGGCCATCAAGTGCGAGGGCCTCACCGAGGAGCAGCTGCGCAGCACCTCCGTCCCGCCCTCTCCGATGACCCTGCTCGGCCTGGTCCAGCACATGGCCGAGGTCGAACGCAACTGGTTCCGCCGCGTGCTGATGAAAGAGGACGTTCCGCCCATCTACCCGCCCCGGTCAGCCGACTCCAGCGGTCACGACGACGGCTTCGGCCTCTCCGACGAGATCTCGTTCGCAACCGCCCACGCCACCTGGCAGAGCGAGATCGCTCAGGCCCGCGCCAACTGTGCCACCCGGCAACTGGACGACACCGCCCCCTTCATGGGCGGTCAGGTGAGCCTCCGGTGGATCTACACCCACATGGCAACCGAATACGCCCGCCACAACGGTCACGCCGACTTCCTCCGCGAGCGCATCGACGGGGCCACCGGCGCCTGACCGACGGGCCTCCCGCTTGCCCGCGAGGAAAATCGGGTGTCGGGGGCGCGGGCGTGCGGCGTACTTTCGGGGGATGGCGTACGGAAATCCGGCGACGCGGCGGTCCCATCATGTGTGCGTGGACTGCCGGGCGTCCTACAAGCGCAACGGGTCACCCGCACCGTGTCCGGAGTGCGGGCGGCCCCTGACGGATGCCGGTACGCAACTGGCGGTGCCGCCGCGGCGGGACCGGGACGGCTGGCGGGCGCTCGCCGCCGTGCTCGACGCGGGACTGCGATTCCACCCGGAGCCCACGGCGGCGAAACCTGCACGGGGCGGACTCGGGTAGGGGGTGCCCCTGCCCGATGCTCGCGGGCTGCGGGTACGTAGTGGCTGGTGGGGGCACCTCCCGGCCGGAGGCTGGGGGAGCAGTTCCCCGCGCCCCTGACGGGGCGGCAGCCCCCCATGCGGGGTACGCAAGAGGCGCCGGACAACCTCTAGCGGCGGCGGTCCCACCGGTGCGGGTCGTCCTCCAACTCGGCGCGGTTCCAGCCGCCGTGCTCGGCTGCTGCCTCATAGGTGGTCTGGAGGAACTCGGTCAGTACGCGATCCGGGTCGTCGGCGGTGCGTACTGCTTCGTAGGGCAGCAGGAACTGGCCGTTCTGCTCGCTGTAGAAGGCGTCGGCCGGAAGGACGGGATGGTCCCGGAAGCCGTCCGGCTCGGGATAGGCGTAGGCGTAGAAGGCGCCCTCCTCGCCGCCGGGCCAGAAGCCGCAGCTGCTCAACTCCCGGGAGTAGCCCTCCACCATCACCCAGTCCCCGCAGTGCGGCGCCCCGCCCGGATGGGTCGGCGCCGGGCGGCCCGAGAATCTGGTGCAGGCCAGATCCATGGCGCCCCAGAAGAAGTGCACCGGACTGACCTTGCCGACGAAGCGGGCGCGGAACTGTCCCAGCACCCGGTGGGCCTGGAGGAGCTGACGCCAGAACAGGTGGGCTGCCTGCGGGTCGTAGGAGGCGTGGACGGTGTCCTCGGGAAACGGGATCGCCTGCTCCACCTCGTTGGGCCACGGCTGCATCGGGGTCTCGACGCCCAGCTCGTGCAGGGCCCGCACGGTCTCGTCGTAGAACTGTGCGACGGGTTTGGGCTCCAGTTCCAGCCGGCGTGCGGTTCCCTCACTGGTGCGGATGTGGAGCTGGTGGTCGATGAAGTCGAACTCGATGTCGAAGGCGCCGGTGCCGTACGGGATCGTCGATGTCGTGAGCCCTCGTGGGGTGACGTACAGCGTCACCTGCCACCAGTGGTTGACCAGGGGAGCATGGGCCAGGCGGATCTTGCCGACGATCTGCGTCCACATATGGAGGGTGTCGCGGGTCCCGGTCCAGTCCGCCACCCGCAGCTTCGGCCACGCGCTGCGTGAGCGCATCGTCATCTGTTCCGCCACCGCCGCCTCCTTCGCCGCCCTCCCCCCGATGGTGGGCCCGGTCCGGCGGGCCGACAACTCGAGAGCTCCGGGCCGTGAGAGCCGGGCAGACCGACGACGTTCCGCATTCTCTCGCGGGCGCAACGTGACGGTTCGGCTCAGTGCGCCGGGACGAGGTCACCGGTGAGCGGGACGGCGGGGACCCGGGTGTTGGTGACGAGGGTGAGGCGGGGACCGTGCGGGCCCCGCTGCCACTGGCCTCCGGCCAGGGGAATCAGGGCGACGTTCGGTGTGGGTCCCTGGGTCCAGTCGAGGGTGCCGACAACGGTGTCGGTGCGGGTCTTGGCGAGCGCACGGGCGACGGCCGCGCGGTCGGTGGGGTCTGCGGCGGCGGCCAGCGCGTGGTGGGCGACCTCCAGGAGGGCGTGGGCCAGGCCGAGGGGCTGGAGCCAGAGCTGCCCGGTCTCCTTCTGATAGGCGCGGGCCAGCTCGGCGCAGGTGGTTCCGTCCAGACTGGAGCGGTAGGGGTGCTCGGGGCTCCAGTAGACCAGGGTTGCCACCTTCGCCCCGGCCAACTCGTCGTGCGCCTCCCGGGCGCGCGTGGTGAGAGTGTGCGGGTATGTCAGCCAGCGCGAACAGGTGATCAGCCGCGGTACCGGCCCGGTGGTGCGGGCCTGGCGGAGGAACAGCGCGAGGTCCGCCGCGGTGGCGGCGCTGGTGAGGATCTCGGCGCCTTGCTCGCGCAGTTGGGCGAGGTGGGAGTCGAAGCCGGTTGCCGGTTCGCGGTAGCCGCCGGGGTCGACGAGAGTGTGGCCGCGTGCGAGAGCCGCCGGGAGGAAGCCGAACCGTTCGTGGCGCAGCAGCCGTCCCTGCAGGTCGTCGTTCCACAGGCAGCCGACGGTCCGCCGCACCCCCAGCCGCTCCCACATGTCCGCGAAGACGCCGGCGATGTCGTCCAGCCCCCAGGCGAAGTGGTAAGTCCACCGGAAGGTGCGCAGCGGGTCGCCCCCGCGCGCGTATCCGTACGCCTGCCAGGGGAAGGTCGTCGATACGCATGGCACCCCGAGCTCTTCGCAGGCGTCGGCGGCGGCCGGCAGCACCTGCGTGCCGGCCATGGTGAGGACAATGTTCGCCCGCTCGTCGTCGGCCAGATCGCGTACGGCCTGGCGAGCGCCCTCAGGGAGCGAGCGGCTGTCGCGTACGGCGATCCGTACGTCGTAGGCGCGGCCGCTGTTGTGGAGGCGCACCATCCTGCGCGCCGACGACCGTACGGCGAACGACAGTGGCTCGCCCAGCGGTGCGAGCCGCCCGGTCAGTGGTGCCACCACACCGATGCACACCCGCGTCGCTGCCCCGGCCATGGCCACCACCGCTCTCCTGCCGCTCTTTGGAAACCCGCTGCAGGGAACAACGCGTCGCAGGCCCACAAGTGCGGGCTCTACGGGGTGAATCCCCGCATACGTTGTGGAGTTGCCCTGGGAGGGACATACTGCTTCGCCAGGTGAGAGCGCTCCCTACACGGGACAGCCATGGACAGCCGGCGAGGACTCCGGGTCCGGTGGCCGCGATCGCCCAGGGGGCCTGCGTCGTCTGTCAGGACGAGCCGCGCCGGATCAGTTCCGTGGGGAGCACCAGGCGGGACTGGTCGGGCGTACCGTCCCGGCCGTCGGCGCTGTACTGCTCCCCGGTGTCCTCTTGGGCGCGGGCCATCAGGTCCAGCAGCATCCGGACCATGGCGCGCCCCATCTCCTCGATCGGCTGCCGTACGGTCGTCAGCGGCGGATCCATGTGCCGGGCTACCGCCGAGTCGTCGAACCCGACGAGCGCCACGTCCCCCGGCACGTCCCGCCCGGCCTCCCGCAGCGCCAGCCGGGCACCGGCGGCCATCACGTCAGAGGCGCAGAAGACCGCGTCCACCTCCGGGTCCCGCCTCAGCAGTTCCAGCATGCCGCGGTGCCCGCCTTCCTCGGTGAAGTCGCCCTGTACGACGAGGCGTTCGTCCGGCCGGTCGCTCGTCCCTCCTGCCGCGCGGAGCGCTTCGTGGTAGCCGTCGAGCCGGCAGCGGGCCGCGTACATGTCCAGCGGTCCGGTGATGGTGGCGACCTTCCGGCGCCCCCGACCGAGCAGATGCTCGACGGCGATCTGGGCGCCGAGGAGGTTGTCCGAGTCGACGTAGGACAGTCGCTCGGCGTGTGAGCGGCGGCCGTTGAGCACCGCGGGCATACCGACGTCCCGCAGCAGGTCGGGCAGCGGATCGTCACCGTGCACCGACACCAGCAGTACGCCGTCCACGCGGTGTGCCGCGGCGTACTGCGCGAAGCGTTCGCGCCCCCGCTGGTCGCGGATGAGGGTCAGCAGGAGCTGCATATCCGTGTCGCCGAGCTCGGTGCTCACTCCGCGCAGGATCTCGGAGAAGTAGGGCTCTGCGAAGAGCCGGTTCTCCCCTTCGGGTACGACGAGGGCGATGGCGTCCATGCTTCCGGCGGCCAGCGCCCGGGCTGCACGGTTGGGGACGTAGCCCAGCTCGGCCACGGCGGCCTGAACCGCGGCACGGGTGCGCTCGCTGACCCGCGGGGAGCCGTTGATCACCCGGGAGGCCGTCCCCCGGCCGACGCCCGCACGCGCGGCGACCTGTTCCAGGGTGGGGCCGGACTTCACCGGCCCGGGCCTCCCGGCGCCTTCCGCGCGGGCTGCTGGCATGGACGCGTCCTCCTTCTCTCCCCTGCCCTGGCGGGCGCGGTTCCCGCCCTGGTGGGCGCCGTCGTCCGTGGGTCGCTCTTGCGTGACGGGCCCATTGAACTACATCGGGACCGATTCGGCTCCGGGAGCGCTCCCTTGGCGTATCTCTTGACGTGCGGCCTCCCCTCGCGCATGCTGCAACGCATCGATGGGAGCGCTCCCACATCACAGCTGCGCCGGGAGCGGCTTCCTGCTTCACGCGGGTCCGGGAGGGACGGCACAGCCATGCGTACGACGAGGAAGAGAACCACGCGGAGCCCACTCCGCAGCCGGCCCGTCACCTACGGCCTCGCGGCCGTGCTGGGGGCTGGGTTACTCGCCGGGTGCGCCGAGGACAGCGGCGGCTCCGACAGCGGCAACGGCAAGACCACCGTCTCGGTGGGGGTGTTCGGCGTCTTCGGCTACAAACAGGCCGGCCTCTACGACGCGTACGAGAAGCTCCACCCGAACATCCGGATCAAAGAGAACTCGACGGAACGCAACGAGGACTACTACCCGGCACTGCTCAACCACCTCTCCGCCAACAGTGGGCTGAGCGACATCCAGGCCGTCGAGGTCGACAACATCAGCGAGGTCGCCGGTCTGCACTCGGACAAGCTCGTCGACATGGCCAAGGTCGACGGAGTACGCGAGTCCGACTGGCTGGACTGGAAGTGGAACCAGGCGAAGGCCGAGAACGGCCAGGTCGTCGGCCTGGGCACGGACATCGGCCCGATGGGCGTCTGCTACCGCAAGGACCTGTTCGAGAAGGCCGGGCTGCCCACCGAACGGGACGAGGTCGGCAAGCTGTGGTCGGGCGACTGGGAGAAGTACGTCGACACCGGCGAGAAGTACATGAAGTCGGCGCCCAAGGGCACCGCGTTCACCGACGGCGCCGCCGGTCTGTACAACGGGGCCGTCTCCAGCTACCCGGTCAAGTACTACAACGCCGACGGCAAGCTGATCTACAAGAAGAGCAAGGCCGTCCGCGAGTCCTGGGACCTGGCCATGCGGGCCGTCAAGGGCAAGATGACCGGCAAGCTCAAGCAGTTCGACAAGGAGTGGGACCAGGCGTACGCCAACGGCGACTTCGCCAGCGTCATCTGCCCGCCCTGGATGCTGGGCTACATCAAGGAGAAGGCCGGCGACAAGGGCGCCGGAAAGTGGGATGTGGCAGCGGCGCCGAAGCCCGCGAACTGGGGCGGCTCCTTCCTGACCGTCCCCAAGGGCGGCAAGAACGAGAAGGAAGCCGTCAAGCTCGCCAAGTGGCTCACCGCGCCCGAGCAACAGGCCAGGCTGTTCGAGAAGCAGGCCAGCTTCCCCAGCTCGAAGACCGCCTACGCGCTTCCCAAGGTCGAGGGCGCCAAGCACCCGTACTTCGACCAGGCACCCATCGGAGAGATCTTCTCCAAGGCCGCCGAGGGCATTCCCACCATCCCGCTCGGCCCGAAAGACCAAGTGATCAAGACGACCATCTCGGACATCGGCATCCTCCAGGTGGAACAGCAGGGCAAGAAGCCCGAGGAGGGCTGGAACGCCGCGGTGAAGAAGATCGATGACGTCGTCGAGGACTGAGCCACTCCCCCGCGTCCGGGCAGCCGGGCGTCCCGTTCCGGCGGACGGCGACCGCAAGCGCTCCGAAGGGCGCCGCGAGCGCTCCGAGGGGCCCCGCGGGCGCCGCCACCGGTGGGACGCCCGGTGGAGCCCCTACGCCTTCATCGCACCGTTCTTCCTCTTCTTCGCCGCCTTCGGCCTCTTCCCGCTGCTGTACACGGGCTGGGCGTCGCTGCACCGGGTCTCGCTGCACGACCCCACGCGTATGGAGTGGGTCGGGATGCGCAACTTCTCCCGGCTGCTGGAGGACGACTTCTTCTGGAACGCGCTGCAGAACACCTTCACCATCGGCGTGATGTCGACGGTGCCGCAGTTGCTGATGGCCCTGGGCCTGGCCCATCTGCTCAACTACAAGCTGCGCGGGTCGACGTTCTTCCGCGTCGCCATGCTCACTCCGTACGCCACCTCGGTCGCCGCCGCGACGCTGGTGTTCACGATGCTGTTCGGCCGCGACTACGGGATGATCAACTGGGGGCTCGGGCTGATCGGCGTCGATCACATCGACTGGGAGAACGGCACCTGGACCTCGCAGCTGGCCGTCTCGTCCATCGTCATCTGGCGGTGGACCGGCTACAACGCGCTGATCTACCTCGCCGCCATGCAGGCCGTCCCGGACGACCTGTACGAGTCCGCTGCGCTGGACGGAGCCAACCGCTGGCAGCAGTTCCTGCACGTCACCATCCCCTCGCTGCGGCCGACGATCCTGTTCACGGTGGTCGTCTCCACCATCGGAGCCACCCAGCTCTTCGGTGAACCGCTGCTGTTCGGCGGTTCGCAGACCGGCGGCGGCTCGCACCAGTACCAGACGCTGGGGCTCTATCTGTACGAACAGGGCTGGTTCGACTTCCAGCTCGGCCGGGCCTCCGCCATCGCCTGGACGATGTTCCTGATCCTCATCGTGATCGGCCTGGTCAACTGGCTGATCGCCCGACGTCTCACCAAGACCCACTGAAGGGGGCGGGACATGCTGCCGACCACGGCCCAGCGCCGCACCCGTACGGCTACCACGACGGCCGCCGGGACCACCACCGAAGCGGCCGCCGACAAGGCCACCGGGCCGGCTCCCCGCAGGGGCACCCGGAGGGCCGGCAGTGCCGGCCGCCATCTGCACGCGGGGCGGATCACCTACGGCATCCTGCTGCTCTTCACGGCGGGTTCGCTCTTCCCGCTGATCTGGACGGCCATCGCCGCTTCCCGGAACAACCAGCGGCTGGCCGAGACGCCGCCGCCGTTCTGGTTCGGCGGCAATCTGTTCACCAACATGACCACTGCGTGGCAGGACGCGAACATGGGCAAGGCGCTGCTCAACACCACGTTCGTGGCAGGCAGCATCGCGCTGAGCACCGTCCTGTTCGCCACGCTCGCCGGATACGCGTTCGCCAAGCTCCGTTTCCGCGCCAAGAACGCGCTGCTGATGATGGTGATCGGCACGATGATGGTGCCGCCGCAGCTGAGCGTCGTACCGCTGTTCATGGCGATTGCCGAACTGGAGTGGACCAACCAACTCCAGGCGGTGATCCTGCCGATGATGGTCAACGCGTTCGGCGTCTTCTTCATGCGGCAGTATCTGGTCAACGCGCTGCCGACCGAGCTGATCGAGGCCGCGCGCGTGGACGGCGCGCACAGCCTGCGGATCGTGTGGCACGTCGTCTTTCCCGTGGCACGGCCCGCGATGGCCGTGCTGGGCATGCTGACGTTCGTACTGGCCTGGAACGAGTTCTTCTGGCCGATCATCGCGCTCACCCAGGACAACCCCACCGTCCAGGTCGCGCTGACGGGCCTCGGCCGCGGGTACATCCCCGACGAGTCCGTCATCATGGCCGGCGCCCTGCTGGGCACCCTGCCGCTGCTGGTCGCCTTCACCCTGTTCGGCAAGCAGATCGTCGGCGGTGTCATGCAGGGAGCCGTCAAGGGCTGACCCGATCCCGTGCGGCCCGGGGCGTGGAACCCGGCGCCGCACGGACGGAGCCGTGAGGGAGGTCGTGTGGGGCGGCTTTCCTCACGGCTCCCCCTCCCCCCTCTGCCCCCTCTCCCTCTGCCCTCTGCCCCCTCTCCCCCTCGACCCCCGGCACATCGCGATCCCCGGCACCTCGACGAACCAGGGCACAGCTGTGCCCGCACAAACCACGCACAAACTATGGGAGCGCTCCTATGACATCCGTGCAGGCTGACACCGCGGTGGGCACCGCCGCACCTCTCCGCTTCCCCGCCGGCTTCCTGTGGGGCGCTGCCACCGCCGCGTACCAGATCGAGGGCGCGGTACGGGAGGACGGCCGCACCCCGTCCATCTGGGACACCTTCTCCCACACCCCGGGCAAGGTGGCCGGCGGCGACACCGGGGACGTGGCCTGCGACCACTATCACCGCTACCGGGACGATGTGGCGCTGATGGCCGAACTGGGCCTGGGTGCCTACCGCTTCTCGGTCTCCTGGCCCCGCATCCAGCCGACCGGTCGCGGCCCCGCCGCACAGCGCGGGCTCGACTTCTACCGCGCACTGACCGACGAGCTCCTCGGCGCGGGCATCACCCCGGTCCTCACCCTCTACCACTGGGACCTGCCCCAGGAGCTGGAGGACGCCGGGGGCTGGCCGGAGCGCGAGACGGCGTACCGCTTCGCGGAGTACGCGGGGATCGTCGCCGAAGCGCTCGGCGACCGCGCGGAGATGTGGACCACCCTCAACGAGCCTTGGTGCAGCGCCTTTCTCGGCTACGGCTCCGGGGTGCACGCACCGGGGCGTACCGACCCCGTCGCGGCGCTGCGGGCGGCGCACCACCTCAACCTCGGACACGGCCTGGCCGTCCAGGCGCTGCGGGCGGCCCTCCCGGACAGCGCCCGGATCAGCGTCAGCCTCAACCCGGCCGCCGTACGCCCCCGTACCGGGACTCCGGCCGACCAGGACGCGGCCCGCCGGATCGACGCGCTGGCCAACCGCGTCTTCACCGGCCCCATGCTGCACGGCAGTTACGACGAGGACCTGCTGACCGACACCGCCCACCTCACCGACTGGTCCTTCGTACGGGACAGCGACCCGGCCCTCGCCCACCAGCCGCTGGACGGCATCTGTGTGAACTACTACACCCCGACCGTGGTCTCCACAGCACCGGCCGGCACCGCGCCGGAGCGCAACGACGGACACGGGGGCGGAGAGCACTCGCCCTGGCCGGGCGCGGACCGGGTCGCCTTCCACCAGCCGCCCGGCAACAAGACGGCCATGGGATGGAGCATCGATCCGGGCGGCCTGACCGAACTGCTCCTCCGCTTCCACCGCGAGGCCCCGGGAACGCCGCTCTACGTGACGGAGAACGGCGCCTCCTACCCCGACGTACCGGACGCCGAAGGCCGGTTCCACGACCCCGAACGCATCGCCTACGTCCATCGCCACCTGCAGGCCGTACACCGGGCCATCCAGGAAGGCGCCGATGTGCGCGGCTACTTCGTGTGGTCGCTGCTGGACAATTTCGAGTGGGCGTGGGGCTACGACAAGCGCTTCGGCCTGGTGCACGTCGACTACGACACCCAGCAGCGCACCCCGAAATCCAGCGCTTCCTGGTACGCCGGCATCGCCCGCTCGGGAGAACTGCCGCCGGAGTGAGCGAGGGAGCACGGCGTCTCCTGGCCACCTCCACGTGTGGGCTGCGGGAGGGCTACGGCTCCCCGTCGTAGACCAGCAGCCCGTCCTCCCGCAGCCGGGCTCCCGAGGTGGGCGGGTGCTCGGTGAGGCGGCCGTCATGGGCGAGGTGCAGCACGGTCCGGCCGCGGGCCAGTACGGCGAAATCGGCGATCAGCCGCCGGTGGCAGCGCCACCACACCGACTCGCCGCACATCACGGCCGTACGGATCTCCGCGGCGTCGTACAGCAGGTCGTCCATGGCGGCGAGGAACTCGGGGCTGCGGGTGTGCCCGGCGTAACCGCGGAAGGAAGCGTTGCGCCAGAAGGTGTCGGGCGCATCCGGCGCGGCCCGCCGGAAGCCACCGAGCCGCTGCTCCCAGCGGTAGTCGATGCCCCGCTCGGGCAGCCACTCGCGGAGCGCCTCACGGTGCGCGTCGGGATTGCGCCGGCTGCCGGGCGCGGTGCGTACGTCCACCACGGACCGCACCCCGGCGTCGTCCAGCAGTCGGGCCAGCTCCTCCCGTCCGGCCGTGCCGTGGCCGACGGTCAGCAGCGGTTGCACGCTCTCCACCCGCCCAGGATGACACCGGCCCGGCGGCTCGGCCGGGCCGAGCGCTTCACACGCCGTGGCGGCGCTCCCCCGCCACCGGTTCGCCGAGGCGTGCCTCTGCCGCGGGCGAGAACGGGTCCCGGTGCGCTGCGACCGCCTGGCGGGTCTCCTCGGCGACGAGGTCGGCGTTGATCTGGGCCCCCGCGCCGGCGCCGGCCGCCGCCGCGGTGCCGACCTGCGCCGAGAGTTCGGTGACGTTACCGGCGACCCACACGCCGGGGACATCGGTGCGGCCGGTCGGGTCGGCGGGAAGGTACTCGCCGATCCCCGCCGGGTGCGGCACCGGCCGCAGTCCGAGCGGCGCCAGGAAGGCGGCGCGTGCCGACATCCGCGGGGCGACGGCCAGCGCCTCGCGGCCGACGAGAGTGCCGTCGGCGAGCCGTACCCCCGCCAGCCGGTCCTCCACGATCTCCAGGGCCGCCACCTCGCCGTCGACCACCCGGATCCCCCGGGCGGCCAGCTGCTCCGCCTCCTCGCCGGCCGGCGGCGGCAGGGTGTGGGAGAAGACCACGACATCGGCGCTCAACTGGCGGAACAGCAACGCCTGGTGCACGGTCATCGGACCGCCGGCCAGCACCCCGATTGCCCGGTCCCGGACCTCCCAGCCATGGCAGTACGGACAGTGCACCACGTCGCGGCCCCAGCGTTCCCGCAGCCCCGGCACCTCCGGCGGCTCGTCCACGAGCCCGGTGGCCACCAGCAGCCGCCGGGCCCGTACGGTCCTGCCGTCGGCCAGGTCCACGGCGAACCCGGCTTCCCCGCGGGCCGGAGGGGCGTCCTGGTGGGCCCCCGCGGGCCCGGCCTCCGCGCGGGTGACCGCCTCGACCTCGCCGGGCAAGACGTGGCCGCCGTAGCGACGGACTTCGGCCCGGCCCTGCTCCAGCAGCTCGGCCGGTGGGACGCCGTCGTGGCCCAGCAGCCCGTGCACGCCCGCGGCCGGGGCGTTGCGAGGGGCGCCGCCGTCGATCACCACCACCGAACGCCGCGCCCTGGCCAGCATCAGCGCCCCGTTCAGTCCGGCGGCACCACCGCCGATCACCACCACGTCGTAGCCGTCACTCAGCTGTTCGGTCATCATGACCACCTCCGACGGGAACTGTGCGGGCCGGCCTCGGAGAGCGGCAAATGTTGTTGCCGGTCTGGCAAGGTTGAAGCATGGACGACAATCTGGACCACGCACTGGAAGCGGTCGGCCCACGACTCCGCGCGCTGCGCAGACAGCGCGGCACCACGCTGGCCGAGCTGTCGACGAGGACCGGCATCTCGGTGAGCACGCTCTCCCGGCTGGAGTCCGGCAGCCGCCGCCCGACCCTCGAACTGCTGCTCCCACTGGCCAAAGCGCACGGCGTCACGCTCGACGAACTCGTCGACGCCCCACCCACCGGCGACCCCCGCATCCATCTGCGTCCGGTCTCCATGCACGGCATGACCATGCTGCCCCTGACCCGCCGGGCCGGCGGCATCCAGGCGTACAAACTCGTCATCCCGCCCAGCAGCTCCCCCCAGGAGCCCGAGCTGCAGACCCACGACGGCTACGACTGGGTCTACGTGCTCAACGGACGGCTGCGGCTCGTCCTCGGCGAACACGACCTGGAGCTCGCTCCGGGTGAGGCGGCCGAGTTCGACACCCGCGTACCGCACTGGTTCGGCGCCGCGGCGGCCGAACCGGTCGAGATCCTCAGCCTGTTCGGCCGCCAGGGCGAACGCACCCACCTCCGCGCCCGCCCCAGCACGGCACCCTCCGGGTAGCGCTTGTCCGCATCCTGCACACCCGGCATGGGGCTGCGCCTCCGAAGCGGCGCGGGGAACGGCGCGCCCGGCCACGACGCAAAAGGTGTCGCGCGGCTGCCGACAGCGGATCAGGATGGCGGATATGCAGCAGATCGAGTTCCTGAACTACCCCAGCTCCGCCCCCGCTTCCCAAGGCCCGGAGGAGTCCGTGTACGGGTTCCGTATCGACGGGACGGACCTGCGGGTGAGCGTCGCCGAGGCGACCCGGGCACTGTGGGCTCAGGAGGGCCACGAGCAGACCCCGGCCGAGCAGGAGGAATTCCTGCTGACCCAGCACGACGGGCTCTCCCTCTCCGAGATCGGCGATCCCGTACGGCACTTCCTCGGTGACCCCGCCCCGGAGTTCGCGGACTCCGCGAGCGGCTCCACCGTGGTACTCGGCTGTTCCTGCGGCATCTGGGGCTGCTGGCCACTGATGGCCCGCATCACCACCACCGCCGGGACCGTCACCTGGTCGGCCTTCCGGCAGCCGTTCCGCAAGCAGTGGGGTGAGTTTGCCATCGGGCCGTACGTTTTCGACCGTGCCGCCTACAAGACGGCGCTCACCAGGCCCGTCCAGCTCACCGCCGACCCACTGGCGGTACCGGACTGACCCGGCGACGATCACGCATCCACGGGCTGGTGCTCGAGGACGGCTTCGATGAGGCCGGGCTCCGCCTGCGGGAAGTCCATCGGAACGATGCCGAGCCCGGTCCGCCCGGCCATCTCGGACCCGCTGAGGAATTCCCGCACCTGCGGGTTGAGACGGTCCGCGTTCCAGACGGGCGGCAGCCCCGCGGCCGTGCTCACGAAGTTGATGTAGAAGGGGCCGGGGCGCGCCGCCGCCTCGCGGAACTGCTCCGTGATCTTCGGGTACTTGGCGAACGGCTCCGCCTGGTAGTCGTCCTGGATGTCGAAGATTTCGGAGTCCCCCCAACGGACGCCCGGCAGCCCGCCGTTGTCGGCGAGCAACACCACCTTGCCGCGCGCCTCACCCAGCGTCGGCAGCGTGCCGTCGAGCCGGAAGAGGGAACGCCAGCCCTTCTCGTCCAGGTACACGTCGAAGATCCGCCGGAACTCCTCGTCGCCGACGGTCGAGTACTCCTGCTTCACCCGCATCAGGACCGTCTCGCCCGGATGCGCGGCGAGGAAGTCACGGCAGGCGATTAGCACATCGCCGAACATCAGGTGCTGGAAGAACGCACCATGATGGATGGCGAACACCCCGTCGATGGCCCGGCAGCGTACGTCCAGGAACCGGATTCCGGCCGCCAGTTGCTCGGCGATCGAGGTGTCCTGGCACTCCACCCAGGCCCCTCCGTGCCGCGCCCCCGAGTCGTGACTGCCGGGAATCGTCAGTGAGCGCAGCTGGGTCGATGCCCCCAGCGCCGCCATCCAGTCCTGGGGCGCGACCCGCGTACGGGCGCGAGCGCGCACCCCGTCCTGCGCCGCGGCCACGCCACCGCCGCCCGCATACGCCAGCACCCCCGCTGCCGGCAACACAGCCGTACCCCTCAAGAACGCCCGCCTGTCCATTCCCGAACTCCCCCGCATTCCCGCGCCGATGTCGGCGGACATCATGGTTCACAGTGTGACGCGGGGGAAGTGTGCGAGAGGGGTGGTGACCGTACGACGGCTTCGCTGTGACGGGGTCACGACATCCAGCGGCCCGCAGCGCCCTGACCACGCGGCAAGCGGCAACCGGCAAGCGCACCGGGGCGCCTGACCCGGCGTCGCCGGTGCCGCCCGTACGATCGGCGGAACGGCAGGTGGCGGCGGGGAGGCGGCAGAGGGCGGAGGCGGAGAGCGACCATGGAAGCGCGACAGCACGCGATGCCCGGCGCCGGTACCGTCGGTTTCCGTTCCACCACCGGGCGCTGGGTCCTTTTGGCGACCGTGCTCGGCTCGGCCATGGGCTTCCTCGACGCGACCGTCGTCAACGTGGCGCTGCCGGCGATCGGGCGGGACGTCGGTGCGGATGTGTCGGAACTCCAGTGGGTGCTCGACGGCTATCTGCTCACCCTCGCCGCGCTCATCCTGCTCGGCGGCTCCCTCGCGGACCGCTACGGGCGCAGGCGGGTCTTCACCCTCGGGGTCGTCTGCTTCATGATCCCGTCCGTGCTGTGCGCGGTGGCTCCCACCGCCGGGGTCCTCATCATCGCCAGGGCCTTGCAGGGCGTCGGCGCCGCGCTGCTCACGCCAGGGAGCCTGGCCATCATCCAGGCGACCTACCGCTCCGCGGACCGGCCCGCGGCCATCGGCGCCTGGTCCGCGCTGACCGGGGTGGCCTCGGCGCTCGGTCCGATCGTCGGCGGCTACCTCATCGAGGCGTTCTCCTGGCGGTGGATCTTCCTCATCAACGTCCCGATCGGCCTGTTCGTCATCGGGGTCACCGCCCGCCGGGTCCCGGAGAGCCGCGACCCGGCAGCGACGGGGCGACTGGACGTACGCGGTGCGGCGCTGGCGACCGTCGGGCTGGCCGGGATCACCTACGCACTGATCGAGGGGCCGCGCGGCGAGTCGCCCGGCTGGCTGACGGCCGCCTCTCTCGTCCTCGGTCTCGCCGGGCTCATCGGCCTCGCGCAAACGGAGCGCCGTGCGCCCAGCCCGATGCTGCCTCCGGGCGTCTTCACGGCGCGTCAGTTCCTCAGCGCGAACGCCGTCACCTTCGTGGTGTACGCCGCGCTGGGCGGTGTCTTCTTCCTGCTCGTCGTCTTCTTGCAGACCTCCCTCGGCTACACCCCGCTGTACGCCGGCGCGGCATCCCTGCCGGTGACGCTGCTGATGCTGGCGCTCTCCTCGCGGGCCGGGGCGCTGGCCCAGCGCATCGGGCCCCGCATCCCGCTGACGGTCGGGCCGCTGCTGCTGGCGGCCGGGATGCTGTTGATGCTCCGCATCGAGGTGGGCGAGGGCAGCGTCGGCGGCTACACCGCAGCGGTGCTGCCCGCCGTCCTCGTCTTCGGACTGGGCCTGGCCATCACGGTCGCACCGGTCACGGCGACAGCGCTGGCGGCGGCCCCCTCCGAGCACTCCGGCGTCGCGTCAGGCGTCAACAACGCCGTTTCCCGCGTCGCCCAGCTCGCGGCCGTCGCCGCACTTCCCGTACTCGCCGGGATCGGCGGCGGCGACTTCCAGGACCCGCAAGCCTTCGCGGACGGCTTCCGGACCGCCATGCTGATCACCGCGGGGCTCTCGGTGGCCGGTGCGGTGCTCGCCTTCGCGACAATCCGCAGCGATGTGCTGGCCCCCGCCCCCGCCGCGGCAGAACCGTGCCCGTACGAGTGCCCCGTCGCGGGCAGCCCCCTGCGCCCCGCACCGCGGCCGGACTCGGATGCGCCCTAGTCCTGCGCACCCGGCATGGGGGACGCGCCCCGTAAGGGGCGCGGGGAACTGCGCGACAAGCCACGACGCACCCGCAGCCTGCGGACGCCGGGCAGGGGCACCCCCTGCCCAGAACAACACCCGCCGGGCAAGCCCTACCCGACGTCCGAAAGAATCCGCCGCGCCGTGCGGCCCATCCCGTGCGGGCAGATCCAGCTGGGAACGCCGTCCACCTCGGCGGCGATGGCGGGGTGGTCGTGACCGGGGCACGGGGGCCGCGGGGTACCCCCCGTCTCCTCCAGGACCGCATCCTGGAACCGGTCGGCCAGCAGCACCACGGAGTCCGTCTCACGCGTTCCCACCGCCAGCTCCACCGAGACGGCCGAACCGTCGGCGAAGGTCAACGTGGCCACGATGTCCGTCGGCTCGGCGGCGGCAGCGGCAGCGTCGGTGCCGTCGGGCTGACGCGCGGTCACGGTAAGGGCGGCGTCGGGCGGCGCAGCCACCTGCTGGAGGACCGACTCCGCCCACTCCCTGACCAGTTCGCCGGTGATCTGCCGCCCGCTCATCGCGTCGAGCTCCGGTGCCCGGCGAGGTACTTCCGCATCAACATCCCTTGCTCTCCCCGGGTCCGGGTGATTCCGCACCCCGGTCACGGGTGCGATGGTCGATCGCGACGAGCGCGATCGTACAGCCGTGGCCCGGCCCGGACTGGTCGCCACGCAAGCCGCCCCGGTGCGCTCGTGCCCCTGAGAGCGCACGGGCCAGACCCGGGATGCCCGTCGGTACCGGCCCTCGCGGTGCGGCGCGCGTAAGTTCGTCGTCGCGGGACCGTCTCCGACAGCTGTGAGAGGCGATGGGGGCTGCATGCGGGTTGCTGCGTACGTCATCCTGCCGGCGAGCGTGCTCGTCGTGCTGGCCGGTCTGCTCGCGCCGGTACCGTCGACCGCAAGCCACGACCGCGGCGCGGGTCCGACGACCGGGCCGGGGGTCAGCCGGGGATTCGACCGGCCCGCGCGGGGCTTCGCGCCCGCCGGAACCGTACTGCGGCACGCGGCACCCACGGAGGTGGGGCTCGACCCCGCACCCATCGACGCATTTCTGCGCCGGCTCCCGAGCTGGACCGACCCGGAGCACGGTGTCGATTACCTGTTCCCGGGCGCCACCGCGCTGCTCGCGCACGACGGCGCCGTCGTCGCCCGGCGCGCGAGCGGTTACGCCGTGCGCTACACGGAACAACAGGAGCTGCCGCCGGGGCAGCGGGTACCGGCCCGTGCCGACACCATTTACGATCTGGCGTCGCTCTCGAAGCTGTTCACCACGCTCGTGGCCGTACAGCAGGTCGAGGCCGGACGGCTGCGGCTGGACGCACCCGTAGCGCGCTACCTGCCCGCGTTCGCCGCCGGCGGGAAGGGCGGCATCACCGTCGAGCAACTGCTCACCCACACCTCCGGCCTGCCGGCCGACCCCCGTCCACCGCTGTGGGAGGACAGCGGCGGGCTGGGGGCGCGGAAGGAGGCGATCCTTCAGGCCCGGCCGTTCGCCCGGCCCGGCGCCACGTACCGCTACTCCGACCTCAACATGCTCAGCTTGCAGCTGGTCCTGGAACAGGTGACGGGGCAACGGCTGGACCGTCTCGTACGGGAGGGCATCACCGAGCCGCTGCGGATGCGCGACACCGCGTACATCCCGCCCGCCACCTGGCGGCCCAGGATCGCCGCCACCTCGTACAAGGTCACTCCCGAGCGCGGGATGCTGCGCGGTTCGGTGGACGACGACAACGCCTGGGCCATGGGCGGCGTGGCCGGGCACGCCGGAGTCTTCTCCACCGTGGACGACCTCGCGGTGCTCGCCCAGGCCCTGCTCAACGGCGGTACGTACCAGGGTCGGCGGATCCTCGGCCCACACGCCGTCAGCCTGCTGGAGAAGAACTACACGAGCCGCTTCCCCAGGGACGACCACGGCCTCGGCTTCGAACTCGACCAGGCGTGGTACATGGGCGCACTGTCCTCGCCGCGGACGCTGGGGCACACCGGGTTCACCGGCACCTCACTTGTGATCGACCCCCAGTCGCGGTCGTTCGCGATCCTGCTGACCAACCGGGTGCACCCCCTCGACGAGACCCCCTCGACCAACTCCGCACGGCGTGCCCTCGCCCAGGCACTGGCCCGGTCGATCCCGGTACGGGCACCCGGGGGCGGGCGCTCATGGTTCACCGGCCCGCCCGTCGGCCAGGACAACGGTGACCCGGAATCCGACGGCGAGGAAACCGACGGACAGTACACCGACGGACGGAGCGACGGCACGCTGACGACCGGACCGCTCATGGCGGCTCCGCCACGCCATGCCGCCCGGCCGCCGCGCGATCCGGCCGGGCCGCCTCCCGGACGCGGTCGGCTGCGCATCGGCTACGACGCTTTCGTGGACATCGACGACACCGACCTGTTCGTCCTGGAACACAGCACGGACGGCGGCCGAAGCTGGCACACCGTACCGGGCACCGAACTGTCGGGGTATCACGGGCACACCTGGCAGCGGGTGCACGCACACCTGCCGACCGGTCGGTATCCGGCGGGCGTGTGGCTGCGCTGGCGCTACACCACCACCGCGCCGGGCGGCGGGCGCGGCGTGAATCTCGCCGGGGTGCTGGTGACGGACGGAGCGCGGGTGCTGCTCGACAGCGACTGCCCCGGCGCCCCGCTGACGGCGGACGGCTGGAGTGCGCTGCCCCCGCCCTGGCCACTGGCGCACGCCGCCGACCTCCCCTCGGGTGGTCTGGCCGTCGGCTGCCTGCCCGACGAGGGCGTTCACTGAAACAGGATCGGCCGTACCGGTCGGCTGGTCACCGCTTCGGAGCCGTCAGTTCGTAGGCGACCGCCGTGACCGCTCCGTAGGCCAGATGCGGCACCAGGTCGGACACCCAGTCGGCCGGCCGCCAGGTACGCGGGTCGGAGACCTTCAGCAGAGCCATCGGCACATCGGAGCCCGCCATCGCCCCCACGCCCGTGACCAGCGCGGCCAGCGGCAGCGCAGGGCGCCACGGCAGGGCACGGGACGCTCCGTACAGCGCGCCGACGCCGGCGCCGGTGAGGATGCCGAGCAGCGCGCCCGTCGCCGAGGCGCGGTTCTCCCGTGCCTCGGCGACGCCCGGTACTGGCACGTGCGTACGGTCGCTGAGACGGTCGACGACCTCCCTGGGGGCGGAGCTGCCGGCCCGGCCGCGCAGCACCATGTCCAGGTACGTGACGGCGTTCAGCGCGGTCGTACCGGCCGCTCCGGCAACAGCCCCTGCCCATGTCCGGCGCATCATGGACCGGCCGTTCCCAGGGCGGCCCGGTTCCCAAACCTCAGCCTCGGGCCTTCCGGGCCTCAGGCGGGGTGGGGAGCGAATGCCGTCACTTGAAGGGGCCTCACTCGAAGGGCGTCAGGGTGAGCTTCAGCTCCGTCGCGGCGCTGTCCTCGATGTACGAGGCGAAACCGGCCACGTCGTCGAAGGCGAAGCCGTACGCCTTGCCGTCCTCGGTGGCGGCGTGCATGGCCTTGGCGTAGTGGTGCGTGACGTCGCCCTGGTAGAAGGCGGCGGGGTCGGTGGTGGGCTGCTCGGGGGTCGAGAGCAGCGTGGTGCGGTTGAAGGCGGCACCCAGGATCGCGGCCACCGGTCCGGTTGTTCCGTCGTTGGGCGCCGCGAGGGCGCCGTCGCAGAAGAGGACGTCCTTGGTGGACGGCTTGCCGAAGGACACCTGCCCCGGGCCGGTGAAGGAGAGCTTGTCGCCGCTGACGCGGCCGGTGAAGGTGCCCGCGTTGGTGGTGACCTTCAGGTCCTTGCTCTGGTAGGCGGCCCACACCTCGTCGATGTACGAGGCGAAGTAGTCCTCGGCGAACAGGCCGGCGCCCATGCCGTGACCCGGGGCTATGACGCGCTTGTCGTCGATGACGAGCTTCGAGAACGCCTCGACGGAGCGCACCGATTCGAAGATCTTGCCCCGGGCGCCCGGCTTGAGGGTGCCGGTGGTCTGATCCTTGGCGCCCTTGAGCCCGATGCCGAGCGGCACGCTGAACATGTCGACCATGGTGGTGTTGCAGTACATCGCGCCGCCCTTGTACGTGAACTCCGCACAGTCGTGCACGATCGGGTAGTTCGGGTCCGACTCGACCCAGGCGGCAGGGTAGGCCAGGGCTGCGCCGGTGTCGGCTCCGACGGCCTTGAACTTCAGTTTCTCCCCGCAGGCGACATAGATCCGGCCGGACATCTCCGGCAGCGAGAGAGTGGTCTCGGTACCCGTCAGGGGGATGGCGTAGTCGGTGTAGCCGTCCGGGCCGTTGTCGGACAGCTGTACCGGCTTCAGTTCGCCCTCGGGCGTGACGCGGCACTGGTTCTTGCCGTCGTTGCCCACGATGTAGATGTGGACCGACCCGTTGTCGTAGGCGCCGCTGTTGTTGACGATCTTCAGTGACAGGCCGGCGGCTGCCTGCTCCTTGAAGAGCCTGCCCGCACTGGCCTGTTGGGCGACGAGCCCGGCAGCGGGTACGGCGACGGCGGCGGCTGCGGCTCCGCGGATCAGGGCGCGGCGGCTGACGGAACTCATCGGACGGGACCTCCGGAGACGGCGGGGGCGGTCAATTCGACATCGTTGTCGACCAGCAGACAGTGGCTGCCTGAACGGATGGCAAGGGCCTCAACGGCTGTGGCCGCGAAACGGTTCAACGCGGGAAAATTTCGCGCAGGCGTGGTCAACGCAGTCATGACATGCGCTCCTCTGAAGTGGGGGGTGGGTGAGCGCTCTCACGTCACGGCAATGCACGGTGCCGAAGGTCTGGACCTTCGTCAAGGGCTCGGCTGGAACCCACCCTTCCGCAGGGCGGCCGGACAACCCCTTTGGCAACGGAGGGAATTGACGCCGGTCCAGGTCAGCGGGGCGCGCGCAGGTACGCGACGGGACCTGTCCAGTCTTTTTGTCTGAGAGGCAAAATTTTTGCCCAAGCAGCAGTCGGTAAGGGGCGAGTGCCTGCCGCTGGGCCGTCTCACACCAGTGGCGGCTCGATCTGAGTGGCCGTCAGCGGGAGCTCGGCCCAGATGGTCTTGCCCTCGGGCGTGTAGCGGGTGCCCCAGTGCTGGGCGAGTTGGGCGATCAGGAACAGCCCGCGGCCCCCCTCGTCCACCGTCGTCGCCCGGCGAAGATGCGGCGCGGTGCTGCTGCTGTCGGAGACCTCGCAGGTCAAGTAGCGGTCGCAGAGCAGCCGTACGGTGACCGGCGGCGCGCCGTAGCGGATGGCGTTGGTGATGAGCTCGCTCAGGATGAGCTCCGCGGTGAAGGCGGTCTCCTCCAGGTCCCACTCGGTGAGCTGGGACATGCACGCCGCGCGGACGGGGGCGACGGCCTCCGGGTCGCTGGGCACCTCCCACTGGGCGATCCGGGAGGGCGGCAGCAGCCGGGTCTCGGCGACGAGCAGCGCGATGTCGTCCCGGTCCTCGTTGGTGCGGTCGGGCAGCAGGGCCTCCAGCAAGGCGGCGCAGGTCTGTTCAGGGCCGTGGTCGACGCGGGTGAGAGCGGCGCGCATCATGTCCATGCGGTCGTCGAGGTCGCGGCTGCGGACCTGGACCAGCCCGTTGGTGTAGAGCACCAGACGGCTGCCTTCCGGAAGGGTCAGGGTGTGCGTCTCGAACGGAGAGGTGCCCAGCCCGAGCGGCAGGTTCTCGGGGATGTCCAGGACGGCGGTGGTGACGTCGGGACACGCCAGCGCGGGCGGCGGGTGACCGGCCCTGGCCAGCTGGCACTGGCCGGACGCCGGGTCGTAGATGGCGTACAGCACGGTCGCGCCGGTGACCGGCTCGGTCTCCGGGCCGAGGGTCGGGTCCTGGTCGATACGGGCCACCAGTTCGTCCAGATGGGCGAGCAGTTCGTCCGGCGGCAGATCCAGCGAGGAGAAGTTGTGCACCGCGGTCCGCAGCCGCCCCATGGTGGCCGCCGCGTGCAGCCCGTGCCCGACCACGTCACCGACGACCAGCGCCACCCGGGCACCGGGCAGCGGGATGACGTCGAACCAGTCGCCACCCACCCCGGCCTGTGCGGGCAGATAGCGGTAGGCGGCGCTGACGGCGTTCTGTTCGGGCAGCCCGCCCGGCAGCAGGCTGCGCTGCAGCGTCACGGCGAGGCCGTGCTCCCGCGCGTAGCGGCGGGCGTTGTCCACGCACACCGCGGTGCGGGTGACGAGTTCCTCGGCCGAGGCGAGGTCCTCGGGCTGGAACGGCCGCTGGTCCCGGCGCCAGAAACTGGCCAGCCCGAACACGGTGCCTCTCGCCTGCATCGGCACGGTGATCAGCGAGTGGAAGCCTGCCTGAAGTACTTCTTCGGCCCGCTCGGGGTCGACAGTGCGCCAGCCGGCCGCGGCGGACAGATCCGGCTCGAAGACGGGCTCGACCGCTTCACCGCCGCCCGTGGGAGAGACGACGGGCGAGACGGATGGCCTGCTGCCCACGGGCTGGAGCGGGTGTGTCTCCCCCACGGCGGAGCGCAGCGCGACACGCCGCACCCGGGCGGACGCGGGGTCGGGCAGCGGTTCCTTGCCGCTGATCACGTGATCGAGCAGGTCGATGGTGACCACGTCCGCGAACTGGGGAACCGCGACCTCGGCGAGCTCCTCGGCGGTACGCACCACGTCGAGCGTCGTCCCGATCCGCAGCCCCGCCGTGTACAGCAGTTCCAGTCGCTGCGTCGCGATCTCCGCCTGCCCGGCCACCTCCCGCAGTTCGGTGGTGTCCCGCAGGGTGGCCACGCTGCCGGCCGGTCCGCCGTTCCGCCCGGTCGGGCGCTGGTTGACGGCGAGCATCCGGTCGCCGACCACATGAACCTCGTCGGTGGCGGTACGGCCCGAGGACAACAACTCCCCCACGCTCGACTCCAGCCGCAGGCCCTCGACATGCTTCCCCTGGGCCTGGTCGGGCAGCCCCAGCAGCCGGTGCGCCTCGTCGTTGGCGAGCACCAGCCGCCGTTCGCCGTCGAGCACCAGCACGCCCTCGCGTACCGCGTGCAGGACCGCGTCGTGGTGCTCGTACATCCGGGTCACCTCCGCCGGGCCCAGGCCGCGTGTCTGCCGGTTCAGCCGTCGGCTCACCAGTCCCGCACCCGCCGTCGCGAGAAGGAGCGCACCGGCGGCACCGACCGCCACCCACGGCAGCTCCCGGTTCAGCCGCGCCGAGACGGTGGTGAAGTCGACCCCCGCCGTGACCATCCCGATCACCTTGCCGTTCGGGTCCCGTACGGGCGCAACGGCGCGTACGGAGTCCTTGGGTTCGCCCTCGAACTGCTCGGTGTACGACTCACCGGCCAGCGCCCGGCTGAAGTCTCCGGAGGCCCGATCGCCGATCAGCTTCCGGATCGGGTCGCTGAGCCGCACCCCCTTCCGGTTCAGCACCGCGACGAAATCGATCCCGCACTCCTGGCCGGCCCGCTCGCTCAACGGCTGCAGCTTCTCGGTGGGCCGGGGTGACTGCAGAGCGGCTGCCGTCGAGGGCGAGACGGCCAGCGTGCCCGCACACGTCCGGGAGCGGTCCAGCGCGCTGCGGACGTCTGCGGAGCGCGCCTGCCAGGCCAGGATCACGGCTGCCGTGATCACCAGCAGCAACACGATCGCCAACTGGAGTACGAAAACCTGCCCGGCAACGCTCCGGACCGAGAACCGCGAACCGCGCTCCCCCGTCCCTGGACGCTTTAGAGTCATGCAGCATGGTTTACCGCTATTTGTCCTGAATTACCCGGACACACAGCCCGTCCATGTCTGCGACAACACGCGCGAGCCACCCGCAACCGGGTCAGGCGGAGCGGTCGTCCAGGTCTTCCAGTGCGCTGAGCCGGTGTGCCGGGGCTGTGCCCTCGGCGGCGTCGCGGAAGGCCCTGAGGCCCTCGTGGAGCACGCTGCGCGCTCTCGGCGGCATTTCCGCGAGGGTCGCCGTCAGGGCTTCCTCGCGACGGAGGCGCAGGTCGCTGAGGTACTTCCTCCCCTGGTGCGTCAGGTGCAGTTCCAGCTCCCTGCGGCTGACCTGACTGGGCAGCCGCTCCAGGAAACCGAGCGCCTGAAGGCGGTCGCACAACCGGCTGACGGAGGAGGGGGCCGAGCCCAGCATCTCCCCCAGGGTGCGCAGGTTCATGCCCTCGTCACGGTCGAGGCAGTAGAGGACCCGGAGTTGCGAGGCGGAGACGGGTGAGGAGGAGACCGCGTCGCGGCCGTGCTCCCACAGGACCTCGAGCAGTTCGATGACCTCACCGGCCGTCTCGGCCGCCGCCGGCGAGCCTCGGCGCCCCGGCTGTCCCCGGCCAAGGGGGTTCTCGCCCGTCACAGCGCCGCTCCGCACCGGCGCAACCGGTCGATGGCGGGGGTCGACGTCACGTTTCACTCCACAAGTTCGGCACTCTTGCCGCCCGGCTCTGCGAGGCTCCCTCGCCGCAGTCAAGGGCCGGGGAGAGCCTATCCCTCCGCGTACTCCGCGCGACAGGCCCGCATCGGCACCCCGCCGGCCAGGCCCTTCGAGCCTCAGTTGTCATTCGGCAAACGTTTCCGTGCGACGATAATGTACGGATCCGGCCCGCGGGGGAAGCAGTGCCCCCTGCCCGGCCGCTGCACACATGGCAGACGGAGAAGCAGGAGACGTGAACAGATTCGCCGTGGTCGAGCGGGCCCTGCGCACCGCCGCCCCGCACACACTGGTGGACGTGGTCAAAGAGGCACTGCGAGAGCACTACGGCGCCGTCGACGCCGAGTTGCGCCTGGCCGACTACGGTATGCGCACCCTGCACGTGGTGGAACCGGAGCCACTCACCGCAGAGCCGCTCCCCATCCACAACAGCCCGCAGGGCCGGGCTCTGCGGGCCCCCGAACCCGTCGTACTGACCGACCGGGCGACGAACACCGTGGCGGTGCATCTGCCGGTGAGCGTACGGGGCGACCGGCTGGGAGTGCTGTCCGTGACCCTGCCCCGCGACACCCACGCCGTCAGCCTGCTGCCGGAGCTGGGAGACCTGTGCATCGCTCTCGGCCACGAGATCACGGTCGCCGAGCGGGACACGGACCTCTATCAGCGGGCGCGCCGGGCCACCCGGCTGACCGTCGCAGCCGAGATGCAGTGGCAACTGCTGCCCGGCCACTCCTTCCGGCGCGAAGAGTTCGCCCTGGGCGCCCACTTGGAGCCCGCCTACTCCGCCTCCGGTGACAACGTCGACTGGTCGGTCTCCGCCGAGCACCTGACCGTCACCGTCACCAACGGCATGGGCGAGGGGGTCGAGGCCGCGCTGCTGACCACCCTGGCCGTCAGCGCGCTGCGCAACGCACGCCGCGCCGGACTCGGCCTCGCCGACCAGGCGGCCCTCACCGACCAGGCCGTATACGCCCACTACCGGGGCTCGGCGTATGTCTCGATGGTGCTGTTCCGGTTCGAACTCGCCACCGGGGAGGTGGAGATCGTCGAGGCGGGCTCGCCCCGCGCCTGGCTGTGCCGGGACGCCAAGGTCGACAGTCTCGTCTTCGACGCACAGCTGCCACTGGGCATGTTCGAGGACACCCCCTACGTGACGGAGCACTTCCGCGTACAGCCCGGCGACCGGCTGCTGCTGGCGACCGACGGTGTCTACGAGCCGCTCTCCCGCGCCGGTGAGCCCTTCGGCGACCACGCCCTGGCCCGCTCCCTCACCGCCAACCGGCTGCTGCCCCCGGCCCAGGTGGCACGGGCGGTCTTCCGCGATCTCGCCGGCCACCGGGGCGAGGGCCCGCTCGAGGACGACGCCCTCGTCGTATGCGTCGACTGGTACGGACGCGAAGGACGCAACGGCACCGGATGAGGCGGGAGCTGACAGCCGCCGCACAGGTTCAGCACAGGTGGATGACAGGACGGTCCGCGATGTTCGGTCCACAACGGATCTGAACGAGAGCGGACTTCAGCATGAGCACCCTCACCTCTTCCGGCAGCGCGGCGGACGCGCCCCGCGCGGGCGCAGATCCCGCCGCTGGACGCCGCGACCCCCTCGGCGACCGGCTCCGGGCCAGGTCACGGCTCCGACGGGCCGGACGGCCGCGCTGGGAGGGCCCCGCGTTCTGGACGCTGCTGGCGGCCACCGCGGTGCTGTACCTGTACGGGCTCGGCGCCTCGGGTTACGCCAACTCCTTCTACTCCGCCGCTGCGCAGGCCGGCGGGGTGAGCTGGAAGGCGTTCCTCTTCGGCTCGCTGGACGCGGGCAATGCCATCACCGTCGACAAACCACCGGCCGCGCTGTGGCCGATGGCTCTGTCCGTCCGGCTCTTCGGCCTCGGCTCCTGGCAGATCCTGGTACCGCAGGCGCTGCTGGGCGTCGCCTCCGTGGGCGTGCTGTACTCCGCCGTACGCCGCCGCTCCGGACCGGCCGCCGGGCTGCTCGCCGGGGCGCTGCTGGCGCTCACCCCGGTGGCGGCGCTGATGTTCCGGTTCAACAACCCGGACGCCCTGCTGTGCCTGCTCATGGTGGCGGCGCTGTGGTGCATGGGGCGGGCCATGGAGGACGCCCGCACCAGGTGGCTGGTGCTGGCGGGCGCCTGCTTCGGTTTCGGCTTTCTGGCCAAGGCGCTGCAGGCGTGGCTGATCCTGCCGGTGGCGGCGCTGGTGTATCTGGTGTGCGGGCCAACCCGGCTGCGCCGCCGGATCGGGCAACTGCTGTGCGGCGGGCTGGCGACGCTGGTCACGGCGGGCTGGTGGGTGGCCCTCGTGGAACTGTGGCCCGCCTCCTCGCGGCCGTACATCGGCGGCTCGCAGGAGAACAGCTTCCTGGACCTGACCTTCGGCTACAACGGCTTCGGCCGGCTCACCGGTGACGAGACCGGCAGCGTCGGCGGCGGAGGCGGCCGGGGCCCCGGTGGCGGCGGGGGCGCCTGGGGTCAAACGGGCCTGGGGCGGCTGTTCGGCGACGCCATCGGCGGGCAGATCGCCTGGCTGCTCCCGGCCGCGCTGCTGCTTCTCGTAGCGGGCCTGGTACTGACCCGCCGGGCAGCGCGTACGGACGCGCTCCGGGCCGCGTTCCTGCTGTGGGGCGGCTCGCTGCTGATCACCGCTGTGACCTTCAGCTTCATGTCGGGGATCTTCCACGAGTACTACACCGTCGCGCTCGCGCCCTGTCTCGCGGCCGTGGTGGCCATGGGGGCCACGGCCCTGTGGCGGGAGCGGAGCCGCTTCCTGTGGAACGCCGTCCTGGCGGCAGCGGTCGCGGGCACGGCCGTGTGGGCGTTCGTACTGCTGGGCCGGGCGGCCGACTGGCTGCCGTGGCTGCGCTGGACCGTGCTGGTGGCCGGTCTGTCGGCGGCCTGCGGGCTGCTGGCGGCCACTGTGCTGCCGCGCAGGCCGGCCGCGGCGGTCGCCACGCTGGGCTTGCTCGCCGCGGTCGCCGGGCCGGTGGCGTACACGCTGAGCACCGTCGGTACGCCGCACACCGGCTCGATCGTCACCGCGGGTCCCGCTGTGAGCCGGGGCGGCGGCCCGCCCGGGATGCCGGGCGGCGGCAAGGGGATGCCGGGTCCGGGCCAGGGACCAGGGGCCCAGCAGGGCGGCGGGCCGGGCCGGGGCGGGGCGCAGGGCCAGAACGGCGGACCGGGCCAGGGCGGGGCGCAGGGCTTCCCCGGCGCCGGGAAGGGCAGCCAGCAAGGCACCGGCGGCCGGCAGGGAACGCCGCCTGCCACCGGTGGCGGCGCGCAGGGCCAGGGCACGCGGGACGGCGCGGGCGGCGCCGGAGGCTCCGGCGGAGGAATGGGCGGGCTGCTCAACGGCAGCAAGGTCTCGGCGAAGGCGGAATCGCTGCTGCGCAAGAACGCCGCCTCGTACACCTGGGCCGCGGCGGCCATCGGCTCGCAGAACGCGGCAAGCTACCAACTCTCCACCGGGCTACCGGTGATGGCGATCGGCGGCTTCAACGGCACCGACCCCTACCCGAGCCTCGCCCAGTTCAAGAAGTACGTGGCGCAGGGCAAGATCCACTACTTCCTCGCCGGTTCGCAAGGTGGCCCCGGCGGAGGCGAGGGCACCTCGTCCGAGATCAGTTCCTGGGTGACGCAGAACTACACCAAGGTGAAAGCGGGCAACACCACGTTCTACGACCTGACGCAGCCGAAGTAGGCAGCAGAGGGCTGCGGCCCGACCGTCGGCGGGGCGGCGCGTCCGAACCGGGCGCCCGCCTCGCCGACGCTCGGCAGCCCTCGCCCGGACGACTGTCCTTGCCCGGACCATTGACGGATCCATGGGTGGAGTTCTAGGTTCCCGGGATCGAAAGGAAGCTTTCCTAACGATTGCCGCCCGCGCACCCGACGCCCGGACGGCCCGGACGCCCCTGACAACCCCGGACAGACAGGGCACCACCATGGCCACACACTCCGGCCCGAGCGGCATAGCAGGGACCCCCGGCACCCCTCGCGTGCTGCGCGCGATGAACGACCGCGCCGCGCTCGATCTGCTGGTCGCCCACGGCCCGCTCACCCGCACCCGGATCAGCGAGCTGACCGGACTGTCCAAGCCCACCGCCTCCCAACTCCTTGGCAGGCTCGCGGAGATGGGCCTGGTACGCACCCGCAGCAAGGAGCGTGGCAGGCCCGGCCCCAACGCACTGCTGTACGAGATCGAGCCGACGGCCGCCCACGTGGCCGCGCTGTCGGCCGATCCGCACGGCATCTCGGCGGTGGTCGCCGACATCACCGGCACCGTCGTCGGCCGCGCCCGCGTGGAGGCGGACTCCGTGGCCGAGGACGTACAGCACCGCACCGCGCAGTTGGTCAAGGAGGCCGTCGACGGGGCCCTGCGGGAGGCCCGGCCGGTGCCGACGGAACCGCACATCACAGTCATCGGTACGCCCGGCGCGCTCGATCCGCACTCGGGCGAGCTGCGCTACGCCCCGCACCTGCCCGGCTGGCACTCCCGTACGCTGCGCGCCGAGCTGGCCGAGGTGCTGGGCACCCCGGTGACGATCGAGAACGATGTGAACCTCGCGGCCATGGCGGAACAGCACGCGGGCGCGGCCCAGGACCACGACGACTTCACCCTCGTCTGGGTGGACAACGGCACGGGCGCCGCCATCGTCGTGGGCGGCACCCTGCTGCGCGGGGCCACCGGCGGGGCCGGGGAGATCGGCTACATGCCGCTGCCCGGCGCGCCGCTCGCCCGCGGCGGGCCCGGCGAGTACGCCGCGTCGAACGCCGGCGGTGGCTTCCAGAGCCTGGTCTCGGTGCCGGCCGTATGCCGTCTCGCGAACGGCAAGCCACTGGCCGACGCGCTGGCGGACCCGGTCGTACGCGAGGAGACGGCGCGCCGGCTGGCGAACGGGATCGCCGCCGTGGTCGCGGTCGTCGACCCGCAGCTCGTCGTGCTGTCCGGTGCCGTGCCACGGACCGGCGGCGAGGAGCTGCGAGCGCTGGTGGAGCGGGAGTTGACCGGGCTCGCGCTGCCCCGGCCGCTGCTGAGGTTGAGCGAGCTGGAGGACGACCCGATCCTGAGCGGTGCCCTGCTGTCCGCGCTGGCGCTGGCGCGCGACGAGGTGTTCGACACCGCCTGAGCAGCATCCGCCAGCCCCTCCCCCTCCCGCCATGGAGACCGCCATGCCGCCGCCCTGGCGGCGGAACGGCTATCCCTGCGCTGCTCCGCAGGGGTCCGATTCCTCTCCGCCCTGAAGGGCGGGGTTCTCTCGGAGGAGACCAGATGAAGCTCGCAGTGGTCGGCGGAGGCTCGACCTACACCCCCGAACTCATCGACGGCTTCGCGCGGCTGCGCGATGTGCTGCCGCTCGACGAGCTGGCCCTGATCGACCCGGCAGCCGAGCGGCTGGAGCTCGTCGGCGGACTGGCCCGGCGCATCTTCGCCAAGCAGGGCCACCCCGGCACCGTCACCACCACCGCCGACCTGGACGCGGGCGTCGAGGGCGCGGACGCCGTACTCCTCCAGCTGCGGGTCGGCGGACAGGCGGCCCGCGAGCGGGACGAGACCTGGCCGCTGGAGTGCGGCTGCGTCGGCCAGGAGACCACCGGCGCCGGCGGGCTGGCCAAGGCGCTGCGCACCGTACCGGTCGTGCTGGACATCGCCGAGCGGGTCCGGCGCGGCAACCCGGACGCCTGGATCATCGACTTCACCAACCCCGTCGGCATCGTCACCCGCGCGCTGCTGTCCGCCGGGCACAAGGCTGTCGGTCTGTGCAATGTGGCGATCGGCTTTCAGCGGAAATTCGCGAGGCTGCTGGACGTCGCCCCCGCCGAGGTGCACCTGGACCACGTCGGGCTCAACCACCTCACCTGGGAGCTGGGCGTCCGCCTCGGCGGCCCCGAGGGCACCGACGTACTGCCGAAGCTGCTGGCCGAACACGGCGAGGCCGTCGCCGACGACGTGCACCTGCCCCGCACCCTGGTGGACCGCCTCGGCGTCGTCCCGTCCTACTACCTGCGCTACTACTACGCCCACGACGAAGTGGTCCGCGCCCAGCGCGGCAAGCCCACCCGGGCCGCGGAAGTGGCGGCGCTGGAGCGGCAGTTGCTGGAGATGTACGCCGACCCGGCCCTCGATACGAAGCCCGAGCTGCTGGCCCGGCGCGGCGGCGCCTACTACTCGGAGGCCGCCGCCGATCTGGCCGCCTCACTGCTGCGCGAGGGCGGCAGCACCCACCAGGCGGTCAACACCCTCAACCGGGGAACGCTGCCCTTTCTGCCCGACGACGCGGTGATCGAGACCCAGGCCCGGATCGACCGGGACGGCGCCCACCCGCTGCCGGTGCCCGCGCTCGACCCGCAGTTCACCGGGCTGATCGCCCATGTGTCCGCGTACGAGGAGCTGGCCCTGCGCGCCGCGCTGCACGGCGGCCGCGACCGCGTCTTCAAGGCGCTGCTCGCCCACCCCCTCGTCGGCCAGCTCGACCACGCCGAACAGCTGACCGACCAGCTCCTCGCGCACAACAAGGAGCACCTCGCGTGGGCCTGAGCCGACCCCGTTCCAGCGCAGCCCCCGCCGCCCGTACGGACACACCTCCGGCCGGCCGGCACGGTCCGGCCGACCCCGCCCCTGCCGTCCTCGCCATCGACGCGGGCAACAGCAAGACCGACGTGGCGCTGCTCGGTGCGGACGGCAGCGTGCTGGGCACCGCGCGGGGCGGCGGCTTCCGCCCGCCCGTGGTGGGGGTCCGCGCTGCCGTGGACGTCCTGGCCGAGACCGTCGGCCGGGCCCACGCCGCGGCTGCGGCAACCACGCCGGACGGTGACGGCTCCGCCCGGCGCGCCCCGGCCCCCGTACGCCAGGTGATGGCCTGTCTCGCCAACGCCGACCTGCCGGTGGAGGAGGAGCAGCTGGCCGCGGCACTCACCGAGCGCGGCTGGGGCGAGCGGGTCACCGTGCACAACGACACCTTCGCCGTGCTGCGCGCCGGGCTCACCGCGCACGACGGCGACGCCGCGCCGCGCGGGGTCGCCGTCGTATGCGGCGCCGGGATCAACTGCGTCGGCATCCGGCCCGACGGGCGCACCGCGCGCTTCCCCGCCATCGGCCGGCTCTCCGGTGACTGGGGCGGCGGCGGGGGACTGGGTGAGGAGGCGCTGTGGCACGCGGCCCGCGCCGAGGACGGCCGCGGAGAGCCCACTGTGCTGCGTACGGCGCTGCCCGCACACTTCGGGCTGGACTCGATGTACGCGCTGATCGAGGCCATGCATCTGGGCCGCATCCCGCACGCGCGGCGGCTGGAGCTGGCCCCGGTGCTGTTCGCCGTGGCCGCCCGGGGCGATGCCGTCGCGGATGCCCTGGTGGCCCGGATGGCCGAGGAGGTCGTCACCATGGCGGTGGTGGCGCTGCGCAGGCTGGAGCTGCTGGAGGAGGAGGTTCCGGTGCTGCTGGGCGGCGGCATCCTCGCCGCGGGGCACTCCCTCCTCGACGACCGCATCACCAGGCTCCTTCAGCAGCGCACCCCGCGTGCCGTCCCGCGCGTCGTACGCGCCCGCCCGGTGCTGGGCGCAGCGCTGCTGGGGCTCGACGCGCTCGGCACCCCGGTGGCGGCACACGAGCGGGCGCGTCACCATTTCGAGGTCCGGCACCCGGCGGGGTCGGCCGGACGGGGGCTGGAGGTTTCTCCGCGCACGGTCGAGGGGCACTCCGGCGGGCCAGGAGGGAGGATGGAGGAGTACGGCCCCGGTCAGGAAGGTAGCCGTCCGTGAGGAACCGTGAGGAGCCCCCCGAGGGTGACGCCGACGGGGTACCGGGCGTCAGCCTCTCTCCGCCCGGCGGGCTCCTGGATGTGCTGGCAGTCGGCGCCGTGGTGCTGGACGCAAGCGGCCGGATCGTGCTGTGGAGCCCCCAGGCTGAGCGGCTGTTCGGCTACTCGGCGGCGGAGGCGCTGGGCCGGTACGCGGCCCCGCTGCTGGTGCCGGACGAGAACGTCGAGCTGGTGCTCCGCCTGTTCGACGAGGTGATGCGGGAGGGGAAGAGCTGGGCCGGGGTGTTCCCGGTCAAGTGCAAGGACGGCCGGATCCGGTCCTTCGAGTTCCGCAACATGCGACTCCACGACGACCAGAACGCCATGTACGCGCTGGGGTTGATCACGGACCGGGCCGCGCTCCGCGAGATCGAGCGCGACCTGGCCTTCTCGACGCTGCTGATCCAGCAGTCCCCCATGGGCATCGCGGTCATGGACACCGACCTGCGCTACGTCTCCGTCAACCCGGCCCTCTCCCGGCTCGACGGGGTGGGCGAGGAGGAGCACCTGGGCAGAACCGCGCGGGACATCCTGCCCCCGGGCCATGTCGCCGAGGCCGAGTCGGTGCTGCATCGGGTGCTCGAGACGGGTGAGCCGGTCATCGACCACGAGGTGCTGGGCGGTGAGATGCCAGGAGGCAAGTGCCACGCCTGGTCCGTGTCCACCTACCGGCTCGACGACTCCGGCGGACGGCCGCTGGGGCTGTCCGTCGCCGTCACCGACGTCACCGAACGCCACCAGGCCGCCCTCCACGCCGAGCAGGCCCGGCAGCGCCTCTCCCATCTGGCCGAGGCGTCCGTACGCATCGGCACCACGCTCGATCTGGAGCAGACGGCCCGCGAGCTCGCCGAGATCGCCGTGCCGGAGCTGGCCGACATCGCCGCCGTCGACGTGCTGGATGCCGCCGTACGGGACCAGCCCGTCCGCATCCCCGAGGAGGAGACGGCCTCCTTCCGCGCTCTGGCGCTGGTATCCGCCTATCCCAGCATCGCCGCCGACGCGGCCGACCCGCCGGGACAGGTGGCCCGCTACGATGCCGAGCGGCTCGTCACCCGCTGTGTCGCCACCGGACAGCCGGTCACCGTGCCCACCGTCCAGGACGAGGATCTGCGCAGGATCGGCCGCGACGAGCAGGCCGCCGCCCTCCTCGCCCGCGCGGGCGTCCACTCCTACCTGGCCGTCCCCCTGATCGCCCGCGGCGAGGTGCTGGGCGCGCTGGATCTCAAGCGCGCCCGCAACCCCAAGCCCTTCGATCACGACGACACCATCCTCGCCTGCGAACTCGCCGGCCGCGCCGCCGTCTGCATCGACAACGCCCGGCTCTACAGGCAGCAGCACAACATCGCGCTCACCCTGCAACGCAGCATGCTGCCGACGCCTGCCACCACCTCGGCGCGGCTGCGTATCGCCTCCCGCTATCAGCCGGCCGGAGCGCACAGCGAGATCGGCGGCGACTGGTTCGACGTCCTCGAACTGGAGGAGGAGCGCACCGCGCTGGTCGTCGGCGATGTGATGGGCAGCGGCGTCAACGCGGCCGCCACCATGGGACGGTTGCGCACCGCGACGCAGACCCTCGCCCGGCTGGCGCTGCCACCCACCGAGGTGCTCCGCCACCTCGACCAGATCACCACCGGTCTCGACCCGTTCTTCGCCACCTGTCTGTACGCGGTCTACGACCCGCGCCGCAACCAGTGCCGGATCGCGTCCGCCGGGCATCTGCCGCCCGTCCTCGTCCCCGCGCGGGGGGAGCCCCGGCTGATCGAGGTGCCCACCGGCACGCCGCTGGGCCTCGGCGGCGGCGAGCACGGCACCGTCCCCGTCGACCTGAACCCGGGCGATCTGCTCGTGCTCTACACCGACGGGCTGGTCGAGACCCGGCGCGACGACATCGAGGACCGGCTGGATGTGTTGCTGAATCTGCTCCGCCCCGTCGCCGGCTCCGCCGATTCCCTGGAGGAGACCTGCGACCGCCTCCTCGGCGCGCTGCGCAGCCCCGAGAACCACGACGACGTGGCGCTGCTGCTCATGAGCCCGACCGAGTGACGGGGCTCCGGACGCGGGGCACACCGGGGGCGGAAGCAGGGCCAACGGAGCCCGGACGTAAGGTCGGGCGGTAACGGGGCCGTGGCAAGATGCGGCCCGCCGTGGCTGGAAGGCGACCGTGACTGCGAACACCGAGCACCCGTCCCTGCTGGATCTGCCGCCACTGAGTGCGGAGCACTTCGCCGCCGTCGAGGACAAGATCGCCTCGTTGCTGCGGACGCGCTGCGATGTCGTGGCGATGCAGGGCGAGGCGCTGCTGCCGCTGGAGGCGTGCATCCGTTCGGCGGCACCGCGCGGCAGCACGGCACTGAACGTCGTCACCGGGCCCTACGGGGAGACGTTCGGCGGCTGGCTGCGCGACTGCGGCGCCGAGGTCGTCACCGTGACGGCTCCGTTCACCGGCGCGGTCGGCGTCGACGAGGTGGCCCGGGCGCTGCGGGAGCACCCGGAGATCGGTCTGGTGAGCCTCGTCCATGCCGAGGCAGCGACCGGCAACACCAACCCCGTCGCCGAGATCGGCGCGGTGGTGCGGGAGCACGGGGCGCTGCTGATGCTGGACGCCGTCGCGTCAGTGGGCGCCGAGCCGCTGCTGACCGACGCCTGGGGCGTGGACCTGTGCGTCATCGGCGGCCAGAAGGCGCTCGCCGGCCCCGCCGGGGTGTCGGCCGTGTCGGTCAGTGAACGGGCCTGGGAGCGGATCGCCGCGAACGAGCAGGCGCCGCGCCGCTCGTACCTGTCGCTGCTCGACTGGAAGGAGCGGTGGCTGGACGGCGGCCGGACCGCGCTGCCGCACGCCCCGGCGCAGTTGGAGATGCTGGCGCTGGAGCAGGCGATCGACCGGGTCATGGCGGAGGGCCTGGACGCGTCGATCGCCCGGCACCGGGCAGCTTCGGCCGCGCTGCGTGCGGGCGCCCGGGAGCTGCCGGGACTCGCCCCGTACGTGGTGCGGGACCAGGACGCGGCCCCGGCGGCCACGACGCTGCGCGTACCGGCGGAGGGTGTGGACGCGCGCGAAGTGGTGGCCGCCGCGCTCAAGGCCGAGGCCGGGGTGCCGCTGCAGGCCGCGGCGGGCCCGCTCGCCGCGGAGATGCTGCGCGTCAACCACTACGGGCAGGCAGCCGACCGCGCGGTGGTGCTGGACTCGCTGCGGGCGCTGGCCACCGGCCTGGAAACGCTGGGCGTGGCCGGTGCGCACGGCGCCGGGAACCAGGCCCTCGATGCGGCAGGCGCTGCCTGGGACGGCACCGTGGCAGCCTGACCCGCCGGGGTTTCACTCCGGCCAGGGCGACTCCAGGACGGTGCGGACGAAGTCGCCGCGCCGGAAGTGCGGGTCGTAGTGGGCGAGAACGTCGGCCTTCACATTGCCGAACGTGGTCTCCGGCTTCGACTCCACTCCGTCCGCGAACGCCCGCAGGATGCGCTGCTTGAACGCGGGGCGCGGATGCGCGGCGACGACGGCGTCCCGGTCCGCGGCATCGATCTCGTCGTACGCGAAACCGAGCACGTCGTACTCCACCCCGGCCGCCACCAGCGCCACCTCTGGCTCCATGAACTCCGGGATGCCCGGGGTGGTGTGCAAGGCGATCGCCGTCCATACACGCCGGACACTGTCCTCGGGGACGTCGCGGTCCTTCAGGAAGCGGCGGGCCTCCTCCGCGCTGTCCACCTCGAAGCGTCGCCCGCTGTCACGGAAGGGCTCCCCCAGGCCCACGTCGTGGAAGAGGGCCGCGACGTAGAGCAGTTCGGGGTCGAAGCCGGTCCGGCGGGCGCGCCCCAGCAGGCTGCCGAAGAAGAACACCCGGCGCGCATGGTCGTAGATCAGGTCACTGGTGGTGTCGCGCACCAGTTCGGTGGCCTCCGCGACCAGCCGGGAGTCCGGCACGCTCACGCCTGCCGGGCCGTGCCGTTCCCTCATCAGTGTCCGCCCGGGGTGGGCTCCAGGACGAAGACCGGGATTTCGCGGTCGGTCTTGCGCTGGTAGTCGGCGTAGTCGGGATACGCCTCCACCGCGCGCTTCCACCACGCGGCCTTCTCCTCGCCGGTGACCTCGCGGGCCGTCATGTCCTGCCGCACCGGCCCGTCCTGGAGCTCGACGCGGGGGTCGGCGAGGACGTTGTGGTACCAGACCGGGTGGGAGGGCGCCCCGCCCAGTGACGCCGCCACCGCGTACTTCCCGTTGTGCTCCACCCGCATCAGCGGCGTCTTGCGGACCTTGCCGGTCCTGGCGCCCCTGGTGGTGAGGATGACGACGGGCATGCCTCGCATCGTCGTGCCTTCGGTGCCACCGGAGCGCTCGTACAGCTCCACCTGGTCCCGCACCCACTGCTCGGGGCTCGGCTCGTACTCACCCTCGATCGGCATGCTGCGTACGTCCCTTCCTCGGATCGTCTCAGGTCTTCCCTGATCTCGGCCGTGGCCTTCTCGGCTTACCACGGGCGGCGGGGGCGTACACGTACGCGAGGGCGGACCAGGGGCGGCTGAGGCGCGCGCAAGGGGCGGGGATAGCGTGGCAGGGAACGTGCCGGTGGGCACGTGATCGGTACATTCACCCGGAGGTAGAGGCTCTCGTGGCCGGTATAGAGGACGCACGCAAGACCTTTGACAAATTCGACCGGAACGGCGACGGCTACGTCACCCCGGCCGAGTTCCAGCAGGCCATGGTGGAGCTGGGCGACCGGCACTACACCGTGGGCCTCGCGGAGGCCATCGTGAAGACGCGGGACGGGAACGGCGACGGCGTCCTGTCCTTCGAGGAGTTCTTCGAGAAGGCCAAGGACCTCTGACGGCAGGCGTCCCACCGACGCCTCGTCCTCGCGTGCATCGGGCGGCCGCCTCTCCGGGCGGCCGCCTTTGTCTCGGCAGCTCCGGTGAGGGGGTGCCCCTTCCCGAAGCGCGCAGGCTGCGGGTGTTCCCCCAAGCTCTTCGAGCAGGGAGGTACCCCCATGGCTGGGCGCGCAGTTCCCCGCGCCCCTTCGGGGCGCAGGGTGGGGGGCGGCGCGTCACGTCAAGGGGCCGCCCATTAAACGGGGTTGAGGGCCGCAGTGGGGTGGCACGATGGAGGTCTGGCCAGCACTACCGGCGCATATGCGGTCCCAATCGAGTGCGGTTGCGATACATCCCTCAGGCGTTCGTCTTCGCCTTCGCAGCGCCTGGGCGGGGCTTTTTGTTGCTCAGCTGGGCCTGCCCCCCGGCAGGCTCTTCCTTCGGGGCCTGCTGTTCTTTCGGGCCGAGAACTTCCGCACTGGCCTCGGCAGCGATGTCGTACAGCTCCTCGTTCACCTCGTGAGCTGCGCGCCTGGCGTCGGCTGCCAGTTTTACCGAGGTCTTTACCGCACCTCGGACGACCGGCTTGAGCACCTTTTTGACGATCGGAGCAGAGATCACTCCGACCAAGAAGACAGGAAATACGGGAGGCATGACGACGCGTTCCTCTCAGAGCGTTTTTGCGGGCCCTCTACCTTGTTGAGGGTAGGGGGCGCAATGAGCATCCAGCCAGGCCGGTCAACCTCATTCACTCTTTCGAGTATTCAGCAGTCGAAATTGAGCTTTTCCGCTCCAAAGTGAAAGACGAGACCGCTGAGGAAATTGAGGCTGTTACTTTTCTGAGGAACGCGCGCTGCGAGGATTCCGATATGGAAGGACCCCGACATGAACGGGCCTGCGAACCAGAAGCCCAAGAACACAGAGACCGAGACCGACGATGTGCTCTACTCCGCCCAGGTGCGATGCGAGGGCAGTCGGTACACGCTGACGGTGACCGACACCGTGCGCGACACCGTTCAAGTGTTTCCTGTGGCGAAGAAGGCGGTGGACCGGCTCCCCTACTACCTCGACATGCTCAAGAGCAAGCTCACATGAACGACCATCCGTATGCGACCGGCAGTTGGTGACACCGCAGTTGGTGACCGGGCCCGGCGGTTGCTGACCGGGCCGTCGAGTCACCACAGCCGCCAAGGCGCCGCTGCCGGGCGGTCCGGCAGCGGCGCCTGTCATGCACTCACTCGTGGTCGAGGCCGGCAGAAGCGCCTCCCCCGCTGCCGGCCGACGGGCGCACCGTCGACTGGACCGGGCCATCGGCGCCTCGCGGATCAGCGCGCCTTGGACGCGGCCGAGCGGCTCTTCGGCACCGTCTTCCGCTCGGGCTCGGCAATGTCCTCCAGGAAAACCTCGGAACCCGCCTCGGCAGCGATATCACGCAGTTCGTCGTTGAGTTCGTGAGCGGCCCGCCTGGTATCCGCGGCCAGCTTCAGCGACGTTTTCACCAAGCCACGAACAGCGGGCTTGGCCACCTTCTTCGCGAGCGCGGATACAAGAATACCCGCCATGAAGGCAGGGAGTACGGGCATTGTGATTCGTTTCCTCTCCGGGGGAAGTGAGATACGCAAGCAAGAGCGTAGGCCACGGATCAGGCCCAGCCTCCCGGATTCACCCGTACGAGTATTCAGCGCTTCAAACTTACCCCTTTCCAGTCAACTGCCCACGGACATGCAACCCGGCGCGGCATCCAAGTCCCCGGAGAATCACAACCGTTCAGCGTGCTCCCCGCTCGCTCCTCCCGCGCCCCCTCGGTCGATCCGCGGCAGTTGGGAAGAGTCACGGGGGGACCACGAGTGGACGGAGCAGCTGAGGTCCTTCGCCGTCGGTGAGGCAGGCACCGAGGACACTTGCGGCCTCTGCCATGCTGGCGTCGTGCCGTTCATGCCGTCGACGCCGCAGCCCGTCACGCCGGACGCTCCCGCGGCGATCCTGCGGCCACTGCTCACCCAGCGGTGGCTCGACCTCGCTTTCGTCCACTGGGCCGTGAACCCGGCTTCTGTGGCGGAGCTGCTGCCCGCCGGGACCGTGCCCGACACACTCGACGGGACCACGTACGTGGGTCTGGTCGCCTTCCGGATGCACCGCGTCGGCTGGCTCCGTCTGCCGGGCGTTCCCTATCTGGGCACGTTCCCCGAGACGAACGTGCGTCTGTACTCGGTGGATACGCAGGGGCGACGCGGCGTGGTCTTCCGGTCGCTGGAGGCCGCCCGGCTGGTGCCGGTGCTGATAGGAAGGGCCGGTTTCGGGCTGCCCTACGTCTGGTCCCGTATGGCGGTCCGCGCCGAGGGCGACACGATCACCTACACCAGTACGCGGCGCTGGCCGGGACCGCGGGGCGCGCACAGCCGGATCACCGTACGCCCGGGCGACCTGATCGAGGAGCCCACCGAGCTGGAGCATTTTCTGACCGCTCGGTGGGGGCTGCACCACACCTTCTTCGGGACGGCGGCGTATCTGCCCAACGTCCACCCTCGCTGGCGGCTGCACCGCGCGGAGTTGATCACCTGCGAGGAGGATCTCCTCGCGGCGGCCGGGCTGCCCACGCCGGTCAGGCAGCCGGCCAGCGTGCTGTACTCGCCGGGCGTGCCGGTGCGCTTCGGCCGCCCTTCCCGGCCGGCCGGCATCCCGACGCCGTGAGCCGGGCGTCGAGGTCCGCTGCCGAACCGTAAGGGCAACCGAAGGTCAGCCGAAGCTCGGAGCCGCGGCGATGAGTTCGGGCCGCGGCGGTGGTCGTACCTCGGGAAGTTCCTTCCTTACGTGAAGCCCGAGGAGAACCATGATCGACCTGCGACCCGCCTGTACGGGAATGACCGGCCTACTGGAAGGTTTCGAAGACGCTGAACTGGCGTCTGCCACACCCTGTAGCGAGTACACCGTCCGTGACCTCGTCGCCCATATCGACGTAGTGGCGCAAGGGTTCACCGCGGTCGCTCGCAAGGTGGCCGACGACGACGCATCAGGCGACGCACCCGTGACCGTGAGCCCCGGCGGAGCCTGGCGGGATCCGGTCGTCGAGCACGTGCGGGCACTCGGCGTCGCATGGACGGAGCCGACGGCCTGGCAGGACAACTCCTTCGCGGCGGGGCTGGAACTGCCCAATGCGGTGTGGGGCCGGATCGCGCTCACCGAGTTGGTCGTCCACGGCTGGGACCTCGCCCATGCGACCGGTCAGACCCTCCATGTGCCGGAGGAGACGCTGAGCGACTGTTTCGCCCATGTGTCGGAGTTCCTTCCGAACGCGCCCATCAAGGAACTGTGGGGCCCGCCCGTCGAGATGGCTGCCGACGCTGCGCTGCTCGACCGGATCGTGGCTCTCACCGGCCGGGCCCCGTGACCAGGGGAACAGGCTTCATCTCAGCCGCGGAGGATGCTGTCACCGGCGCTGGACGAGGTCATCACGGTCGGCGCTTCGGGGCCGGGTCGGGGATCGAGCGGCCTCGTTGCTGTCGAGGAAGTGGAAGGCGGGCCGGGGGTGCATCAGGAAATCGTGGTGCGAGATGTTCCAGGCGTAAGCGCCAGCCAGCGCGAACGCCACCCGGTCACCGGGCCGCAGCCGGTCCACCGGCACCTGCCGGGCGAGGACGTCCTTGGGCGTGCACAGCTGCCCGGCGAAGGTGACGGGCTCGCCCTCCGCCACGGCGCGTGGCCAGGGGTGCGGCCAGTCCTCGACCGGCAGCACGGACAGGGGCTGGTCGTGCTGCTTGGCCGCAGGGGTCCGCAGATGGTGGGTGCCGCCGCGCACCACGGCGAACCACTCGCCGTGGCTGAGCTTCACGTCCAGCACCTCGGTGGCGTACCAGCCGCTGTACGCGGTCATCGCCCGGCCCGGCTCCACACGCAGCGTCAGACCGGGGTGGGCGTCGAGAATGCGGGCCAGCCCGGCACCGTAGGCCACCCAGTCGAAGCGCGCGTCAGGGTCGGCGTAGTCGACGGCCATGCCGCCGCCGACGTTCACCTCGGGAAGTACGGTGCGGTGGCGGCGGGCCAGCTCGACTGCACTGTCCACGATCTGCTCGGCGACGGCCACCTGCGCCGCGGCGTCCAGTCCGCTGGCGAGATGGGCGTGGATGCCGCGCAGCCGCAGCCGCGGGTAGTGGCACTCGGCCAGCAGCCGAAGGCAGCGCTCCAGTTGCGCGGGGTCGAGTCCGAACGGCGTGGGCCGCCCGCCCATGGCGAGGGCGCTGCCCTCCAGCTCCCGCCCAGGTACGGGCAGGTTGGCGCGCAGCAGCACCGGTACTTCCCGCTCCGCACCGGCGCCGGCGGCCAGTTGGCCGAGCATGTGGAGTTCGTGTTCGCTCTCCACATGGATGCGCTCGACCCGGGCGGTCTTCAGCGCGGTCTTCAGCTCGGCCGGGGTCTTGCCGGGGCCGCCGAAGGCGAGCGGAGCGTTGGGAACGGTCTGGTGGACGTGGGTGAGTTCGCCGCCCGAGGAGACCTCGAAGCCGTCGACGAAGGGGGCGAGGGCGGCGAGGATCTCGGTCTCGGAGTTGGCCTTGGCCGCGTAGTACAGCTCGACACGCTCGGGCAGCGCGGCGCGTACGGCGGCGGCGTGCCGGCGCAGCGCTGCCAGGTCGTAGAGGTAGGCGGGGAGTTCGTCACCGGTCAAGCCGGTGATGTGTCGGCGTACAGAGGGCGGGAGGGCGGGCTGGGGGCTTTGTGGAGTCATCGTGGGCTCCAGGGGGTGGTGCGGTCGGCGGCGTCGGCGAGTACGTCCACGGCGAGCGGTGAGGGCAGGCGGACGTAGCCGGCCTTGCGGTCGGCCTTGCGCTCCCAGCGGGTGAGGAGGTTGGCCTTGGCGGGCAGCGGCACTCCCGCGAGCAGCGCATTGAGCCGTGGGGGGCGGCCGTACCGCTCGGCGTGGTGGCGCAGCGTCTCGCGGACCAGCGCCCACAGCGCCGCCTCCTGCTCGGGGTGCAGGTCGGCGAGTGCGGCGAGCAGTTCGGCGATGTGGTTGACCAACATGCAGTAGACGACCCGGTCCCAGCCGCGCTGGGCGTCGTACGTCAGCGACCGGACCACCTCCGCGGGCAGCGCCGCCAGTGTCTGCGCGTGGTGCTCGGGGAGGAGCTTGGTGCCCTCCAGGTCGCGGAAGAGCACCTGCGCCGGCATGCCGTCGGGGTCGACGCAGATCAGGACGTTCTGCAGGTGGGGTTCGAGGACGAGTCCGTGGTCGAAGTAGGCGGCGAGCACGGGCGGGACGAGCAGCCGAAGATAGGCCGCCCACCACTCCCGTACGATCTGCGGGCCCGCGCCGTCCAGCAGCCGTGAGACATGGTCGGGGCCGGTCGGGTACTCGTCGGCGACGGCGGCGGCGAGCAGGGGTGTGGTGCCCGGAAGCAGGTGCTGGGCCAGTCCGTCGCGGACGATCACGCCGAAGCCTTCGAGCAGACCGCGGTCGGGCGTTCCGTCGGGCCCGGGGAGAGCGAGGCTGCGGTAGGCGGGCTCGCGCAGCACGGCGGCGCCGGGGAAGCGGTCTGCCAGCTCGCGCAGGACGGGCTCCAGGTGGCGGGTGAGGGCGACGGCGCCGGACAGTTCGTAACGGCTGTTCTTGCGCAGGCAGTTGGTGATGCGGACGTTCAGGCTGAACTTCAGGAACGTCTCGCCGTCGTACAGCGTGCGCACGGAAGCGGTGGCGGCGAACGGCCGCCCGCCCTCGCCCAGGTCGAGGATGTCGCCACGTTCCATGGCCGTGCGCAGCCCGGGGTGGTCGCGCAGCAGCTCGTACTGCCAGGGGTGTGCGGGCAGCAGCTTGTAGCCGTCGGGTACGGATGCGGCCGGCCGGTCCAGCGGCGCCGCCGCACCGCGGCCGGCGGTCTCCTCGGCCAGCAGGTGGTCGCGTACGGCGAAGTGGCGCAGCGGGAAGGTGGCGCCCGCCTCCGGCGCGTAGGAGGCCCATGAAGCGCGGGCGCCGGTGCGGGCCTTGGGCGTGGGGTGGAAGCGGTGTCCGAGGAGGAGGGACTGTTCGGAGGCGATATAGCGGGCCGGTGCATCGTCCGGGGCGGCCTGCACCGCGGTTCCTCGGGTACGACCGGCGAGCGCTGCCGCGACGCCCTCGTGGCTGGAGGCGATCTGCTCCGCGAACTCCTCGTTGCGTACGCCGGTGCGGAGGAACAGCTCGTCGTGGGCGTACTCGGCCAGGCGGCGCCAGTCCACCGCCGCCCAACTGCCGTCGTCGGCCTGCTCGGTGACGGGCCCGGTGAAGCGGTGGGCGCCCAGCAGTGAGGTGCGGCGCAGCGCGACGCGGAGCAGCACGCCACGGCGGGGCAGTCTCAGCAGCAGCCGGCCGTCGTCGACCGCGGTCTGGTGCTCGGGCCCTGAGACCTCGCGCAACAGGCAGTTGAGGAGCGTATGGGTGACGGCCTCGTCCGGCGTGGGCAGCCGGGTGGGGGTGGCTGACGGGGCGGCGGTGCCTGGGTCGGTGGCGAGGCCGGGCTCGGGGCCGAAGTCGGACTCGGGGCCGAAGTCGGACTCGGAGTCGAGATCGGTCTCGGTGTCGGTGTCGGTGCCGAGTGACGTGGTCGGCGGCTGCATCAACGGGCTCCTGCGGGTGCGGAGTGTGCGAGTACGGGGGAATGAGGCCGACTGCCGCGAAGGCGGCGGTGAGTACGGCAGACAGACCAGTCCGAGGGTGAGGCCGGCGCCGAGGACGAGGCGTGCAGCGGCGAAGGCGGCGAAGGATGCCACGAAGTGGCAGCCGGCGACGGCGTGCGCGTGGCGGCGGCCGACGGCGGGTCGCGCGGGTGGCGTGCCGGTCCGGGCCTGGCGGATGCGGGGTGTTGCGGGAGCGCTCATCGCGCGCCTTCCGTCGAGGCCGCGCGGCGCAGGTAGTTGGGGCCCGAGGTGTAGTGCTTGTTGATGTCTGCGGCGCCGGAGCGCTCCTTGGTGAGGAGGGTACCCGCCGTGATCATCGCCTTGACGGGGAGCCTGGGCGCCTCCAGCACGCGCTCCCGCAGCACCGCGCCCACTTCTCCCGGACGTGTACCGAGCGCTTCGACGCACTCGGCGAGCCGGTCCCGTACCGGGCCCAACAGCCGCCCCAGCGGGGCGCGGCCGTGTCGGGCGAGGCCGAAGGCGTAGGCGCCGGCGCACAGATGGAGGGTGATGGTGGTGAACAGATCGGTGACCGGCCCGTCGTCCTCGGCGAAGATCCGCGGGTCCGCGAAGCCGGCGGCGCCTGGCGCGTCGGTGCCCAGGGTGGCGCGCATGCGGGCGGCGTTGATGCGCGGACCATCGTTGTCCTTCAGCAGCAGCCGGAGCCGGGTGCCGCCGGCCTCGTCCCGGTCGAGGACAAGGGAGACGTTCTGCTGGTGGGACTCCAGGGCGATGCCGTAGCCGAACAGTGTGGTCTGCCAGTCGAGGAGCAGGCGGAGCGCCGCGTCGAGCAGGGCTGCCGGGTCACCGCCGTGGAAGCGGTCGGCGAGCCGGTCGATGACGAGCCCGCCGCCTGGCGCTTCGCCGAGCAGCGCGGCCATCGGCACGACGACGGAGCCGTCCAGACCGGACGGGTAGCGGCGGCACAGCACGGCGAGCAGTTCGTGGCCCGCGTGCGCGTACGTCCGTTCGTCGGCCAGCAGCACCGTGTCCCGGAAGCGGGGCTCGCGGGCGATGACCGTCTCCAGCAGGCGTTGGCCTGCGGCGCCGTCGGCGAGGGTGCCGGGCTTGATGGTGCGCCGGTTGCGCAGGCCCAGGGTGGCCGTGGCGAGCGGCAGTTTGAGGTGCAGGGCGGGCTCGTCGACGAGGGCGACCGTACGCATCGACAGCGTCGGTACGGCCTCCAGATGCCGGGCTTCGGCCAGGCGTGCCCGGTCCTCCAGACCCGCCGCACGCAGCGCGTCACGCAGCGGCGTGCCGATGCTGAGCGGGTGCACGGGGAGGGCGAGGTGGTCGCCGTCCGGACCGGGCAGGCCCAGCGCGGCCGGGGTCGGCCAGCACTGGGGCAGCGCCTGCTCGCCTGCCGGCAGGGTGAGGGTCTCCCGGGGCAGAACGAGCCAGCGCAGCGCGAAGCGGGGGTGGAACTCGGGGGCGTAGGCACGGAGTTGCTCCTCACCGAGCCCGGAGCGGCCGCGTGCGGTGGGGTAGACGGGATGGTCGTGGCGGGCGGCGAGGGTGTCGAGCCCGAGGCCCCCGGCCAGTCCCGTCCAGTCGGCCGGGTCGGCGCCGTAGCGGGCGACGAGGCGGTCCACCGTCTCCGCGCGGGTGTCCGCGTGCAGCCGCATGGTGGACAGGGTCTGCCGGCATTCCTCGGCGAAGTCGTCGAATCCGGCGCGGTCCTGCGGGTCGGCCCGCGTGCGGAGGGCACCGACGATCTCGTCGGGTGCGGTGAGTTCCCGGGCGGCGGTTCCGCCGTACGGCTGGGGCAAGCCGTACGGCTGACGCACGTCGTACGGCTGACGCACGTCGTACGGCTGACGCACGTCGTACGGCTGACGCACGTCGTACGGCTGGTGTACGTCGTACGGCTGGTGCAGCAGCAGCGGCAGCCGGGCCCGCCATACGCACTGGAAGCCGTCCTCGGCGACGGGCAGGAACAGCGTGCCGGCTTCCGCGTCGTCGAAGCGTCCGCCGTCCAGACGCAGCCATGTGCCGTCCTCGCGCTGCTCGGCGCGGCTACGGGTACGCAGGCCCGCCACGTCCTCGCGCAGCAGGGCGTCGAGGACGCGCAGCGCCAGCTCCTCCTCGCAGTTCGTCGTTGATGTCGTGGGGATGTCCGTCGTGCTCATGGGGTGATCTCCCAGTGCTGCTCCACGAGGAAGTCCTCCACGGCCCGGTCGACGGACTGCTGATCCGTACCGTCGGGGCCGAAGGCACGCACGACGCCGAGGAAGTCGCGGTTGGTGCCGTACAGCTCGTGCCGCTCGCCCACGGCGCGCGTGGGCCGGTAGGCGAGTTGTATCGCGCCCGTCTCCCGATCACAGGCACCGGGTGCGGAGGTGAGCGTTCCGGCGCGGTCGGCCAGGGGGAAGGCGACCCGGGCGTGGGCTCCGGTACGGACGGCCAGGTCGGCGGGGAGCGGCTCCCCGAGGTGGGTGCGCAGGATGTGTTCGAAGAGGGGGATGTCCAGCAGCTGGGCCAGCAGCAGGTCGCACTGGTCACCGATGGCACGGTAGTTGACCTCGATGATGCGGGCCCGGCCGTCGGAGACGATGAACTCCGTGTGGCAGGCGCCGAAGCCGACGCCGAGCGCGTCGAGCTGTGCCAGCACCTGCCAGGTGATGTGCTCGGGGTGGGCGGCGACATAGCGGTGCGCCGTCTCGATGAAGACGGGTGGCGGGGAGAGTTCGCTTTGGAAGCCGCCCAGGAGGTGCCGGACGCGGCCGTCGCCGAGGGTCTCCAGGGTGTGGAGCTCGCCGGTGAGGTACTCCTCCACCACCAGCGGAACGCCCGCACGCCGGGCCCTGATGTCCTGTGCGTACCGCACCAGTTCGTCCGGCCCCTCGGCCAGTACGACGTCCTCGCTGGCCACGCCCTCCCGCGGCTTGAGTACGCACGGGTACGGGACGGGAAGCGCGCGGAGCTCTTCCGGGTCCCGGCCGGTGGGGAGTTCGACCGCTCGGACGGTGTCGATGCCGGTGGCTGCGAGGTGACGGCGCAGCTGCGCCTTGTCCTTGGTGCGCAGTGCGGCACGCCAGTCCTTGCCGGGCAGGCCGAAGTAGTCCGCGGTGAGGGCGGCCTGGGTCTGGAGGTGGTCGCTGTTGGTGAAGACCGCGTCCGGTACGTGGTGGGCGGAGATACGGGTGATGAGCGCGTGGAAGTCGCGGACATCGCATTCCAGGACCTCGACCCCGTCGCCACCAGTGCCGGTCCCGGAGCTCGTGTGCGCTTCGGGCTGGTCGGTGAGCAGGGTGACCTGGAGGCCGAGCCGTCGGGCAGCGGGCAGGAAGCCGTCGGTGACCGAGGCGGTGGGGTTCAGGGCGAGCAGATAGAGCCGCATGGCAGTGAGCCGATCCGATTCTGCCGGGGTGGCGGAGGGGGCGTTCGTGCGGAGGGAAGGCGGACGCGGGGACGGGCGTACGCGGCGGTGGCGGCCGTCTTAGTGCGATACCTGGCGGTCGGGTTGCTTCGAGGGGCGGGCCCGATGCAGGCGACGGGTCGGCCACCACGCGGGGCGCCGACGAGCAGCACCATGGCGGCTCCCCCCGGCCGGCCGGAGGCGTGTCACGGACCCCCCGAGCGATTGGGCGTCGTCGTCGCCCAGGCAAGGAAGTTGAGGGCGGGGCGCCCGATCAGGAAGAGCGGGGCCCAGCGCCGTACGCGGGAGGAAGGCGACGCGTCCGGAGGCGCGGCCGGTCGGACCATGAACACGACGTTGGAGATTAGGTTAGGCAAACCTTAAGGAGCAAACTGCGCTCCGCAGAACAGCCGTCTGATCCATACCAGTTGATCAAACCAGCGCCAGCACCACTAAGGTGAGCCTAACCTTTCCGTCCCTCCCTCCTCCGTCGCCCCATGCACCCCAAGAAGGAAATCTTCGATGAGCACGCCCCGGGCTTCCCGGCGCACACCGCACCTCCCCCGCCCCGCCACGACGTCCGGTCCCGACGTCCTCACCGCGCTGTACGAGCGGGTCATCGCCACCTGCGAAGCACTGAACGCACGGGTCGCGACGACGGACGGCACCGACCTCCCCCGCACCCTCTCCCAACAGCAGGTCAGTGGCGCGGCATTGAGCCATGACCCCGCGGCCCTGGACCGCTTCGTCTGCGCGGAGTCGACCCGCATCCAGCGGCGCGACGCACACACGGCCCGCAGGCACGTGGCCGCCTCGCGCGCGCTGCACGGTTACACGTGGTCCGTCGTCCTCCTCATGAGCGGCGCCTGGTATCTGGAGCGCCGCGTGCCGCGCATCCGGCCGGGCGACATCCGGGTCGACTTGGAGACGGGAGCCGTGGAAGTCACCCCGGGCCAGGCGTTCTCCTGCCTCGCGGACGACGAGGCGGCGCACGACAGCCCCGGGGCACGGGCGCTGGTCGACGAGGAAGCGCTCCGCGCCGAACTACGGTCCGCCGTCGTCGACCATCTGCGCCCGCTGCTGAGCGCAATCGAGCCCGAAGTCCGACGCGGGCCACGGGCGTTGTGGGGCATGGTCGAGGACGATCTGGTCTCCGGCATCTGGTACCTCGGCCGCATGCTCGGCCAGGAGGAGGACGCCGTCCGAGCGGCGACCGAACTGTTGCCCGGCCCCGTCCCACCCTTCCCCGGCGGCGCCGGCTTCCGGCGCCTCACCGACGCTTCCGGCCGCTCCCACCTCACCCGCACCCGGCTGGGCTGCTGCCTCTACTACACGATCGGCACCGCCCAACCCTGCCTCACCTGTCCGCGCACCAGCGACGCGGAGCGGCTGCGCAGGCTGGAGCACTAGGGCTTGTCCGGCGGAGAGGGCGTCCCACCCCTCCGTAGCCCCGCCTTGCAGGTTCTCCCCACGCTTGACTTCATACCCCCGAGGGGTATCTTCATGGAGTGGCCCGCAGGGGGCTGCGCCATGCAGGAACAGGGAGCCACCATGAACACCGCAGGAAAGATCGCCGTCTTCACCGTCGCGCTCGCCGCCACCTTCTCGGGGGCGTACGGCATCGGCGCGGCCATCGAGCCGATCTCCTCCCCGGAGGCGAGCGATCACGATGGGCACCGGCAGCCCGACTCCAAGGCGAGCGACAGTGGAGCAGAGGAGTCTCCCGGCGGGCTCCAGAGCACCGAGCGCGGCTATCGCCTCGATCTGCGCACCCCGCGTCTGACCGCCGGCAAGAGCGAGAAGCTGAGCTTCGTGGTACGCGACAAGAAGGGCGACGCCGTCACCTCGTACAAGACGGAGCACGACAAGGAGTTGCACCTGATACTCGCCTCGCGCGATCTGGCCACCTATCGCCATCTGCACCCGAAGCGGGACAAGAGCGGGGAGTGGAGCATCCGCACCGAGCTGCCGCGCAGCGGCGACTACCGGCTCTTCGCCGACTTCGTCCCGCGCGGCGCCGCCGAGGGCCTCACCCTGGGCGCCGACCTCGCCGCCTCCGGCGCGTACGAGCCCAAGGCACTGCCCCAGCCCTCACGCACCGCCACCGTCGACGGGTACCGCGTGACCCTCGACGGCGAACTGAAGCCCGGATCGGCACAGGAGCTCAAGCTGAAGGTCTCCCGCGACGGCAAACCCGTCACCGACCTCCAGCCCTACCTCGGTGCCTACGGGCACCTGGTCGCGCTCCGCGCCGGCGACCTGGCGTACCTGCACGTCCACCCCAACGGCGAACCAGGCGACGGGAAGACGAAGGCGGGACCGGGCATCTCGTTCACCACCACCGCGCCGACCGAGGGCCAGTACCGCCTCTTCCTCGACTTCAAACACGAGGGCAAAGTCCGCACCGCGGCCTTCACCGTGCGGGCGGGCGCCGCACAGGGCGGAGAACAGGACGGGGCCGCACCGGCTTCTCCGTCCACGCAGCACAAGCACTGAATCCCGGCACCACCGGGAGGGTCGGGCATGAGGCCGCCCGCGCCCCCCGTAGCACCTGGCCACCATGGAGCAGGTCAAGTGCGGGCAACAGGTCGCCCCGCGGACCGCCGACGCCCGGGACGGCGGACTCGTCTGGTCGGACGGCGCCGGCTTCACGGTCCGGCTGGCCGGCTCCGCCGCCGTCTCCGCCGTCGACGCGGACCAGGGCCTGCTCCGCTACGACCTCGACCTCGCCCCCGGCAGCAGCTGGGAGACCGAGCTGGTGTGCACCGCCGAGGACAGCGAGGGCGAACTCTTCCCCGCCCCCGAGGCATCGGCCGCCACCCCCTGGGCCACGCCCGCACTGTGCAGCTCCGACCGCTCTCTGGACCGCTGGGTGGACCAGGCCCACGCCGACCTGGAGCGGCTGCTGCTCGCCGATCCCGAGGCCCGCGACGAGCTGTTCCTCGCCGCCGGCGCCCCCTGGTTCGCCACCCTCTTCGGCCGCGACTCCCTCTGGGGCGCGCGCATGCTGCTGCCCTTCGGCACCGAGCTGGCCGGTTCCACCCTGCGCATTGAATGTTGGGGTGCCGGGTCGTACCTACCAGGCTCCCGGCACTCCGCATCCGGTGAGCTGGGGTCAGCCCAGGTCCGGTTCCGAGCGCAGGTCGATCTGCGTGCCGGGCTTAGCCGTCTCCAGCACCACGAGCTCGTTGCGGCCCTTGTGCCACAGCGGGGCGGGGGCGTAGAGGGTGACTTGCGGGCCCAGCGACCAATAGCGGCCCAGCGCGAAGCCGTTGAGCCAGACCATGCCCTTGTCCCATCCGGGGAAGGCGAGGAAGCCGTCGGCGGGCTGGTCGACGGTCAGGGTCGCCCGGTGGAACGTCGGGCCGGCGTCCGGGGCCGGGGTGTCCTTGCGGAAGGGGAGTCCGGACAGGTCGTCCAGGGGCAGCGAGCGGATCTCCCAGTTACGCAATTCCTTGTCGCCGAGGAGTACCTTGCCGGTGATGCCTTTCGGATCGTTGAGACCCTTGCCGAAGTTGACCCGGCCGGTGGGGTCGACCAGCACGTCGAGCGTGCTCGTAGCGCCGTCCGCGGTGACGTCCACGGTGCCGTCCGGCTGGTTGCGGTCGAGCGTGCCGATCTGCTTGCCGTCCAGGAAGACCAGCGCGCGGTCGCCGAGCCCGGTGATCTTCAACTTGGCGGTGCCCTGATGTCCGGACAGCTTGGTCCGGTAGTGGATGAGGCCAAATGCCTGGCCCAGGGCCTCCATGTGTACGGGGTCGGTGCGGCGGTGGACCGGGCCGCTGAGCTTGTCGAGCAGGGTCGTCAGCGGTACCGCGCCGGTGGTACCGGTGGTCTGCGCGGCCAGGCGGCGCGGGGTGGCCGGGAGCGGGTCGTTCGGCAGCGGGGCGTACTTGCCGATGACCTCGCGGATCTTGTGGAACTTCTCGGTGAGTTCGCCCGACTCGCTGATCGGGGCGTCGTAGTCGTAGCTGGTGATCGTCGGTTTGTAGTGGCCGTCGATGTTGGCGCCGGCGAACCATCCGAAGTTGCTGCCGCCGACCGCCATGTAGAGGTTGACCGAGGCGCCCGCCTTGAGCATCTTCTCCACGTTGCCGGCGGTCTCGGCCGGGTCGGTGGTGTGGTGGTCCTCGCCCCAGTGGTCGAACCAGCCGTCCCAGTACTCGGTGCAGAACAGCGGGTCTTCGGGGCGGAACTTTCGGAATTCGGCGAACGGCCCGGTGGGGTCACCCGCGAAGTTGACGGTGGCCAGCAGGTCGGGGAGGTTGCCCGCTTCCAGCATCTCCTTGGTGGTCCCGTTGGAGCAGAACAGCAGGCTGTCGATGCCGTGCGAGCGCGTGGTCCGCTTCAGGTGCTCCAGGTGCGCGTGGTCGTCGTCGTAGCTGCCGTACTCGTTCTCCACCTGCACGGCGATGATCGGGCCGCCGCGGGTGGCCTGGAGGTCGACCAGGCGCGGCAGCACGGCACCCAGCCACTCGTCGCAGGCGCGCTCGTACACCGCGTCGGTGCGGCGCAGCGGCTGGTCCTTCTTCTCCAGCAGCCAGGCGGGCAGTCCGCCGAAGTCCCATTCGGCGCAGATGTAGGGGCCGGGCCGCACGATCGCCTTGAGGCCCACCTCCTCGGCGATGCGGATGAAGCGGACCAGGTCCCGCCAGCCGGTGAAGTCGTACTTCCCGCGGCGCACTTCGTGGAAGTTGCAGGCCACGTACGTCTCGACGGTGTTGAGGCCAAGTGCCCGCATACGGGTCAGCCGGTCGCGCCAGTCGTCCGGGTGGGTGCGGAAATAGTGGAAGGCGCCGGACAGGATGCGGAACGGCTTCCCGTCCAGCAGGAACTGCCCGTCCTTCACGGTCAGCCCGGAGGGGGCTGCCGACTGGGCCAGTACCGTGCGGCTGCTGCCCAGCACGCCGCCCATCGCGGCCGCTCCTACCGCGGACGCGCCGAGAAAGCCTCTTCGGCTGAACTGCGTCATGCTCACTCCTTCTGTCGGGCCCCAAGGAGGCGCGCCGTGCCGCACCGTCGCGCGCAGGCGCCGTGTACACCCAACTCCCTGAGCACGCTGGCCGCGTTGAGAAATGTGGCTTCTTGCGCGTAAGAGTGTGGTCACGTTCGAAAGCGAACACAAGGGGGCGGGGCGCGAAAAGTGAACGCCCCACGAGGAGCCAGGGTGCGCGGCCCCAGGAGCGCCTTGTCAGGCGTCCCGGAAACCCACGTGCAGAGCAACGACGGGGGTAATAGGGACCGTCGATCCCCACGGCTACGGCCTACTTCACGGAGCCGGCGGTCAGTCCGGAGACGACGTGCCGTTCGATGAAGGCGAAGAGGATGAGCACGGGCACGATGGCGACGACCGACGCGGAGAAGAGATAGTTCCACTGCACGTGTGGTTGCCGATGAAGTTGTTGATGCCCACGGTCAGCGGCTGCTTGTCGGGCTCGGTGGAGAGCGTCAGGCCCATCACGAACTCGTTCCACGAGCTGATGAAGGTGAAGATCACCGCCGTGACCACGCCCGGCAGTGCCAGCGGCAGTGTCACCTTCACCATCGCGCCGAAGCGGCTGGTGCCGTCGACCATGGCGGCCTCCTCCAGCTCCGGCGGGATCGAGGAGATGTAGGCCGTCAGGATCCAGACCGCGAAGGCGGGGTTGAAGGCCGCGCTGGTGAGGATCAGCGTCCAGACCGAGTTGAGCATCTCCAGCTGGTGAAATTCGCGGTAGAGCCCCACCAGCAGGGCCGTCGGGACGAACGCTCGGCGTATTGACCCGCGGGGTGGTTCACTGCGGATCGCCGGTGCCGCTCGCTGCCGTTCGTGCTCACGGCGGGACAGCCTGCTGCCGACAGTCCTGGTTCGTTGCGGTGCTGGAGGGATCAAGGTCCGCGGGGCAGTCGATCGTCCGCGCATCCGTCCCGACGCGGTCGCCGCCGACAAGCCGTACGCCTCGCGGACCAGCCGCGCCTACCCGCGCAGGTGCGGGGTCAAGACGGTGCTCCCGGGGAAGGCCGACAGGCCGCGAACAGTAAGAAGCGCGGTCGTACACCCGCGCGACCAGCTCGCCCACGCCGTCTCACCGACGACGTGGACCCCGAGGCACCGCCCCCAGACGGCGTCACGAGGGCATCGAATGCGTGACGACTCCACTCTCCTCGCGAGAGACTGTCCGAACGCGGACGACCCCGATCGCAAGTTCGACCGGCACCGTCAGACAAGTCAGCAAGAAGTCAGCATCGGCCCCGACAACCCCCCGCCCCACGGCGCCACGGAGCGCCGAGATCAGCCTATGGACCATCCGCCCCCAAACCTGCTATGACCTGCTAAGACGCAGCTCACCGAGGTGGCTGCTCCCCTCACCAGGAGGTACGCATGAGAATGTTGATCAATGTTCCGGAATCCGTGGTGCCCGACGCGCTGCGCGGGATGGCGGCGGCGCATCCGGACCTGACGGTGGACGTGGAGCGGCGGGTGGTGATCCGGCGGGATGCGCCCGTCGCCGGAAAGGTGGCGCTGATCTCGGGCGGCGGTTCGGGGCACGAGCCGCTGCACGGCGGATTCGTGGGACCGGGGATGCTGGACGCTGCGTGTCCGGGCGAGATCTTCACTTCTCCCGTCCCCGACCAGATGGTCGCCGCGGCCGCAGCCGTGGACAGCGGGGAAGGTGTGCTGTTCATCGTCAAGAACTACACCGGGGACGTGCTCAACTTCGACATGGCCGCCGAACTGGCCGAGGACGAGGGTGTGCGCGTCGGCAAGGTGCTGGTGGAGGACGACGTGGCCGTCACCGACAGCACGCACACGGCCGGGCGCCGGGGTACGGGCGCGACCCTGTTCGTGGAGAAGATCGCGGGCGCGCTCGCCGCCGAGGGAGCCCCGCTGGAGCGGGTGGAGGCTGTCGCACGTCAGGTGGCCGACTCGTCGCGCAGTTTCGGGGTGGCGCTGAGCCCGTGCAGTACGCCTGCCAAGGGCGGCCCGATGTTCGAACTGCCGCCGGGCGAGCTGGAGTTGGGCGTCGGCATCCATGGGGAGCCGGGCCGCGAGCGACGGGCGATGATGACGGCAGGCGAGATCGCGGATTTCGCCGTTGACGCCGTACTGGAGGACCTGCGGCCCGAGGAACCCGTGCTGGCGCTGGTCAACGGCATGGGGTCGACGCCGCTGCTGGAACTGTACGGGTTCTGCGGCGAGGTGCACCGGGTCCTGGCCGAACGCCGGATTCCGGTCGCCCGTACTCTCGTCGGCAACTATGTGACCTCGCTGGACATGGCGGGTGCCTCCGTGACGCTGTGCCGGGGCGACGAGGAGCTGCTGCGGCTGTGGGACGCACCCGTGCGAACCCCGGGGCTGCGGTGGGGCGTCTGACCGCGCAGCACCGGACACCGCCACGGCACCGTACGGCGGGCGAGAGCATGGCACGACAGAGAGCAGTTCGGCGTTACAGCAGTGGCGCGGTAACAGCAGTGCTGCAGTAGCCGTGGAACAGCAGTGGACGGCAAGACGGCAGCAGTACGCAGTACCGCGGCGCAGCAGTACCGCGGTACGGCAACACAGCAACCACAGCCGTGCGGTACGGCAGCGCGGCAGTACTGCTGCAGCGAACAGCGCAGCACCAGGATCGGGACAGCGGCGAAGGAGCAAGAGTGAGCGGCAAGGTGACGAACGACGCCGGCGGGTCCGGTGACGATGGCGGCGGCAGCGAAGGCGTACCAGAGCTGGACGCCGCCTTCTTCGCACGCTGGATGACGGCCGCGGCGGACGCGGTCGCCCGCGAGGCCGACCGGCTGACCGAGCTGGACTCGGCGATCGGCGACGCGGACCACGGCGGCAACATGCGCCGCGGCTTCGAAGCGGTACGCGAGGAGCTGGGCGAGGAGGTCCCCCCGACACCGGGCGCTGTGCTGATGACGGCGGGAAGGAAGCTGGTCTCGACGGTCGGCGGAGCCTCCGGACCGCTATACGGAACCCTGCTGCGCCGTGCCGGCAAGGTACTCGGAAGCGCGGAACAGGTGAGCCGGGAGGAGCTGGCAGCCGCGCTGCGTACGGGGATCGAGGCGGTGGCGCAGCTGGGTGGCGCCGTCGCGGGCGACAAGACGATGCTCGACGCGCTGTTCCCGGCCGTCGAGGCGCTGGCGGACAGCGGCGGCAAGGACTTCGAGGCAGCGCGTACGGCGGCCGAGCAGGGCGCCGAGGAGACGGTGCCGCTGCAGGCCCGCAAGGGCCGGGCCAGCTATCTGGGCGAGCGGAGCATCGGCCACCAGGACCCGGGCGCGACCTCGGCGGCGCTGCTGGTGGCCGCGCTGGCGGAAGCGGACACCGCACAGGATGCGGAGGAAGACGCGGAAGGGGCCGATTCCGGGGAGAGCGACAGCGGCGGGAGTGAGTGAGCATGGCGGACACGAACGACGGCAAGCGGGTAGGGATCGTTCTGGTCTCGCACAGCAAGGAGGTCGCCGACTCGGTCGCGCGGCTGGCCGCCGGGCTCGCCGGGGTGCCGGACGCGCTGGTCACCGGCGCGGGCGGGCTGCCCGACGGGAGCCTGGGCACCAGCGAGGAGCTGATCGTCGAGGCCGCGCACCGGATGGACGAGGGAGCGGGCGTCGCGCTGCTGGTCGATCTGGGCAGTGCGGTGCTGACGGTCAAGACGCTGCTGGCAGAGGATGACGAACTGCCCGAGCTCTCCCGGTTGGTGGACGCTCCGCTGGTCGAGGGTGCGGTCGCCGCCGTCGTGACGGCTGCGGGCGGCGGCGACCTGGCAGCGGTGGCCTCGGCAGCGGAGGAGGCCTACACCTACCGCAAGCTCTGAGCAGCGGTGAGGCGTCGGCGCCTGAGCTGGGCGTCGGCGCCTTCGCCCGCTGTGCCCCGCGGCCCGCTCTCCTCGGCACCCCGGTCGAAGCCCCGGCTGTCACCCCGGTCGAAGCCCCGGTCGTCACGCAGGTCAGGCCCCCGGCCGGGTCCCGGGTCGAAGCCCTGCCCGAGGCCACGCTCAAGGCCGTACTCAAGGCCCCGCTCCGGACCGCCGTCCACGCGCCCCCGCTCCGGGCCACCGTCCAGGCGCCGTTCATGGCCCTGTTCAAGGCCGCCTTCGACGCTGCCAGGGCCAATTTGAACGACGCGTTCAAGACCGCCTTCAGGACCGCCTTCGAGCTCTCCCTCCAGCCCACCTTCCAGCCCACCTTCGACGCCGTGATCGATGCTCAGCCCGGAGCGTCGATCAGTGCGCCGGTCCGGGCGTCGGTCGGAGCTCCGGTCCGCGCGGCGCTCCGAGCGCCGTTCGCGGCCCGTGGCGGCCACCGTCGTGGTGGGCGGCGGGCGCCACGGCGTGCCGCCGCCAGGAGACTGCGTGGCCGGGGCTGTCATCCGGGTCCGGGCGCGGTGGGCTGCCTCGGCCGCCACCCGGGTCAGCGTCCCGGCCAGCGCGTACCGCCCGTATCCGGTGCGGAGCACCAGCCCGTGCTCCGCAGCCTGCGCCAGGAGCTTGTTCGCGTTGGAGGCGCTCAGTCCGGCCCGCCGGGCTATCACGCTCAGCCGATGGGGAGTGCCCGGGTCCTCCCGCTCCAGCGCCGTCATGGCCGCCAGTAACGCGAACCCTCTCGCCGCGCTCACCAGGCACATCCGGTTCCGTCAAGCCTCTTCTGCCCGGTGCCCGGGCGGTGTTGCGCCGGACGGCACGCCAAGCTGTTCGCCATAGACATACACCTTTGAAGTCGTTCGGATTTCGGGGGCCTTCACAGTTTGATCACCAAAGCAATCCCCTCACCGTCGTTTCGGATGCCCCGCAACGGTCACCCGCATTCACCACCACTTGCGGAATCCAGGATTCAGCTTGGAATGTGACACTCACTTTTCCTCCCGTGGAAAAGTAGGCGCCCTCAATCCGCCATCCCCTTGCGCGGAGCACACCGGCTGTCGGAGGGTGACCACGGCCACCATTCGGTCACGACGACCAACAGGGAAGGCGGAAAGTAGGAGACTCCTTTCATATCCACGCCCTCGGTAGTGCTCTCGGCATCGATTGCCAGGGACGTCCATGCCCGATCCGACGTCGGGGCGGTGGCCTGTTTTCCCTTTCGGGAGCCGGATTCCATGTCGGACCCGAAGAAAATCCAGCCGTCCTGATCCTGTGACGGCGGGCATCAATAACCCGTGCGGAAGGGGGACAGCGCAATGCGTTACTTCTACTGATGAGTTCGCCGTCGTCGCGGCCGCGCACAACCTTGCGTGGCCGCGGACGGTCCGGCCCTTCACATCACCCCCCACTCCACCCGGACCCGAGAAAGGCTGGCCATGACGGGAACGGCGGCACCCACACAGCGGGACCCCCTCTACGACCCCCTGGCTCCCGATGTCATCGCCGACCCGTATGCCGTCTACCGACGGCTGCGCGAGCACCGCAGGGTCTACCGGCATTCGCAGCTCCGCGCCTGGGTGCTCACCGGGTACGCCGAGTGCCGCCACGTCCTGGGTGACACCGCCGCGTTCGGCTCCGACTTCCGCAGGATGGGAGAGGACATCCCGGACGCTCAGCTGAGTGTGCAGACCCTCGACCCGCCCGACCACGGAGCCATCCGTCATCTGCTCGTCTCCGCGCTGCACGCCCGCTCCCACACGGCTGTGCAGGACACCGCGGCCCGGCTCGCGGCGGACCGTACGGCAGGACTGCTGGGCGCCGGCCGTTCCGTCGATCTCGTCAGCGCGTTCGCCCGCCCGCTGGCCCTGCACACGATGTGCGACTTCCTCGGTGTCACCGCGCCCGACGGGCCCTGGCTGGAGGAGCTGTCCAACGCGATCGTCCGCAGCATGGACGCGGGTCTTGAGCCCTCGCGTGCGGAGCCGGGGACCAAGGCGAAGGCCGAGCTGAGCCGCTTGGTGAGCGAGTGGCTGGAAAACGCCGACGAGGGCGGGTTCATCGGCGCCGCACGCGCCGCACACGCCCAGGCTCCGGACGTATCGGAGGCGGTGCTGGCCAACTCGCTGCGCGGCGTGCTGCATGCCGGATACGAGTCGGTCAGCCGTCTGCTGGGCAACGCGCTCGCCCGGCTGGTGGCCGAGCCCGAGCTGCTCGCCCGCGCGGTGGCCGAGGACCGGCTGGACGCGCTCGTCGACGAGTTGCTGCGACTCGACGGGCCGGTGCAGGCCGCTGCCCGGGTGTGCGTCGCGGACAGCGAGGTCGGGAGCCAGCGGATACGACGCGGTGAAGAGGTCGTCCTGATGCTGGGCGCCGCCGACCGCGACCCTGAGGTCTTCGCCGACCCGGACGCCGTCGAGCTGACCCGGCGCAAGGGGATCCACCTGGCCTTCGGCCGCGGTGCCCACGCCTGTCTGGGCGCGGGCCTCGCAGGCTTGCAGCTGCGTGCGGTGCTCGCCGCACTGGACGCAGCCGGGATCGGCTTCGAGCCCGCGGGCCCCGCCGAGTACGAACGCACCGCGACGCTGCGCGGGTTGCGCACGTTGCCCGTCACCGTCCGCGGCACCGCCTCCACCCGCTGACCAGGGGCGGAACCGCGCATTCCGGCGCTCTTGCCGGCCGGCTGTGAGCTGCGGGAGTCCCGCCGGAATCTTGGCTCGCTGCCGTCACCCGCCCGCGTGCGGCGACGTTGCGAACCAGGCGGGACCCTCCTGGGCGGCCTGCTTGATGCGGAAGTATGCGTACTCCTTCATCGTCGGCAGCTCGTCCAGACCGAACCAGCCGACCTCGAGGGACTCCTCGTCGTTGACCCGCGCCACGCTCGCCGCTTCGGCGGTGGCACGGCAACGAAAGGTGATGTCCATGAACTGGCAGATATCACCGTTGGGGTAGGTGACGGGCTTGTCCAGGCCGTACACGAGAACGACGCGCTCCGGAACGCAGCGCACGTTGGTCTCCTCGAACACCTCGCGCACCGCGCAGTCCGCAGGCTGCTCGCCGGGCTCCGGGATGCCGCCGATCAGGGACCACTGGCCGGTATCGGCGCGCCGTCCGAGGAGCACCCGCCCTTGGTCGTCGAAGACGACCATGCTGACGCCGGGCAGGTAGAGCAGCTGGTGCCCTGCGGAACGCCGCAGTTCGCGGATGAAGTCGGGAGTCGCCATGTCCCGAGCCTACGTCCCCGGCGGCGCGGCCCGCGCGACGTACCGCCAGCTCAGGCCACGCGCCGGTCCCGCAGCATCCAGAGCCCCACACCGCAGGCCAGCACGCCCAGCCCGGTCAGCACACTGAGGACTATCTGGGTGGCGCCGCCGGGCCCTGCGAGGCTGAGGAAGACGTTGGCGACGACGCAGGCGGCGAGCACGAGCCAGAGCATGGACTTCACAGGACTCCTCCATGAACGAGAGAACGGACGAACGTGGATGCGTGCGAGCTCAGCGGGTGGTGGGCGAGCTCGGACTCGCGTCCAGCGCTGTCGCCCACTCTCCCTCTCCCACGGCCACGAACCCATAGCGCTGGCTCCCGAATCGAAGGTGTAGCCAGCTCTACCGCGCGATGGGCCCACGCACGCATACGCTGATCGTCATGCGGCGGGTCACGGTGCGACAGGTGTTGCGGAGCGCGGTCCGGGCCTCGTTCCACCTGGTGGCGGGGGCCGGGCTCAGCCTCGTCTGCTATCTGATGATCGGTCTGATGCTGCTCGCGGCCACAGCGACCGCGTTCGTCATCGGCGCCGGCATGCTGCCCGAAACCGTCCGGGTGCTGCGCGGGCTGGCGGGCTTCGAGCGGCGTAGGGCCGCCGCCTGGCTCGGCTCCCCTGTCCCCGAGAAGTATCTCCCGCTGGATCAGGGCTCGTTGCTGGAGCGCGTCCAGGCCGCGGTGACCGACCCGGGCACCTACCGGGACCTGCGCTGGCTGGCCGCGCAGCTGCTGTACGGACTCGTCCTCTGTTACGTGGCGATGGTGCTGTGGCCGCTCGGGCTGCTGGTCGACGGCGTGTGGTGCCGGCTCGCACGCCGTCCGGCCGTGCTGCTGCCACGGCTGACGGAGCTCGCCACGCTCCAGGCCCGAATATCCCGCCTGCTGCTTCTGCCCTCCCCCAGCACCCGGCTGTCCGAACGGGTCGACCAGCTTGCGGCGACCCGCGCAGGTGCCGTGGCGGCGCACGGCGCGGAGCTGCGGCGCATCGAGCGGGACCTGCATGACGGCGCACAGGCGCATCTGGTGGCGCTGTCGATGCGGCTGGGACTGGCGCGCCGCGCATACGACCAGGACCCGACAGCCGCCCGCACTCTGCTGGACACTGCGCAGGACCAGGCCGAGGAGGCGCTGGCCGAGCTGCGGCACGTGGTGCGTGGCATCCATCCGCCGGTGCTCACGGACCGCGGACTGGTGGGCGCGGTCCGGGCGCTGGCAGCAGGGAGCGGACTGGAGGTCTCGGTCGTCACCCAGGGGCTGGCGGACGGGCACGAGGACGGAGCGCGGGCTCCGGCCGCCGTGGAGGCTGCGGCGTACTTCGTCGTCGCCGAAAGCCTGACCAACGCCGCCAAGCACAGCGGCGCCGACCGGGCAGCGGTGGAACTGCGGCGGGCGGACGGGGCATTGAGGGTGCGGGTGCGGGACGAGGGCCGCGGCGGCGCGGACGAGAACGCGGGCACGGGCCTCCTCGGTGTCCGCCGCAGAGTGGCGGCGCTGGACGGCAGCGTACGTCTGACGAGCCCTTCGGGGGGACCGACCGTGGTGGATGTGGAGCTGCCGTGCGTGTGGTGATCGCTGAGGACAACGCCCTGCTGCGCGAGGGGCTGGTGCTGCTGCTCGGCTCGGCTGGGCACGAGGTGGCGGGGGTCGCCGCCACCGGGCCCGAGGTGCTGCCGCTGCTGCTGGAGCAGCGCCCTGATGTGGCGGTCCTCGACGTTCGGCTGCCGCCCGGCTTCCGCGACGAGGGGCTGCGCGCTGCGCTGGACGCCCGCCGGAAGCTGCCCACGCTGCCGGTTCTGGTGTTGTCGCAGTACGTCGAGGAGACGTACGCGGCAGAGCTGCTCGGCGGCGGGGCGCATGGAGTGGGCTATCTGCTCAAGGACCGGGTGGGCCGGGTGGACGAGTTCCTGGAGGCGCTGGAACGGGTCGCAGCGGGAGGCACCGCCCTCGATCCTGAGGTGGTGACGGAGCTGATGTCCCGGGGCCGCGGGAGCGGACCGCTGGACTCGCTGACCCCGCGTGAGGAGGAGGTGCTGCACCTGATGGCTGAAGGTCGCGACAACGCCACCATCGCCAAGGCCCTGGTCATCACGGAGCGTTCGGTTCACAAGCACATCGGAAACGTCTTCGCGAAGCTGGGGCTGCCGCCCAGCGACAGCGGACATCGCAGAGTCCTGGCAGTGCTGGCCTACCTCAAGCGCTGACTCGTCTGCCTCAAGCGCTGGCTCGTTTGCCTCAGGCGCTGACTCGTCGGCCACAGGAGCCGGCTCGTCTACCTCAAGCGCTGATTCGTCTGCCTCAGGCGCTGAGCGGCACCCCGTGGTTCACCCGGTCAACGGCTCCTGGTCCGTTCCCTGATCGGCCACAGCATCCCGGCCGTGATCGCGGCTGTCGCCAGTGCGACGACGGCGGCGGCCTGCGACAGGGGGAGTGAGGGCAGGGAGCGGGCGAGCGCGAAGCTCAGCGCGGTCAGCGGAAGCACTGCGGCGGCTGCCCCGCAGGCCAGCCCGGCGAGGGTGAGCACGGTGGCCTCCGCCGCCAGCATCCGCCGCAGCTGCCCGCGCACCGCGCCGAGAACGCGCAGCAGCGCGAACTCCCGCCGTCGGCCGGCCTGGACGAGGCGGAGCGTGCTGACCACCGTGAGCGCGGCGAGCGCGGCGATGGCGGTGACCGCGATGCCGGAGATCAGACGGGCGGCGTCCTCACCCTCTGTCCGCGGCGGCGTCGGCGGACCAGCGGGGCCTGTGCGGGCCCCCGGTGCCGTCGTGTCCAGTACCCGCTGGACCGCGGCCCGGGTCCGCGCCGGGTCCGCTCCGGGTGCGGTGGCGACCAGTACGCGAGTGAGGCGGTTGTCGGTGGTGTGCCGGATCAGTTCGGTGCGTGAGAGGAGGAAATCGCCCAGCGCCAGGGAGCGTTCGTAGACGGCGACGACCCGCAGTGCCCGTTCGGCCCCGTCGCCGAAGCGGATCCGTACGGTCGAGCCCGGATGCAGGCCCTGGCTCCGGGCGCGGTCGGCTCCGACGGCGATGCGGCCGGGCCGCAGGGCGGCCAGGCTGCCCTCCCGCACATCGGATGCGAGCGTCGCCGTCACGCCGTGCGGAGTGACTCCGAGTGCGGGCAGCCGCTCCAGCCGGGGCTCGCCGGTCTCCTTGCGAGCGAGGACGACCGTGCTGCGTGCCAGTCCCGTCACCGCCGCGACCCCGTCCGTGTCACGGAGCCGGTCGAGTGCGGCGGCGGGTAGCCCGCCCGGTGCGGTGACGGCGAGGTCGGCGCGTACGGCCCGGGCTGCCTGACGGCTCGTCTGGTCGTCGACGGTCGCGGTCGCCGAGAGCTGGACCCCGGCGAACGCGGTGACCAGGACGACCGGGGTGAGGGCAGCGCCCAGTCGGCGGGAGTCGGCGGTGCCGTACGTCTCGGCCAGTCGGCCGCCGACACCGCCCAGCTTCCGCAGCGGCCCCCGCAGCAGCCGCACGGCCGCGGCGGCGATCCAGGGCCCGAGCAGCGCGCAGCCGATGACCAGGGTGACGGCCGCGGCGCCCGCGGCAGCGGCAGCCGCCTCGCCGCGCTGAAGGGCCGCCGTACCGGCGGAACTCGCCCCGGCCGTCAGCAGGATGAGCCCGGCGGCCTTGCGCCCCTTGCCGCTGCCGCCCCCGGTGCTGTCCGCGGGCCGCCCCCGTGCGACGCGGGCACAGGCGAGCAGCGCCGCGAGGCGGGCGACGCCGACCGTGAGCGCCGCGGTACCCAGCGGGAGGAGGAACATCCAGACAGGGGTGGGCAGTACCAGTCCCTCGGGCCGGGCGCCACGCGCCACCAGCGCGGTGTGCAGCGCCAGGAACGCGGGGACGGCCAACAGGGCGCCCCAGAGAGCAGCGGGGGCGGCTTTCCGGGACACCTCACGGCCGACCGCGGCCCGCAGTTGGCGCGGCGTGGCGCCGATCGTACGCAGCAGCCGCAGTTCGGGTTCGCGCTGGTGCAGTGCCTGGGCGGCAAGCGAGCAGATCACCAGCAACGCCACCAGTACGAGGCTCGCGGTGACGGAACCGAGCAGCTCCAGCAGCGCCGAACGGGCGGGGGTCCCACCCAGATTCTCGGCCGCGCCACGGCCGTCACCGGTCAGCACCCGCAGGCCGGCCGGGTCTCCTTCGGCACGTGATGCCGCGCTGGTGTCCTTCAGCCGGGCCCGGCCGAGGGCCACGCGGACCCGGGCGGACAACTGGCGGGTCGAGGTTCCGGGTTCGGCCAGTACGCCGATGGCGTCGACCGAGCTTGGGTGCCCGGCCAGTCTGCGGGCCTCGGTCGCGGTCACATAGAGCACGCCCGGCCCTTCGGCGACGCCTACGACCCGCCGCCCGGCCAGCCGCTGCCCCGGTCCGGCACGCAGCCCGGCACCTGCCACGACCTCGCCCGGGGTGCGCGGTGGCCGGCCCTCGCGCAGCCCGTACGGGGTGAGCGAGGCCGCCTCCCAGGAGCGGCCCGGCAGCGGCGGGTCGCCCGCGCCGGTACGGATGGTGAACTCGTCGTCGGGAACAGCGGCCCGTACACCCTCGACCTCGCGGAGCACTCCGAGGGCCGCGCGGGGCACGCGGACGCGTTCGGTGAGGGCGGCGTGCACCGTCTCCGCCTCGCTGCCCCACGGCTTGGCGGTGAACCGGGTGTTCTGGTTGCCCGCCACCACCACGGGCGCGCCCGCGCGGGCGGTCACCCCGGGCTGGCCCAGCGCCACGGAGGCGACGGACAGCGCCGCGGCACCCAACAGGAGGGAGGTCAGGGCGAGTGCGGCGAGCGTTGTGGACCACGCGGCACGGTGCTGTTGTCCGGCACGGCGGGCGAGCAGTCGAACACCGCTCCCCCTCACCATCGGGCCAGCTCCCCTCGCACGTCGGCCGGCGACGGGCGTTCCAGGGTGGCGGTGATCCGGCCCTCGGTGAGGAAGACGGTCCGGTCGGCCATGCCGGCGGCGGCCGGGTCGTGGGTGACCATCAGCACGGCGGGCCCGTCCGCGGCCGAGGTGTGGCGGAGGAGGTCGAGGACTTCCTGTGCCGTGACCGGGTCGAGGGCGCCGGTCGGTTCGTCGGCGAGGATCACCTGCGGCGCGGTCACCAGTGCCCGGGCCACGGCGACGCGCTGCCGCTGGCCACCGGACAGCTGCCCAGGGTGCGCCTCGGCCCGCTCCAGCAGCCCGACCTGGGCCAGCGCCCGGTCGGCGCGCCGGAGCGGTTCCGGGTCCTGGGCACGGGCGCTGCGGTGCTCTTCGGCAAGCAGCAGCGGCAGCGCTACGTTCTCCCGCACGCTGAGCGCATGCAGCAGGTTCAGGTCCTGGAAGACGAAGCCGATACGGTCCCGGCGCAGCCGGGTACGGTCCCGCTCGCCGAGTGCGGCCAGATCGGTACCGCCGACGGTGACGCTCCCCGCGTCGGGCCGGTCCAGACCTGCCGCGCAGGCCAGCAGTGTGGATTTGCCGGAGCCGGAGCGGCCCATGACGGCCAGGAAGCGGCCCCGTGGCAGGACGAGGCCGACGCTGTCCAGGGCACGACGGCTGCCGTAGCTGCGGCTGACACCGTCGAGTTCCAGAGCCGGGCACGCGGCAGGGTCCGTCGGAGCGGAGCGTACGGCCGCGGGTCGAGCGGGTGCGTGTGCGCTGGGGCGCCCGAGCATGAGCGTCCTTTCCGTGTGCGGGAGTGCCACGTGGACGCTATGCAGCAGGCGGAGACGGGAGGAGAGAGCGTGCTGGTGTCTTGAGGTGGAGCCCGCTCCACCCCGGGACACCGGGGTACGAGGCCCCGGATCAGGTCCGCAGCGCTTGCAGGCGGGCGCGGATGTGGCGGACGGCCGCCTCGGCGTCGTCCACCGTGACGGTGAACAGCCGCCCGTCACCCAGCCGGAGGACAAACCCCTCGCCGCGGCGGATGACCACGGCCGTGCCCTTCTCGGGCCGCCAGCGGTAGCCCCAGCCTCCCCAGTGCCGCGGGGTGACGCTGGGCGCATGGTCGGCCTCGATCACGTCCCGCAGGTGGATACGGCGACGCGGCACACCGGCATGGCCGCACCGCACCTCCAGCGTGTCCCCCTCGACCTTCACCTCGACGTGGACGAAGGCGAGCGTGCCGAAGAGGATGAGCAGGCCGACCGCGACGCAGCCGACGACGGACATGACCAGCGGCACGAGCCCGCCGGACCATGTCACGTCCACCGCGAGGTCGATGCCGAGCGCCACGCAGCCGGCGCCGAAGGCGGCGAGCGCCCATTGCAGCCGGCTGGTCGCCCGCCCGGTCCACACATCGGCGCTCGGCGGCAGAACGACGTCTTCCAGGGGCCCGGGGCGGGTGGTGGTGCGGTCGGTCTCGTCGCGGGATCCGGCGCCACCCTCGGCGAGTGGGGCGCCGTCGCAGGGATGGTCACTCATGTTCGGCAGATTACTCCCGGCACCCCGCACCGGCAGCCCGAGCAGGCCGTGGCCTCCCGGATGCGGATCCGACACGCTCCGTAAGGACGAGCCGCGCTGCGTCAGGAAACGGAGGCGGGCGCTCAGCCTCGTACGGCGGTCGCCTCGGCCTCCGCGGTGGCGAGCAGGCGGCCCTCCGCGTAGACGAGTGCGGCTTCCGGGAGGGCGGCCACCCGGCCGCTGTGCAGGACGGTGAGGCTCCCGGTGGGCGCCGCGCCGGGGTCCGGCTGGGCGCCCGCGCGGCGCAGTGCCTGGGCGCAGACGGCGGCGGCCGAGCCCTGGAGCGCGGGGCCGTCCGGCCGGTCGCCGCGCAGTGCTTCCCGGATGCGGTTGCCGACCAGCTCGTAGTGGGTGCAGCCCAGGACGACGGTCTCCACGTCATGGGGGGTGAGTTCCGCGGCTGCCTGGACGGCGGCCGTGATGAGGTCCTCGTCGCCGCTTTCGATGGCATCGGCGAGCCCGTGGCAGGGCACACCGGTGATGTCGGCGCCGTTCCCGAACTCCTCGATGAGTCGGCGCTGATAGGGGCTGCCGGTGGTGGCCGGGGTGGCCCAGATGGCGACGCGGCCGCCGGTGCGGACGGCGGCGGCCGCCGCCGGCTTGACCGCGGGGACGGTACCGATGACCGGCAGGGCAGGCTCCAGCTCGGCGCGGAGGGCGGGCAGCGCGTGTACGGAGGCGGTGTTGCAGGCGACGATCAGCGCGTCCGGCCGGTGTGCGGCGGCGGCACGGGCGACCTGGAGCGCTCGCCGGGTGATGTCGCCGCTGTCGCGCGGCCCCCAGGGCAGACCGTCCGGGTCGGAGGAGAGCACAAGGTCGGCGTCGGGCCGTGCGCGGCGTACTGCCGCGGCTGCGGCCAGCAGGCCGATACCGGAGTCCATCAGCGCGATCTTCACGTGAAGCAACTGTACTTCACGTGCAGCGAGGGGGTCCGGTCGCCGCTACGTGGCCAGAGCACGCACCTCTCTGCGCCCCGCGCTCCCTCCCGCGCCCTCCTTATCTTTCCGCGGCTCCCCTCGCCGCCGGGCTGCGTTGTGGAAGCTGGGCGCCGCTGCGGCGGAGAGCGGGGCCGCGGCGGAAAGGGTGGGGCCCGTCCGGGGCGCGGCGGAGTGCCGGTGGCTTCCGGCGTACGGCAGACTGCCGCACGATGAGCGCGCTCACCTGGACCTCTGCCGTTCCGCTCGCCTCGCTGGCCGCGTGGGCGTGGCTGCTGCTGGGGCAGGGCTTCTTCTGGCGGACCGATGTGCGCATGCCGCCCTCGCCCGGGGACGGGGATCCGGTGACCTGGCCGTCCGTCGCGGTCGTCGTGCCCGCCCGGGACGAGGCCGAGGTACTGCCGCTGACCCTGCCCACACTGCTCACTCAGGAGTATCCCGGGCATGCCCGGATCCTGCTGGTGGACGACGGGTCCAGCGACGGCACCGGCGCGCTCGCGCGGGAGCTGGCCCGGAACGCCCCGGACGGGCCGCCGTTGACCGTGCTGAACCCCGGCGAGCCCGAGCCGGGCTGGACGGGCAAGTTGTGGGCCGTACGGCACGGCATCGCACACGCCCGCTCCGGGCCGGAGGAGCCGGAGTTCGTGCTGCTGACCGATGCGGACATCGCGCACGGGCCCGACTCGCTGCGCAGTCTGGTGCGCGGCGCGGTCTCCCAGCGGCTCGACCTGGTCTCGCAGATGGCGCGACTGCGGGTGCGGACGGGCTGGGAGCGGCTGATCGTGCCCGCCTTCGTGTACTTCTTCGCGCAGCTGTATCCGTTCCGCTGGGTCAACAACCCGGGGGCGCGCACGGCCGCGGCGGCGGGCGGGTGTGCGCTGCTGCGGACGGAGGCCGCGGTACGGGCCGGGGTGCCGGACAGCATCCGGGACGCCGTCATCGACGATGTGACGCTGGGCCGTGCGGTCAAGCGGTCGGGCGGCCGGATCTGGCTGGGGCTCGCGGACCGGGTGAGCAGTGTGCGCCCGTATGTGGGTCTGGGGCCGCTGTGGCGGATGGTCTCGCGCAGCGCCTACGCACAGCTGCTCAACAACCCGCTCCTGCTGGTGTGCACCGTCGGGGGGCTCGTTCTGGTGTATGTGGTGCCGCCGGTGTCGGCGTGCGCGGGCTCGCCGGTGGGCGGGGCCGCGTGGCTGGTGATGACACTGTCGTACGTGTCGATACTGCGTTACTACCGGCAGCCGCTGTGGCTGGCGCCCCTGCTGCCGGTGACAGCCGTCCTGTATCTGGCGATGACCGTCGACTCGGCGGTGCAGCACTACCGGGGCCGGGGTGCGGCATGGAAGGGCCGTACCTACTCCTGAACGTGCGGACCGCGGATCACTTCTCCCCGGTGCGGCCCTCCGTCACTTGCGGCCCGGCGTCCACTGCATGCCCCAGCCGTACTGCTCGTCCACGGTGCGCTGCGGGCTGACGCCGCGCCGGGGCACGAGATAGCGCGCTTCGCGGCGGACCATCAACTCGCCGTTCTCGTTGCTGATCAGGGCGAGGCACACACCGTGGAGGGAACGGTGCACTCGTCGAGGGAGAAGTCGACAGGGGCGCCGTGCTGCGGCTTGAGGGTGACGGTGGCGTGCAGCCCGGCGAAGCTGCGGGCCCCCTCGTAGATGGTGACGAAGATGAGGATGCGGCGCAGTTCGGCGACGTGGTCGAGGTTGATGGTGAGGTTCTCGCCCGTCTCGACGGCGCCGGTGCGGTCGTCACCGTCGAGGTGGATATAGGGCGGACGGTCCAGCGCCCCGAAGGAGTTGCCGAGTGCCTGGACGACGCCCTTGCGTCCGTCGGCGAGTTCGTAGAGGGCGCACAGGTCCAGGTCTGGCCCCGTGAGCGCGCCCATGGCACGGGTGAGCCGTCCCGCCAGACCCTTCGGCGGCTGCGCCTGGGTGGTCCAGTTGAGGTTGACCCGCATGCCGCCGGAGGTGCCGCCCTGCTTGGTGAGCGAGACCGAGGGCGCCTCCTTGGTGAGCGTCACCTTGCTCAACCGCACGGGCGCGGCCGGCGGCGACAGCGCGGCAGCAGGGGCGGGCGCCGCGGGAGCGGTGGGCGCGGCAGGAGAGGTGGGGGCCGGTGGCACGCGGGGGGCCTGCACTCCGGGCGGGGCCGGCACGTGCGGGGTACCGACGGTGTGCGGCTGCGGCGGTACGGCGGTGCCGGGCGCCGAAGGGGTGCTGCCGGAGGGCGAAGGGCCTGGCGACGGCTCGTCCACGCTGATGCCGAAGTCGGTCGCCAGACCCGCGAGTCCACTGTTGTAGCCCTGGCCGACCGCGCGGAATTTCCAGGCGCCCTGGCGGCGGTAGAGCTCGCCGAGGAGATACGCGGTCTCGCCTGCCGCGTCGACCGGGTCGAAGCGGGCGATCTCCTGGCCCGCTCCCGGACCGCCGCCGACGCTCGCGTCGAGCAGCCGTACGTACAGCCCCGGCACCTGGCCGAAGCTGCCACCGTCCGCGGATGCGGCGATGACGATGCGTGCGATGTCCGGTTCGACACTGTCGAGATCGACGGTCAGTTCGTCGGTGCAGGAGGCGCCTATCGGGTTCTTCCCCTCGTACCGTACGGCGGAGGACGCATGCCGTGCCTGGTTGTAGAAGACGAAGTCGCCGTCGGAGCGGACCTTGCCCTCTTCGGTGAGCAGCAGCGCCGAGGCGTCGACGTCCGGCACGTGCGGACCGGACGACCAGCCGAGCTCGACCCGCACCGCCGCGGCGGGTACGGGGACGTTCGTCCCCTTGCGCATCGTCATGGCCACTCCCCCCTGGGCTCGGTTCCCTGTGCCGTCCCCAACCTATTGCACGGCGCCGCCGCTGCCGAAGCCCCTGCACCACGACCGGTAGTACTCGAACGGCTGGTGGGGGCATGGGCGTTCTATGTCCTTGCCGGGGGGCTTATGCTTCTGTCAGCTTCTTCTCCCGCGCGCCCACAAATGGGACAGGCGGGAACAAGCCATGTCCCTGTGCCTGATCAGCCGTCACCGTGATCGGCATGGGGGGTATTCGCCCTGTTCGGGCTCCCCTGCGCGCGCCCTTGGCGCGGCTGTCCCCGATGGGGTGAAAACCGGTTCCTGCCTGCGCTGATGCGGGTGGGGCGTGCGTTCCTTCTGTACCTCTCTAGTGTCGATGCTGATTTTGGGCTTAACTTATGAGCATGACCTCCCCCCGCAGCTCTTATAGCGGCGGCTACTACGCTGCACCGTCCTACCCCGAGACGCCGATCTACGACAGTCTCGTCGCCGAGCGGGGCACGCCGCAGATCGCTCCCATCCGGGTGCCGTCGGCCTATGACACGGGGGGCACGGGCAGCGCACTCGCGGCGCTGCCCCCCGCGCTGCCTTCGGGGCCTGCCGCGCCGCAGCACCAGATGCAGCAGCCCGCCTCCATGCAGCACGCCCCCGCGCCGTCCTACGGCGGCTATCCGGGGCCGGCCATGCCCCAGCCCCAGATGCCCCACCCCGCACAGCAGCAGGCCGCGCCCGCGCCGATGCGGCAGCAGCCGATGCGCCAGGCGCCCGCCGCACTGCCGCCCGGCGGTGGCGGAGCCGGACAGGGCGGACCCGTACCGCTTCAGCACACACCCGCACCGCACATTCCGCAGCAGGCACCGCCGCGCGGCTACGGCTACCCGGGGCCGGGGGGCCCGGCGCAGCAGCAGCCGCCCATGCAGCCGCAGCAGCCGCAGGTCCAGGTGCAGCAGTACCAGCAGCAGCCTGTGCAGAACCAGGCGACGCAGTACATGCGTCCGGTGGCGCCCCGCCCGGCGGCGCCCCGTCCGATGCCGACCCAGTACGAGGACCCCTACGACGGTCACCAGTACCCGGGCCGCGGGTACTGAACAGCCCGGGCGCCGTAGGAACCGCGAACGATGCCGGCGGGCACCGCCGTTGGGGAGACGGCGGTGCCCGAGGTGTCACCGGCGCGGTGTCCGGTTCTCAACTCTCCAGCAGCCGGGACCTGATCAGGAAGCGCACTCCCTCGGGGGCCTCCAGGGAGAAACCGCTGCCCCTGCCCGGGACGACGTCGACGGTCAGATGGGTGTGGCTCCAGTACTTGAACTGGCTCGCCGACATCCAGAACGGCACCGGCTCCGGCACCCCGTCGATCTCCAGCTCACCGAGCAGGATGTCGGAGCTCCCGGTGCGGAACTCGCCGCGTCCGTAGCACATGGGGCTGCTTCCGTCGCAGCAGCCGCCGGACTGGTGGAACATCAGCGGTCCGTGTTTGCCGGTCAGCTCGCGCAGCAGCTCAGCGGCCGCCTCGGTGACGGCGACCCGCTCGGTCCCGCCCGGATCCATCAGAACAGTCCCATTTTCTGCGGGGCGTAGCTGACGAGCAGGTTCTTGGTCTGCTGGTAGTGGTCGAGCATCATCCGGTGGTTCTCGCGGCCGATGCCCGACTGCTTGTAGCCGCCGAAGGCCGCGTGGGCCGGGTAGGCGTGATAGCAGTTCGTCCACACCCGTCCGGCCTGGATGGCGCGGCCTGCGCGGTAGGCGCGGGGGCCGTCCCTGGTCCACACTCCGGCGCCGAGCCCGTAGAGGGTGTCGTTGGCGATCGCGATGGCGTCGTCAAAGTCCTCGAACTCGGTGACGGAGACGACCGGGCCGAAGATCTCCTCCTGGAAGACCCGCATCCGGTTGCTGCCCTCCAGGATGGTGGGCCGGACGTAGTAGCCGCCCTCCAGTTCGCCGCCCAATTCGGCACGGGTGCCGCCGGTGAGTACCCGGGCGCCCTCCTGCCTGCCGATGTCGAGGTAGGAGAGGATCTTCTCGAGCTGGTCGTTGGACGCCTGTGCGCCCACCATGGTGTCGGTGTCCAGCGGGTGGCCCTGCACGATGGCCTCGGTGCGCTCGATGCCCGCGTCCAGGAAGCCGCGGTAGTGGCCGCGCTGGATGAGCGCACGTGAGGGACAGGTGCACACCTCGCCCTGGTTGAGGGCGAACATGGTGAAGCCTTCGAGGGCCTTGTCGTAGAAGTCGTCGCGGTCGGCGGAGACGTCCTCGAAGAAGATGTTGGGGCTCTTGCCGCCCAGCTCCAGGGTGACGGGCTTGAGGTTCTCCGAGGCGTACTGCATGATCAGCCGCCCCGTGGTGGTCTCCCCGGTGAAGGCGACCTTGGCGACGCGGGCGCTGCCGGCCAGTGGCTTGCCCGCCTCGGCGCCGAAGCCGTTGACGATGTTGACGACACCGGGCGGCAGCAGATCGGCCACCAGGCTCATCCAGTAGTGGACGGAGGCCGGGGTCTGCTCGGCGGGCTTGAGGACGACGGCGTTGCCGGCAGCGAGCGCGGGGGCCAGCTTCCAGACCGCCATCAGGATGGGGAAGTTCCAGGGGATGATCTGCGCGACCACGCCCAGCGGTTCGTGGAAGTGGTAGGCGACGGTGTCCTCGTCGAGTTGGGAGAGCGTGCCCTCCTGGGAGCGGATCGCGGCGGCGAAGTAACGGAAGTGGTCGATGGCCAGCGGGATGTCGGCGGCCAGCGTCTCGCGGATCGGCTTGCCGTTCTCCCAGCTCTCGGCGACGGCAAGCTCCTCCAGGTGCGCCTCCATACGCTGCGCGATCTGGTTGAGGAGCTGGGCGCGCTCGGCGGGTGGCGTACGGCCCCAGCCGGGTGCTGCCTCGTGGGCCGCGTCGATGGCACGCTCGACGTCCTCGGCGGTGCCGCGGGCGATCTCCGTGAAGGGCCGGCCCGTCACCGGGGTGGGGTTCTCGAAGTATCCGCCCTGTTTCGGGGCGACATAGCTGCCGCCGATCCAGTGGTCGTAGCGCGGCTGGTAGCTCATCAGCGCGCCGTCGGTTCCCGGTGCGGCGTAGCGGCTCATTGCTGTGCCTCCCTGTGCTCGGCGTACAGGTGTCCTCGCCTGTACTCGGCGTACTCGGCCGCCGCCTGTCGGTCGGCGGGCGAGGTTGCCGGGAGGCTAGTTCCGGGAACGTTGCGGATACGTTGCGCGCCGGCCTCCCTGGCCGGGCGGAACGTCGGGCGGTAACAGGCCGTATGCGTCCCGCAGTTCGCGTACGCGTGCCGTCGTCTGAGGGGTGGGACGTACGGCGTGCAGGGTCTCCCACACCTCCAGGTCCTCCTCCCCCGCTGCCGTGCACAGCCAGCTCTCCAGCAGCCGTGCGTCGGGGCGGGTGAGCAGGCGGCGGCGCAGGCGCTGTTCCAGCAGCCTGCGCAGCCGTACGACACCCGGTGCCTCGGAGCCGGGAAGCAGCGGGCCGCTGTACGCGTCGAGAGCGGCGGCGGGTTCGTCCGCGGCGAGCGCGTCGGCGACCGTGTCGTAGTCGGTGTGCGGGCGGTCCCGCAGCCGGTAGGGGCGGGAGTCCAGCAGAGGACCCAGCAGGTGCCGCAGCCGGGAGAGTTCGGCGCGCAGGGTGACAGGGTGGACGTCGCGCTCGCCGTACAGTTCACGGGCGAGTGCTTCGCCGGTCAGCCCGTCGGGGTGGGCCGCGAGCAGCAGCAGGATCTCGCTGTGCCGCCGCCCGAGCCGCAGCGGGCCCCCGGCGGCGCGGGTTTCCGGGGTGTGCAGCAGCGCCTCGTCCCGCCCGAGCACGGCGAGCGTGCAGCCGTGCGGCGGTACCGGTGCGCCGCCCGCGGTGGGCGCCGGTTCCAGCGCGGCCAGCCGCGCCTCGGCAGCGCGGGCGGTGGCCTGGACGAGGGCGAGGCTGTGCGGCGAGGCGAGGTGGTCGCCGCCGGTGAGGTCGACGGCGCCGATGAGGCGCCCGGTGCGCGGGTCGTGGAGGGGTGCCGCGGCGCAGGTCCAGGACTGTACGGGGCGGCAGTAGTGCTCGGCGGCGAAGATCTGGACGGCGTGGTCGACGGCGAGCGCGGTACCGGGTGCGTTGGTGCCGCTGGCGCGCTCGGCCCACTGGGCGCCGGGGACGAAGTTCATCCGCTCGGCGCGGCGCAGCACCTGCGGATGGCCCTCCACCCACAGCATGGTGCCGCGCTCGTCGCAGACGGACAGCAGGTGGGCGCCGTCGTCGGCGATGGTGCCCAGCAGCTCGCGGAAGAGCGGCATCGCGCGGGCGAGGGGGTGGGTCTCGCGGCGCAGGGCGAGCCCGGCGTCGTCCATCTCGACCCCGGCCATGCTCTCGGGGCCCAGCCGTGCCCCGGCACAGCGGCGCCAGGAGTCGGCCACCACCTCGCGGACGGGCGCGGCGATGGGCCCGCCGGTCAGGAACCGTTCGTGAGCGCGGCGCAGCTGCCCGGCCCGCTCGGCCGCGTCGGCGCCCGCTTCGAGCGCCAGCCATGGATTGCGCACCCCGTCATCGTGCAGTGCGCGTGGGCGGCAGACAACGGCTCCGGCACGGTATCGCCCCCACTGACCACGGTTCGCCCACCTGACCCGGTACCGGCCACCTTGCCGGGGATCACGGGTGTCGGAACCGGCCCGTCCTGGTACCCATCCGGCATGCCGGAACACGAGTCCCTCACCGACCGCGAGGCCGAGGCGCTGGACGCACACTGGCGTGCCCTCAACTACCTCTCGGCCTGCCAGCTGTATCTGCGTGCCAACCCCCTGCTGCGCGAGCCGCTGCGGCCCGAGCACATCAAGCTGCGGCTGCTGGGCCACTGGGGCACCTGTCCCGGTCTCACTCTCGTGTACACCCATCTGAACCGGCTGATCAGCGAGCGCGGGCAGCGCGCGATGAGCGTGTGGGGGCCAGGCCACGGGGCGGCTGCCGTGCTGTCGGGCACGTGGCTGGAGGGCAGCTACCAGGAGCTGCGGCCGGACGTGCCGCGGAACGCGGCCGGCATGGAGCGGCTCTTCGCGGAGTTCTCCCAGCCGGGCGGTATTCCCAGCCATACGGCGCCGAGCGTTCCGGGGTCGATCCAGGAGGGCGGGGAGCTGGGCTACGCGCTGGCGCATGCCTACGGTGCCGCGTTCGACAATCCGGACCTGCTGGTGTGTGCGGTCGTCGGGGACGGCGAGGCGGAGACGGGTCCGCTGGCCGCCTCCTGGCACGCGAACAAGTTCCTGGACCCGTTGCACGACGGCGCTGTGCTGCCGGTGCTGCATCTGAACGGCTACAAGATCGCGAACCCGACGGTGCTGTCCCGGCTGCCGGAGGAGGAGCTGTACTCGCTGATGCGCGGCTACGGCTACGACCCGCTCTTCGTCACGGCGGAGCAGGACACCCCGCCGCTGCAGGCTCACCGTGCGCTGGCCGGAGCCTTCGACGCGGCAGCGGACCGGATCGGCACCATCCAGCGCACGGCACGCTTGGGCGACGCCGACAGTGGGCGGCCGCGCTGGCCGATGGTGGTGCTGCGTACGCCCAAGGGCTGGTCGGGCCCACGGGAGCTGGACGGGGAGCCGGTGGAGGGCACCTGGCGCTCCCACCAGCTACCCCTGCCGGGAGTACGGGACGATCCGGACCGGCTGCGGCAACTGGAGCGGTGGCTGCGCTCGTACGGTCCCGAGGAGCTGTTCGACCAGGACGGCAGGCCGCGGCCCGAGGTGCTGGCGTGTGTGCCCGAGGGTGACCTGCGGCTGGGTTCCGTCCCGGAGGCGAACGGCGGTCGGCTGCTGCGTGAGCTGCCGCTGCCCCCGCTGGAGTCGTACGCGGTGCCGGTGGAGCGGCCCGGTGCCGGGGCGCACGAGCCGACACGGGTGCTCGGTGAGCTGCTGAAGGGGCTGCTGGCGGCCACCGAGGAGTGCCGCGACTTCCGGCTGTTCGGCCCGGACGAGACGGACTCCAACCACCTTGCCGCCGTCTACGGCGCCTCGGACCGCGGCTGGCAGGCCGAACTGCTGCGTACGGACACGCACCTGGGCCGGCACGGCCGGGTGCTCGAGGTGCTCTCCGAGCACCTGTGCCAGGGCTGGCTGGAGGGGTACGTACTGACCGGAAGGAACGGGCTGTTCGCTTCCTACGAGGCGTTCGCCAACCTGGTCGCGAGCATGGCGGCGCAGCATGTGAAGTGGGTGCACAGCGCCCGGGAGGTGTCGTGGCGGCGGCCCGTCGCCGCGCTCAACTATCTGCTCACCTCGCACGCCTGGCGCCAGGACCACAACGGCTTCTCGCACCAGGACCCCGGCTTCATCGACCATGTCCTGAGCAAGAGCCCGGACGTGGTGCGGGTCTATCTGCCGCCGGACACCAACACCCTGCTGTGCGTGGCCGATCACGCGCTGCGGACCCGGGACACGGTGAACGTGGTGGTGGCGGGCAAGCACCCCTGCTTCGACTGGCTGGATCTCGACCAGGCACGGGCGCACTGTGCGCGCGGCCTGGGGGTGTGGGAGTGGGCCGGTACCGAGCGCGGCGACACCGGGCCCGACGTGGTGCTCGCCTGCGCGGGGGACGTGCCCACCCACGAGACGCTGGCCGCCGCCTCGCTGCTGCGCGAGTGGCTGCCCCAGCTGGCGGTTCGGGTGGTCAACGTGGTGGACATGGCGCGGCTGATGAGCCCCACCGAGCACCCGCACGGGCTGAGCGACGCGGAGTTCGACACCGTCTTCACCAAGGACCGGCCGGTGATCTTCGCGTACCACGGCTATCCGTGGCTGGTGCACCGGCTGACCTACTCCCGGGCGGTGCACCAGCAGCTGGCGGTACGCGGCTACCGCGAGTCCGGCTCGACGACGACGCCGTTCGACATGGTGGTGCGCAACGGCATGGACCGCTACCACCTGGTGATGGACGTGATCGACCGGACGAAGGGGCTCGGCGCCCGAGCGGCGAGCGTCCGGCAGCGTGCGGCCGACCTGCGGCGGCGGCACCGGGCGTACGTGGTCGAGCACGGCACCGACATGCCGGAAGTCACCGACTGGCGCTGGCCCGGCCGGTGACCTCCGGTGACTCCAGGAGTCCGGCCCCTGCTTCGATGGGCCGGACCGTCCTGGGTCAGACCTCGACGTCCTCCAGGATGCCGAGCGCGTCGGGCACCAGCACGGCGGCCGAGAAGTAGACGCTGACGAGGTACGAGATCAGGGCCCGGTCGTCGATGCCCATGAAGCGGACGTTGAGACTGGGCTGGATCTCGTCGGGGATTCCCGTCTGGTGCAGCCCGATGACGCCCTGGTCCTCCGCCCCGGTGCGCATGGCCAGCACCGAGGTGGTGCCGTCCGCGCGTACCGGGATCTTGTCGCAGGGCAGCAGCGGGATGCCGCGCCAGGCGACGGCCCTGCTGCCCTCGACCTGGGTCTGTTCGGGGTAGATGCCGCGCTTGCTGCACTCGCGGCCGATGGCGGCGATGGCACGCGGATGCGCCAGCAGATAGCGGGTCTTGCGGCGGCGTGAGATCAGTTCGTCCAGGTCCTCGGGGGTGGGCGGGCCCGAACGGGCGCGGATGCGCTGGCTGAGATCGGCGTTGTACAGCAGCCCGAACTCGCGACTGTTGACGAGCTCGTTCTCCTGGCGCTCACGCAGCGCTTCGATGGTGAGCCGCAGCTGCTCCTGCACCTGGTTCATCGGGTCGTTGTAGATGTCCGCGACCCGGCTGTGCACCCTGAGCACGGTCTGTGCGACGGCCAGTTCGTACTCGCGCGGGCTCAGTTCGTAGTCGACGAAGGTGCCCGGCAGCAGCTGCTCGCCGATGTGTCCGGAGGCCAGCGCGATATCGGCCTCGCCGCGCCGGTTCTGCGCGGGGACGGAGCGGGAGAGCACCGCGTCGAGGTGGTCGCGCAGCGGCGGGGAGGCGTCCGCGGTCTGCCGGAACGTGCTGCGCGGCAGCGCGAGAACGGTGCAGCGTGTGGTGGCCCGCAGGGTGTACTCCCACCTGCCGGGCTCCGGGGTGAGGATCTGGTCACCGGCGTGGTCGCCGTCCGCGATGACGCCGAGTTCGATTTCCTCGTCGTACTGTCCCGCCGCCTGCTTGACGACCCGGCCGTGCGCGATCAGCAGCAGCTCGTCGGCCGGTTCGCCGCGGGTGGCCAGTGCGTCGCCGGGCGCGTACTCACGCTGGGTGAACCCGTCGGCCAGGGCGCGCAGTGCCGACTCGTCCTCCAGACCGCGCAGCAGGGGGATCTCCCGCAGCTCGGCCGGGATGACGCTGACGTCGGCGCCGGTGGAGACGAACTCGATCCTGCCGTCGCCCAGGGTGTGGGTGAGCCGCCGGTTGACGCGGTAGGTACCGCCGGTGGTCTCGGTCCAGGGCAGCACTCGCAGCAGCCAGCGAGGGGAGATCCCCTGCATCTGCGGCGGCGTCTTGGTCGTGGTGGTGAGCTTGCGCGCGGCCGCTGTGGAGAGGCTGGAGCGGTCCTGCTGGGCTTCTTCGGGGTGCGTCGTCATCTGTCGCCAGTTCCTGGTGGTTCCGACTGCCTGTTTCGTGGTGTTCGACGGCTCTGCGTCAGTGCCCGATCTCGACGTCCTCGAGAATTCCGAGTGCGTCGGGCACGAGTACGGCAGCGGAGTAGTAAGCACTCACCAGGTAGGACATAACTGCCTTTTCGTTGATGCCCATGAAGCGAACCGAAAGGCTCGGGCTGTACTCGTCGGGAATTCCCGTCTGGTGCAGTCCGACGACCCCCTGCGCCTTTTCTCCGGTACGCATCGCCAGGACGGAGGTGCTGCCCTGCGGGCTGACCGGGATCTTGTTGCAGGGCAGGACGGGGACGCCGCGCCAGGCGGGCACGGAGTGGCCCTCGTAGTCGACGGACTGGGGGTAGAGGCCGCGCCTGCTGAACTCACGGCCGATCGCGGCGATCGCCTTGGGGTGGGCCAGGATGACGCTGGGGTCCTTCCATACGGTGGCCAGCAGCTCGTCCAGGTCGTCCGGGGTGGGCGGGCCGGAACGGGTGTGGATGCGCTGCTTCATATCGGCGTTGTGCAGCAGTCCGATCTGTCGGTTGTTGACGAGCTCGTTCTCCTGGCGCTCGCGCAGCGCCTCGATGGTGAGCCGCAGTTGCTCCTCGAGCTGGTTCATCGGGTGGTTGTACAGGTCGGCGACCCTGGTGTGGACGCGCAGCACGGTCTGGGCGACTTCCAGTTCGTACTCGCGCGGGCTGAGCTCGTAGTCGACGAACGTGCCGGGCAGTGCCGGCTCGCCCACATGCCCCGAGGCCAGCTCGATCGCGGACTCGCCGTTCTCCGTGCGCTGGGACGGGATCAGGGAACGAATGCTCGCCAGGTGGGCGCGGAGGGAGTCGGAGTCGGCCAGGACGGCATCGAAGGCGCGCCGCTCCAGGGTGAGGACAGTGCCGCTGGTGAGCGAGGTGAGGGTGTGGTCCCAGGTGCCGGACTGCCCGGTCAGCCGGTCGTCGCCGACGAAGTCGCCGTCCGCTAGCACGCCCTGGGTGATGTCCTCGTCGTACCTGCCGCGGATGGACTGGCGCAGCTTGCCGTGCGCGATCAGCACCAGCCGGTCCGCAGGCTGCCCCTCCTCGACGATCACTTCACCGGGGCGGAAGTCGCGCTGCTCGCACCGGGCGGCGAGAGCCTCCAGGACCTCGCGGTCCTCGTAACCACGCAGCGTCGGCAGCTCCGAGAGCTCCAGCGGGATGACCCGGACCTCGGAACCGGTGGAGACGAACTCGACGCGGCCGTCACCGAGGGTGTGGCTCAGCCGCCGGTTCACCCGGAAGGTGCCACCGGTCACCTGCACCCACGGCAGGACCCGCAGCAGCCACCGCGAGGTGATCCCCTGCATCTGCGGGGGCGTCTTCGTGGTGGTCGCGAGATTCCGTGCCGCCGCTGTGGCGAGGCTCTGCTGCGTCTGTTCGGACGCCTGCTCCGCGCTCTCGTTACCGGAATTCCGCTCCGCCGCAGTCGTCATCCGACACCGCCAATCCTCGTGATCATCTGTCAATTCACATGCCGCGGCTCGAAGCTAGGTGAGGTCCATGACCCGCGGCAATCGCTCAAAAGATGACGCCGCTCTCCGAATGCCCGCGCGATTTCCGGGGTAAAGGCCCCGCCGACTCCCGTTCGATTCACCGACGGTGACGAAATTCCGGCCGTCCTCACCATGTGCGACGTTTCCAGTGCGGTGCGCGCCACCGCCCCCTACGGAACCCACCACCACCATGCGTGGGCGCGCCGGGGGGCGCACAGGCGCCAGGTCTGCGCCCGCTGTCCGACACCGGAAGTCCACTCGGTAAACTCGGCGGATCACGAGGGGGAACGAAGCGAGCCTGCGGAGTGGAAAGGGACCCACGGACGAGCCCACGGACCACGAAAGAGTGCGCCCGAACCACCATGCCCCGCGCCTCGACCAGGTGCAGGCCGGGCCATCCGGACCAGGCCCCGATGTCCGGCACACCGATCACAAATCGGTGACTTTTAGGCTCTTCGGCCCTTCTCGTGCATGCACCGAGCCCGATGAGGTACGTAAGGGACGGCGAGAAGGGGGTGAGCAGCGGTGCGCACTGTTGTCGGCCTGTGGCGCTGGCGCGGAAATCCGCTGTGCCGCCGAACCGACCGCCGTGAGGCATGGCTGACCCTGTGCGCTGCGCTGCTGGTTGTCCTGGGCACACCGCTGGCGGGCTGGGGCGCGGCGGAAGCCGCCCATGAGGCGCTGCTTCACACGGCCCAGGAGCAGCGGGACCAAAGACAGCGGATCTGGGCGACGGTCGAGCACGTGACTGTTCTCCCGCCGCTGGACTCCGAGAGGGAGGCCGCCGCCGGTGCCCCGAACCGCAACCGGGTCACGGCGCACTGGACCGGGCCCGACGGCAGCCGGCACACAGGCGTCCTCGTGCTGCGTCATCCCGTGGAGGCCGGCAGCCGCTTCCCTGTGTGGGCCGATACGCACGGCCGTCTGACGTCCCGTCCGATGAGTGTGCGCAGCGCCGGCTCGTACTCGCTGCTGGCAGGGCTGGCCGGCGCCGCCTGCACCGCCGGGGTGCTGGAGGCCGGGCGCCGGACCGCCGTACGGCTGCTGCTGCGGCGCCGGTATGCGCGTTGGGACGAGGAGTGGGGGCGTATCGGTCCCGACTGGGGCCGCACCGGCACCAGCAGCTGACGGGCGCTCGCGGTTCCGCGGGTTCCGAATCGGTCTCCCGAAAGGATTCCGAAGCGACTCCGAGGGGGTTCCGAACGGGGTTCCGAAGGGTGCCGGAGCGGTGTCCGTGCCGGTCACTCGGTTGGACCCGTCAACGCCGACCACCAGCGCACGCTACGGTGGTGCGGCCAGCACGAACGACGCACCCGGCGTTCCGTGCGACAGGCGTAACGCATCTTGGCACGCACGAGGTTGGGGCACAGCACTCCATGGCACAGGGCTCGGTCCAGGTGACGCACAGCGGCACGTCGCGGTGGCGGCGACGCACGGGCGAATACGCGTCGTTGTCCGCCGCGCTGGAGGCGGCGGGCGACGGTGACGTACTCACCGTGGCTCCGGGCACCTACCGGGAGAACCTCGTCATCGAACGCATGGTGACCGTGCGCGGCCCGGAGCGGGGCGGCTCCGGGCCTGTGCGTATCGCGCCCGCTGACGGGGTGGCGCTGACCGTACGGGCCGCCGCGCTCGTCCAGGACCTCCAGGTCGAGGGCCAGGACTCGGCCGTACCCGCTGTACTGGTGGAGGACGCGGCCCCGGAGCTGGCCGGGCTGCGCGTGATGACCCGCTCGGCTTCGGGGATCGAGGTACGCGGCGGCGCCCGGCCCACGGTGCGGCGCTGCACCGTGGACAATCCGGCCGGGATCGGCCTGAGCATCACCGGCGGGGCGAGTGGGGTCTACGAGGAGTGCGAGGTGGTGGCCGCCGGTCAGTCCGGCGTCCTGGTGCGGGACGGCGCACGTCCGCGCCTCGCGCACTGCCGGGTGCACCTCGCCTCGGGGGCAGGTATCGCGCTGCAGGGCGAGGGCAGCACGCTGGAGGCGCTCGACTGCGAGGTGTACGAGATCAAAGGCAGCGGGCTGCGCGTCGCGGCGCGCGCCAGCGGTCACTTCACCGACTGCCGGGTGCACCGCACCTCGGCCGACGGCGTCACCCTGGAGGCCGACGCCGTGCTCACCCTCGCCGACTGCGACATCCACGACATCCCGGAGAACGCGGTCGATCTGCGATCCCGCTCCGTGCTGACGCTGACCCGCTCCAAAGTGCGCCGCTTCGGCCGCAACGGCCTGTCGGTATGGGACCCGGGCACCCGTGCGGACGCCAACGGCTGCGAGATACACGAGAGTACGGGCGACTATCCGGCGGTGTGGGTCAGCGACGGTGCCACCGCCGTGCTGGACAGCTGCCGGGTGCACTCGGTGCCGGACGCGCTGTTCGTCCTCGACCGGGGCTCCCGCGCCGACGTGCTCGACAGCGATCTCTCCCAGGTGCGCGGTACCGCCGTCTCGGTGAGCGACGGTGCCGTCGTTCAGCTGGACGACTGCCGGATCAGCAAGGCGGCCACCGGTGCCTGGTTCCGCGACCACGGCAGCGGCGGGGTGCTCAACGGCTGCACCATCGACCAGGCGTCGACCGGTGTCATCGTCACCAAGGGCGCGGACCCCACCATCGAGCGCTGCACGGTGAGCGGCGCCGGCGAGGCGGGGTTCTATGTGTCCGCCGAGGGGCGCGGGACGTTCCACAACTGCCGGGTGACCGGCTCGCGCGGCTACGGGTTCCACGTAATCGACGGCTGCCGCACCACGCTGCGCCGCTGCCGTACCGAGCGGTGCACCCGCGGCGGCTACGAGTTCGCCGAAGAGGGTCCGACAGTCGAGGACTGCACCAGCGACGAGAGCGCGACGGCTGTGACCGCGCTGTCCGCCGCCGCCAGTGCCGCCACCCCCTCGCCCGGGTCCGCAGCCGACGGGTCCGGAGACGGCTCGACCGGGCTGCTGACCGCGCAGGCCGCACTCCCCCGGCAACGTTCGGGCAGCTCATCGGCCGCGCCTGCACTCGCCGCACCGACGGGCGGCACCACCGCGCCGGGCGACGGCACGTCCGGCGCGGAGACCGGCGAGGACGCACCGCGCCCGGCCAAGGAGGTGCTGGGCGAACTCGACGCGCTGGTCGGGCTGGAGGGCGTCAAGCGCGAGGTCCGGGCGCTCACCGACATGATCGAGGTCGGCCGCAGGCGGCAGCGCGCGGGGCTCAAGGCGGCGTCCGCGCGGCGGCACCTGGTCTTCACCGGCTCGCCGGGCACCGGCAAGACCACCGTGGCCCGCCTCTACGGCGAGATCCTGCACGCCCTCGGTGTGCTGCGGCGCGGCCACCTGGTGGAGGTCTCCCGCGTCGACCTGGTGGGCGAGCACATCGGTTCGACGGCGATCCGCACCCAGGAGGCGTTCGAGCGGGCCAAGGGCGGTGTGCTGTTCATCGACGAGGCGTACGCGCTCGCCCCGCAGGACTCGGGCCGCGACTTCGGCCGGGAGGCCATCGACACGCTGGTGAAGCTGATGGAGGACCACCGCGACGACGTGGTGGTCATCGTGGCGGGCTACACGACCGAGATGGAGCACTTCCTGGCCGCCAACCCGGGCGTGGCCTCCCGCTTCTCCCGCACCATCACCTTCGGCGACTACGCGCCGGAGGAACTGCTGCGCATCGTGGAGCAGCAGGCCGACGAGCATGAGTACCACCTGGGCGAAGGCGCGCGGCAGGCGCTGCTCGGCTACTTCACGCGGCTGCCGAAGGGCCCCTCGTTCGGTAACGGCCGTACGGCACGGCAGACGTTCGAGGCGATGGTCGAGCGGCACGCGGGCCGGGTCGCGCAGCTGCCCGACCCGAGCACCGAGGACCTCACCCTGCTCTATCCGTCGGACCTGCCGGGCTCCGACTGACCGGCCCGGACCCACGATCCGTTCTCCGACCGGTTCGGCCGGGGCTCGGGCTGCCGCGGCACACCCCCCGGATGCTTGTGGAGCCGCCGGGAGCGGGCCTTGAGGCGGGCAAGCAGTCCGGCGCGTTCCTCGGCGAAGGCCGGGTCGGCCTGGTAGTCGCCGTGCGCCAGGATCGGCTCCGGAAGGGGCAGTTCGCAGGTGCGGCCGTAGACGAGGGGGTCGTGGAGCGGGCCGCGGTCCACGCCACGGCACTCCTCGGGCGGGCCGGGCTCGGGGGCGTCGGCGGTCTCGGGCCGGACGGGGCCGCCGATCGGGTCGGTCAGCCGCCACAGGTTGCGCCAGCACCCCAGGCCGTCGTGGAGCGCCGCGAGCCGGTGCGGCCCGAAGTAGGCGGGGAACCAGCGCCCGTAGAGCCGCTCCAGCGGTGAGCCGTAGGTGAGCAGCGCGATCTGGCGGCGGGTGTCGGGGTCCAGCTGCCAGACGGCTGCGGCGGCCAGGACGCTGCCCTGCGAGTGGCCGGAGATCACCAGTTGCCGCTCCGGTTGCCCGCGGGTCCACATCGCCATCCGCCAGGCCAGGTCGGGCACGGCGCGCTCGGCGTAGCAGGGCGGCGCGAACGGGTGGGCGCTGCGCGGCCAGAAGGTGCCCACGTCCCACAGGATGCCAATGGTGCGGCGGGCCGAGGCGTCCTTGTAGGCGCGGCGGCTCCAGGCGAGCAGCAGCACGAAGGCGAAGCCGACCAGCCAGGAGCCGAGCGCCTGCACGGTGTCGGCGAACCCGGCGACGATGTCGGGGGCGCCGTCGGTCGCCTCCCCGGGCACCTTTCCGGTTCCCATGGTGCCGACCACGGCCCCGCCGCCCAGGACGAGCGTGGCGGCGGCGACGGTCGCGACCAGCCAGGGTGCCCGGTCGGTGAGTCCGGCCCGGGCGATCGCCGACGCGATCCGGCGGGACCGGGACTCGTCGGGCACGACGCCGGGATAGCCGGCCGCCACGTCGCCGGTGAGCCGCCGTGCGTCACGCCATACGCGGAAGGCGAACCAGCAGGCCAGGAGCAGCACCAGGGCGAGCAGTACGGGGATGATGGACGCCTGCCAGGTGAGCACGGTGGGCGGACCGTCGATGTCGCCGCCGCCCTGACCCGGTGTGCCGGGCCCGTCCAGCCAGTCGCCGACCCGCTGCGAGACGCCGCCGGAGAGCAGGCCGCCCAGTGCGCAGGCGAGCATGCCGACGGCGGCGGAGGCCAGCCCGCCCAGCGCGGTACGGGACAGCCGCGTGATGCGGTGCAGCCGCAGTCCGAGAACGCCGAGCACGACCACGAGCGTGCCCTGGAGCACCGCGATGACGCTGAACGTCTCGTCGCCCGGGAGCGTCCCGCTGGAGGTCCAGCCGGGACGGCTCCAGCCGCTGTGCACGACAGCGAGCAGCAACAGGGCGAGGGAGGCGCCGGGCAGCGCGCGTACGGCGAGGGTGTCGGCATCCTGGTCCGGCTCGCTCTCCTTGCGACCCCTGCGGCAGACGACGAACAGCACCCAGGCGGCACCGGCGAGCACCAGCCCCTCCAGGAGCCAGCCGCAGACGTTGAGCACGGCGTTGCCGCCGGGAGCGCGGTCGTGGCGGGTGGAGGCGGCGGTGAGTGCGGCGGCGACGGTCAGGAACCCGACGGCGGTGTGCGCGGCCCGCAGCCGGGCGACGAGGCGCTTGCCGTACCAGAAGCCGGGCAGCGACAGCGGCGGTCGCCCGTCGGCTGCCGGGGCGTCCTCCGGGACGGCGCGCTCCAGCGGCGGCTGGGACTCGTACGCGCTCCAGGTGCGGTGCGAGAGCCACCACAGCAGCGCCGTCACAGCAGTGGGCAGCACGGCGGCCAGTGCCAGCCTGCGGCCAGGCTGGCTCCACCAGCCGCCGGGGTCGCCGGGGTCCTGCGGTGCTGTCATGAAGGCGAGCCAGGACCGGTCTTGTCCGCAGCGCGCGGCTCCGGCGCACTGCCAGGCGATGAGGTCCAGTGCGACCTCGCAGACGGCGGCGACCAGCAGCACCGTCAAGGAGAGCGCGATCAGCCGGACCAGGAGGCCGTGCAGCCGCACGGTGCGGCAGCGGCCGTGGGAGGCGGGCCGGGTCCAGTGCGCGAGGTTGGCCACCATGAACGGCAGCAGGATCAGCCACAGGGCGCGGGCCCCGTTGCCCGAGGTGAGGTTCGACCAGCAGTACGCCTCCGGGACCGGCCTGCCCGCATGGTCCGCAGGGTGCCGCTCGGCGTCCTTGTCGTCGGTGCGGCGGTGGACCGCCGCCGTGCTGTCCCCCGTGACGCGCACGGTACGCGCGTCGCCGAGCATCTCGGCGGGAGTGGTTCCCCCCACTCCGTGTACGAGCAGTTCGAGCGCGAGTCCCGGCCCTTTTCCGGGCGCGCCATTAGGTGCGTGGTCTGACGGCACTGTGCTTCCCCCGAGTCCCCCGAACGGTCTGTCAGCTAGGTGTCAGCTACGTAGAGACAGCATCACCGCCCGGCCCGCCGCTGTGCCAGTCCCTCAAGGGTGAAGGTGGGGTGCGGAGTGCTCGGTCGTGACAGCGGCGCACCCGTTGTGCGCGTGCGAGGATGGCCCCACCGGCGGCCTCCCCCACAGCCCTCGAGAAGTCGGTCACGAAAGGAACGGAGACAGCGGAAGTGAGCGACAACCAGAACCTCCTCGCCGAGCAGCGGCGCGCGCTGATCCTGGAGGAGGTGCGGCGCAGGGGCGGGGCGCGGGTCAACGAGCTGACCCGGAAACTGTCGGTCTCGGACATGACGGTGCGGCGCGACCTGGACGCACTGGCACGGCAAGGTGCCTTGGAGAAGGTGCACGGCGGTGCCGTACCCGTCGCCGAGGCGAGCACGCACGAGCCCGGGTTCGAGGCGAAGTCCTCCCTGGAGCTGAGCGCGAAGGAGGACATCGCGCGTGCGGCGGCCACCATGGCGCAGCCGGGCACCGCGATCGCGCTGTCGGGCGGTACGACGACGTTCGCGCTGGCGCAGCACCTGCTGGACGTGCCGAACCTGACGGTGGTCACCAACTCGGTGCGGGTCGCCGATGTCTTCCACTCCGCGCAGCGTGCGGGCGCCGGGGCCACGGGGAGCCGTCCGGGTGCGGCGACGGTGGTGCTGACGGGCGGGGTGCGTACGCCCTCGGACTCGCTGGTGGGTTCGGTCGCGGACGCGGCGATCCGGTCGCTGCACTTCGACGCGCTGTTCCTGGGTGTGCACGGCATATCGGTGGAGGCCGGGCTGTCCACGCCCAATCTGGCGGAGGCCGAGACGAACCGGCACTTCGTGGGTTCGGCGCGCCGGGTGATCGTGGTCGCGGACCACACCAAGTGGGGGACGGTGGGGCTGAGTTCGTTCGCCTCGCTGGACCAGGTGGACGCGCTGGTGACGGACAGCGGGATGCCGCCCGAGGCGCGGGAGGAGATCCGGGACCGGCTGCCGGAACTGGTGGTGGCCGGGGAGCAGGAGCCGGACGGGAGCTAGGGGGTCGTTCGTATGGCACGTCAACTGTCGGCACGTCAACTGCGTCCTGTCGGACTGGACTTCGCTGACACAGCGCCACTCCGCCTCGCCTTCACAGCGAATCTGGGGGTGCCGGTCGAGCGGGTCTACACGGCGCTGGCCGACGAGTTGGAGACGTGGCCGTGCTGGTTCACGGCGGTCACCGACGTGCGGCCCACCGGTGACGGCAAGGCCCGGGATGTCAGGCTGAAGGGCGGGGGCTTCTTCCACGAGACGGTCCTCGCGGCGCACCCCGCTGAGCGGTACGCCTACCGGATCGACCGCACCAACGCGCCTGGCGTACGCGCCATGCTGGAGGACTGGAACCTGGCGTACTCCACAGCCGGCGGGACCCGGGTGCGCTGGACGATGGCTGTGGACGGCACGCCGGTACTGCGTGCCGTGCTGCGGCTGGGCAGACCGGGAGTCGGCGCCTCGTTCCGGGACGCGATGCGGAAGCTGGAGCGCAGACTGCGCCCCTGACGTGCGGGGCCTGCGGGGCGGGGTGGCTACGACCATTCGCCGGTGGCGAGGAAGCGCTCCAGCGTGCGTGTGTACGGGCCGATGTCCAGGCCCTGTCCGGCGAGCCAGGCGTCGGAGTAGTACTTGTCCAGGTATCGCTCGCCCGGGTCGCAGAGCAGGGTGACGACGCTGCCCTGCTCTCCGGCGGCCAGCATCTCGGCGACGATCCGCAGACTGCTCCACAGCCCGGTGCCCGTGGAGCCGCCCGCCTTGCGCCCCAGTACCCGGTCGAGAGTGCGTACGGCGGCCACGCTCGCGGCGTCCGGGACCTTCATCATGCGGTCGATGGCGCCCGGCACGAAGCTGGGTTCCATACGGGGCCGTCCGATGCCCTCGATGCGGGATCCGGTCTCGCTGGTGGCGTCCGGGTCGCCGCGTGTCCAGCCGTCGAAGAAGCAGGAGTTCTCCGGGTCGGGGACGCAGACCCGGGTGTCGTACTGCATGTAGCGGATGTAGCGCGCGAAGGTCGCCGAGGTGCCGCCGGTGCCCGCGGTGGCGACGATCCAGGCGGGTTCCGGGTACCGCTCCCGGCAGAGCTGCTGGTAGACGGACTCGGCGATGTTGTTGTTGCCGCGCCAGTCGGTGGCCCGTTCGGCGTAGGTGAACTGGTCCATGAAGTGTCCGCCGCTCTCGGCGGCGAGCCGTGCGGAGACCTCGTACACGGTCCGTGGGTCGTCCACCAGATGGCAGGTACCGCCCTGGAACTCGATCAGGCGGGTCTTCTCGCGGCTCGTCGTGCGCGGCATCACCGCGATGAACGGCACCCCGATCAGCTTGGCGAAGTACGCCTCGCTCAGCGCCGTGGAGCCGCTGGACGCCTCGATGACGGGGCGGCCTGGGCGGATCCACCCGTTGCACAGCGCATAGAGGAACAGCGAGCGCGCCAGGCGGTGTTTGAGGCTGCCGGTGGGGTGGGTCGACTCGTCCTTGAGGTACAGGTCGATGCCCCACTCCTCGGGGAGCGGGAAGGCCAGCAGGTGGGTGTCGGCGCTGCGGCCGCTCTCGGCCCGCACCTTGCGTACCGCCTCCTTCAGCCAGCCGCGGTGGTCCGGGTCGCTGCGGTCCACGTCCTGGGTGGGGAGATCCGGGACAGGAGGGGCGGGTTCCGTGGCGCTCACGGGCCGATCATAGAGGGGGTAGGTAGACACGCCCGGACATGGGCATGCTCCCGGCGAGGGGTGGAGTTCCCCCGGGGTGTACGGGCACCGCTCGGGGGTACCCCTGCTCGGCAGGATCCGGTGGGAGGCGGTGTGTAGTGGCGGAGCCGGAGTTCGACGCGACTGGGGTCGGGATAAGCAGGATGCTTCGCTCACTCACCCGGGCCGGCCATGTGCTGGTGCGGGACGGCGAGCTGGTGCTGATGACCAGCTACGGCAGTGAGATCGACAGCGCGCCGGTCGACCAGGTGCGGATCAGCGTCTACGGACTGCGCGATCAGGCACTGGCGACGTTGCGCGGCAGAAGCTATCTGCTGCGGCTGGGGCTGAGGCATCGGGAGGGGTTGCTGTCGGCCGTGCGTACGGCGCGGGCGAAGGCCGCCGCCGAGCGCGGTGTGCTCGGTAGATGAGCAGACGCCGAGCTCCCTGAGTGACCGAATCGTCGCTGAGCGTTTGCACCTCCGCTCGTCCGCTCTCATCCTGGCTCTGTAGCGCACGTCACATGTGATCCGTCCCCGCCCTCCGGGCGGCCCCTCGTGAGGGAGTCACAGTGGTGATCAGTCCACCGAGCAGCACGAGCAAGCACATCAGCCCAGCGCGACACTGTGCCGTGGAGTTCCAGGCGTTGCCCTCGCGCATAGGCCAGGTTCGCAGGATCGTCTCCGCCCAGCTGCGGTACTGGCGTCTGGACGCCCTCATAGACGCCACCGCACTCGGGCTGACCGAGCTGCTGGCCAACGTCCACCGGCACGCGGATCCCGAGGTGCGCAGCGCCGGCGACGGCCCCTCCCTCGCCGACAAGCACTGCACCGTGGAGCTCTCCTTCGTGTGGAACCGGCTCACGGTCTCGGTACGCGACCACGACCCCCGGCTGCCCCGGGTTCGCGGCTCGGCCGAGCGGGAGCCGCTGTCCACCAGCGGGCGGGGGCTGGCGCTGGTGGCGTCCATAAGTGAGAGCTGGGGGATGCGGACCCAGTCCGACGGCTCCGGGAAGACCGTCTGGTTCTCCCTCCCCGCCCCCTCGCCCGATCCGGCAGCCCAGCCCCGGGGCCGTACGGGCGGTGCCGCACGCGACGCCGCCCCGCCGGACCGCTCGGCCCCCGCCCCGGCGCCCGTGCCGCCCCCCGCCGAGGTGGAACCCGCAGCAGCGGGCTGAGGGCCCCGCGACAGCCTGGCTGCCCCGCCCGGGCTACTCGGTGGCGATGGCGCGGAGCACGTCCAACCGTGCCGCCCTGCGCGCGGGACGCCAGCCCGCCAGCAGGCCGGCCGCGACGCCGACCAGGGCGATCACGGCCAACTGCAGCGGCGGCAGGCTGAAGACGCTCAGCCCCCGGCTGTCGGTGGCCCGCACCAGCGCCCAGCCCAGGAACCCGCCGAGGCCGAGTCCGCCGAGCGTGCCGAAGGCGGCCACCAGCACCGACTCCCACCGCACCATGGCCCGCAGTTGGCCGCGGGTCTGGCCGACCGAACGCAGCAGCCCCAGCTCCCTCGTGCGCTCGTGCACGGCGAGGGTGAGGGTGTTGGCGATGCCCAGCAGGGCGATGAGCACGGCGAGGCCCAGCAGCGCGTAGACGAGGGTGAGCATCATGTCGATGCCGCCGGCCGCGGACTGCGCGTACTCCTCACGGGTCTGCACATCCGGTTTGCCGTAGCGGTCCGCGACCCGCTCGACGGCGGCCTGGCCCGCTTCCTGGGAGACGCCGTCCTTGAAGCCGACGGCCAGCAGACTGTCGGCGTCCTGGGTGCGGTGCGGTGCCCACGCCTGGTGGGTGATGACGTAGTCGCCGGTCAGCTCGCCGGTCTCGTAGACGGCGCGGACGGTGAAGCGCTGCTCGGTGCCGTCGGTGAAGGTGAGCTTCGCCGTGGAGCCGGGCCGCCAGCCGTGGTCGGCGGCCTCGCTCCGCGAGACGGCGATGCCTCGGGTGCCCAGATCCGTGAGGGAGCCGTCCACCTCGCCCAGGTTCATCACACGCGGCAGCGCGGCCGGATCGGTCACGGTCAGTTCCTGGCCCGCGCCGTCGACGCGGGCGATGCCACGGCCCAGGCCGAGCGCGGTGTCCACCTCGGGCAGCCGCTGCAGGGCGGGGGCCAGCTCGGGGCTCAGATCGCTGCCGCCGGCGCCGAAGCCGGGGGTGCCGACGGCGACGTCCCCGGCGAAGTTCCGGCTGACCGTCTCGTCCATCATCGCCTTCAGCGAGGCGGCGAAGACGGTGAAGAGGGTGACGACGGCGACGCCGATCATCAGCGCGCCGGCGGTCGCGGCGGTGCACTTGGGGCTGCGCAGTGCGTTGCGCTGGGCAAGCGCCCCTGTCGTACCGCGCAGCCTGGCCACCGGCCCGCCCAATGCCCGTACGGCGAGTGCTGCCGCCGGTGGGCCGAGGACGATGAACGCGGCAAGGACGGCGACGGCGCCGGACGCGGTCATCGTCACCGACCTGCTGCCGGAGGCGGCGCCAAGCGCGGCGAGAGCGATCCCGGCAGCGCCGAGCACGACTCCGAGGGCGGCGCGGGCGCGGGAGACGCGGGTGTCTTCCGCTGCGGTCTCCCGCAGTGCTGCCAGCGGCGCGGTGCGACCCGCCCGTACGGCAGGCAGCAGTGCGGAGGCGAGGCACACCGCGACCCCGACACCGAGCGGCAACAGCAGGGACAGGGCGCTGATGACCAACGAGCCCTCGGGGAAGGGGAACCCGACCGCCGGGAAGAGCACTTGGAGCCCGGCGGCTATGCCGATGCCCCCGGCGAGCCCCACGGCCGAGGCGACGGCACCGACGACCGCGGCCTCGCTCAGCGTGGTGCCCAGCACCTGGCGGCGGGAGGCGCCCAGGGCACGCAACAGGGCGTTCTCCCGGGTGCGCTGGGCGACGACGATCGCGAAGGTGTTGTGGATGGAGAAGACGGCGACCAGCAGTGCGATGCCGGAGAAGACGAGCAGCAGGCTGGTGAAAAGGGTCAGGAACTGGCCCGAGATGTTCTCGGAGTTCTCCTCGGCCGCCTCCTCTCCCGTGACGGCCTCGATGCCCTTGGGCAGTGCGGACTCCAGCCGCTCGGCGAGCTGCCGCTCGCTGGTGCCGTCCTCGGCCCGTACCCGGATGGAGGCGGCCATGCCGGGCTCGGGCATCAGGTATTTCTCGGCGTCCGCGCGGGTCAGCCCGGCGAAGGTGGACTGCCCCATGCCGCTTTCGCCGCCGAAGGTGGCCAGGCCGACGATCCTCACCCGGACGGGGTCGGGGGTGCGCAGGGTCGTCACGTCGCCGATCCGTAGCTTGCCGGACTCGGCGGCGCCCTCGTTGACGACGACCTCGCCGGAGGAGCGGGGCGCACGGCCCCGGGAGAGCTCATAGGGGTTGAGCTCCTTGTCGTGGATCCAGTTGCCCGCGGTGGTGGGCGGGCCCTGGCCGCCGACGGGTTTGCCGTCGGTGCCGACGAGTTGCCCGGCGCCCTCGATGCTGGGTTCGGCGGCGGCGACGCCAGCCGTGCCACGTATTGCCTTCAGGCTCTCGCCGGTGCGCAGCGGGCTGCGGGTGCCCATCGCGTTGTCCGAAGTGGTGATGACGCTGTCGCTGCGCACCACCGCGTCGGTGCCGCTGGTCGCGTTGCCGAACAGCGTGTCGAAGCTCGCCCGCAGCGTGTCGCCCATGACGAGGGTGCCGGTGAGAAAGGCGACGCCCAGCAGCACGGCGGAGAAGGTCCCGGCGAAGCGGCGTTTGTGGGTCCGCAGCGACGCGAAGCTGATCCGCAGCGCGGCACGGGCACTGCCGTCGGTGCGCGTACGGGCGCCGTTGTCGGCGCCTGCGCGGGCTCTGCTGTCGGTGCTCATCGGGCCGCCCCCGTACGGTCGTACGACTTGAGCTGGTCCAGCACCCGCTCCGCCGTGGGCTGTTGCATCCGCCCGGCGAGCCGGCCGTCGGCGAGGAAGACGACCTCGTCGGCGTGTGCGGCGGCCACCGGGTCGTGGGTGACCATGACGACGGTGCGGCTCATCTCGTGCACCGCGCGGCCCAGCAGCCCTAGCACCTCCTCACTCGATTGGGAGTCGAGGTTGCCGGTGGGCTCGTCGGCGAAGACCACCTCGGGACGGGAGGCGAGCGCGCGGGCGACGGCGACGCGCTGCTGCTGACCGCCGGAGAGTTCACCGGGCCGGTGGTGCAGCCGGTCACCGAGCCCGACGACGTCGATGAGGGCTGCGGTCCACTCCGGGTCCGGACGCGAGCCGGCCAGATCCTGCGGGAGTGTGATGTTCTCGGCGACGTTCAGGGTCGGCAGCAGATTGAACGCCTGGAAGACGAAGCCGACCCGCTCCCGGCGCAGCAGGGTGAGCTTCTTGTCGCCGAGGGAGCCCAGTTCGGTGCCACCGATGTACGCCTCCCCCGAGGTGAGCGTGTCCAGCCCGGCGGCGCAGTGCATCAGGGTGGACTTGCCCGATCCGGAGGGGCCCATGATGGCGGTGAAGCGGCCCGCTGCGAAGCCGAGCGTCACGCCGTCGAGTGCGCGGACCTCCGTGTCACCGCCGCCGTATACCTTCACTGCAGCGGTGACACGGGCCGCGGCGGTGCCGCTCATCGCTTGCCACCCTTGGACCCGTGGCCGCGCTCGCGGGTGCTCTCGTTCAGCACGGAGACGCGGCGCCAGTACTCGTCCTCGTCGATCTCGCCCTGCGCGAAGCGCCGGTCGAGCATGTCGAGCGGGCTCTCGGTGCCGCCCTGCGCCATGTGCGGCTGCGGCTGCCAGGGGCCGCGGGGGCCGCGACCGCCGCGCCACACGGTGCGGCGCAGCAGGAAGATCCCGCCCGCGATGACGGTGGCCCAGACGAGGGGGAAGAACAGGATCCAGGGGCCCGGTCCTGAGCCGTTGTGCCATTGCGCCAGGGTCTGCATGATCCTCAGCTCCTCGGTAGCGGTCAGCAGTGCTTTGTCGCTACCGAGCGTGCGCGCCGAGAGGGGGCCCGGTCGTCGTACGGCCAGCGGCAGTACGGATACCTCCCGGGGAGTACGGAGAGGGTTTCCGGCTGCTCCTCGCGGGGCGCCTCACTCAGGGTCGTGAGCGAGCGAGGGCCTTGGCGCAGGTGCCCGGCCGGTCCCCTCGGGGGCTACCGGCGAGGAGCGGCAGCCTGTCTCCCGTCCACCTCCCGGCGCATGCACACCCTCGGCCAGCGGTCCAGCCCTGCCTTGGTCTCCCGGACGCGGATCTCCCGTAGTCCTGGGCCGAGTTCGTGTGCGGCGAGGGTGCGAAAGCCGAGGCGTGCGTAATAGGGCGCGTTCCAGGGGACGTCGGTGAAGGTGGTGAGGGTGAGCGCGGGCATCCGGTCGGCGGCTGCGCGGACCGTCAGGTGGTCGAGGAGTGCGCGCCCGATGCCGCGCCGGGCGCGGTCCGGGTGGACGGAGAGCTGCTCGATGTGCAGGCAGCCGTCGACCGGTTCGGTGAGCACGTAGGCGACTGGTGGAGCGTCCGTGGCATCCGTGGCGACCCACAGCCCGCCCGCGTCCGCGAACTCGCGCAGGCATTCCGTCGAGGGCGGCTCGTCGTCGGCAATCTCGTCCATGCCGAGGTCGCGGAACCACCGGCCCGCAGCCCGTTCTATCTCCTGAAGCCTGCCGAGTTCGCGGGCGGTACCCGCTCGGATAAGCATGGGCCTATCCTCTCAGCGCCCCGATCGGGTCATCGAGCACGGGCTGCCAGGCCAGTTCGGCGGCGCCTACCAGGGAGTTGTGCTCCAGTTCGCTGGGCAGTACGGGCACGCTGCCGCTGCGCCCCCACAGGCTGCGGTCCGCGACGACGCCGCGCAGCCGGTCCCCGTCGGCCTCCACCAGGGCGCGGTGCAGTCCGGCGAGCACGATGCGGTCGGGGTTGAGGATGTTGACGAGCCCGGCGAGGCCGAGCCCGAGCCGGTCGATGAGCCGGCCGGCCGCCTCACGGACCCCGGGATCGGTGTCGTACTCCGTACGGACGAGTTCGGCGGCCTGGGTCAGCAGCGAGGTGCCGGAGTCGGCCTCGCGCCCGGCGGCGTCGAAGAGGGCCACCGGGTCGGTCTCCACGTCGAGGCAGCCGCGGCTGCCGCAGTGGCAGGGGCGGCCCTCGGGGTCCACGGTCAGATGGCCGACCTCCAGGGCGAGGCCCGAACTCCCGGTGTGCAGCCGCCCGTCGAGCACGAGCGCGCCGCCGACGCCGTGGTGTCCGGTGCCGACGACGAGCAGATGGCGGGCTCCGCGTCCGGCACCGTGCCGGTGCTCGGCCAGCGCCGCGACGTTGAGGTCGTTGGCGGCGAACCCGGTGACCGGAGCATCACCGGTCTGGCCGGTGACGTCGGCTTCGGCGAGGCAGGTGCGGAAGGTGTCCCGCACTGGAGCGCCCGCCTCCCAGGTGAGGTGCAGCGGGTTGAGCGCGGTGCCTTCCGGCTCCGCGACGGCCGAGGGCACGGCGAGCCCCGCGCCGACGCAGCGCCGCCCCGTGCTGCGCAGCAACTCGGCGCCCACCCCGACGACTTCGCTGATCACCTGCGCCGGGTCGGCGTCCACGGTGCCGCAGCCGGGCGCGGTGGCGACGATGCGCCCGCCGAGGCCGACCAAGGCCGCGCGGTAGCCGTCCGCGTGGATCTGCGCGGCCAGCGCCACGGGCCCCGCGGGGTCGACGGCGAGCCGGTGGGAAGGGCGGCCTTGGCTGCCGACGGGAGCGGTGGGATGGGCATCGACGGTGATCAGCCCGAGGGATTCCAGCTCGGCGGCCACGGCCCCGGCGGTCGCGCGGGTCACGCCCAGTTCGGCGGTGAGCACGGCGCGGGTGGGCGCCTGCCCGGTGTGGACCAGCTCCAGTGCGGGCCCGAGCGCCGAACGCCCTCTCTCCAACCTTGTTGTACGCGTAGGGGTCACGCCTCTATTCTCTCTTTGTGCCGACACTAAACAAAATACGGTCGGCGCTCGCCGGTGCGAAGGGGCACGGCGGCCGGTCCACCGCCGCTTCCCACCGCCCGGACCTGCGCCGCTTCCGTTACGCCCTGACCGCCTTCTTCGCTCTCGATGGCTTCCTCTTCGCCGGTTGGGTTGTCCGCATCCCCGCCGTCAAGGCCCAGACCGGCGCCTCTGCCAGCGCTCTCGGCCTCGCGCTGCTCGGCGTGTCGGCGGGAGCCGTGGCCACCATGATGGTGACCGGACGGCTGTGCTCTCGCTTCGGCAACCAGCCTGTTCTGCTCGCCTGCGGATTTTTGCTGCCCCTCAGCGTCGCACTGCCGCCGCTCACCCGCTCGGTACTCGCCCTGGGACTGGTACTGCTGGTCTTCGGCGCCGCATACGGAGGGATCAACGTCGCCCTCAACAGCACCGCCGTCGATTTGATCGCCGCTCTGCGCCGCCCGGTGATGCCGGGCTTCCACGCCGCCTTCAGCCTCGGCGGCATGGTCGGCGCGGGCCTCGGCGGGCTGCTCGCCGGGGAGTTGAGCCCGACCCGGCATCTGCTGCTCCTCACGGTCGCGGGGCTGATCGTCGCCGCACTCGCCGCCCGGCCCCTGCTGCGCTTCCAACTGCCGGTGGCACCACGCGCGGAGCACGAGCAGGACACCGGTCCCGCACGGGCCACGCGGATGACCGGGCGGGCGCGCCGGCTGGTCGCCGTACTGGGGCTGATCGCACTCTGTACGGCGTACGGCGAGGGCGCGTTGGCCGACTGGAGTGCGCTGCATCTGACGGACGATCTGGGGGCGAGCGCGGGCCTCGCCGCCTCCGGCTACTCGGTGTTCGCCGGGGCCATGACGCTGGGACGGCTCTCGGGCACGACCCTCGTCGAACGCCTCGGCCCCGGCCGGGTGCTGGTCGGCGGTGGCGCGCTCGGCTGCTGCGGCATGCTGCTGGGCTCGCTGGCGCCGTCGGTGTGGTTGGCTCTGGGTGGCTTCGTCCTCACCGGTCTCGGCCTGGCCAACGTCTTCCCCATCGCCATCGGGCGGGCAGGCGACCTCGCGGGGCCCGGCGGTGTCGCCGCCGCCTCCACCTTCGGCTACGGCGGAATCCTGTTCGGCCCGGTGGCCATCGGCTTCCTGGCGGACTGGTTCTCGCTCCAGGCAGCGCTGCTGACGGTCGCGCTGCTGGCCGCGCTCGCCTCGGTGACCGCGGCGGCGACGCGACGGGCGGTGCTGCCGGAAGGGTGAGACGCGGGATGAGCCGAGGGGGAGTCGCGAGGTGAGACGCGGGGAGGGGCGACGGTCGGGTGGCTGCCGGACCCCTGAGGTGGCCAGAATCTTGCGTTTGTCGTCGCCCAGGCCAGTTTTTCGACGGCCCAGCGGCCCGCAGAGTGGTGCCCATGAACGACACATGGACGCTGGACCGCACCTTCAAGAGCACGACCGGAACGGTGCGCTGGGCCACCCTCGGCGACCCCGCACTGCCGCCCGTGGTGCTGCTGCACGGAACGCCCTGGTCCTCCTACACCTGGCGGAGCGTCGCCCGCGCGCTCTCGGCCGACCACCAGGTGTACGTATGGGACATGCCGGGTTACGGCGCTTCGGAGAAATACGAAGGGCAGGACGTCACCCTAGGTGCGCAGGCCCGGGTGTTCACCGAACTCCTGGAGCACTGGGGGCTGGAGCGGCCCGCCGTGGTGGCGCACGACTTCGGCGGCACGGTGGCCATGCGTGCGCACCTGCTGCACGAAGTACCGTTCGAGCGGCTCGCGCTGGTGGACGTCGTGGTGGCCTTCGACTCCTGGGGCTCACCCACGTACAAGCTGATGGGCACGCACCCCGAGATCTTCGGTCAGCTGCCGCCCGCGCTCCATCGCGCCATGGTCCGCGAGTACATCTCCTCCGCCAGCGCGCGGGGCCTGCACCCCGATGTCCTCGACCAACTGGCCCGGCCCTGGCTGGACGAGGCGGGACAGCCCGCGTTCTTCCGTCAGATCGCCCAGAACGACCAGCGCTGGACCCACGAAGCGGAAGAGCGGTACGGCGAGACAACAGTGCCGGTACTCGTCTGCTGGGGCAGCGACGACGCCTGGATCCGGTCCGACAACGCACACCAGGTCGCCGACCGCATCCCCGGAGCCCGGCTCCGGCTGATCGAGGGCGCGGGCCACCTCGTACAGGAAGATGCTCCGGCAGAACTGACCGCAGCGCTGGTGAGGTTCCTGGGCAACAAGTGATTACCGAGCAGTAACGATCGGTGCTACCGTCCCGCTCATGGCTAACGTGCTGCGCACCCCGAAGGGACTGCGGCGGGCCCTGAGCTGGTACCCGCCGTACCGCTTTGCAGGCATCCGGGTCCTGGACATCGCCGACGACTGGAGCAGTGCCCGGATACGGCTGAAGCTCGGCCGGCTGAACCGCAACTATTTCGGCACCCAGTTCGGCGGCTCGCTCTACTCGATGAGTGACCCCTTCTGGTGCCTGCTGGCGGTCAACCGGCTGGGCCGGGAGTACGTGGTGTGGGACAAGGCGGCCGAGATCGAGTTCGTCTCCCCCGGACGCGGCGACGTCTACACCGAGTTCAAGCTGACCGAGGACCGGCTGGAGGAGATCCGCACCGCCACCGCGGACGGCTCCAAGGCGCTGCCCTGGTTCGAGTCGACGGTCACCGCGGCGGACAGCACCGTCGTCGCCCGGGTCCGCAAACAGCTCTACGTACGCCGCAAAAAGCGGGACGGGTGACCGCGAGGCCCTCCGTAAGAGAGTCAGCCGAGCCAGCCCGGGCGCACCAGGCCCGACTCGTAGGCGAGGACGACCAGTTGGGCGCGGTCGCGGGCGCCCAGCTTGACCATCGTGCGGCTCACATGGGTCTTGGCGGTCAGCGGCGAGACGACCAGGCGGCGGGCAATCTCCTCGTTGGAGAGCCCGATTCCGACCAGCGCCATCACCTCCCGTTCCCGCTCGGTGAGTGCGGCCAGCCCCTCGGTCCCCGCGGGCTCCTTGGAACGGGCCGCGAATTCCTCGATGAGCCGCCGGGTGACGCCCGGCGACAGCAGCGCGTCCCCGTCGACCACGGCGCGCACCGCCCGCACCAGTTCGTCCGGCTCGGTGTCCTTGACGAGGAACCCCGAAGCGCCCGAACGCAGCGCCTCGAAGACGTACTCGTCCAGCTCGAAGGTGGTCAGCATGACCACCTTCACCTCGCGCAGCTCCGGGTCGGAGGTGATACGACGAGTGGCGGCCAGGCCGTCCACGAGGGGCATTCGGATGTCCATCAGGACCAGGTCCGGGCCGCGTTCCCGTACCAGCGCGACCGCCTCCTCGCCGTCGGCCGCCTCGCCCGCCACCTCGATGTCGGGCTGCGCGTCCAGCAGCGCGCGGAAGCCGGCGCGCACCAGGAGCTGGTCGTCGGCCAGCAGCACACGGATCACGGTCTCTCCTCGATTCGGCGTCTCATGGCCGGGCGCTCACTGTAGCGGCGGCCTCGTCTCCCCGGAGCGCAGCGGGATCGTCACCTGGACGCGGAAGCCGCCGTCCGGGCGCTGCCCCGCCTCGACGGTGCCGCCGAACGCCGCGGCGCGCTCGCGCATCCCCACCAGCCCGTTGCCGCCCCCCGTCGGCCCGGTGCCGGTCGCGGGCCCTTCGTCGTCGACGAGCAGCTCCAGCACGTCGGTGCCGTAGCGGATACGGATGGCTGCCGTGCGGGAGCCGGAGTGCCGCACGATGTTGGTGAGCGCCTCCTGGACGACGCGGAACGCCGCGAGATCCACCCCCGGCGGCAGCGGTACCGGCGTCCCCTCGGTCTCGGTGCTGACCCGGAGCCCGGCGCTCGCGGCCTGCTCGGTCAGTTCGCCGAGCCGGTCGAGACCCGGCGCCGGCGCGCGGGGCGCATCCCCTGGCGCCCGCAGCGTGGCCAGCACCTGGCGCACTTCGCCGAGCGCCTCCTTGCTGGCCGACTTGATGGTGGTGAGTGCCGTACGGGCCTGCGCCGGATCGGAGTCCAGCAGCGCGAGCCCCACGCCCGCCTGCACGTTGATGACGGAGATGCTGTGCGCCAGTACATCGTGCAGCTCGCGCGCGATCCGCAGCCGTTCCTCGTCGGCCCGCCGCTTCGCGGCCTCCTCTTCCTCGCGTACCCGGCGCTCCCGTTCGGCGCGGCGCACCCGGGCCAGGTCGCCCGCCGTGCACAGCGCGACCATCCATACGGCCATGAACAGGTCGGTCCCCCACGGCCCCGGCCCGTTCCCCGTCGGCGGCAGCCGGCCGTAGAACGTGTGGGCCGCCAGCAGATTGCCCACCCACAGCATCCCGAGCGCACCCCAGGTCGCGTACCGGTACCCGGCGACGAGCGCGGCGAACCCGGCCACCACGACGCTGAACAGCAACGGGCCGTAGGGATAACCGGCCGCCAGATACACCAGCGTGACCGCCGACGCACCGAACACAGCAGTACGGGGAAACCGGTGCCGCAGCAGCAACAACAGCGGCCCGAGCACCAGCAGCGCCCGGGCCGCACCGTCCAGGCCCACGGTGTCGGCCCGCTGGTTGTACGCGGCGAAGGTGGTGCCGACCTGCTGGACGACCAGGACGGCGAGCGAGGACGGCCACGGGATACGCCGCGCCCCCGGCCCCTGCCCTGGGCGGCGGAGCCACGGGGGAAACAGCGGCCAGTCGGCGCCGGGATTCCGGCCGAGGAACGAGTCGCCTGGCGCGGGTGAGTTGCCGCCCGCAGGCGAGTCGCCACCGCGGCGCGAGTCGCCGCCAGGGCGCGGGTGCACGCCGGGAGGCCGGTGCCTGGAGGCACACGACGGGCGGCGGAACGGGAGCCTGCTGGTCACACCCCTCACGCTAGCCCTGGCGCACGCACCGCGGCGTCAGCCGAGCGCGGTGCGGACGGCTACTCCCTGCGGAGTACGCGGGCCGGGCTGCGGGGGGGCCAGCCGTGCGTCCAGGTAAGCGGCGGACACCGCTCGCGTCAGCAGCACGGACCGCTCGCGTCAGCGGCGCAGGCCCACCTGATCGGCGAGGCGCTCGACGGCGTGGTCGAAGAACGCGTCCCGCGCTGCGACGACATTGGTGAACTGCCCGAACAGCTCGAAACTGACCAGCCCGAAGAGCTGCGACCACGCCGCGACCGCCTCCGCCGCCACAGCCGCGGGCAGCCGCACCCCGAGCTCACCGACCAGCCGGTCGGTATCCTTGAGCACCACGTCCGGCGCCGCGGAGGACCGAGCGGGCTCCCGCAACGCGCCACTGGCGTGCGCGTCACGGAGAACCGTCAGCAGGGCGAGACCGACCCGGGACGCGGGCTGCGTGGTGGTGGGCGGAGCCGCGTACCCGGGGACGGGCGAACCGTAGATCAACGCGTACTCGTGCGGATGCTCCAGCCCCCACGCCCGCACGGCCCGGCAGACGGCCTGCCAGCGAACGAGATGCGAGTCCCCCACCGACTCGGCCTCGGCGAGCGCCGCTTCAGCCGCTGACCCGACCGCGTCGTAGGCATCCGTGATCAGCGCCGTCAGAAGGTCGTCGCGGCTGGGGAAGTAGCGGTAGAGGGCGGACGAGACCATGCCGAGCTCGCGGGCGACGGCGCGGAGAGAGAGACGGGAGGCGCCCTCGTTCGCGAGATGGCGGCGTGCCTCGTCCTTGATCGCGCTGGTGATCTCGCCTCGGGCGCGCTGCCGGGCGCCCTGGATCTTGCTGCTCATGAAAGCAGTGTGCCAGCTAGGAGAGCAGCGCTCAACAACGAGAGCAGTGCTCATCTTCGAGTGCAGCGCTCAGCAACGAGGGCGCCGCAGCAATCCGAGAGCAGTGCTCTTGTTTCGAAGCACGGAAGGTGCAACACTGCCCTACGTCGAGAGCAGTGCTCTCGTTTCGGATCGCCGCTCCCGGCGCCGCTTCCATCGCCGCCTTCCCGCTCCACCCGCCCCTCGTCGGAGGAACAGATGTCGTCCAAGCCGTTCGTCAAGCGCCCCGGCTGGTTCACCAACAAGGTGCTGAACCGCGCCGTCTCCTGGCTCTCCCGGCGGGGTATCAGCCTCGCGGGGTCGAGCGTGCTCGCGGTCAAGGGACGCAAGAGCGGCGAGTGGCGCCGTACCCCGGTCAACCCGCTCACCCACGCGGGCGAGGTCTACCTGGTGGCCGCCCGCGGACACGTCCAGTGGACGCACAACATGCGCGCCGCGGGCGGGGGCGAGATGTTCCACGGTAAGCGCGGTCGGCGCTTCACCGCGACCGAGGTGCCCGACGCGGAGAAGCCGGAGATTCTGCGGGCCTACCTGCGCAAGTGGAAGTGGGAGGTCGGGGCGTTCTTCGAGGGCGTGGGCCCGGACTCCTCCGACGAGGAGCTCCGCTCGGTGGCGGAGCGTCACCCCGTCTTCCGGCTCACCTACACAGGCTGAACACCCGCGCGGGCTGCGCGGGGCGAGTGCCACGCCCCGCGCGAAGGACTACGCGGACCGCCCGGACGTCGTCCCGTCGGCACTGCCCTCACCGCCGCGGCCTTCACCGCCGCCGCGGCCTCCGCCACCGTTGCGGCCTCCACCGGTCCCACCGGTCCCGCCCGTCTCGTCGGCCCCACCGGTCCCGCCGCCGGTACCATCACCCGCACTGCCGTCGTCGACCCCGGGGCCGCTTCCGGGATCGTTCCCGGGGCCGACCGCGCCGTCGGCGCCCTCTCCCCGTCCGGCCTCCCGGCGGTCGAGGGAGTCCAAGGCCCGGCGGGCGATGGGGTGGACGCGGACGACCTCGGCGAGGGAGGTGGCGCCGCGGGTGAAGCGGGCGAAGACGTTCCAGGCGGGACGGAATCCGGTGAGCGCCGCATGGAAGAGGCCGGGGCGGCGGGAGAAGATCCGCAGCAGCCGCCGCCCCACACCCATCTCGACGCCGAGCCCGGCCTTGACGGCGAACGCGTAGTTGAGGGCCTGCCGCCGCGCGTCCACGGCGTCGTGCGCCTCGGCGATCCGTACGGCCCACTCGCCGGCCAGCCGCCCCGAGCGCAGGGCGAAGGAGATGCCCTCGCGGGTCCAGGGCTCCAGCAGTCCGGCCGCGTCACCGCAGACCAGCACCCGGCCGCGGGAGAGCGGCGAGTCATCCGTACGGCAACGGGTCAGGTGGCCTGAGGAGACGGCGGGTTCGAACCCGGCGAGGCCGAGGCGGCCGATGAAGTCGTCCAAATAGCGTTTGGTGGCCGCGCCTTCGCCGCGGGCCGAGATGACGCCGACGGTGAGGGTGTCTCCCTTGGGGAAGACCCAGCCGTAACTGCCCGGCAGCGGGCCCCAGTCCACGAGCGCGCGCCCGGCCCAGTCCTCGGCGACGCTCTCGGGGACCGGGATCTCGGCTTCCAGACCGAGGTCGACCTGGCCCATCTTGACGCCGACATGGGCCCCTATCCGGCTGGCGCTGCCGTCGGCGCCGACGACTGCCCGGGCGAGAACGGGCTGCGCCTCGCCTGCCAGCACGACGGCCACCGTGCGGCGGTCGGGCACGGCGGGGCCGTGCTGTTCGACGCGGGAGACCGTGACACCGGTGCGCACCTCGGCACCGGCCTTGAGCGCTGACTCGACCAGGCTGTTGTCGAACTCGTCCCGGTTGACGAGGCCGAAGAGCATGGTGCGGGAGCGGCGGGTGCGCGTGAGCTTGCCGTTGAGGGAGAAGGTCACGGCGTGCACGCGCTCCCGCAGGGGCAGGTCGAAGCCGGGAGGCAGGGCGTCGCGGGACGGACCGATGATGCCGCCGCCGCACGTCTTGTAGCGGGGGAGTTCGGCCTTCTCCAGGAGCAGTACGCTGCGGCCCGCGACAGCCGCGGCGTACGCGGCCGAGGCTCCGGCGGGTCCGGCGCCGACCACGACGACGTCCCAGACGGGGCGGTCCTCTCCCCCGTCCGCCGCGGCTTCCCCGGCGGGGCTCTCGACGGGCTGTTCGCCAGGCTCACCCGGCCCGCCCGCCCGGCCCGTACCGGCGTTCTCCGCAGGCTCGACGTCCTCGTTCCCGGCTGCGTGCTCGCTGCTCACGATGTGTTGTGCTCCCGCTTGACCTCGGCTTACGGAATGGCCCATCGCATCCTACGGGCCCGCCCATGTGCGATACACATGTCTCCGTACACGTGTGCCAACGTCGCGCCCACAAGGAGCGTTCCCCATGCAGCAGCCTTCGTCCGACCCGACGGCTATGCCTTCCTCGCCCGCTTCGTCCACTTCTTCCGCGTCATCCGTATCACCCGCTTCGGAGGCGTCGGCTGTCGCCGCGACGGTCGCCTCGCTGATGCCGCGGGCGAGGACCGAGCTCGCCGAGCTGGTGGCGTTCCGGTCGGTCGCGGACCCGGAGCAGTTCCCCCGGAGCGAGTGCGAGGGTGCGGCCGCCTGGGTCGCGGAGGCGCTGCGTGCGGAGGGTTTCCAGGACGTGGCGGCGCTCGACACCCCGGACGGCACCCAGTCCGTCTACGGATATCTGCCGGGCCCGGCGGGCGCGCCCACGGTGCTGCTGTACGCGCATTACGACGTACAGCCGCCGCTGGACGAAGCGGCTTGGCGCACCCCGCCGTTCGAGCTGACCGACGGTTCGGACGGGCGCTGGTACGGACGTGGCGCGGCCGACTGCAAGGGCGGGTTCATCATGCACCTGCTCGCCCTGCGTGCCGTCAAGGGGAACGGCGGGCTGCCCGTCTCGGTGAAGATGATCGTGGAGGGCTCGGAGGAGCAGGGCACCGGTGGTCTCGAGCAATACGCACGGCAGCATCCCGAGTTGCTGACGGCGGACACCATCGTGATCGGTGACGCGGGCAACTTCCGCTGCGGGCTGCCGACCGTCACCGCCACCCTGCGCGGTATGACGCTGCTTCGCGTTCAGGTGGACACGCTTGAAGGGAACCTGCATTCGGGCCTGTTCGGCGGCGCGGCACCCGACGCGCTGGCGGCACTGCTGCGCACCCTCGACTCGCTGCGGGACGCGGAGGGCAACACCGTCATCGACGGGCTGGACGCGGACGCGCGGTGGGAGGGCATGCCGTATCCGGAGGAGAACTTCCGGCACGACGCCAAGGTGCTGGACGGGGTCGGCCTGATCGGCGACGGGACCGTCGCCGACCGGCTGTGGGCACGCCCCGCCGTGACCGTGCTGGGCATCGACTGCCCGCCTGTGGTCGGCGCGACCCCCTCGGTGCACGCATCGGCACGCGCGCTGATCTCACTGCGGATCCCGCCGGGCAACGACGTGGAGAAGGCCATCGAGCTGCTGATCGCGCATGTGGAGTCACACGTACCGTGGCAGGCGCGGGTGTCGACCGAAGTGATCGGCAAGGGCCAGCCGTTCAGCGCGGACACCTCCAGCCCGGCGTACACCGCGATGGCCGCCGCGCTGAGCACGGCGTACGACGGACAGGAGATGCAGATCGCCGGGATGGGCGGCTCGATCCCGCTGTGCAACGCGCTGGACGCGCTCTACCCGGAAGCCGAGATCCTGCTCATCGGGCTGAGCGAGCCCGAGGCGCAGATCCACGCGGTGAACGAGAGCGTGGACCCGCGCGAGCTGGAGCGGATGGCGGTGGCCGAGGCGCTGTTCCTGCGCGGTTACGCGGAGCAGGCCGGCGGGGCCTGAGCGCGGACCCGCGCTGTGGGGCGGGAGCAGCCCCAGGGCCGGAGCCGCTCCAGGGCCGGAGCCGCTCGTACGAGGGTCAGCGCAGCAGGTTGCCCGAGCCGGCGGCCCCGGTCGGAACGCCGCCCTCCAGGTAGAGCGGGTGTCCCACCCTGCGGGCCCGGAGGGCACAGCGCAGCCGCTCCAGCCGTACCGGAGGCAGCAGTTCAGCCGCTTCCTCCTCCGTGACGAAGCGCCAGCCGCGGAGTTCGGCGCTGGGCAGCAGCAGCGCCGCGGCAGCCTCGGCCGGGAGTCGTCCGCCGTCGAAGAGCAGCCGCATCCCGCCGTAACCCGGCGGATGCGGCGGCTCCCAGTCCACGACGAGCAGTGCGAGCTCACCATCCAGCCGCAGCCCCAGCTCCTCGAACACCTCCCGCACGCCGGCGACGCTCGGCGCCTCCCCCTGTTCCACCACACCGCCCGGGAACTCCCAGCCGGGCTTGTAGGTGGGGTCGACGAGCAGCACCCGGTCGCGGTCGTCGAAGAGCAGTATCCCGGCGGCGACCGTCTCGGCCGTGGGTTCGGGCGTCTGCACGATGTCCACGTCCCCCGCCCCGGCGCTGATCGCCTCGGCGAGGCGTTCGGCGGTGCTGCGCGGGGTGAGAAAGGTTGTGTCGACGGTGTGCGCTTCAGCTGTGATCCACGGCAGCGCCTCCTGGTAGGGGCGCAGATGGTTCAGGCACCAGGCCCGGGTGGCACCACCGTCCGCGGCGGCGCGGGTGTCGATACGCTCGCGCAGTACCGGCTCCTCGACGTGCAGCAGGAGATGGCGTACGGGTATCCGGCGGGCGGCGAAGGCGCCGAACATCTCGTCCCGGTACTCGCGCCGCAGCAGCGTCATCGGGGTGAGCAGCGGGCCTGGGACCTCGGTAAGCAGAGCGGCGGCCGTGTCCACCACGAGCCGCCGCCACGAGCGCAGGTCCTGGAAGTCGGCTATCTGCGCCAGTCGTTCCTTCGGCAGCATCCAGCGCAGCTCCGCGCCGATGACTTCGGGATCGTAGAGCGTGCTGCCTGGGAGCAGGTCCAGGAGTTCGTACGCTGCAGTGGTCTTGCCCGCGCCGAAGGCGCCGTTCAGCCAGACGATCACGGTGTTCCCCCCTCATCCGTCGTCCCCGTTCAGTTGCCCGCATCACCCGGTGCGGGAAACGCGCCGGGGCGGCTCTCCCGGCGCTGAACGAGGCACGGCGCCCGCGCCCCGGCGCGTACGGCAGGCGCGTGCGACCCCCCAGGAGGGACGGGGAATCGACGGACGGAGTGGCCCGGCCACCGTCAGCTGGGCGACCGGCCGGGGTCAGGGCGGCCACCAGCCGGGGACAGGACGGCCACCCGCCGGGTCAGGACGGCGACCAGCTCGGGTCACGACCGGTGCGCATGAGCACCCGATCGAAGGGAGTGGCCTCGGGCGGGGCGGCGATCTCCTCGCCGAAGACGCCTGCTTTCCGGGCCATGGGCGCCATCTCCTCCAGAGCCGGTCCGGCTTCGCCGAGCGCGGCCGGATCGGGCCGGTAGTCCTGGCCGGTGGCGCGGGCGAGGTCCCAGCCGTGCACGACCAGATCGCCCATCACCATGTGCGCGACAGTGCGCTGCGGCAGGCCCATGCCCTGGGAAACACCCTCCAGCGCGTCCGGCGCCGACCATGCCTCGGCGAGCTTGACCGTCTCGTTGCCGAAGCGGGAACGCCAGTCCCCTTCGAGGTAGTCGGGGGTGGTGCTGAAGTCGGCGGTTCCCCTGGCGGCCAGCGCCTGGAAGCTGACGACGACATGGAAGAGGTGATTGAGCAGTGCCCGCACGTCGTACTCGGCGCAGGGCGTGGGCCAGGTCAGCTGCTCATCCTTGATGCCGCGGACGACGGGGTCGGTCGCGCGGGCGGCGCTGTCGATGAGGGGAGCGAGTGCGTTTGCCATGCCGTCACGCTATGCCGGGCTGCGCGCCGTGAATTGAAGAAACGCGACACCGGACGGCGCCGCGATGGCCGCATAGGATTGCTGTCATGGCAGGTCAGAGCGACTGTGACGGGGAACGGACAGCCGGGAGAGCCAATCCCGGCAAAGGCGGGCGCGCAGGCCCTCGGCGGGACACCCGGGGCATCGTGCAGGCACCCGGGCTGCTGGCACGGGTCGACTTCCGCCGCAGGCTTCCGGCCGAGCCGCTGCGCCGCTGGGTCGAGCACTACTGGCTGATCGACTGGGACCTGGCAGAGCCGTACGTCTCGCAAGTGGTACCGCACCCGTGCGTCAACGTCGTCTTCGAGCGGCGCGGCCCCGCGGACCTCGCGCCCAGGACGGGGCTGGTCGCGGGGGTGGGCACCGGTGTGTTCTCCACCAAGCTGGAGGGGGTCGGGCGCGTGTGCGGGGTGCAGTTCCGCCCAGGCGGCTTCCGCCCCTTCCTCACGCCGCCCCGCCGGCTCTCCACGCTCACCGGCCGACAGCTGTCGCTTGAAGAGGCATTCGGCACCGACGGTGAGGCCACGTCCAGGGTCCTGGACCCGGACCGGGAGGACGAGCGCGTGGCGGCCCTCGACTCCTTTCTGCTCTCCCTCTCCCCCACCCCGGATCCCGCCGCCGAGCGGGCCATGGCGCTGGCGCACCGGGTGCGTACGGACCGCTCCGTACTGCGCGTCGAACGGCTCGCGGCGGACGCGGGCCTGACTGTACGCACCCTCCAGCGGCTGTTCGCCACGTACGTCGGAGTCACCCCGAAGTGGACGATCCTGCGGTACCGCGTCCATGAAGCCATGGAGCGCGCCACCGCGCACCCCGAGACGGACTGGTCCCGCCTCGCCGCCGAGCTCGGCTACAGCGACCAGGCCCATCTGGTCCGCGACTTCACCGCGGCGGTGGGCGTCACACCCTCCGCGTACGCCCGCGCGGTTCGTGAGTACCCGCGCCCGTAAGGGGCGCGGGGAACTGCGCGACCAGCCAGGACGCACGCGGCAGCCCGCAAACAGCGACCGGGGGCACCCCCTCACCGGAACAGCGGGAGGGGCCCACCCCTCACATAGCCCCCACCAATTGCCAGCCCGCTGAGGCGGCGCCGATGAGGCCCGCGTCGGTACCGGTGGCGGCGGGGGCCAGCTCGAGCCCCCGGATGTAGGGGAGGGTGGCGTAGCGCTTCAGTTCGGTGCGGAGGGGGGCGAAGAGGACGTCGCCCGCGCGGGCGACCCCGCCGCCGATGACGGCGATGTCGAGCTCCACGAGGGCGGCGGTGGCAGCGATGGCAGCGGCAAGGGCGCGGGCCGCCCGGGCGAAGGCGGCGCCGGCCAGTGGGTCGCCGGCGCGGGCGGCGGCGGCGACGCCTGCCGCGGTGGTGTCCCGGTCCGGGCCGGGCCGCCAGCCGGACTCCAGGGCGCGGCGGGCGATGTTGGTACCGCTGGCGATGGTCTCGACGCAGCCGCGCGATCCGCAGGGGCACAGGTCGCCGTCCATATCGACGCTGATGTGCCCGATGTGCCCCGCGTTCCCGGTGGGCCCGGAGTGGAGAGCGCCGTTCAGGATGAGGCCCCCGCCGACGCCCGTGGAGACGACCATGCACAGCGCGTCGGCGCGGCCCTTGGCGGCGCCCTGCCAGTGCTCGGCCGCGGCGATGGCCGGGCCGTCGCCGATCAGCGTGACGGGAAGGCCACCTGCCCGTTCGCGTACGTCGGCGACGAGCGGATGGTCGCGCCAGGCGGGGATGTTGACCGGGCTGACGGTGCCGGCCTTGGCGTCGACAGGTCCCGCGCTGCCGATGCCGACGGCGCCGACGCGGTGCCATTCGCGGGCGGCGGTCAGTTCGCGGAGTACCTCGTCGACGGTCGCACGCAGGCGGTCGACGCCCTCCCGCGCGGGGGTGGGCTGCTGGGTGCGGGCGAGGAGTCTGCCGCCCCGGTCCACCAGGGCACCCGCGATCTTGGTGCCGCCGATGTCGAGCGCGGCGACGAGGTCGTTGTGCATGGGCAGTCGACTCCTGCGCGTGCGGTGTACGGACCCGCACGGTGCGCGGGGTGGACCGGCCAAGTCTTGCAAGAGTCGACCCATCTTGACAACGTTGTCCAGACAGCAGACTGACCCGTCCCCGCGGCTATGCTGCTCCTCCGCACCGCGATCAACGACAGCACCGACCGCACCCGCCCCAACCGCCCGACCCCTCCGACAAGGAACAGGACCCGTGGCAGCCGACACCGCCGACCCCGCACTCCCCCCAACCCCCGCAGGCCCTCGCGCCACGGGCCCGCGCCGCGGGGACCGCCGCCATGCGGGCCGCCCGACGATGAAGGACGTGGCGGCACGGGCGGGCGTCGGCCTCAAGACCGTCTCCCGCGTCGTCAACGGCGAGGCCGGGGTCTCCAGCGACACCGAGCGACGGGTACAGGAGGCCATCACCTCGCTCGGCTTCCGTCGCAACGACAGCGCCCGCGTACTGCGCAAGGGCACCACGGCCAGCATCGGCCTGGTGCTGGAGGACCTGGCCGACCCGTTCTACTCGCCGCTCAGCCGCGCGGTCGAGGAGGTCGCTCGGGCACACGGCGCGCTGCTGATCAACGGGTCGAGCGCGGAGGATCCGGAGCGGGAGCAGGAGTTGACGCTGGCACTGTGCGCCCGCCGCGTCGACGGGCTGGTGATCATCCCGGCCAGTGACGACCACCGCTATCTGGCCCCGGAGATCGCCGCGGGCGTGGCCACCGTGTTCGTCGACCGGCCGCCCGGGCGGATAGCGGCCGACCTGGTGCTCTCCGACAACTTCGAGGGGGCACGCACCGGTGTCGCCCACTTGATCGCGCACGGGCACCGGCGTATCGGATTCATCGGTGACCGGCCGGAGATCCACACCGCCCAGGAACGGCTCCGCGGCTACCGCGCCGCGATGGAGGACGCCGGTCTGCCGGTGGCCGACTCCTGGGTGGCTCCGGGAAGCACGGACTCCGACCGGGTACGGGCCGATGCGGCCCGGATGCTGGACGGCGCCGACGGCACGGAGCCGGTGACCGCGTTCTTCGCCGGCAACAACCGGGTGACGGTCACCCTGGTGCGGGTGCTGGCCGCGCCGGAGCGGCGGGACCGGCCCGTCGCGCTGGTCGGGTTCGACGACTTCGAGCTGGCCGATCTGCTCTCGCCCCCGGTCACGGTCGTCGCCCAGGATCCGGCGGACCTCGGTCGCAGCGCCGCCGAGCTGCTGTTCAGGCGGCTGGACGGCGCCGATGACGAGCCCCGTACGGTCTCGCGCCCGACGAGACTGATCGCCCGCGGCTCCGGCGAGATCCCCCCGTACGACTGACCGGCTCAGCTGCCGTTGCCGGTCTCCGGGGCGGCTTCGGCCGGAGCTGCGTGGCGTCACTTCCGCATCCTCGGTGGCGCGTCGGACCGTGGGCGCCGTCGTCCGGGGGCGGAAGATCGGACGGGGGAAGGAACGTGCGGCTGTAATGGTGCGAGGAAGGGATCGGCGGTCGTGGATCTTGTGTTGCGCCCGGGTACCGGGGACGATGCCGCGGAGTGCGGCAGGATCTGTTTCGAAGCCTTTGCCGGGATTGCTCGTGAGCATGCCTTTCCGCCCGACGTGCCCAGTCCCGAGGTGGGTATCGAGCTGATCCATGCGGGGCTGACCCACCCCAGGTTCTACAGCGTCGTCGCCGAGCTCGACGGCCGGATCGTGGGCAGCAACTTTCTCGACGAGCGCTCGTCCGTCGTCGGGGTCGGGCCCCTCACCATCGATCCCGCCGCGCAGAACCGAGGCGCGGGCCGTCGGCTGATGCAGGACGTGATGGACCGGGCCGCCGAGCAGGGAGCGCCCGGAATCCGTCTCTTGCAGAGCGGGTATCACACCAGATCGTTCTCGCTGTACGCGAGCCTTGGGTTCGCGTTCCGGGAGACGGTGGCGTGTATGCAAGGGCCTGCGATTTCGCGCGCGGTGACCGGGCACACCGTCCGGGAGGCCACGGAAGCGGACCTGGCACCGTGCAACGAACTGTGCCGACGGGTCCACGGCTTCGACCGTGGCGGCGAGGTCGCCGATGCGCTCAGGCAAGGCACGGCCCGTGTCGTCGAGCACGAGGGACGCATCACCGGTTACGCCACGGACCTCGCGTTCTTCGCACACGCTGTGGCCGAGACGACCACGGGGCTCCAGGCCCTGATCGCCTCGGCTCCCGCCTTCGGCGGTCCCGGCATCCTCGTGCCGGCGAGCAACAGTCCGCTGGTGCAATGGGGGCTCGCGAACGGCCTCAGGGTGGTGCAGTTGATGAGCCTGATGACCATCGGCCTCTACAACGAGCCCGCCGGGGCGTACCTGCCCTCGGTCCTCTACTGATGCCCGGCAGGCCGACTACCCCGGGGGGAGCCGCCCAGTCAACCGTGGCCGAGGGAGCGTCCAACTCCCGTGCTTAAGTGGGTTCATGGCTGACAAAACCCCGGAGAAAGCCCCCACGACGGACCCTGCGACAGTGGGCCCCTCCCCCGGCCCGCCCACCACACCCACCGCTCCTGACGTGCTCACCACCGCACCCGGATATCAGGTGCGACGCCTGTATCAGGCGTATCTCGCGATGTGGCTACGTGTTGTCGGCCAGACGCTGACCGGACCGCAGTTCGCCGTTCTGACGACGGTGCGGGCCAATCCGGGCAGCGACCAGAGCTCGCTCGCCTCCGCCGTCGCGCTGGACACCTCCACCATGGCGGACCTGGCGCGGCGGCTGGAGAACCGCGGGCTGCTGGAGCGCAGGACCGCGTCCTCGGACGGCCGCCGGAAACTGCTGCACCTCACACCGGAGGGCGAGCGCGCGCTCCGCGAGGCCGGCGGCCGGGTACGGGAGTTGAACGAGCGGCTTCTCGCACGGTACGACTCCGGGAACCGCGAACGGCTGCTGCGCGAGCTCACCGCCCTTGCCGACGACTGGGAGCGGTTGAGCGTCGGCACCTAACGCTTGTCCGGCGCCTCTGGCGTACCCGGCATGGGGGGCTGCGCCCCGCAAGGGGCGCGGGGAACTGCGCGACCAGCCATGGGGGTACCTCCCTGCCCGAAGAGCTTGGGGGAGCAACAGCACCCCGCAACCTACGAGCAGGGGCACCCCCTTATCGGCACGACAGGGAACGGCCCAGCAGGCGTCGCCGGGCAGCGTCAGTCGCCGGTGGGCAGGGCCGCGGGATCGGTGGCGGCAGCCGCCAGCCGGTCGCGGATGCCGCGCCGGGCCCGCTGGTACGGCTTCGCGTCCACCGAGGCGTCGCCGTGCAGTACGGACTCGGCGTTCCCCGCTTCCAGCAGCGCGATGATCTCGAAGGCGAGCTGGGGGACGTCGGTGCCCTCGGTGAACTCTCCGGCCTCCAGGGCTTCCTGGAGGGTACGTTCGACGAAGGCGGTCCAGTCGGCGCGTGCCTGGGCGATGCTGTCGTGCACCCGGCCCTCACGCGCGTCGAACTCGGCGGAGACGGAGTAGAAGAAACAGCCGCCGGGGAAGACCCGCTCCTGCGAGTAGGTCAGCCAGCTCTCGTACAGGCGCACGACCCGGCGCAGCCCGGCGGGTTCTTCCAGGGCCGGCTGCACGACATGCTCGGTGTAGATCCTGATGGCGGCCCGTACGGTCGCGAGCTGAAGCTCCTCCTTGGAGCCGAAGAGGGTGAAGACGCCGCTCTTGCTCAGCTTGAGCTCCCCGGCGAGGCGGCCCAGCGAGAGGCCGTCCAGCCCCTCCGAGGAGGCGACCCGTACGGCTCGGCCCAAGACCAGCCGCCGCGTCTGGTTGCCGCGTTCGACACGTCCGTCCGACCGTTCCACAGCTCCTCCGTCATCGTCCCGCCCGCTACAGGTGCCACGGGTCCTCGCCCTGGCGCAGCCGCAAGGCAGCCGCGGGCGCAGCCGTGTTGGCAGCCGCGCAGCCGCAGTCTACTCAGTGGACGACCGTTCGGTCATGTGCCAGACTGCGGCCAACTAACCGCACGACCGTGCGGTTAGTTTTCTTGCTCCAGCCAAGCGGCCGCGGCCGCGGCGCGAGCCGGAACGACACGGGAGGGCGGCATGCGGACACAGCGGACACAGCACAGCGGCGGACGGCGGAGGCAGCGCGCGGAGGCGATTCTGGGGTCGGCCCTCAACGCGGGCGCGACGGTCTCCCCCGCACTCGCGGGACGGATGGCGTACGCCGTCTTCCGCGCACCCCTCAAGCGGGGCAAGGTTCTGCCGTCCGAGCACGACGTACACATCCGCGCGCAGACCGACGAACTGGTCTCCGGCGGCCGGCGTGTGACCACCTATCAGTGGGGCGACGGCGAGCGCCCCGTGCTCATGCTGCACGGATGGCAGTCCCGCGCTTCCCGCTTCGCCGCGTTCGTGCCCCGGCTGGAGGCCCTCAGCCTGAGCCCGGTCTCGTTCGACGCCCCGGGGCACGGCGACTCCGAGGGGCGTACGACGACCGTCCTGGAGAACGCCGAGATCGCCGCGCGGCTCCAGGACCGGCACGGCCCCTTCCACTCCGTCCTCGCGCACTCCTTCGGGGTCCTCTGCGCTTTCCTCGCCCTCCGCGAACGGATCAAGGCGGAGCGGCTGGTCGCTGTCGCGGGGGTGAGCGACTTCGGTTTCATGGTCGACGGGTTCAGCCGGATGCTCCGGCTGAACCGCACTCTCCGCGCCGGTCTGCGGCAGCAGGTCGAGACCCGGCTGTTCCCGGAGGTGGAGAAGGTCTGGGAACGCTTCGACGCGACGCACCGGCCCGGCGACATCGACCTGCCCATGCTGATCGTCCACGACGAGGGCGACCGGATGGTGCCGCTCCAGCAGGCCCATCGGCTCGTATCGGCTTATGACGCGCGGGCCGAACTCCTCGTCACCACCGGTCTCGGCCATCGCCGGATACTCGGCGCGCCGCTCACGGTCGACAGCGCACTCGACTTCCTCGCCCCGCAGCGGAGTTGACCGCCCCGGTCATCGGGGCCTCGCCGCGAAATCCGTTTGCCGCGGGGGAGGTCCAGTGACACGGTCTGGCGATGCAGGAATCGCGATGCCGGCTGTTGCGCTGGCAGTTCGATCTGACGTGGTCGCTGTTCGAGTATCACCTGGAGCGGTTGGAGCCAGGGGATCTGCTGTGGGAGCCAGGCCCCAACTGCTGGACCGTACGGCGCGACGCCGACGGCAGCTGGGTGCCGGACTTCGCGGAGACGGAGCCCGATCCGGTGCCGGTCCCGACGATGGGTTGGGTGAGCTGGCATCTGGGCTGGTGGTGGAGTGTCACCCTGGACCATGCGAAGGGCCGCCCGCCCCGGGACCGTTCCGCCGTCGTCTTCCCCGGCGAAGAGGCCGCCACCGTGGCGTGGCTGCGCGGGCTGCGGGAGGAGTGGCTGACGGTGCTGGAGGGGCTGACCGACGCCGAACTCGACGCGACGGCACCCTTCCCGTGGGAGGGCGACCCCGCGCATACCGTCGCGCACATGGTGGCGTGGGTGAATGCCGAGCTGATGAAGAACGTGACGGAGATCGGTCAACTCCGCCTGCTGCGGGCCTCGTCGGCAGGCTGAGCCGGTGGGAGCCGGGCGGCCGCGCGAGACCTGGGCGGCCGCCCGGGGTGCTGGTGGGTCAGCGGCCGGCGAGCCGGTCGAGCGCGGCACGGTCCAGGCCGGAGACCTCCGTGACCTCGGCGGTGTCGAGCGCGCCGCAGTCGAGACCACGCAGCAGATAGCCGCTGAGGGCACGCGCTGTCGCGGGCTCGTCCATGACATCGCCCCCGGCCCGGCCCACATAGGCGGCGAGCCGCTCGCCCGCGCGTCGCATGCCCTCGCGGTAGAAGGCGTAGACGGCGGCGTAGCGGGTGGGCAGGTGACCGGGGTGCATGTCCCAGCCCTGGTAGTAGGCACGGGCGAGCGAGCGCCGCACCAGGGAGTGGTGGAGCCGCCAGGCGTCGTGCACCTGCGCCTGGTCGCCGGTGGGGACGATGTTGGTGGAGCCGTCGGAGAGCCGTACGCCGGTGCCCGCGGCGGCCACCTGCATCACGGCCTTGGCGTGGTCGGCCGCCGGATGGTCCATCGCCTGGTAGGCGGCGGAGACCCCGCACGAGGCGCTGTAGTCGAAGGTGCCGTAGTGCAGCGAGGTGGCGCGGCCCTCGGCCGCGTCGATCAGCCGGGCGACGGTGGCCCGGCCGTCGGCCCCGAGGATCGACTGGGTCGTCTCGATCTGGATCTCGAAGCCGATGCGCCCCACCTCCGGACCGCGCGCCTTCTCGAACTCCTCGCACAGCCGGACCATCGCGGTGACCTGCTCCGGATAGGTCACCTTGGGCAGGGTGAGGACCAGTCCGCCGGGCAGCCCGCCCGCCTCCATGAGGCCGGTGAGGAAGATGTCGAGTGTACGGATGCCCCGGTCGCGGACGGCCGCCTCCATGCACTTCATGCGGATGCCGGCGTACGCGGGTACGGGCCCCTCGGCGCCCTCGGCGAAGGTGTCGGCGATCAGTTCGGCGGCCCGGACGGCGGCGGCGTCCTCCTCGTCGTCGGGCCGCGCGCCGTAGCCGTCCTCGAAGTCGATACGCAGGTCCTCGACGGGTTCGCGGCGCAGCTTTTCCCGGATACGGGCGTAGACCGGCCCCGCCAAGTCCCCGTCCATGCCGAGGACCCGGGCCAGCGCTTCGGCGTCGGGGGCGTGTGCGTCGAGCAGTGCTCCTGCGGCCTCGCCCCACTCCCGTACGGTGCCGGGCGTAACGGCGTCGGCGGGCACATAGACGGTGTGCACAGGCTGCCGCGTGCCCGGGTCACCCGGGTAGCGCCGGGCGAGTTCGGCGTCCACCGGCGCGAGCAGCTCGGAAACCCCCTCCAGTGCGCCGCTCCCCAAGCTGGTCCCGACCGTCCGGCCCTGCGCCATCTGTACTCCCTCTGCCGCTCTCCGAGCAGGCATCAACAAAACGTTGAAGCCAGTGCCGTGACGCTAATGGGGGCCTGACCAGCCAGTCAAGGGTTCCCCGCGTGGTCACTTGCCGCGCCCCTTCGGGGCACGGCCCCAGCGACCCGATGCACGGTTTCCGGTCGTCGTGGAGCATCGAGGATCAAGCCAGGCAGGCCGAACACGCGCCCCACGAAAGAGCGTTGCAGCAGGCGGCGACAGCGCGCGGCTATCACTTTGCGCCACTGATTCAATGCGAAACGTTACCGAAACATAAGGTGCCGATGTGCTTTATCCCGACGGACTCGGCAAACTCACTTTCGCCGATAGATCCGGCACTTACCTCAAAGCGGAAGGAAGCACACAATGCGGAAGACCGCACCCTGGCGCACCGTCCTCACCACGGCGGCTGCTGTCACGGGGGCCGTCGGCGCCCTCGCGCTCACGGCAGCACCTGCCCAGGCCGCACCTGCGAAAGCCACCTCGCTCTACGCACCCTCGGCCCTGGTGCTCACCATCGCGGACGGTGAGAGCTCCGCGACCACGGCACCCCAGCGTGCCGTCACGCTCGACTGCATGCCCGGGCCGTCCGGCACCCACCCCGCCGCGAAGGAAGCCTGCACCCAACTGCGGGCCTCAGGCGGGGACTTCGAAGCTCTGGCCGCCGACGCCGGGAACACGTACTGCACCAAGGAGTGGCGACCCGTCGTCGTGACCGCGCAGGGCGTGTGGGAGGGCAAGCGCGTGAACTACGAGCGCGTCTACGCCAACAGCTGCATGAAGAAGGTCGCGGGAGCCTCCGTCTTCGCCTTCTGACCGGGGGCTGCCGGCGGAGCTGCTGACAAACGCCGAGGAGCCCCGCACCGGACGCACCGGTGCGGGGCTCCTCTCCGAGCTCTGGGAGAGCATCAGCCCTTGCGGGTCTTGATCTCTTCGGTCAGCTGGGGGACGACCTCGAAAAGGTCGCCCACGATGCCGTAGTCGACCAGGTCGAAGATCGGGGCCTCGGCGTCCTTGTTGATGGCCACGATCGTCTTCGAGGTCTGCATGCCGGCGCGGTGCTGGATGGCACCGGAGATGCCGGTGGCGATGTAGAGCTGCGGCGAGACGGTCTTACCGGTCTGGCCCACCTGGTGGGAGTGCGGGTACCAGCCGGCGTCGACCGCGGCGCGGGAGGCGCCCACCGCGGCGCCCAGCGAGTCGGCCAGGCCCTCGATCAGCGGGAAGTTCTCGGCGCCGTTGAGGCCACGGCCGCCGGAGACCACGATCGCGGCCTCGGTCAGCTCGGGGCGGCCGGTGGACTCGCGCGGGGTGCGCGAGGTGACCTTGGTGCCGGTGGCGGCCTCGCCGAAGCTCACCGAGAGCTGCTCGACCGCACCGGCGGCGGCGGACGCCTCCGGGGTGGCCGAGTTGGGCTTCACGGTGATGACCGGGGTGCCCTTGGTGATCCGGGACTTGGTGGTGAACGCGGCGGCGAAGACCGACTGGGTGGTCACCGGGCCCTCGTCGCCGGCCTCCAGGTCGACCGCGTCGGTGACGATGCCGGAGCCGATGCGCACCGCGAGGCGCGCCGCGATCTCCTTGCCCTCCGCGGAGGAGGGAACCAGCACGGCCACGGGCGAGACGGACTCGTAGGCGCCCTGGAGCGCATCCACCTTCGGGACGACGAGATAGTCGGCGAACTCCGGCGCGTCGGCGGCCAGTACCCGGGTGGCGCCGTACTCGCCGAGCGTCTTGGCGGCCTCCTCGGCGTTCGGGCCGAGGTGCACGGCAACCGGGTCGCCCAGCCGGCGGGCGAGGGTCAGCAGTTCGAGGGTGGGCTTACGGACGGCGCCGTCCACGTGGTCGACGTAGACAAGGACTTCAGCCATGGGTTGCTCTCCTGCGGAAGATCAAAGTGAGGTCGGAGGGAAGAGGGACGCCGGGTCCTGAGGAACTTCCGGCGCCGGGCTGCCTTAGACGAACTTGCGCTCCGCGAGGAAGGCCGCAAGCTGCTTGCCGCCGTCGCCCTCGTCCTTGACGACGGTGCCTGCGGTGCGCGGCGGGCGCTCGGTCACGTCCTCGACCTTGGTCCAGGCGCCCTCCAGGCCGACCTCCTCGGCCTCGATGTCCAGGTCGTCCAGGTCCAGCGACTCGACGGGCTTCTTCTTGGCGGCCATGATCCCCTTGAAGGAGGGGTAACGCGCCTCGCCCGACTGGTCGGTGACGGAGACGACGGCCGGGAGCTGGGCCTCCAGCTGCTCGGTGGCGGCGTCACCGTCGCGGCGCCCGGTCACCTTGCCGTCCGCCACGGAGACCTCGGACAGCAGCGTCACCTGCGGCACGCCCAGCCGCTCGGCGAGCATCGCGGGCAGCACGCCCATCGTGCCGTCGGTGGAGGCCATACCGCAGACGACCAGGTCGAAGCCGGTCTTCTCGATGGCCTTGGCCAGTACGTACGAGGTGCCGAGCGCATCGGTGCCGTGCAGATCGTCGTCCTCGACGTGCACGGCCTTGTCCGCGCCCATGGACAGCGCCTTGCGCAGGGCGTCCTTGGCGTCCTCCGGGCCGACGGTGAGCACGGTGATCTCCGCGTCGTCGACCTCGTCCGAGTCCGCGATCTGCAGCGCCTGCTCGACCGCGTACTCGTCCAGCTCGGAGAGCAGGCCGTCGACCGACTCGCGATCGGTGGTCAGGTCCTCCGCGAAGTGCCGGTCACCGGTGGCGTCGGGCACGTACTTCACACAGACAACGATCCTCAAGCTCACGCCGGCTCTCCTACTGCTTCGACTTACGGGTTCCGGTCCGGTGGGACCGGGCGTCCGTCCACAATATTACTCGTCAGTACATCCAGCACGTGCCCCGTTCTCAATACCGCCGAGGTGTGACGTTGCCAACGGGGAGAGTGAACAGCCCAACTCCATCACGCGGGACGGTACGAAGCGAGTGCCGCGGAGCGGGATCTGGATCACGCGGGCGGTCCGTGCAGTGGGGGTTCACGCGATGGCGAGGCCCAGGGCCGCGATGACGTCCGGCTTGCGGGGCTGGCCCGTGGCTCGCTTCACGATGCGCCCCTCGGCGTCGAGGACGAGGACCGAGGGCGTACCTGTGACGCCCAGCTCCCGCACCAGGGCCAGATGCTCCTCCGCGTCGATCTCGATATGGGCGACGCCGTCGACCATGGCGGCCACCTCGGAGAGGGTGCGCCGGGTGGCGCGGCAGGGCTGGCAGAAGGCGCTGGAGAACTGGACGAGGGTGGCCCGCTCCCCCAGGCCGTCCGCGGCACCGAGCGCCTCGGCGCTCACCAGGTCCACCCGCTCCGCCACGAAGTCCTCCATTCCCGCGTCCATAGGGACAAGTCTGCCGTGAGGGTAGCCAGGAGCAACGCTTTGGGGAACGATCTGCCGGAGTCGGAAGTTACGCGCCCGTAAGTACCGGCATCCCGAGACGAAGGGTTCCCCCGACGTGGCAGATCTCCTCTACCCGCCGGTGATCGGTGCAGCGCGAGCGTGGTTCAAGGCTCTCGACCTGCGCTTCGACATCCGCGGCACCGCCCATGTGCCCTTGAGCGGCGGCGCCGTACTGGTGAGCAACCACATCAGCTACCTGGATTTCGTCTTCACCGGCCTGGCGGCCCGCCCCGCCAAGCGTCTGGTGCGGTTCATGGCCAAGGAGTCGGTCTTCCGGCACAAGGTCTCCGGACCGCTGATGCGCGCGATGAAGCACATACCGGTGGACCGCTCGCGCGGCGAGGACGCGTACGCGCACGCGCTCAAGGCGCTGCGGTCGGGCGAGGTCATCGGCGTCTTCCCGGAGGCGACCATCTCGCCCTCCTTTACGCTCAAGGAATTCAAGACCGGCGCTGCCCGGCTGGCCCAGGAGGCGCGGGTGCCGCTGGTCCCGATGGCGCTGTGGGGTACGCAGCGGCTGTGGACCAAGGGCCACAAGCGGGACTTCGGCCGCAACCACTTCCCCGTCAGCATCCACGTCGGCGAACCGGTCGAGGCCGGCCAGGAGGAGTCGGCACTCAGCGTCACCGAGCGGCTGAGGGAGCGGATGCACGAGCTGCTGGAGGCCGCCCAGCGCGCCTACCCGGCCACCGCGCAGAGCCCTGCCGACGCCTGGTGGCTGCCCGCCCACCTGGGCGGCACGGCACCAACACCGGCGCAGGCCAACGCGCTGTAGGGCCCTGGCGCAGAGTGCCCAAGCTTCGCAGGGGGACGCGCCCCGTAAGGAGCGCGGGGAACTGCGCGATCAGCCACAACCGGGCCGCAGCCCGCGAACGACGGACAGGGGCACCCACTCACCGGAACAACGGAAGGGCACACCTACCGGCCCGCATCCGCGAGGGCGCGCAGCAGCGGGGCGGTCGCCAGCACCCGTTCGACCTCCTCCTCCGGCAGCGCGCCGAGGCGCTCCAGAAGCACCTCGGCCTCGCCGTGCGCCACGCCGCGCAGCGCGCCGACCCCCTCCTCGGTGACGGCCACCCGCGTGGCGCGGCCGTCGGTGGGGTCGGGTTCCCGGCGTACGAGGCCGAGCGTCTCCAACTCGGCGACGACGGCGGTGGCGGTCGGCTGGGAGCAGGGGACCCGGTCGGCGATGACGCCGATCCTGCTGGGACCGGCCTCCGTCAGCAGGGACAGGGCTATCAGTTGAGTGGGTTGCAGCCCGCCCGTCGGGCTGGCCCGGCGCAGCGACCGCAGCAGCCGGTGCAGGGCCAGGACCATCTCGAACGCCGCGTCCTGCCGGGTCCCCATCGCTCCCCCATGGGCTCGTCCTGATCGGATCCGGAGATCGCCAGCTGATCAGGTCTTGATCGGATCAGGAGAGTGTAAGCGTCGGCGCATACATGTCGATCCACAGCGCCAGGTCCAGGACACGCTCCGGACCGCGCCGGCCGGTCTGGGTGGTCTTGCCGCGTCTCGACCTTGACCGCGCGCTCCAGCCAGTCCCTGCTGACGAGGTCGAAGACCTGGTGGGAGGGCTTGGCCGGCAGGTCCTTCGGTACGCCGGGGACGGGTGGCGGGTTACAGCGCCGTGTCCAGCCGCTGCCACAGCTGGGCGCGGTCGGTGGCCTGCCGCAGCGCGCGCAGGACGACCGGGTGGGGCTCGGCGTAGAGCACCGGATAGTCGCACTCTCCCTTCTCCGGCCACACGGAGAAGGCGAGCTGCTCACGGTCCAGGCTGAACTGGGCGTTCACGCCGGGCTTGTTGCCCCGCGCATCCTGCCGCACCCAGCGCCGAGCGCCTGGGAGCCGCAGCGCGATCAAGCCGTGCAGCACGTTCAGTTTCTGGTAGCAGAACCCCGCCGGGATGCCCTCCGCGCGCAACAGGGCCACCAGAGCGTGGGACTTGGCGTGACAGATACCGACCCGCTGGTCCAGCACATCGGAGGCACGCCAGGTGATGCGCCAGTCCCCCACATCGGCGGAGTGCGGGATGGTGTCGCGGACGAACTCGTAGGCGGCGCGGGCATATGCGGCCAGATCACCGTCCGTCCCGGCACTCAGCCGGGCAGCCGTTTCGCGGACCAGCGGATGGGTGTGGTCGACGACATCGTCGGCGGCGAGGTAGGCGGACTCGTCAGCGGTGACGGGAGTGAGCATCATGCCGCGTCAGCGTACGGGGCGGCCCGCCGCAACTCAATGGAATTACGGCGGGCTGCATAAATATGCAGCCCGCCAGGCGCTAGCGGACCATCTCCTCGCGAAGGGCGGCGAGGAAGCCGTCGACGTCCTGCTCGGTGGTGTCGAACGAGCACATCCAGCGCACCTCGCCTGCGGACTCGTCCCAGAAGTAGAAGCGGTAGCGCTTCTGGAGGCGTTCGCTCACATCGTGCGGCAGGCGCGCGAAGACGGCATTGGCCTGCACCGGGTAGCAGATCTCCACCCCGGCCACTTCCCGGACGCCTGCGGCGAGCCGCTGCGCCATGGCGTTGGAGTGCCGTGCGTTACGCAGCCACAGATCCCCCGCCAGCAGCGCCTCCAGCTGCACCGATATGAAGCGCATCTTGGAGGCCAGCTGCATCGACAGCTTGCGCAGATGCTTCATATGGCGGACCGCGTCCGGGTTGAGCACGATGACGGCCTCGCCGAAGAGCATGCCGTTCTTGGTGCCGCCGAAGGAGAGGATGTCCACACCTGCCGCGTTGGTGAACGCGCGCATCGGAACGTCCAGCGCCGCCGCCGCGTTGGCGATACGCGCCCCGTCGAGGTGCACGAGCATCCCGCGCTCGTGTGCGTGCTCGCACAGGGCACGGATCTCCTCCACCGTGTAGAGGGTGCCGAGCTCGGTGTTCTGCGCGAAGGAGACCACCTGCGGCATGGCGCGGTGCTCGTCGTCCCAGCCGAACGCCTCCCGGTCGATCAGCTCGGGGGTGAGCTTGCCGTCCAGGGTCGGCACGGTGAGCAGCTTGAGGCCGCCGACCCGCTCCGGGGCACCGCACTCGTCGACGTGGATGTGCGCGGTGTCGGCGCAGATGACGGCGCCCCAGCGGTCGGTCAGCGCCTGGAGCGCGACGACGTTGGCGCCGGTGCCGTTGAAGACCGGGAACGCCTCGGCACGCCGGCCGAAGTGGCTGCGGACGACGGTCTGGAGGTGTTCGGTGTACTCGTCTGCGCCGTAGGAGGACTGATGACCGCCGTTGGCCACCGCCAGCGCCGCCAGGATCTCCGGATGCGCACCCGCGTAGTTGTCACTGGCGAAGCCACGGACGTCCGGGTCGTGCCGGCGCCTGGCATCGGTGGCCGGCGCCGGCCCGGACGCGGGTTGGTTCAGGTGTTGGGCGTCAGCCACAGGCGGGTTCCGTTCAGCTCTTCGGCGGACTTGTTCCAGGTGTCGACAATGGCCTTCGCGAGGTCCTTGACGTCCGTGAAGCCCGCGAACTTCGCATTCGGCCTGTCGGCGCGCATCTGGTCGTTCACCAGTGCCTTCACCACCAGGATCACAGCGGCCGCCGGTGGCCCCTCCGCACCCCCCGCCTTGCGGAAGGAGTCGCCGAGCGCCAGCGTCCACGCCTCGGCAGCCGCCTTGGACGCGGCGTAGGCGGCGTTGCCCGCGGTCGGCTTGCTGGCGCCCAGCGCGCTGATCAGCAGGAACCGGCCGTCTTCCGCGCGCTTGAGCGGGGCCTCGAAGGCGAGCGAGGTGTGCTGGAGGGTCCGGACGAGGAGGTTGTGCAGGGTGTCCCAGTCGGCCAGGTCGGTCTCGGCGAACGAGGCCGAGCCGCGCCAGCCGCCGACCAGGTGCACCAGACCGTCGACACGGCCGAACTCCTTCTCGGTCTTGTCCGCCCACGCCCGGGTCTCCTCCAGGCTGAGCAGATCGACGGTGTCGCCGGTGACGGTGGCTCCCCCGTGGGCGAACCGCGCGGCGTCCACGGCCTGCGCCAGGCGCTCCGCGTCCGCATCACAGGCCACCACGGTGGCGCCCTCCTCGGCGAGCCGCAGCAGCGTGGCCTGGCCCGCGGGCCCGGCCGCTCCGGCGACCGCGATCACGCGTCCTTGGAGGTTGCCCTCCCCGTTGCCCTCGTAGCCGCGCTGTGTCGTCGTGTCCGTGATGCCCGTCATCTCCGTCGCCTCCTCGCGCTCCTGCCCTCCGCTGTGCCCTTGGGGCGCCCCGCTCATGCGGCGGTGGCCTGGACCGGGTCGGCAGCGGTGATGCCCTGAGTCGATGCGATCACACTCCGGAGCTTCTTCGCGAGGGCTTCGTAGAACATGCTGAGCGGAAACTCGTCAGGCAGCACCTCGTCCACCAGCTTGCGCGGCGGGAGCGTCAGGTCCAGCGCTTCCGGGCCCTTGACCCACCTCGAGCCCGGGTGCGGGGCCAGATAGCGGGAGACCAGCTCGTACGCCTTGAACCAGTGGACGATCTTGGGCCGGTCGATGCCTGCGCGGTAGAGCGTCTCGATCTCCTCGCGCAGCGCGACGGTGACCTCGCGGGCGCGGTCCCAGTCGATGGACAGCCTGTTGTCCCGCCAGCGCAGTGCGTCGTGCTGGTGCAGATAGGCGAAGAGCAGCTGTCCGCCGAGGCCGTCGTAGTTGCGCTTGCGCTCACCGGTGACCGGGAAGCGGAAGAGCCGCTCCAGGATCATCGCGTACTGCACGTCGCGGCCCTGCGGGTAGCCGTCGGCCTCCAGCTTCACCCCCTCGTGGAAGGCAGTCAGGTCGCAGCGCAGCTCCTCGAGGCCGTACATCCAGAACGGCTGCCGCTGCTTGATCATGAAGGGGTCGAAGGGCAGGTCGCCATGGCTGTGGGTGCGGTCGTGGACCATGTCCCACAGCACGAACGCCTGCTGGCAGCGCCCCTGGTCGGCCAGCAGCTCCTGGGCGTCCTCGGGGAGTTCGAGGCTGGTGACCTCGCAGGCCGCCTGGACGACGCGGCGGAAGCGGGCTGCCTCACGGTCGCAGAAGATGCCGCCCCAGCTGAAGCGCTCGGGCGCCTCCCGCACGGCGATGGTCTCCGGGAAGAGTACGGCGGAGTGGGTGTCGTAGCCGGAGGTGAAGTCCTCGAAGGTGATACCGCAGAAGAGCGGGTTGTCGTAGCGGGTGCGCTCCAGCTCGGCCAGCCAGTCGGGCCAGACCATCCGCAGGACGACAGCCTCCAGATTGCGGTTCGGGTTGCCGTTCTGCGTGTACATCGGGAAGACGACCAGATGCTGGAGGCCGTCGGCGCGGTTCTGCGCGGGCTGGAAGGCGAGCAGCGAGTCGAGGAAGTCCGGCACGCCGAAGCCGTCGTCGGCCCAGCGGCGCAGGTCGGTCACGAGGGCACGGTGGTAGTCGGCGTCGTGCGGCAGCAGCGGGGAGAGTTCCTGCACGGCGGCCACGACACGCTCCACCTCCTCCCGCATCTCCTGGCGGGTGGGTGCGCCCTCGGCGTCGAAGTCGATGGAGCCGTCCTTGGACTGCGCGGGGCGTACGACCTCCACGGCGGCCTTCAGCACCGGCCAGGCGGGGTGCGCGGCCACGCTCTCGGCGGCTCCGCCCTCGGACGGCGAAACACCGCCCCGAGCGGGCGCGGGCGAAAGAATTTCCGTCATGTTGACCCCTTCACAGGAGAAACTCGCGTAAGGAAACCGTATACGTGAGAGCGTCCCCTCTCAAGGGGAGGGATCAAGAGATTATCCTGTGCGCTCCCACGCAGGCCGCTGTTTTTCCTGTGATCTGCGGCCGATACCGCTGCCCTTTCCAGTTCTCCCGGGGTTCCCACGGCCTCCGGCGGCATGCGGGGCCCGGACCGCTAGTCTGGCGATCCACTGCCGTCCCCGCACGAAAGCGAGAGCGCCCGTGCCACTGCTCACCGTCGGACACCGCGGAGTGATGGGCGTCGAGCCCGAGAACACGCTGCGCTCCTTCGTCCGCGCCGAACGCGAAGGGCTCGACGTCGTCGAACTCGACCTGCATCTGAGCAAGGACGGCGAGCTGGTGGTGATGCACGACGCCGATGTGGCGCGTACGACCGACGGCAGCGGCCCGATCAGCGACTTCACCCTGGCCGAGCTGCGCGAGCTGGACGCGGGTCAGGGCGAGCGGGTGCCGGTCTTCGACGAGGTCGTGGACGCGGTCGGCAGCCCGCTCCAGGCGGAGATCAAGGACCGCGCCGCGGCGCGGGTGCTCGCCGAGACCATCCACAGGCGGGAGTTGCACGAGAGGGTCACGGTGATCTCTTTCCACGCCGAGGCGCTGCGCGAGACCCGCGAGCACCTGCCGGACATCCCGATCGTGCTGGTGGCTGGGCGCTCCTCGCCCACAGCGCCGGAACGGGCCCAGGAACTGGGCGCGGGGATGATCTCCCTGGAGCTCCAGCACGTGGACGCGGACATCGTCGGCCGCGCCCACGCCGCCGGGATCAAGGTCATCAGCTGGACCGTCAACACCGACGACGAGCTGGCCCGCGCCCGGGAGCTGCGGCTGGACGGGGTGGTCACGGACATGCCGGCCATCAAGCGGGCCGCCGGACAGCTGGGCTGAGGCCGCCGCCTTGCCGCCGGACCTTCGGCGGCGAGCGTCCGGCGGGGGCTTCGAGGGGCTCCGCCACAGCGCGCGCGATCACTCACTCACTCCAGCGGTTTGACCAAGAGCTCGAAGGCAAGGTCGTCGCGCTGGGGGATGCCGAAGCGTTCGTCGCCGTAGGGGAAGGGGCTCAGCTCGCCCGTGCGGGTGTAGCCGCGGCGCTCGTACCAGGCGATCAGGTCCTCACGTTGCCGGATCACCTGCATCTGCATCTGCTTGGCGCCCCACTCCGCACGCACCGTGCGCTCGGCCTCGGCCAGCACGGCACGGCCGACCCCGCCGCCCTGGAGCAGCGGACTGACGGCGAACATACCGAAGTACGCCTCCGCGCCCCGGTGTTCGAGCTGGCAGCAAGCGATGACGGCGCCGTCCCGTTCGACGACCAGCATGATGCTCTTCGGGCCACGGACCACGGCGGCGACCCCCTCCGGGTCGGTGCGCCGGCCGTCCAGCAGATCGGCCTCTGTGGTCCAGCCCGCACGGCTCGCTTCGCCCCGGTAGGCGGACTCCACGAGCTCGGTCAGGGCGGGGATGTCTGCCTCGACGGCGCGGCGGAAGGTCAGGGGCAGCTCGCCCCGCTGTGCGGTGTCGCTCATGTCCGCCGACCCTATCCGGAGGGGCGCGGGCTGTGTCTGGCGGATCTTGCGTACCCCGCATGGTGGGCTGCGCTTGCCCACCATGCGCCCTGGGGGTACTCCCTGCTCGAAGAGCTTGGGGGCGCAGACTGCCCAAGCACAGCAGGGGGACGCGCCCCGTAAGGGGCGCGGGGAACTGCTCCCCTGGGGGCACCTCCCGGCCGGAGGCTGGGGGACTCCGGCCGGGAGGTGCCCCCACCAGCCACAACGTGCCCGCAGCCTGCGGACGCCAGACAGGGGCACCCCATGCCCAGCACTCGGCAGGGGGCGAACAAGATGCGCGGACCAGCCCTAGAGTGCGGGCATGGTGCACGTACTGAGCAGCCGGGTACTGCTGCGGCCTACCGACCCGGACAGGTCGCGGGCCTTCTACGGCGACACGCTCGGCCTGGAGATCGCTCGCGAGTTCGGTACGGGGCCCGAGCGCGGCACCGTCTACTTCCTGGGCGGCGGCTTCCTCGAGGTCTCCGGGCGGACCGACGAGCCCCCCACCCCCACCCTCCAGCTCTGGCTCCAGGTCGCCGACGCCGACGCCGCGCACGAGGAGCTGCGGGCGGCGGGGGCGGAGATCCTGCGGCCGCCGGTCAAGGAGCCCTGGGGCCTGATCGAGGTGTGGATCGCCGACCCGGACGGCCACCGCCTCGTACTGGTGCAGATTCCCGCGGACCATCCGCTGCGTTACCGGCCGGGGATCTGACTCCGGTCGAGGGCGGGGATTCCGTTCGGGGGCCGCTGGGCGTTGGTGGTCAGCAAGGAGGAGAGCAGGGCGATGCCTTCGGCGATGGCGGTGGGAGTGGCGGCGGCGTAGCCGAGGACGAGTCCGGGGCTGTCGGGCCGCTGGGTGTGCCAGGACAGGGGCTGGGTCTTGACGCCGTGCGCGAGGGCGCGGGAGGCCAGCGCGGTGTCGCTGACGCCGGGCGGCAAGGTGACCATCAGGTGCAGCCCCGCGGCGGCGCCGTGGACGCGCGCGTACGGCAGGTGTGAGCGGATGGCCGCGATCATGGCGTCGCGGCGGGCCCGGTGGCGGCGCCGGAGCAGCCGTAGCTGGCGTTCGAAGGCGCCGGACTCCATCAGCCGCGCGAGCACCAGCTGCGGCAGCGCGGCATTGCCGAGGTCGGCGAAGCGTTTGGCGTCGGTCAGCGCCGCACGGTAGCGGGCGGGTGCGAGCAGCCAGCCGATGCGGAGGGCGGGTGCGAGGAGTTTGGAGACGCTGCCGGCGTAGCAGACGTGGTCCGGCGCCATCGCACCGAGCGCCGCAACCGGGGCCCGGTCGTAGCGGTGTTCGGCGTCGTAGTCGTCCTCGACGATCAGGCCGCCCTCCCCCGCCCAGCGCACCAGCTCCCGGCGGCGCTCGCCGCCGAGGACGACGCCGGTGGGGAACTGGTGCGCCGGAGTCAGCAGCACGGCGCGCGCCCCGGTGGCACGGAGCGCGTCGACCCGTACGCCTTCGGAGTCCACGGGTACGGGCGGCGTCGCCAGCCCCCAGCTGTGCAGATGCTGGCGGGCGCCGAGGGAGCAGGGGTCCTCGACGGCGAGCCGGTCGGTGCCCTCGGCGCGCAGCACCTGCGCCACCAGGCCGAGCGCCTGCGCGGTACCGGCGACGATGATGATGTCCTCGGGCTCCGCCGTGATGCCCCGGTTGACCCGCAGCCAGCCGGCGACCGCGCGGCGCAGCGCGAGGGTGCCGCGGGGGTCGCCGTATCCGAGGTCGGAGGCGGCCAGTTCGGCCAGCACGGCACGTTCGGCCCGCAGCCAGGCGGTGCGGGGGAACGCGGCGAGGTCCGGCAGCCCCGGCGACAGGTCGATCCGCGCGTGCGCCGCGCGGAACGCGTCGAAGACATCGGCCCCGGGTGGTACGTCGAACAGCCCGGAGGCTGTGGGGGGACCGGCGGCGGTCCCGGTGGCAGCCGTGCTGTGCGCCCCGTTCAGCGGAGTGGTCGCCACCACGGTGCCCGCGCGGCCCCGGCCCACCACATGGCCGTCCTCGACCAGACGGCGGTAGGACTCGGTCACCACACCCCGCGACACCTTGAGGTCGGCGGCCAGGACGCGGGTGGCGGGCAGCCGGCTGCCGGTCGGCAGCCGGCCGTCGGCGATGGCGCGCCTGATCTCGCCGACGAGCCAGTCCGACAGCCCGCCCCGGGGTACCTCGTCGGCGCTGAGCTGGAGGAAGTCGGAGGCGGCGGGGGCGTCGGAAGCCCCCTTTACGGTCCAGTCGAACGAAGATCCTTTGGCTCTGTTCACAGGCCCATTGTGCCGAGAGGGTCAAGGCATGGAGTTTCTGCTGACCACCCTGGTGATCGTGGTGACCCCGGGCACGGGCGTCCTGTTCACGATCGCCGCCGGGCTCTCGCACGGCAGGCGGGCAAGCCTGGTGGCCGCCCTCGGCTGCACGCTCGGCACCCTCCCGCAGGCGCTTGCCGCCATCACCGGCCTCGCCGCGCTGCTGCACACCAGCACGGTGGCGTTCCAGGTCCTCAAGTACGTGGGCGTCGCCTATCTGCTGTGGATGGCCTGGAGCACGCTGCGGGACAAGAGCGCGCTGACGGCGCAGGACCCGGACGACGCGGCCGGGAGGGCTCCGCGCACGGCGTCGAGGGTCGTCGTGTCAGCCGTACTGCTCAACGTCCTCAACCCGAAACTGACGCTGTTCTTCGTGGCGTTCCTGCCGCAGTTCGTACGCGAGGACGATCCGCACGCCGTGCTGCGTATGACGGAACTGAGCGCCGTCTTCGTGCTGCTGACCCTGGTGGTCTTCGCCGGTTACGGACTGGCGGCGGCAACCATGCGCGCTCACGTCATCTCCCGGCCGCGGGTGGTGCGGTGGATGCGCCGGGTCTTCGCCGGTACGTTCGCCGCACTCGGCGCCCGCCTCGCCTTCTTCTGACCGCTCCGGCTCTGCCGCCGGAACACCGAACCCCGGAGACAACACCACCATGCACTTCGCCCACTCCCCGCAACTGTGGCGGGACTTCCCCCGGTTGGTGCCGGGCGTCCTGCACGCCAAGGGCATCACGGCCGCAGCCTCCGTCGACGACCCCACAAGGCAGCTGTGCGCGCGGGCGGCGGCCCGCAACGCCGAGGGCGGGGGCCAGGAGAGCGGGCTGCCGCAGATCCAGGCGTGGCGGCGGGCCTTCGCGGAACTGGGACTCAAGCCGACCCAGTACCGCTGTGCCGCCGAGTCGCTGCTGCGACGGTTCCGCAAGGAGGGAGCGCTGCCGCGGATCCATCCGTTGATCGACCTGTGCAACGCCGCCTCGCTCGCCTTCGCGATCCCGGTGGGCGTCTTCGACCTGGGGCGGATCACCGGCGACCTGTGGGTACGGCATGCGGACGGTGACGAGGTCTACGAGACCTTCGCCGGGAGCGAGGAGCATCCCGAGCCGGGCGAGGTGATCTTCGCCGACGACGCGCGCCGGGCCCACGCCCGCCGCTGGACCAACCGGCAGAGCGGCCACTCCGCCGTACGGGAGGAGACCGGCGAGGTGCTGATCGTCGTCGAAGCCCTGCACGAGACGGCCCCGGGTGAGGTGGCCGAGCTGATGGACGTACTCGCCGACGCACTGCGCACGCACTGGGCGGTCACCCCGCGCTCAGCCGTCCTCACCCGGCAGGCTCCCCGCTTCGAGCTGTAGTGCCGTCCCGTCAGCCGACGACGTCGACGAGGGTGACTCGTCCCGTGTGGTCGCTGATGAGGAGGATGGTGAGGGCGCCGGGGAGGGTGGCGCAGCGGATGCGGACAGGCCCGTCGGTGTCGAGGCCGTAGGGCTGCGTGGCCGTGTCGGGGTCGTCTTCCAGCTGCGGGATGAGGTTGAAGAAGGCGAACTGCGCTTCGGTGGATAAGGCGGCGATGAGTTCCAGGGCGTGCGGGTCGCGCTCGAAGTGCCAGGTCACGCCGCGTTGTGCCCTTGCTGCTGCCTCATCTGCTGCTCCCACTGTTCCCAGGCGGCTTGTGATTGGGGTGTCTCACGGTACTCGGGTGGGAGCTGTCCGTCGCCGTGTTCGGTGCATCCGCGAAGCCGTTCTGCGTGGGCCAGGGCTTCCTGCAGCCGTTCGACGTGCTGCTGCCAGCGGGCGATGGTGTCGGGGAGCTGGTCGACGGGGGTGAGGTTCACATCGCGCCAGAACTGTTGCCGCTGGTCGGGGTGTGGGAGGGCGTGGGCGAGGCTGTCGATGGTCCACGGCTGGTCGCTCACGGCCGGCCTCCCGCCTTGATCAGTTCATGGTGCGTGATTCCCCGATGAGACACGAGGTTAGCGCGGTGGCGGGGTGTGGTGTACAGCTGTGGGCACATACGTCGATCGAGGCCCCCGCCCCCAGGGTCTTCCCTCAGCGGATCGGCATACCCGACAGGGTGCGGGCTATGACCAGGCGCTGGATCTCACTGGTGCCCTCGAAGATGGAGTAGATCGCCGCGTCCCTGTGCATCCGCTCGACCGGGTACTCGCGTGTGTAGCCGTTGCCGCCGAGGAGCTGGATGGCCTGGGCCGTCACCTTCTTGGCCGTCTCGCTGGCGAACAGCTTGGACATGGAGCCCTCGGCCGACTCGAACTTGCGGCCCGCGACGCCCATCCAGGACGCCCGCCACACAAGCAGCCGGGCGGCGTCGACGCTGGTGCGCATGTCGGCCAGCTGGAAGGCGACGCCCTGGTTGTCGATGACGGGGCGGCCGAACTGCTCGCGCGTCTTGGCGTATTCGAGCGCGACCTCGTACGCGGCACGCGCGGTACCGACCGCCATGGCGCCGACGGCGGGGCGGGACGCCTCGAAGGTGGCCATGGCCGCGTTCTTGATCCTCTCCCCACTCCCCTTCTTCGCCCGCTCCCGGGCACGGGCCAGCCGCTCGTCCAGCTTCTCCTTGCCGCCGAGCAGGCAGTGTCCTGGCACCCGGACGTCGTCGAGCACGACTTCGGCGGTGTGCGAGGCGCGGATGCCGTGCTTCTTGAACTTCTGGCCCTGCGACAGACCGGGGGTGCCGGGGGGAACGATGAAAGAGGCGTGGCCCTTGGAGCCGAGCTCGGGGTCGACACTGGCGACGACGACGTGGACATTGGCGATCCCGCCGTTGGTGGCCCAGGTCTTGGTTCCGTTGAGGACCCACTCGTCCTTGGCCTCGTCGTAGACGGCGCGGGTGCGCATGGAGGCCACATCGGAGCCGGCGTCCGGCTCGGAGGAGCAGAAGGCGGCGACCTTGACGTCGTTGGCGTCGCCGTACATCTGCGGCACCCAGGTGCCGATCTGCTCCTCGGTGCCGTTGGCGAGCACTCCGACGGCGGCGAGTCCGGTGCCGACGATGGACAGTGCGATGCCCGCGTCCCCCCAGAACAGCTCCTCCATCGTCATGGGGATACCGAGTCCGGTGGGGTCGAAGTACTGCTGCGCGTAGAAGTCGAGCGAGTACAGCCCGATCTTGGCGGCCTCCTGGATGATCGGCCAGGGGGTCTCCTCGCGCTCGTCCCATTCGGCGGCTGCGGGGCGCATCACATCGGCCGCGAACCCGTGGAGCCAGTCCCGGACTTCCTTCTGGTCGTCGTTGAGATCCAGTGCGAACTCGGTCTCGGCCATCGTCGCGGTCCTCCGCCTGTCTGAGAAGCTCGTTACCATCGGTAATCCGCAGTCTGTTACCCGTCAGTAGCCTCTGTCAACTCCCGTTCGCCGAGGCATCCGTGCACGTGAGGGTGTTACGTTGCGGCCCGGGAATCGCAGACAGGGGCGGGGAGAAGCACCATGGAGACCACACGGCAGCCCGACCGGGCCGACAGCGCCGAGCAGCGCCGCAGGCAGCTGCTGGAGGCCGCCGAGCGGGTCGTGCTCCGCGAGGGTCCCGGGGCCTCCATGAACGCGATCGCCGCCGAGGCAGGCATCACCAAGCCCATCCTCTACCGGCACTTCGGCGACAAGGGCGGCCTCTACCGCGCACTCGCCGCCCGGCACACCGACGCACTGCTGTCCTCCCTGCGGGCCGCGCTGGACGCTCCCCGCGAGCGGCGCGAGCGCGTGGAGGCCACCCTGGACACCTATCTGGCCGCCATCGAGGCCCATCCGCAGGTCTACAGGTTCCTGATGCATCCGGCCGAGGACTCCTCCACCAGCGAGCGCGGCTTCGATGTGGGCCAGCACTCGGCACCGCTGCTGCGGCGGCTGGGCGAGGAACTGGCCAAGGTGATCGCCGAACGGCTCGACCTGGGGCCGGAGAGCGAGGAGCTGGCGCGGGTGTGGGGGCACGGGATCGTCGGCATGATGCATGCCGCCGGGGATTGGTGGCTGCGGGAAAAGCCCTGCGAGCGGGCCAAGTTGGTACGGCACCTCGCGGATCTGCTGTGGGGCAGGCTGGCAGCGGCGGGCGACCGGGTGGGAGGGCCCCGGTTCTAGACCCCGGTCTCCGTCCCGGCCTCGGGCGGCAGCGGCCGGGACCAGCCCGCCCTGCGCACCGCGCGCAGCGCACGGCGGCGGGCCCACCCCGTGAGCCGGTCGGTGTAGACGCTGCCCCTCAGATGGTCGTACTCGTGCTGGAGGCAGCGCGCGAAATATCCGGTGCCCTCGATGCGCACCGGTGCGCCGGTCATGTCCTCGCCCTCGATGACGGCCACGTCGCTGCGCGGGGTGGGGGCTTCCAGCCCGGGCAGGGAGAGACAGCCTTCGGGCCCGCGCACGGTCACCCCGTCGACCCGCACCAGATGCGGGTTGACCACATGGCCCCGGTGGCGGCGGTCCTCGTCGTCGGGGCAGTCGAAGACGAACACCCGCAGCGGCACCCCGATCTGACAGGCCGCCAGCCCGACCCCGTGCGCTGCGTACATGGTCGCGTACAGATCCTCCACCAGTACGGGCAGCGAGCCGCGGTCGCCGGCCGCGACCGGGCGGCTGGGGGTGTGCAGCACCGGATCGCCGTACGTTCGCAGCGGATGTACGGCACCTGTGGCGCCGGGGATGGGGCCGCGTCGCATGGCTGCCAGCCTACGCCCGGCGCCGCACTGTCGATCTTCGCAGGGGTGGCGCGGTCGGGGGCCCGGCGGGATCTCGGTAGGCTTCTCTCCTACGCGAGGGGCAAGGAGGTTCAGACACGATGGCAGGCAACACGGAGCCGCTGTCGCCGCGGTCCCGGCTGGCCGTGACGGCGGGCAAGGCAGCCGCGGCGGTGTCGCGGGCTGCGGGCCGCGGCAGCGGGTCGGTGATCGGCGGGAAGGTGGCGCTCAAGCTCGACCCCGACCTGCTGCAGCGGCTGGCCCAGCACCTGGACGTGATCCTGGTATCCGCGACCAACGGCAAGACGACGACCACCCGGCTGATCGCCGAGGCGCTGCGCGCCAACGGTGAGGTGGTCTCCAACGCACTGGGCGCCAACATGCCTGCCGGTATCACCTCGGCGCTGGCCGGCGGCTCGAACGCGCGCTACGGCGTCATCGAGGTGGACGAGAAGTACCTGTCCGGTGTGGCCAGGGACGTGACGCCGAAGGCCATAGCGCTGCTGAACCTCTCGCGTGACCAGCTCGACCGTGCGGCGGAGACCCGGATGCTCGCCGAGCGCTGGCGCGAGGGCCTCTCGGGCCAGAAGGCCGTCATCGTGGCGAACGCCGACGACCCGCTGGTCGTCTGGGCAGCCTCCTCCTCCCCCAACGTGGTCTGGGTCGCCGCGGGCCAGGAGTGGAAGGACGACGCCTGGTCCTGCCCGGCGTGCGGCGGTGTGATGCAGCGCCCCGGCGACGACTGGTTCTGCGCCGAGTGCGGCTTCCGCCGTCCCACGCCGACCTGGGCCCTCTCCGGCGACCATGTGCTGGACCCGCACGGCTCCGCCTGGCCCATCCACCTCCAGCTCCCCGGCCGGGCCAACAAGGCGAACGCCGCCACCTCCGCGGCCGTGGCCGCAGCGTTCGGGGTGCCGCCACAGGTCGCGCTGGAGCGGATGTTCGCGGTCAAGGCCGTCGCCGGACGGTACGACGTCGTGCAGTACCAGGGCCGGGACATGCGGCTGCTGCTGGCGAAGAACCCCGCCGGCTGGCTGGAGACGTTCTCGCTGATCGACCCGCCGCCCACCCCGGTCATCCTTTCGGTGAACGCACGCGGCGCGGACGGCACCGACACCTCGTGGCTGTGGGACGTGGACTACGGGCGGCTGGCCGGGCACCCGATCTGTGTCATCGGCGACCGGAAGCTGGACCTGGCGGTGCGGCTGGAGGTCGCGGGCGTGGACTTCCAGGTGTGCGAGAACCCCGCGGACGCCGTACGCCGGTGCCCGCCCGGACGGATCGAGACCATCGCCAACTACACCGCGTTCCAGGACCTGCGCCGCGCCGTCGGCAACTGATCACCCGTATCTTGGGATTCCGGGCCGCCTGCGCCCGACCCATCGATCCGCTCAAGGAGACTGGCGGCATGAGTGACACGAGTCTGCGTCTGGTCTGGGTCTATCCCGACCTGCTGAGCACGTACGGCGACCAGGGCAACGCGCTCGTGGTGGAGCGGCGGGCGCGGCAGCGCGGGCTGGACGTCCAGCGGCTGGACGTCCGCTCCGACCAGCCGATCCCGACGTCCGGCGACATCTATCTGATCGGCGGCGGCGAGGACCGGCCGCAGCGGCTGGCGGCCGAGCGGCTGCTGCGTGACGGCGGTCTGAACCGGGCCGTGGACAACGGCGCCATCGTCTTCGCGGTGTGCGCCGGCTACCAGATCATGGGGCACGAGTTCGTCAACGACCTGGGCGAGCGCTCGGCCGGGCTCGGGCTGCTGGATGTGATCAGCACCCGCGGCGAGGCCGAGCGGTGCGTGGGCGACGTCCTCGGCGACGCCGACGAGCAGCTGCGCCTCCCCCAGCTCACCGGTTTCGAGAACCACCAGGGCGTCACCCACCTCGGCCCCGGGGTGCGCCCGCTGGGCCGGGTGCGGCTCGGCAACGGCAACGGCACGGGCGACGGCACCGAGGGCGCTTGGCGGGACACCGTCTTCGGGACGTATCTGCACGGCCCGGTGCTGGCCCGTAACCCGCAGATCGCGGACCTGCTGATCAAGCTGTCGCTCGATGTGAACGCGCTGCCACCGACCGATGACACCTGGTACGAGGCGCTGCGCCAGGAGCGGATCGCGGCGGCGACACAGCCCGCCTGACCGCCGTCCCCGGCACTTCCTGCCCCTTCCCGGCCTTCTGGTCCTCCCCGGTTGTTCCGGCTCCTCACCGGCGGCCGGTTTCCGCTCGTGCGACGCGACCGCCCGCCTGGGCCGCCCCCATGGGGGCGGCCCAGGCGGGCGGTTCTAGTCTGGTACGGGCTTATCGGTCGGTTGCGGGAGAGTTCGGATGGATCACGGCGGGCACGGCATGACGATGGACCTACCGCCGTTCACGGTCGCACGGGGGCTGGAGTTCACGGGCGACCCGTTCTTCCTGGTGGGGTGTCTGCTGGCGCTCGCGCTCTACGGCTGGGGCGTGGTGCGGCTGCGGTGCAGAGGCGACAGCTGGCCGGTGGGGCGCACCGTGGGCTTCGCGGCGGGCGTGGCCTCGGTGGCGCTGGTGATGTGCACGGCGCTCAACGAGTACGGCATGGTGCTTTTCAGCGTGCACATGGTGCAGCACATGGTGATCAGCATGCTGTCGCCGATCCTGCTGCTGCTGGGCGCCCCCGTCACGCTGGCGCTGCGTGCGCTGCCGTCGGCGGCCCGTAGCCAGGGGATGCGCAAGGGGCCGCGGGAACTGCTGGTGGCGCTGCTGCACAGCCGCTATGTGCGGGTGATCTCGCACCCGGCGTTCACCATCCCGCTGTTCATCGCCAGCCTGTACGCGCTGTACTTCACGCCGCTGTTCGACTTCCTGATGGCCTCCAAGGCCGGGCACGTCGCGATGATGGTGCACTTCCTCGCCGTCGGCCTGGTCTTCTTCTGGCCGATCATGGGTGTGGACCCGGGCCCGCACCGCCCCGGCTATGTGATGCGGATGCTGGAACTGTTCGCGGGGATGCCGTTCCACGCCTTCTTCGGCATCGCGCTGATGATGGCTTCCGAACCGATGGTGGAGACCTACGCCGACCCGCCGGCCTCGCTGGGCGTCAGCGCGCTCTCCGACCAGACGGCGGCCGGGGGTATCGCCTGGGCGTTCAGCGAGATCCCCTCGGTGCTGGTGCTGATCGCCCTGGTGTTCCAGTGGTACGTCACCGAGCAGCGGCAGGCCCGCCGCCGGGACCGCAAGGCCGACCGGGACGGCGACAAGGAACTGGCCGCCTACAACGCCTACCTCGCCTCCCTCCAGCCCAGGGAGTGAGCTGCCCGTCCGTCTGGCCGCCCGTCTGCGCACCGGGGCGCGGGAGGGCGGAGGACATGGGCGCATCGGAGTGCGCAGTGGCGCACGGGGCCGCGGGCGGGTGACCATAGGGACTTGGCCGCGGCCCTTGTGCGTGCGCGACCCGTGCGTCCCGGGGCCGCCGGGAGAGGACGGTGTTGTGATGTCCGGGATGACGCGCATGCCGGTGTCCGCGAAGGCCATGACCGTGTGCACGGTCGTGGGCCTTGTGGTGGTGACGGCGTACACCGCGGCGCTGGGGAGCAGCGGGTGGCTGTGGTTCTGCTGGGTCGTACTGGGACTGGTCACCCTGGGTGTGTTCACGACGCGTGAGTGAGCCGACGCGCGGGGTCGGCTCGCCGGGAACCTGAGGGCGCGCCGCGGAACAACGGGGCGCAGATGAACGGGAGCGCTGAACAACGGGGGAACCGGAAGGCAGCAGACAGCCGGGCCCCGCGGTCCGTCCTTGCGGGCGGAGCGCGGGGCCCGGCCGTCGTAGCCGTGGCTGGAAGGTGGTGGGACAGTCAGCTGCCGGCGCCGAACTCGGTCAAGACCGCCTTGTCGAACGCTTCGAGATCGCCCGGCCTACGGCTGGTGATCAGCTTGTTGTTGCCGCCGTCGCAGACCTTGACCTGCTCGTCGACCCAGTTTCCGCCGGCGTTGCGGATATCGGTGCGCAGGCTCGGATACGAGGTCAGGGTGCGGCCCCGCACCACATCGGCCTCGACCAGCGTCCAGGGCCCGTGGCAGATCGCGGCGACGGGCAGTCCCGCGTCGAAGAAGCCCTTCACGAAGGCGACAGCCTTCTCGTCGGTGCGCAGGAAGTCCGGGTTGGCGACACCGCCGGGCAGCACGAGCCCGTCGAAGTCGGCAGGTTCGGCCTGCGAGACAAGTTGGTCGACGGGGAAGGTGTCGGCCTTGTCGAGGCGCTTGAACGCCTGGACGGTCTTCCCACGGGTGGAGAGCAGGACAGGCGTGCCGCCTGCCTCCTTGACGGCGTCCCACGGGTCGGTCAGCTCGATCTGTTCGGCGCCCTCGGGCGCGACGAGAAAGGCAACACGCACGTGCCTCACGTCCTTTCCGTCATCTCGCGTGCGCCCAGCGGGTCCCCACCGAACAAGCACATATGCGTAAGTGCACGGGCGCGGCCTGCCGGTTCAGCGCCGCTTGGCACGGCCCCTGCTCGTACGGCCGAAGAGGCGGGCGGCTGCCATCAGACACAGGACCGCCAGCACGACGGTGACGGCGGCGCCCGCGGCGACGGTGACGGTGGCCAGTTCACCGCGGAAGACGTCACGTACGGCGTCGACGGTGTAGCGGAACGGCACGGCGCGGGAGACACCCTCCAGCCAGTCGGGGGCGAGGCTCATGGGCAGCAGCAGACCGGAGAGGAGCATCAGCGGCATCACAGCGGTGTTGGCGACGGCGGCGAATTCGGGCGGGGTCGCGATCCGCATGGCCAGGCCGTGCGAGAGGGCGGCGAGCGCTCCGGACAGTACGGCGATGAAGGCCAGGCCGACGACGATTCCCCACAGCGGGGCGCGCAGCCCGAAGGCGAGACCGAGCAGGATGAGCAGCACGCTCTGTGCGACGAGTTGGACCACGTCGCGCAGGGCCCGCCCGAGCAGCATCGCCGTCGGGCTGACGGGGGTGACACGCATCCGATCGACCACACCCGTGTTGCGCTCCACCAGCAGCCCGAGCCCCACGTACGAGCCGCCCAGCAGGGCGAGTTGGACGAGGACCCCGGGCACGAAGGTCTGCCATGAGGAGCCGTCGACACCCAGGTCGAGACCGGTCAGGAGCGGGCCGAAGAGGGAGAGGAACAGCAGCGGCTGGAGCATGCCGAAGAACATGCTGGTCTTCGAGCGCAGGGTCGCGCGCAGACAGCGGCCGAAGATGAGGCCGGTGTCGGCGGCGAGGTGCCGGAGCCGGTCGAGGGGTGGGGTGGGCGTCGTGGCAACGACGGCGGTGCTGGTGGTCATGGCGGTTCCGTAGGGAGGCGGCCGGCCCTGGCACGGGCCGGCGTCGGGTGGGGGTGGTCAGCTGTGGATACCGGTCATCGGCCGTCGGCGGGTGTCAGACGGCCACCGGCTGGTGGCTGGGGCCGCGTCCGGTGAGGGCGAGGAAGGCGTCCTGGAGGGAGGCGCCGGGGCCCGGCCCGTATGCGCGCTTGAGCGCTTCCGGGGTGCCCTCGGCGACGGTTCGGCCGCCGTCGACGACGACAACGATGCGGTCGGCGAGGGCGTCGGCCTCGTCCAGATAGTGCGTGGTGAGGAAGACGGTGGTCCCCCGCTCCCGGCGGATGCGGCGGACCAGCTCCCACAGTTCGGCGCGGCTGCCCGGGTCGAGGCCGGTGGTGGGCTCGTCCAGGAAGAGGACCTCGGGGTGGTTGACGAGTCCGAGGGCGATCTCCAGCCGGCGGCGCTGGCCGCCGGAGAGGGCTGCGGTCGGCCGGTCCAGCAGAGCGGTCAGACCGAGCTCCTCCGCCAGGTCGTCGGCGCGGTGCCGGGCCTCCTGCTTGGGCATACGGTGCAGCCGGGCCTGGGTGACCAGCTCCTCGCGGACCCCGCAGGCCGGGTCGAGACCGCCCGCCTGTGCGACATAGCCGATGCGCGACCGTACGGCCGACGGCTCGGCGAGCAGGTCGTGTCCCGCGACGCTGGCCTCGCCGCCGGTGGGGCGCAGCAGCGTCGTGAGCATCCGGAGGGTGCTGGTCTTCCCGGCGCCGTTCGGGCCGAGGAAGCCGAGGATCTCGCCGCACGGGACGGACAGTTCGATGCCGCGCACGGCATGCACGGGGCCGGTCTTGAGGGCGTAGGTGAGGGTGAGCCCGCGGACGTCGAGGGCGAGCCGGGCCGGTGGAGACGACGTGGGCGTGGGGGCAGGCGTGGGTGTCCGTGTCATGCCGCCGATGGAAACACAGTGGACTGCAAAAGCACAATGTATTTCAGTTTTGCAGTCGGGTTAGGATTCTCCGTATGAGCGAAGGGCTGCGGGAGCGCAAGAAGCGGCAGACACGGCAGCGCATCCACGAGGTGGCCATGCGGCTGTTCGTGGAGCGGGGCTTCGACAAGGTCACCATCGCGGAGGTCGCCGCGGCGGCAGAGGTGTCCGTGAACACCCTCTACAACTACTTCGAGGCCAAGGAGGACCTCGTCCTGCCGCCGGACGAGGCGTCGCCCCAGCGGCTCGCCGAGATCGTCCGGCAGCGCGCACCGGGCGAGTCCCCCGCGCGGGCCGTGCTCTCCCGGCTGCGTGCGGAGGTACGCGGTCGGGAGCGGCAACTCGGACTGGCCGAGGGGTTCGGGGCGGTCTTCGAGATGATGCGGGCCGCGCCCACCCTCACGGCCCGCCTGGGCGACCTCGGCCAGGAGATGACGGACGCACTCGCCGCGCAGCTCGCCGAGGAGACCGGCGCCGCACCGGACGACCCGGCATTGTGCGCCGCCGCGAGCCAGATCGGCTGGTTCCACTCGCTGGTCTTCGCCGAGATCGGCCGCCGCCTGGTGGCCGGGCGTACCCCGGACGAGATCGCCGACGATGTGCTCGCGCTCCTGGACGCCGTCGAGGAGCTGCTGGGCAAACGCGCTTTCAGCTACGCCGTACGAGAGGACCGACCGTGTTCCGAGTGACCATCCGGGGAACCTTCACCGACCTGGACGAGACCAGCCGCGCCGAGCTCCGTGAGAGGGCCGACGGCTTCGGCGCTTCCTTCACCGAGGCCGGCACCTTCACCTGCGACAGCAGTCTGTCCGCCTTCACCTTCCGCTGCCAGGTCCCGCCGCCGCCCGAGGGCGAGGAATCCGACGAGGAGGCATGGGCCGCCCTCCGGGCCACCGATGCCCTGGAGGCCCACGGTCACCCCCACCGGGTGCTGCGGCTGGCGGTCACGGACCTGCGGGACATCAAGATCCGCCGTAAGGACCGCGGGAGGCAGCAGCGCTGACGTACCGTCAGGAAGCCTCCTCCGGCTCCTTGGCTACGGGCTGCTTCCCCTCCGGCAGCACCGGGTGTCTGCCAAGGATGAATACCCCGACGACCACGGCCAGGAGCCCGATCACCTCGCCCGCCAGGGCGCCCGGCGTGAGCCGGATGGAGTCGCCCAGAAAACCGATGCCGCAGGCGATGCCGGCCAGCGGCTCGGACGCCGTCAGTGACGGCAGCGACATCCGCAGCGGGCCGCCCTCGAAGGCGCTCTGCACCAGCACCAGTCCGACCACGGCGAGCGCGACGATGGTGTAGCCCTGCCAGCTCAGCAGCACGCCCACCAGTCCGGAGGAGCTGTAGATCCCGCCGACGACCCGGGTCAGGGCGTCCTGGAGACCGTAGAGCGCCCCGGCCGCGGTCGCCAGCAGGGGCGGCTCTTTGAAGAGTTCGAGATGCCGCGCGATGAGCACCAGGACCAGGGCGATCCCGGCGAGGATGCCGAAGACCAGCCAGTGGCGCAGGGCACCGGCCTCACGGTCGGTGCCCTCCGGCCGGCCCGCCGCGATGAAGGCGGTCACTCCCCCGCTGAGCAGCACCACACCGGCCCAGCCCGACCAGCCGAGGCGTTGGCTGGTCAGCCGTCGCGCGAACAGCATCGCGAAGAGCAGGTTCGTCGCCAGCAGCGGCTCGATCGTGGACAGGTCCCCCTGCGTCAGGGCGAACGCGCTGGTGAGCTGACCGACCACCATACTGCCGATACCGAGCAGCCAGCGCGGCACCCGCACCAGGTCGAGCAGCAGCCGGAAGGACAGTACGTCGGCGGTCGGGGCCCGGGCCGCGGCATCCTGTTGCAGCACGAAGCCCAGACCGAGGAAGCAGGCGGCGATCAGCCCGTAGACGTAGAGAGTCACGGGATGCCCCTTTCCACCGACCGGACGGTGCGAGTGCCTGCCGGCCGCGTTCGCACGCTCGTCCGCCCCGTCCGCCTGGGAACAGCGCCGCCGAGATTAGGCGCCCGCACGGACGGACACCACGGCACCCGCCGCCGGAGGCGGGCGGCACGCCCCCTAAGCATGAAAGCCCCAGGGCCGAATGGCGCTTCGCCGCCCGCGAGGGCGAGGCAGTGCTGACTGTGGCAGTCGCCCGACCACGACATGCCCGCAGCCCGGGCGCCTCGTGCAGGGCGCGCACCCTCCCCCGAAGCAGGAAAGAGCGCCGTGCACCGCCTGCTGAGCCTGTGACTAGGGCGGCTTTAGCCCGGACGACGACGCTGGAACCCCAAACGCCGGGAGGAAGAGAATGGACCGTCGCGACATCCACGTGCCGACCGCCGGCATGCTCCCGGGTCCCCCGGTGGTCCTCGCCGACCTTCTGGACGGACTGGACTGGAAGGAGACCGACGTCGCCGATTCCGCTCCGCCGGCCGACGGCGACGCCGACTCCGCGGCGGACACCCTGCTGCACATGTACCGGCAGGAGCAGCTGGTCCCCCGCTACCCGGAGGTCAGGCAGCTGGTGAGCCGGCTGACAGGCTCCGAACTGATAAGGGCGGGACATCTGCTGAGCCGGGTCGACCCGGAGCAGGTCCTCGCCGTACATCCCCGCGTCCCCGCACTCACCGTGGCCGTGACCGGTCACGGCACACTGGCGGCCCTGGTTCCGGCGCTGACCGCCGAACTGGCCCGGCACGGGCTGCTGATGCGGCGGCACCTCGGCGATTTCGACAGCTACGTCTTCGACCTGGGCGAGGTGGACAGCGAGCTGTACGCGGCCCGGCCCGACGTGGCCCTGTGTGTGCTGGACCCCGCCGTCGTCTTCGACGAGGTGCCGACGCCGTGGCTGCCGGAGCACGTCGAGGACGCGGCCAAGCGGAAGCTGGCCGTGCTGGAGGGGCTGGCGGACCGGTTCGGAAACAGCTGTGACGGCACGCTGGTGTTCAACACCCTGCCGCTGCCCCGCCGGTTCGCCGCGCAGCTCGTCGACCACCGGTCCCGGGCGCGGCTCGGCGCCCTGTGGCGGGAGTTCAACGCGCGGTTGCTCACCCTGGCCGAGGACCGCCCCTGGCTGGTCGTACTGGACCTGGACCCGTTGACGGCCTGCGGGGTGGCCGTGGAGGACGTGCGGCTGAGCATCTACACCAAGGCCCATCTGTCCTCGCCCCTGCTGGCCGAGTACGCGCGCGAGGTCGGCCATCTGGCGCGGCACGTGGCGGGAGGGACCAAGAAGGCGCTCGTCCTCGACCTGGACAACACGGTGTGGGGCGGCGTGCTGGGGGACGACGGGCCGGACGGGATCGAGGTGGCGGGCAGCTACCGCGGGGAGGCGTTCGCGGCGTTCCAGCGCGTCGTCAAACAGCTCGCCTCACAGGGCGTGCTGTTGGCGGCGGCCAGCAAGAACGACGTGGACCCGGTGCGCAGCGTGCTGCGCGGTCACCCCAATATGACCCTCCGGGAGGAGGACTTCGTGCGGATCGCCGCCGGCTGGGGGCCCAAGCACGAGGCGATCGCGGAGGTCGCGGAGGCGCTCAACGTCGGTACGGACGCCTTCGTCTTCGTGGACGACAGCTCCTACGAGCGGGAGCTGGTCCGGCGCGCGCTGCCCGACGTCACGGTGGTCGCCGTGGGCGACGAGCCGGCGCTCCACATCGAAGCGCTGCTGCACGACGGCTGGTTCGACTGCCGTCAGCTGACGCGCGAGGACCACCGGCGCGTCAGCCGCTACCGGCAGGAGGCACGGCGCAAGGACTTCCTGGAGGGCTTCGCCTCGGTCGAGGAGTACCTGAGTCAGCTGGAGGTCCGCGTACGGCTGGCAGCACCCACCGCTGCCGAGGTACCCCGGATAGCGCAGCTGACCCTGCGCACGAACCAGTTCAACCTGACCACGGTGCGTATGCAGCCCGCCGAGGTCGGGGAACTGCTGGCCGCCCCGGACACCGGGGTGCTCGCCGTGCACAGCGGCGACAGGTTCGGGGACAACGGGCTGGTCGGCGCGCTCTTCCTGCGCCGCGAGCAGGACCGGCTGCACATCGACAACTTCGTGCTCAGCTGCCGGGTCTTCGCCCGCGGTATCGAGCAGACCTGTCTGTCGTCCGTCCTGCGGCACGCGAAGGACAGCGGGGCCGGGTCGGTGACCGGCACCTACCGCAGGACGGCGAAGAACGGCAAGGTCGCCGGCCTGTACACAGCGCACGGGTTCACCGAGGTCGCCGACGACGGAACCACGACCACCTTCCGCCACGATCTCAGCCACGTTCCGGCCCCGCCGCCGCACGTGCGTCTGACGGAGAGCTTCGGAGAGAGCCCCCTGTGATCGCGTTCGAATCGTTCCACGCCTTCATCGACTTCACCTCGCACGCCCTCTACAAGCTGGTCGAGAACGCATGACGGGAGCACGGACATGAGAGCGGACCCCTTTCCCCGCGAGCGCCGGCACACCGCGTACTTCCTCCGGGAGCTCCGCGGCTACGCGCCGGTGTTTCTGGGAGCCGAGATCGATATGACCGCGGTGCGGCGCCATCAGCAGGAGGCGCGGGCGCGGGGCGACAGGTTCTCGGCCGTCACCTATGTGCTGTATGCCGCGGCGCGGGTGCTGGCCGCGCATCCGGAGGCGAACGCCGCGCTCCGCGGCGGGCTCCGGCCCCGGGTCGCCCCCTACGAAACCGTGGCGGCGAAGCTCGCGCTGGACAAGACGATGGGCGGGCGCCGTGTCGTCCTCTCGGCGGTGCTGCCGGACGTACACCTGAGGAGCCTTCGGGACATCGCCGAACAGACGGCCCGCTTCCGCGACGGCGACCCCGACCGGATGCCGGAGTTCGCCGGGGTACGGGCCCTGCAGCGGCTGCCGGGGCCGCTCGGGCACCTCGCCTACCGGATGGGCACGCGACCGCTGCGCCGCCGGATCACCACCAACGGCACGTTCTCCGTCACCTCGCTGGGGCACCGGCCCGTCACCTCGTTCCACTCCGTCGGTGGCACCACGGTCACCCTCGGCCTGGGCGCCGTCGCCGACCGTCCCGTGGTACGCGACGGTGCGGTCACCATCGCCCCCGTGCTGCCGCTGTCCCTAACCTTCGACCACCGGGTGATCGACGGGGCCGAGGCGGCGGACGTGCTCGGCGAGATCAAGCAGGCACTGGAGAACTTCGACGACGGCAGCGGCAGCCCCGGCCACCAGGGGACGGACGCCGAGAAGGCGGCCCCGGCGCCGAACGGGATGGCCGGTTAGGAGGCGGTGCGCCTGTGAACGACCTGCCGGAACCGAAGCAGTGCCAGCGCTATGCCATGGCCCCCGTTTCCGTACGTCGACGGCCCTGCCCGCCGTGAGCGGACACCGGCTGCCACCCGGCTGCCGATCGGAGACAACTCCCGTGTCATTGCCCCCGGTTGACCTCTTCTACGCTGTGCGGACGACCGGCCCCGGCCTGTCCCCGACATTCCAGTCCCAGTCCAGACGATTCCGACGGAGTCCGAATGACCGCAGCATCCGGCAACGCGGCCGGCCAGACGTCCCGCAGCACGGCGCCCGCTCCGCGCTCCGACCGCTGGCTGCGCCGCCTGGCATCCGCACCGGGCGCCCGCGCCCGGCTGATCTGCTTCCCGCACGCGGGAGGTTCGGCGAGCTTCTTCTTCCCCCTGCGGCGGTCGCTGCCCGACACCGTGGAGGCTTACGCCGTCCAGTACCCGGGGCGCCAGGACAGGCTCGGCGAGCCATGTCTGTCCTCCATCGACGAACTGGCCGACGCCGTATGCGAGGTGCTCCGGGAGGAGCCCGGGACGCCCTTGGTGCTGTTCGGGCACAGCATGGGCGCGATCCTCGCCTTCGAAGTTGCCCGGCGCCGGGAGCGGTCGGGCGCCGGGTCCCCGCTCGGACTGATCGTCTCCGGCCGCCGGGCGCCCTCCCTGACCCGCACGGAGACCGTCCACCAGCTCGACGACGCGGGTCTCATCGACGAGATCCGTCGGCTGAGCGGCACGGACGACGCGTTGCTGGACGACCCCGACATGCGCGAGATGATCCTCCCTGCCCTGCGTGCCGACTACCGGGCAATCGAGACGTACCGCAAGTCGCCGGGCCCGCCGCTCGGCTGTCCGCTCAGCGTCTTCGTCGGGGACGAGGACCCCCGCGCCTCCCCCGCGGAGGCGGAAGCCTGGCGCGACCACACCAGCGGCGACGTCACCTTCCATGTCTTCTCCGGCGGCCACTTCTACCTCAGCGACCGCCCGCAGGAGTTCGCGGACACCCTCGCCCACGAGCTGACCCGCCTGTGCGGGCCTGCTGACAGCTGAGGGCCGAAGCGGCGAATCCTGCGCACCCGGCAAAAGGGCTGCGCTTGCCAGCCCTGCCCCAGCTTCGCAGCGCGCTACGATACGTTACCTCGATCACACCACCTGATGGTCAGTCAGGAAGTCAGCAAGGAGTCAGCATGAGTCCGATCAGACCTGGTCTCAGGTGGCCAGAGAACCGCATCGCCGCGGCTCCCCCGACGAGCAGTCCGACCTGCGAAAAGCCCACTGCTGAGTCGATACGGTAGAGCCAGAGGTGACCCCGTGTTCTATTACGTACTGAAGTACGTGTTGCTGGGGCCGCTGCTGCGGCTCGTGTTCAGGCCCCGGATCGAGGGGCTGGAGAACGTGCCGGACGAAGGGCCGGCGATCGTCGCGGGAAACCATCTGTCCTTCTCGGACCACTTCGTGATGCCCGCGATCCTCAAGCGCCGGATCACCTTCCTCGCCAAGGCCGAGTACTTCACCGGACCGGGCCTCAAGGGGCGGCTGACGGCGGCGTTCTTCCACAGTGTGGGCCAGATCCCCGTCGACCGCTCCGGAAAAGGCGCAGGCCAAGCGGCCATCGACGAGGGGCTTGGCGTGCTCGGCAAAGGCGAGTTGCTCGGCATCTATCCCGAGGGGACCCGCTCCCACGACGGCCGCCTCTACAAGGGCCGGGTCGGCGTCGCCGCGATGGCGCTCGGCGCCGGGGTGAAGGTGATCCCCTGCGCGATGGTCGGCACCTTCGAGCTCCAGCCACCGGGGCGGAAGGTGCCCCGCATGGGCCGGGTGACGATCAGGTTCGGCAAGCCGCTGGACTTCTCGCGGTTCGCGGGAATGGAGCACGAGCGCACAGTGCTGCGGGCCGTCACCGACGAGATCATCCACGAGATCATGCGGCTGTCGGGCCAGGAGTACGTGGACATGTACGCACCCGACGCGAAGGCCGCCCAGGCCCGGGAGCGGGCCCGCGAAAAGCAGGAGAAGCAGCAGAAACAGCAGAAGGAGAAGCCGCGGAAGAGCAGCGGCTCGATGCGCTGACGGTCAGCGTCGGCGTAATCGTCGGGGCGGGACTCCCTGGTCACCGTGGGTGCAGCCGACCTAGCGTGCAGTCATGACTGGATCACGGGCTCTTGTGCTGGGTGCGACGGGACAGATCGGGCGGGCCGCGGTGTGCGCACTGGCCAGGGACGGGTGGGAGGTGACGGCGGCCTCCCGCAGCGGCGGCGCGGATGCCGCGTGGCCCGAGGGGGTCACCGCCGCCGCGGTGGACCGCGACGCGCCGGGCGCCCTCGAGGAGACCGTCGGCGACGGCTGCGACCTGCTGCTGGATGTGACGGCCATGCAGTCCGGCCACGCCCACCAGATCGCGGGCCTGGCCGACCGGCTCGGCTCCGCCGTCGTCCTCTCCAGCGGTGCGGTGTACGAGGACGAGCGGGGCCGCAGCTTCGCCACCAAGGGCGAGCCGGACGGTTTTCCGCGCTACCCGGTGCCGATCTCGGAGACGTACCGCACCGTCCCGCCCGGCCGTGAGGAGTACGGCTCCCGCAAGGTCCTGATCGAGAAGGAGCTGACGGCGCTGGGCGACCGGCTGCCCGTCACACTGCTGCGCGCGGGCGCGATCTACGGCCGGCACTGCCGCACACCGCGGGAGTTGCACTTCGTCAAGCGGTGGCAGGACGGGCGCCGGGTCCTGGTGCTGGCTCACCGCGGGGAGAGCCGCTTCCACCCCGTACACGTCGACAACATCGCCGAACTGGTGCGGCTGGCCGCGCGGCTGCCCGGGGCGAGGGTGCTGAACGCCGCCGACCCGGAGGCGCCCACGGTGGCCCGGATCGCGGAGCTGCACGACGAGGTGCTCGGCTGGGAATGCCGGACGGTGCTGCTGGACGGCGCGCCGCCCGAGGACGCACCGACGGTGGGCCGCACACCGTGGTCGTTGCCGTATCCGCTGGTGCTGGACATGGCCGCTGCCGAACGCGAGCTGGGCTACCGGCCGGTGACGACGTACGAGCAGGCGCTGCCCAGCACGCTGGAGTGGCTGATCGGCCATACCCGCGACCGGGACTGGCGGGAGGCGCTGCCGGAGATGGCGGAGGCGTACGACCCTGCGGGTGATCTGTTCGACTACGCGGCCGAGGATCGCTGGCTGGCGGAGAACCGGCGCTGAGGGCCTGCGTCCCGAAGGGGCGTGGGGAACTGCGCGACCGGCCACAACCAGGCCGCAGCCCGCAAGCGACGGGCAGGAGCACCCCTTCACCGGAACCACGGAGGGGGCGGCAAGATCCGCCGGACGCGGCCCAGGTGAACGACCGAGGGGCGGTCCCGATTGTCCGGGCCGCCCCTCGGGGGTGTGGGTCTGCGGCCTCAGCTCACGGGGTGAGTTGAGGCACCGCCGCGGCCTTGGCCTTCGCCGTTGCCTTGGCCGGGGACTTGACCGGCTCGGGGGTGGCGTGCGGAGCGCAGGTCACGTCCTTGGAGTCGACGGTGCCCTTGAGGAGATAGGCGTCGACCCGCTCGTTGATGCAGCGGTTCTCCAGGTTGGTGATGCCGTGCGAGCCGGCGTCCTTCTCGGTGATCAGACGGGAGCCCTTGAGACGCTTGTGCAGCTCGACACCGCCCGGGTAGGGGGTGGCGGCGTCCCGGGTGGCCTGGATCAGCAGCACCGGGTGCGAGGTCTTGGCACGGATCTCCAGCGCGTCGTGCTGCTTGAGCGGCCAGACGCCGCACGGGTAGTTCATCCACGCGTTGGACCAGGTGAGGAACGGGTACTTCTCGTGCAGCCGGGTGTTGTCCCGGTCCCAGGTCTTCCAGTCGCGCGGCCACTTGGCGTCGTTGCACTCGACGGCGGTGTAGACGGCGTTGCTGTTCTCGCTCGCCTTGTTGCCCGCTACATCCGACATGTCCGGGCCCGCGGACTCGACGAGCGGCTTCTCGTCACCCTTGAGGTAGGCGGACCACACCGAGGCGACCTCGGCCCACGAGGAGTCGTAGTACGGCGCGCTCTGGAAGAAGCCCAGCAGTTCGGCGGGGCCGACGACGCCGCCGATGGGGTCCTTCTTCGCGGTGGCGCGCAGCTCGCGCCACTTGGCCTCCACCTTCTCGGGCGTCGAGCCGATGCCGTAGACGTCGTCGTGCTTTGCGACCCACTTCTTCCAGTCGTCCCAGCGGGTCTGGAAGGCCACGTCCTGGTCGAGGTTGACGTCGTACCAGATCTTCTTCGTGGAGGGGTTGACCACGCTGTCGGTGATCATCCGCCGGATGTGGCCGGGGAAGAGCTCGGCGTAGACGGCGCCCATGTAGGTGCCGTAGGAGACGCCGAGGAAGTTGAGCTTCTTGTCGCCGAGCGCGGCGCGGATGACGTCGAGGTCACGCGCGGCGTTGGGCGTGGTCATCTGCGCGAGCAGAGCGCCGCTGCGCTCCTTGCAGCCGTCCGCGTACTCCTTGGCGAGCTTGCGCTGGGCGAGCTTGTCGGCCTCGCTGTCGGGAACCGGGTCCGCCTTGGGAGCCTTGACCCACTCCTGGGGGTCGGCACAGGATATGGGCGCCGAGTGGCCGACACCGCGCGGGTCGAAGCCGACGAAGTCGTAGGCGGTGGCGGCCTTCGCCCACAGCGGGTTCTTGTCCGGGATGCGGTTGGGGAAGCGCAGGCCGGAGGCGCCCGGGCCGCCCGGGTTGTAGACGAGGGAGCCCTGCCGCTTCTCCTTGCCGCCGGTGCTGCGCGCCCGGTCGACGGCGATCCGGATCTTCTTGCCGTCCGGCTTGGCGTAGTCGAGCGGCACGGTCACCCAGCCGCACTCGACGCCGTCCTTGGTACCCCAGTCGGCGGGGCAGTCCTTCCAGTCGATACCGGCACGGGCCGCACGGGCTGCGGCCTGCTGGACGCCGCGCGCCTCGGCGGCACCGGAGCGCTCGGCCGACTGCGTGTGGGTGCTGCTGCCTTCCGCCAGGGCCGACGGAACGGATATGAGCCCCGCCGTGAGGGCTCCGGCGGCGATGGTGCCGGCGACGGCTATGGCCGCCTTCCGTCTGTTCACGTATTTCCCCCTCCGGGTACTGCCGCGTGTGGTGGCGGTGGTCGGTGACCACGGTGGTGGTTGTCGACCACGGTGGTGGTCTTCAGAGGGGATCCTTCATGGTCGCCGACGGTAAGTGACAGTGCAGCGGATCGTTCTTTACCAAGACGTGAACGTCATTGCGGAATCGAGCATCCGCCGCAGCTGCAGCCCATCCGGCGCGACGGCGGTGACCAGCAACGCCGGCCCCTCCAGCGGCGTGACGACAGCCGTCTCCCCCAGCACCCGCGTCGCCACCGGCTTCATCTCCGTCAACTCCGGGCCCACCACGAGCAGTTGGCCCACCGCCCGGTATCCACCCAGGGCAGCGCCGCCGTCCCACCCCGGGGCGCCCGGCCCGAAGTCGAGCTGCTGGTCGAGCAGCGGGCGCCCGTCCCTGCGCACGGTGAGTCGGCTGCTGAGCCTGCCGGGCCCCTCCCCGGTACGACCCAGCACCTGCTCGTCCCGCAGCACGAGGCGTGCCCCGGGCGCCAGTTCGGCACAAAGGCGCTGCCGCAGGTCACTGCCGCGTACGGAGATCAACGGCTCTGGCAGCCAGTGCAGTTGACCACCCTCACCGACCTCCAGCCGTACGTCGTAGCAGGCGGGCTCCGCCGTACGTCCCGGCAGCGCGAGGGTGGCCGCGCTGCCGTCCACCCGCAGCGCGGCGCCCGGTTCGGCACGGGCCTCGACGGCGAGCCGGTCCCCGCCCAGCGGGGCACTCATCGCCCCGACGAGCGTGACCCGGGCGACTGTCGGGTCGGCCGAGCGGGTACGGCGCAGCGCCACCGGCCCTCCGCCGCTGAGCAGCGGCAGCGCGGTGCCGCCGCGCCCGTCGGGCACGGCGGTGATCCGGGCGCGAGCGCGGACGCCCGCGGTGGCCGGCGGCGCGGTTGCCGCCGCCTTTGTCGTTGCCGCTGCCGTGACCGTCATGCTGGGAGGGCCGCCGTCGCCGTCCAGGCGACGTATTGCTCACGCACCCAGTCCGCGACCGGGCCCACGCCGGGCTCACCGCGCAGCGACTGGAAGAGCACCGGCAGTTCGCCGCGCTGTTCCTTGGCGTCCCGCGCCATTCCCTCCAGATCCGAGCCGACGTAGGGGGCGAGGTCCGTCTTGTTGACGACCAGCAGGTCCGCGGTGGTGACGCCCGGGCCGCCCTTGCGGGGGATGTCGTCGCCACCCGCCACGTCGATGACGAAGATCTGCACGTCGACCAGTCCCTTGGAGAACGTCGCGGTGAGGTTGTCGCCGCCGGACTCGACCAGCACCACATCGAGCGGGCCGGCCCCCGCGGAGGAAAACGCGTCCTCGAGGTCCTCGACCGCCTCCAGGTTCGCGGAGATGTCGTCCCGGATCGCGGTGTGCGGGCAGGCGCCGGTCTCCACCGCGGCGATCCGCTCCGGCGGCAGCACGGCCTCGCGCAGCAGAAAGGCGGCGTCCTCTTGGGTGTAGATGTCGTTGGTGACGACGGCCAGCGACAGCCGGTCGCGCAGCGCGCGGCACAGCGCCGCGACGGTGGCGGTCTTGCCCGAGCCGACGGGTCCGCCCAGACCGACGCGGAGCGCCCGGCGGCTGCCGTCGGGCCGGGTCGCCGAGACAGTGTGCCGCTCGGGATAGGTGGTGCTGGCGTGATCGAGGTGCACGGGCTCCTCCGGTGGTGGGGTCGGGGGCGTTCGGAGTCAGGAGGCGAAGAGGCGTACGGGCCAGGTCGCGTGCTGCTCGGCGGTGATGTCCAGAAGCGGGGCCGAAGCAGCGGGAAGGTCCTCGACCGCTCCCCTGCTCGCGGCCTCGGCCTGCCGCGCCACCTCGTCCGTCTCGGTGGCGAGCCGGGCCAGTACGGCGGTCGCGTCGAACGGATCGAGGCTGAGGAGGCGGACGGCCGCCGTCGCCGGTGCGCTGACGCTCTCGTACGCGGCGGCATGCGCCACGTCCAGCGGGCCGAGCCCCGCCGAACGGGCCGCGAGCCCCAGCACGACGGGCTGGTGCGCACCCTTGGGGCGGGCAGCGGCCAGCGCGTCCAGCTCGGGGCCCGGCCAGGTGGCCCGGGCCGCCCGCATCAGCTGCCGGCCCAGCCTGCGGGCCGTACGGCGCAGCGCCGGCGAGGGAGTACGGGCGTCGGCCGCCTCGTCCAGCGCGAGAGGGTCGTGCCCTGCTGCGGCTGCGGATGAGAGGGCGGCCGAGGTCAGGCCGGCTGTATGCAGTCGGCCCCGGCAGAACTCCTCGAGGGAGACCGCGTCCTTGACGCGGCCTGCTTTGACGGCTGCCTCCACCCCACCGGAGTGGGCGTGCCCACCTGCGGGGAACCTGCCGTCGGCAAGCACCAGCAGTGCGGTGCCACCACCAACCATGTTGCCGACCTCCACGATCGTCCCGGCGCGCCGCCCAGCGAACAACTGGGCGGCTCAGAACAAGAAGTACCGCTGGGCCATGGGCAACGTTTCAGCCGGCGACGGGTCGACCGGCGTCCCGTCGATGGTGACGGTGAACGTGTCGGGGTCGACCCGCACGTCGGGCCGCGCGTCGTTCTGCCGCATGTCGGCCTTGGTGACGGAGCGGGTGTTGCGGACGGCGACGAACTTCTTGGCGAGCGGGAGCCGTTCGGGCAGGCCGTCGTCGAGCGCGGTCTGCGTCACGAAGTTGATGGAGTTCGCGCCGGGGGCACGCCCTGTTGCCCCGAACATGGGTCGGGGCAGCACCGGCTGCGGGGTGGGGATGGACGCGTTGGCGTCCCCCATCTGTGCGTAGGCGATCTGTCCGCCCTTGATGACGAGCTGCGGTTTGACGCCGAAGAACGCGGGGTCCCACAGCACCAGGTCGGCGAGCTTGCCCGCCTCCACGGAGCCGATCTCGCCGTCCATGCCCTGCGCAACGGCGGGGTTGATCGTGTATTTGGCGACATAGCGACGTGCCCGCAGATTGTCGGCGCGCCCGTCGCCCGCGAGGGCGCCGTACCGCTCCTTCATCACATGCGCCGTCTGCCAGGTGCGCAGCACCACTTCGCCGATGCGGCCCATGGCCTGCGAGTCGGAGGAGATGATCGAGATGGCGCCGAGGTCGTGCAGGGTGTCCTCGGCCGCTATGGTGCTGGGCCGGATCCGGGACTCGGCGAAGGCGAGGTCCTCGGGCACGGCCGGGTTGAGGTGGTGGCAGACCATCAGCATGTCGAGGTGTTCCTCGATGGTGTTGACGGTGTGCGGCCGGGTCGGGTTGGTGGAGGAGGGCAGCACGTTGGGCTCGGCGACGACGGTGATGATGTCGGGCGCGTGCCCGCCGCCGGCGCCCTCGGTGTGGTAGGCGTGGATGCCGCGTCCGGCGATCGCGGCGAGGGTGTCGCCGACGAAACCGGCCTCGTTGAGGGTGTCGGTGTGGATGGCGACCTGGGCGCCGGTCTCGTCGCAGACGGACAGACAGGCGTCGATGGCGGCCGGGGTTGCACCCCAGTCCTCGTGGATCTTGAATCCGACGGCGCCGCCCCGCAGTTGGGCGAGCATCGCGCCGCGCGAGACGGTGTTGCCCTTGCCGAGCAGCCCCACGTTGAGCGGCAGCCCGTCCATGCCTTCCAGGGTGCGTGCGGTGTGCCAGGCGCCGGGGGTGACGGTGGTGGCTTTGGAGCCCTCGGCGGGGCCGGTACCGCCGCCGACGAGCGTGGTGATGCCCGCGGCCAGCGCCTCGTCGGCGAGCTGCGGACAGATGAAGTGGACGTGCGCGTCGATGGCACCGGCGGTGAGGATCTTGCCGTTGCCCGCGATGATCTCCGTCTCGGGGCCGATGACCAGGTCGGAGTGGACGCCGTCCATGGTGTCGGGGTTGCCCGCCTTGCCCAGAGCCGCGATGCGGCCGTCGCGGATGCCCACATCTGCCTTGACGACACCCCAGTGGTCGAGGACGAGCACGCCGGTGATCACCGTGTCGGGGGCGCCTTCGGCGCGGGTGGCGAGTGCCTGGCCCATGGACTCCCGGATGACCTTGCCGCCGCCGAAGACCGCCTCGTCGCCGGAGCGTCCGGGCCCGCCGGAGAGATCGTCCTCGATCTCGACGAAGAGTGCGGTGTCGGCGAGGCGTACCCGGTCGCCTGTGGTGGGGCCGAACAGATCGGCGTAGGCGGGGCGGGACAGCTCACGCATCGAGGGAACCTCCCGCGGCGGAACGCAGCCCCGCGACGATCCGTCTGCCGCCTATCGGGACGAGAGTGACCTCGACGGGGATGCCGGGCTCGAAGCGGACGGCGGTGCCCGCGGCGATACCGAGGCGCTTGCCCCAGGCGGCCTCGCGGTCGAAGTCCAGCCCGGGGTTGGCCTCGGCGAAGTGGTAGTGGGAGCCGACCTGGACGGGCCGGTCGGCTGCGTTGAGCACGGTCAGCCGGGTGACCTCGGCGCCCACATTGAGCGGCACCGGTTCCTCGGCGTACTGGATCTCTCCGGGGATCATGGCGTGGGGGCTCCTCGTCGGCGCGGTCAGGAGATGGGCTCGTGCACGGTGACGAGCTTGGTGCCGTCCGGGAACGTCGCCTCGACCTGGACGTCGTGGAGCATCTCGGGGATGCCCTCCATGACGTCGTCGCGGGTCAGGACCGTACGCCCGGACTCCATCAGCTGGGCGACGCTCCGCCCGTCGCGGGCCCCTTCGAGCACGTGTGCCGTGATGAGGGCGACGGCCTCCGGGTGGTTGAGGCGCACTCCGCGGTCCTTGCGCCGCTGAGCCACATCGGCCGCGACGTGAATGAGCAGCCGCTCCTGCTCGTGCGGGGTCAATTGCATAGTCTCCACCTCACCGTCGTCGCCGGGCCCGGGAATGCCCTTGGTCACTCGCGGCGACGACACACGCCGGTAGATGTATCACACACGTGACTTTCGGCCGCCCATTGCCCCGGAGATTACGGCAGCGCCGTTTCACCGGCGTTAACACGCTCCGCATGCACCGAGGGGACGATCACGACGGCGACTCTCCACGTCCCAGCGCCGCGTCACCGTTCAAGGTGGTGACGGCTTACTACCCGGTCAGCGGTCCTCGCGGCCGCTCGGCACCGACATGGACACCAGCGCGCGCAACCCCTTCGCGAACTCCTCGGGCGCGATCCCGCCCCACAGCGCCTGCTGGACGAGGTACCCCTGCACGGCGCCGATGAGCGTACGGGCGACGTTCAGGGCGTCGGCCTGCGGGTCCACCCACCCGCGCGCCTGGTACTCCTCGACGAGCCGGGCCCACTGCCCGGAAAGCTGCCCGTACGCGTCGCCCAGCGTCTCGGCCAGCTCGGGGTTGCGCAGCCCCTCGCCCCACACCTGCACGAGCAGCCGGGGCAGTTCCCTGGAATCCTCCCCAGCCCCGACGGATTTCTGGAGCCGGCCGAAGACCTCGGTGAACAACTCGTCCGGCGTCGGCGGCACTTCGGCCGCGGCCACCCGGTCGAAGGAGCTCCTGATGGTCTCCAGTGCTTCCTCCGCCACGGCCGCGATGATCTCCTCCTTGCTGCGGAAGTACCGGTAGACGGCGCCCGCGGACAGCCCGCTCTCCTTGAGCACGTCCTGCATGGAGGCGGCATGGAAGCCGCTGCGGAGGAAGCAGCGGCGGGCGCCGTCCAGGATCTGGCGGCGGCGGGCTTCGAGGTGCTCTGCGGAGACGCGGGCCATACCGCCAGCCTAAAACGAACGTTCCTTCTTGACAATCCATGCCCTCGGCGAGACCGTAAGTCCGCGAGAACGAACGCTCATTCTCTTTGAGTTTCCGCTCTCACCCACGTCGTTACACCTCTTCTCCCTCCGGAGGATCGCCTCATGACCACAACGCCCGCCCCCTCCCCCGGCCGCACCCGGGGGCCGCTCGCAGTGCTGGTGGCGGTACCGCTGATCGTCGCGTTCGCGCTGTGGGCCTTCGCCTGGCCCGCTGCCCGTACCGCACCCCGCGATCTGCCGCTCGGCGTCGCGGGGCCGCCCTCCGCCGTCGAGCAGCTGACGGGCCAACTGCAGCAGCACGAGGGCGCCTTCGAAGTGCACCGCTACCCCGACGAGGCCGCGGCCCGGAAAGCAGTACAGGACCGCGAGGTCTACGGCGCCCTCGTCGCCGGCCCTTCGGGGCCCAGGATGCTGACGGCGAGCGCCGCCGGCCCCGTGGTCGCACAGCTGTTGACACAGGCCGCGAGCCGGACCGCACCCGAGGGCACGACCGTACGCACCGAGGATGTGGTGCCGGCACCCGCGAACGACCCGCGGGGCTCGGCGCTGAGTTCGAGCGTGCTGCCTCTCGCCCTCGCGGGGGTGGCCGCCGGGGCGCTGACCGTCCTGCTGCGGCTGCGCGGCACGCGGGGCGTGGGAGCGCTGATGGGAACTGCCGTGCTGGTCGGCGTCGTTGCTGCCGCGCTGGCCGACAGCTGGCTCGGTGTGCTGTCCGGCAACTGGTGGGCGGAGGCAGCCGCGTTCGGGCTGACCGTGCTGGCTGTGAGCTCCACGGTGGCGGGCCTCGGAGCACTGCTGGGGCCGAAGGGTATTGCGGCGGGCGCTCTCCTTTCGGTGCTGCTGGGCAACCCCTGGTCGGGCATGTCCACCGCGCCGGAGATGCTGCCCGAACCGGCGGGGGTGCTGGGGCAGTTGCTGCCGCCGGGGGCCGGGGGAACGCTGCTGCGCAATGTCGGCCTCTTCGACGGGCAGGCGGTGGACACCCCGGTACTGGTACTGACCGTGTGGACGGTGCTGGGGCTGATCGCGGTGACCGTCGGCGGTATGCGCTCCGCACCCGGGAGGACCGAGAGCGAAGGCGCCGCACCTTCCGGTCTCCGTAACAGGCTGTCCGATATGCGCTCTTGACGGAGCGACAACCTCGCAACCATTCTCATGTCCGCGTCAAAACAACTGCTCCATGTCGCCGCTCCGGGCGATACCTGCCGTCATCGGCAGCCCCACACCCCCCACACAGCATCGGAGCTCAGCAGTGATACGCGGACATCAAAGACACCAGCAACGTGGGCACCGCGCCACCGTCGCCGCCTCGGCGGGCACCGTTCTCGCGCTCGCCCTGCTCGCCGTCGGCGGGGCGGCGCAGGCCACCCCCGGCGACCGGGCGGCCGAGGCTCCCGACATCGATGTTTCAGCCGTCCAACAGGACCTCAAGGACCTCCAGTCCGTCGCCGAGGAAAACGGCGGCAACCGCGCCCACGGGCAGCCCGGCTACCGTGCCTCCCTCGACTACATGAAGAAGAAGCTGGACGCCGCGGGCTTCAAGACCACCGTCCAGGAGTTCACCAGCGGCGGCTCCACCGGCTACAACCTGATCGCGGACTGGCCCAAGGGCGGCACCGGGGCGACCGTGATGGCCGGCTCCCACCTGGACTCGGTCGACTCCGGCCCTGGCATCAACGACAACGGCACCGGCTCCGCCGGGGTGCTGGAGACCGCGCTGGCCGTCGCCAAGGCGGACCTCAAGCCCGCCAAGCATCTGCGGTTCGCCTGGTGGGGAGCCGAAGAAGAGGGCTTGGTGGGCTCCAGCCACTACGTCGACAGCCTCTCGAAGGACGAGCTCGGCAAGATCGACACCTATCTGAACTTCGACATGATCGGCTCACCCAACGCGGGCCACTTCGTCTACGACGACGATGCCGCCGTCGAGTCGGTCCTCAAGGACTGGTTCAGCTCCAAGGGCGTCGAGACCGAGGCGTCCGAGGAGACCAACGGGCGCAGCGATCACGCCCCGTTCAAGGAGGCGGGCGTCACCGTCGGCGGCAGCTTCACTGGCGCGGGCGAGGAGAAGACCCAGGAGCAGGCGGACAAGTGGGGCGGTAAGGCGGGCGAACCGTACGACGCCTGCTACCACTCTGCCTGCGACGACATCTCCAACATCGACGAGAAGGCGCTCGACCTGCACAGCGACGCCATCGCACAGGCGGTCTGGAAGCTCAGCTCCTGACCTTCGGCCCGTACGGGCTCAACTCCCCTGGCCCGGCCGTCGGTCCCCGGCGGCCGGGCCGCGGTGCTCTGCGGCGATCCCGAACCGCCGCGCCTCGCGGGGCACCGCACCACCGCCGATCTCCGGGAACCCGGAAACGGTGCTGATGATCTCCTCGGACTCCGGCTGTTCCTGGTCCGCGGCCTCCAGCCGCTCCAGGCGCTCCAGGTCTGCGGCCGACACCAGCCCCACAAGCGGCTTCCCGTGCCGGGTCACCACGACGCGCTCGTCGCCGTAGACGACCCGATTGATCAGATCCGCCAGCTCGGCCCGCGCCTGCGTCACCGGAATCTCGTAAGCCATGCCGCCATTCTAGGGGCGAGCACAAAACCGCAGGTCAGCAACTATATCCGGGCTCTCCTTGCTTCGCCTTCAGCGGAATACGCCCCTCTCCAGGGGTCGTTGGGCGCTGTTCGTGGCAGGCTGCTCCACGTATGTTCTGTACAACCTGTACGTTTCTCGCTCGAGAGTGGAGTGCGACGCCATGCGGAACCAGCCGACAGCACCGACAGCCCGCTACGTCCTGCCCGAGTTCACGGAGCGCACCAGCAGCGGCATGCGGACGATGGATCCGTACTCGAAGCTCATGGAGGAACGGATCGTCTTCCTCGGCACGCAGATCGACGACACCTCCGCCAACGACGTCATGGCGCAGTTCATCCACCTCGAACACACCGCGCCGGACCAGGACATCTCGCTGTACATCAACTCGCCCGGCGGCTCGTTCACGGCAATGACGGCCATCTACGACACGATGCGGTTCGTCTCCTGCGACATCGAGACGGTCTGTCTGGGGCAGGCGGCCTCGGCCGCTTCCGTACTGCTGGCCGCCGGGACGCCGGGCAAGCGGCTCGCGCTGCCGGGCGCACGCATCCTCATCCACCAGCCGTCGCTCAACGAGCCCATCCAGGGGCAGTCCTCCGATCTGGAGATCCAGGCACGGGAGATGCTGCGGACCCGCGAGATGCTGGAGGAGCTGTACGAGCGCCACACCGGCCGGCCGCGCAACAAGATCAGCCAGGACATCGAGCGCGACAAGATCTTCACCGCGCAGCAGGCCGTCGACTACGGCCTCATCGACCGCCTGACCACCAGCCGTAAGTCGGCACCGGTCGCCCCCACGCGGCGGTGAGGCGCCGATGAGCCGCGGGTGGCCGCACGACCTGCCACCGCTCCCCGCGCTGACCCGCGCGGAGTGCGAGGTGGTCGACGCCTATCTGGAGGTTCTCGATCTGCTCGGCCGGATCAACCCGGCACGCGGCCGCGACACCTATGGCGGACTCCGCGCCGCGCAGGGCCTGGTCAGCAAGGCGGCCCGACTGCGGGACGCGCTCGTGCTGATGCACGAGCGCGGTGAGAGCGAATTGCACGCCGCGACGCTGGAGCGGGCCCTGCGGGTGCTCGACGGCGAGCGGCGGGCCGGGCTCGTCGGGCCGCCCGGCCCCAAGCCCCCGTCCGGGTAGGGGGTGCCCTTGCCCGGCCGCCGCAGGCTGCGGCTACTCCCCCAAGCTCTTCGAGCAGGGAGGTACCGCCAGGCTGGTCGCGCCCACGCGGCGGAGCCGCACATCAACACGCCCCGCGCCCCTTCGGGGCGCGCCCGGGGACGTCAGCCCAGGTCCCGGCGGGTGCCGGTCTGCGCGGAGAGGCGGATGGTGTCGAGGAGGCGGTGCAGGTCGAGGCCGGTGTCGAAGTCGGGGACGCTGGACGATCCGGTACGAAGGTCGAGCGCCAAGTGACGGTACATCCGGGCGACGTTGAAGCCTTCCGCGGCGGGGTCGATGCCGAAGGCGACGCGGTACCGGTCGGGGAGGGGCAGCTCCCGGTAGGTACCGTCCGACGCGTCCGTTCCGAGCAGGCGCAGTTGGCCGATCTGGATGCCTGCCGAACCGCCTGCACCGGTGGAGACGAGGGCCAAGTCTCCGTCGGTGCCGGTGATTTCCAGCCGGGTGCGACTGTCGGTGATCTTGGCGTCGTGGATGTGGGCCGATACGACGGCACCGTTGTCGAGGGTCGCGTCGAGCAGGAGGTGGTCGGGGCTCGTCGCCTCGACCACCTCGCCGGTCTCGGCGAGGGTGCAGACAGGGTGCTGGACGGACAGGTTGGCCGACAGCTCGCTGATGTCGCCCAGCAGGTGCCGCACCGCGTCGAGCGTGTGCCCGCCCGCGACTTCGAGAGTCCCGGCCCCGTTGTGGCGGTCCAGGGTGTACGCGGCCCAGGCGGGGATCCGGCCGCCGGCGCCCTTGCCGCGGGCGGCGTACACCGTGGCCGAGGTGACCCGGCCCAGGTGGCCCTCGGCGATCAGGTCGCGGGCGTAGGCGATCGCCGGGGCGTACCGGGCCTGGAGTCCGATCGCATGGTGCACGCCCGCGCCGTGGGCCGACTTCGTGAGGCCGTCGGCCTCCTCGGTGCTGCGGGCCAACGGCCACTCGCAGTACACATGCTTGCCGGCCGCCAGCGCGGCCCCGACAAGTTCGGCGTGCGCGGGAACCTTCACGGTGATGACGACCAGGTCCACCTCGGGATGTTCGGCGAGCTGCCTGGCGTCGGTGAACGCGTGGGCGGCCCCGAACCGGCGCGCCGCCGCCTCGGCGCTCTCCGGACGGCTGGTGCCAACGGCCGTCAGCTCGTACTCCGGTAGTGCTTCGAGCGCCGGGACATGTGCCCGAGCGGCCCAGCCGCGGTCGGGGCTCGCTCCGATGATGCCCACCCGGATCTGCTTCGGTTCCATGCCTGACTCCCAGCCATAAGCGGACAGATCTTGTCCGATTGAGGACCCTAGCTAACCGGACAGGGTTGGTCCAGTTATCGCTAGGATCGGCGCATGAGCCGACCGAGCCGCACCGCAGTGGACCGCCTCCTGGCCGACGGATCGGGGCGGCGCCCGCGCGCCGACGCCCGGCGCAACGTCGAACGCCTGGTGGAGGCGGCCCGGATCGCCGTCGCGGAGGTCGGCGTCGGCGTATCGGCGCACGAGATCGCGCGCCGGGCAGGCGTGGGTGTCGGCACCTTCTACCGGCGGATTCCCTCCCTGGAAGTGCTCCTCCAGGCGGTGCTCGACGAGGTCCTCGACGACATCGAGGACGCCGCCGATCAGGCCATGGAGGACCCGGACCCCTGGAGCGGACTCTGCGCCTTCGCGACGGCCTATGTGCGGCTCCGTGCGGAGAGCTGCGGCATCAGCGAGGCGCTCGGCGGCGCCTGCGGAGACGCTCTCGCGCCGAGACTGGAGGACTTGCGCGAACGGCTGCGGCTCCTCGTGGAGCGCGCCCGGTCGGCCGGCGCTATGCGAACGGACATCGCGTGGCAGGACGTCGCGTTCCTGTTCGCCGCCGCCGCGACGGGTGAGCGGACGCTGGGCCTGCGGGCCGGAGAGCAGCAGTGGGAGCGCAATCTCCGGATCGTCCTCGACGGGCTGCGTCCGGCGCAGCCCGGCACGCTGCCGGGCGCTCCGCCGGCCTGAGTCCGTACCTGCACAGGGGGATCGCACGTGCTCTGTCCAGCAGTCGAATCCCGGATGACGGCTGCCCCCTCGTGTGCTTAGAGTGCCGACCATGATCTCGGCCAAGCTGACGCTCTCCCCGCCCACCGCGTAAGGCGGGCGGCCACACACGGCGCCGCGACGGACACGACTGTCCGCCGCGGGGGTCGGTGGTGCCCGCGAACGGGACCACCCTTCACCCCTCCTTACGCGGAGCGCATTCGTGCCGACATCTTCTTCCGGTTCTGCCGGTTCCTACGGCCTGCCCGTCGGGCGTGGCCTGCTCTTCCTCGCCGCTGCCGGTGCCACCTGGGGCACCACGGGCGCGGCCGTCGATCTCGTCTACTCCTCCAGCGACCTGGGCCCCGTCGCGGTGTCCTTCTGGCGCTACGTCAGCGGACTCGCGCTGCTGCTCATCGGCCGTGCCGTGCTGCGGCGGCTGCGTCCGCGCGGCACGGCCGAGCCGCGGCTGCGCCCCGCCCTGCCGCGTTCCCGGTTCGCGCTGCGACTGGCGACCGGTCTGTGCCTGGCCGTCTTCCAGACCGCCTACTTCGCCGCCGTACCGGCGACGGGAGTGGCAGTCGCGACGATCGTGACGCTGGGCGCGGCCCCGGTGTTCGTGGCGCTCGGTGCCTGGCTGGCGCTGCGGGAACGGCTCGGCTGGGGCGGAGCGGGTGCCGTCGCCGCAGCGCTCAGCGGGCTCGCCGTACTGGTGCTGGGCGACGGGAGCGGCGGGGTGCACCTCGGCGGGGTCGCTCTCGCCCTGCTGTCCGCGGCGGCGTTCGCGGTCTCGGTGGTGCTGGCCCGCTGGGTCGGCAGTGCGGGCCTGCAGGAGAGCCCCTTCACCCTCACGGCGTGGTCGTTCGCGGTCGGCGCCGTGGTACTGCTGCCGTTCGCGGTGGCCGAGGGGGCGCTGCCGCACTCCGGTGAACTGGTGCGCGCGGTACTGCTGTTGCTGTACGTGGCGGCGGTGCCCACGGCGCTGGCGTACCCGCTGTACTTCGCCGGTGCGGCCGTCGTACGGGCCGCCACGGCTTCGGTGGTCATGCTGATCGAGCCGGTCAGCGCGGCTGTGATTGCCGTCGGGCTGCTCGGCGAACGGCTGACCCTGCCGATGCTGCTGGGCACGCTGATGCTGCTGACAGCAGTGGTGTTCCTGACCCGCGCGGAGGCCGCGCAGGCCGCATAGGCCGTGCCGTTGTTCCGGTGAGGGGGTGCCCCTGCCCTCGCTCGCGGGGTGCGGGTGAGCTGTGGCTGGTGGGGGCACCTCCCGGCCGGAGGCTGGGGGAGCAGTTCCCCGCGCCCCTTACGGGGCGCGTCTCCCATGCCGGGTGCGCGAGATCCGTCAGGTCACCCCGTGGGCACCGGCAGCCAAGGGAGCTCGACCCAGACGGTCTTGCCGCCGTCGGGCGCGGGCGTGATGCGCAGTCGGCCGCCGGACTCGGCGGTCAGTGTGCGGATGATCAACAACCCGCGGCCGTTGTCCTGCTGCACGGCGGCGGGGAGCCGGCGGGGTCTGCCCGGATGGCTGTCGGTGACGCCCAGACACAGCCGCTCGGCGCCCTCCAGGCGCAGATCGACGGTGAAGGTGGGCGACCGGCCGAAGGTGTGCTGGACGGCGTTGGTGGCGAGCTCGGAGACGATCAGGCGCAGCGACCCCATGGCGTCCGCGTCCTCGGGCAGCCCCCACGCCCGCAGGGTGTCCGTGACGTGTCTGCGTGCGGCCGTGACGGAAGCGGGTGCGCTCGGCAGGGTGATCGTCGCTTCCTGCTGGTCTGCCATGGCGAGGCCGTCCCTTTCCCGGGGCCGTTGGCTCCTCAGTCGCGCGGCAGCGGGCCGGCGCTCCGCCCTCTCGAAGAGACGGAGAGCGTCCCGGACAACCGCTGCGCGACAGAGTGCCATTCCTCGCGGCGCCGTGCGGCGGATCCCCCTGCTTGCGCGGGGTTCTGTCGCCCGAAGCGGTGAACTCTGCGAGGTCAGCGCACATTTGGCGCCGTCGAGGACATATCGCGGAGCACCTGCGATGGCCGGACTCCCTCGCCGGTGCCGGCTCAGGCGGTGCGCGGGGCGGTGGCGATCACCGTGTTCGCTGCCCGGGCGAGCACGGTCTCGTCGAGGTCGCCGCGAGCGGTCAGGCGGAGCCGGGAGATGCCGTCGGGGACGGACGGGGGGCGGAAGCAGCCGACGTGGATACCCGCGGCCCGGCAGTCGGCGGCCCATTGCACCGCGGCTTGCGGAGACGGGGCGCGCACCGAGACGACGGCCGCGTCGGGGCGGGTGACGTCGAGGCCGGCGGCGGTCAGCCGGGCGTGCAGTTCGGTGGCGACGGCGCGGGTGTGCGCGGCGCGTTCGGGCTCGCGGCGCAGCAGCCGCAGCGCACCCAGCGCGGCGCCCGCCGCCGCTGGGGCCAGTCCGGTGTCGAAGATGAAGGTCCGCGCGGTGTTGACCAGGTGCGCGATGACATGCGCCGGCCCCAGGACGGCGCCGCCCTGGCTGCCCAGCGACTTGGACAGCGTGACGGTCACGACCGTGCCCGGGGTTCCCGCGAGCCCCGCCGCATGCGGCGCGCCCCGGCCGCCGTCGCCGAGCACGCCGAGGCCGTGTGCGTCGTCGACGAGCAGCCCGGCGCCTGCCGCGGTGCAGACGGAGGCGAGCGCCGCCAGCGGTGCCGCGTCGCCGTCGACGGAGAAGACGGAGTCGGTGACGACGAGAGCGGGTCCCTCTTGCGGGCGTGCGTCCAGTTCCTTGGCCACGGCGTCCGGGTCGGCGTGCGCGGCAACGGCCGTACGGGCGCGGGAGAGGCGGCAGCCGTCGATCAGCGAGGCATGGTTGTGCGCGTCGGAGACGAGGAGCCCGCCGCCGCCCGGCGCGTTGGTGAGCGCGGTGACCGCGGCGAGGTTTGCGGCGTACCCGGAGGAGAGCACGAGGGCGGCCTCGAAGCCGCAGAACGCGGCCAGTTCCGTCTCCAGCTGTGCGTGCAGCTCGGTCGACCCGGTCACCAGACGGGAGCCGCTCGCGCCCGCGCCCCAGTGCCGGGCCGCCTCGGCAGCGGCGGAGACGACCTCGGGGTGCCGGGAGAGGCCGAGGTAGTCGTTGCCGGCCAGGTCGAGCAGCGGGGAGTCGGCGGGGCGCGGCGCAAGGGTGCGCAGCAGCCCTGCGGCGCGGCGCGTCTCCAGCGCCGCGGCGGTCCATGCGAAGGGGTCCTGGGACATGGGGCTCTCTTCGTCACCGGCCTCGGAGGTCGGCTGAGGGTTCGGCTGGGGTTTGTAGGCAGTCAATAGAACCTAACGTGCCATGCCGAGGGTCGACGTGTGACAACATCCACACCTCGCTCGAGTAGTCTTGTAGGCTTCCTCCATTACCCAGCACGGTCGCATGGGCAAGGATCGTGCCCATGGACGACCTGCTGAACTCACTGGTGAACAAGGGGCTCCGCGGCGAGACACCCACCCGGGACGAGGCACTCGCGGTGCTGCGGACCACGGATGACGACCTGCTCGATGTGGTGACGGCCGCCGGAAAGGTGCGCCGCCGGTGGTTCGGGAAGCGGGTGAAACTCAACTACCTGGTGAACCTCAAGTCCGGGCTGTGTCCCGAGGACTGCTCGTACTGCTCGCAGCGGCTCGGTTCCGAGGCCGGCATCCTCAAGTACACCTGGCTCAAGCCCGAGGAGGCCGCGGACGCCGCGGCGGCCGGGGTGCAGGGCGGCGCCAAGCGGGTCTGCGTGGTGGCCAGCGGGCGCGGTCCCACCGACCGCGACATCGACCGGGTCTCCAAGACGATCGAGGCCATCAAGGACCGGAACGAGGGCGTCGAGGTGTGCGCCTGCCTCGGCCTGCTCTCCGACGGGCAGGCGGAGCGGCTGCGCGAGGCGGGGGCCGACGCCTACAACCACAACCTCAACACGTCCGAGGCCACCTACGGCGACATCTGCACCACGCACACGTACGACGACCGGGTGGAGACCGTCAAGCAGGCGCGGGGCGCCGGGCTTTCGCCGTGCTCCGGGCTGATCGCGGGGATGGGCGAGACGGACGAGGACCTGGTCGACGTGGCCTTCTCGCTGCGGGAGCTGGACGCGGACTCGGTGCCGGTCAACTTCCTGCTGCCGTTCGAGGGCACGCCGCTGGCCGACGAGTGGAACCTTACGCCGCACCGCGCGCTGCGCATCCTGGCGATGGTGCGGTTCGTCTGCCCGGACGTGGAGGTGCGGCTGGCGGCCGGGCGCGAGGTGCATCTGCGTTCGCTCCAGCCGCTGGCGCTGCACCTGGCCAACTCCCTCTTCCTGGGCGACTACCTCACCAGTGAGGGCCAGGCGGGCAAGGCCGATCTGGAGATGATCGCCGACTCGGGCTTCGAGGTGGAGGGCACCGACACCACCACGCTGCCCGAGCACCGCCGCGAGGAGTCGCCGGCCCACCCCCATGAGCGGGTTGCCGTGCGGCGGCGCGGGGTGGGGACGGAGCTGCCGCCCAATGTCTGAGAGCTCCACCGGCGCACTTCTCGCACTGGACCGGCAGCATGTGTGGCACCCGTACGCGCCGATGCCGGGGACGAGCGAACCGCTGGTGGTGGAGTCCGCCTCGGGCGTACGGCTGCGGCTGGCCGAACCCGCGTACGGGCAGCGGGAACTGGTCGACGGTATGTCGTCCTGGTGGTCGGCGATCCACGGCTACCGCCACCCGGTGCTCGACGAGGCGGCCCGCGACCAGCTCGGCCGGATGAGCCATGTGATGTTCGGCGGGCTCACCCACGAGCCCGCGGTCCGGCTGGCCGCGCGGCTCGCCGAGGTGTCACCCGGCGACCTGGAGCACGTCTTCCTGTGCGACTCGGGTTCGGTCGCGGTCGAGGTGGCCGTCAAGATGTGCCTGCAGCACTGGCGTTCGCTGGGGCGCCCGGAGAAGCGGCGGCTGCTGACGTGGCGCGGCGGCTACCACGGGGACACCTGGCAGCCGATGTCGGTGTGCGACCCGCAGGGCGGCATGCACCACCTGTGGTCGGGTGCGCTGCCTGTGCAGGTGTTCGCCGATGCTCCGCCCTCGGGCTTCGCCGCGGAACCCGACGAGGAGTACATCGCGCATCTGCACAAGGTGGTGGAGCAGCACGCGCACGAGCTGGCCGCCGTCATCGTCGAACCGGTGGTGCAGGGCGCGGGCGGGATGAGGTTCCACTCCCCCGGCTACGTACGGGCGCTGCGCGAGGTGTGCGACGAGCACGGCGTGCTGCTGGTGCTGGACGAGATCGCGACCGGGTTCGGCCGTACCGGGGAGCTGTTCGCGGCACAGCACGCCGGGATCACCCCAGACGTGATGTGTGTCGGCAAGGCGTTGACCGGCGGCTATGTGTCGATGGCGGCCACATTGTGCACACCGCGCGTGGCGGAGGGGATCGCGCGCGGCTCGGTGCCGGTGCTGGCGCACGGCCCGACGTTCATGGGCAATCCGCTGGCCTCCGCGATCGCGGGCGCCTCGCTGGAACTGCTGCTCTCCCAGGACTGGCAGGCGGAGGTGCGGCGGGTGGGCGACGGCCTGCGCGCCGGGCTGGCCGAGGCAGCTGACCTGCCGGGCGTACGGGAGGTGAGCGTGCTCGGCGCGATCGGTGTCGTACGCCTCGATCACGAGGTGGACCTCGCCGCCGCGACGCGCGCCGCGGTCTCGGCCGGGGTGTGGCTGCGGCCGTTCCGCGACATGGTGTACGCGATGCCGCCGTACGTCACCGACGACGCGGACGTCGCACGGATCGCCGCCGCGATGTGTGCGGCGGCACGGGAGGGCTGAGATGGACAGTGCACCCGACATGGCAGGGCCCCGGGGCGTGCTGTGCGTCTCCGGTGCCGGGACGGAGATCGGCAAGACGGTGACCACGGCCGCGGTGGCGGTCTGCGCGCTGCGGGCCGGCCGTTCGGTGGCGGTGCTCAAGCCCGCCCAGACAGGGGTGGCGGCCGGGGAGCCCGGCGATGTGGCGGAGGTGCTGCGGCTGGCCGGTGGCGACGGGGCTGCGCCGGACGCGGTGACCGGCGCCGAACTGGCGCGGTATCCGGAGCCGTTGGCGCCGGAGACGGCGGCCCGGCGTGCGGGGCTGCCTTATGTGTCGGCGCGGGAGGGCGCCGAGGCGGCCGAGAAACTGGCGGCCTCGCACGACCTGGTACTGGTCGAGGGCGCCGGCGGGCTGCTGGTGCGGTTCGACGACGAGGGCTCGACGCTGGCGGACGCCGCCCGGCTGCTGGCCGCACCGGTGCTGGTGGTCGTCCAGGCGGGGCTGGGCACGCTGAACACCGCCACGCTGACGGCCGAGGCACTGCGGGCCCGGCGGGTGGAGTGTGCGGGGACGGTGATCGGCAGCATGCCCGCGGCGCCGGGGCTCGCGGAGCGCTGCAACGTCGCGGACCTGCCGCGGTACTCGGGGCTGCCGCTGCTGGGTGCCGTGCCCGAGGGCGCCGGGGCGCTGCCTCCGCCGCGCTTTTTCGCTGCGGCGCCCGGCTGGCTGGCGCCTGCGCTGGGAGGCAACCGCTGAGGGGGTGCCCCTTGCCCGATCCCGCGGGCTGCGGGTGCTCCCCCAAGCTCTTCGAGCAGGGAGGTACCCCCAGGGCGCAGGGTGGGCAAGCGCAGCCCCCCATGCCGGGTACGCAAGATGTGGGACGCGGCCTAGGATCAGGGCGTCGGCGCGTCAGCGCAACTCGGCGCTGTCCAGGGAGGGTTGGCATGTCCAGTCCGGAAAAACCATTCCGTTTCGGTGTCAACATGGTGAGTTTCGACTCGGGCGAGGAGTTCCGGCGGCGCTGCCGCCGGGCCGAGGAGCAGGGCTACGACGTCATCCACGTACCCGATCACCTGGGCATGTGCGCGCCGTTCCCGGCGCTGGCAGCCGCCGCCGAGGTGACCGAGCGGCCCCGGCTGGGCACCTTCGTGCTCAACGCGGGGTTCTGGAACCCGGCACTGCTGGCCCGCGAGGCGGCCACCGTCGACCAGCTGTCGGGCGGCCGGCTGGAGCTGGGGCTGGGCGCGGGCTATGTGAAGGCCGAGCACGACAAGGCGGGGCTGCCGTGGCTCTCGCCGGGCGGCCGGGTGGACCACCTGGAGCACACCGTCGCGGAGCTGACCCGGCTGCTCGCCGACCCCGAGCACGCGCCGCGTCCCGTTCAGGAGCCGGTGCCGCTGCTGATCGGCGGCAACGGTGACCGCGTATTGAAGCTGGCGGCCCGCACCGCCGCGGTGGCCGCCTTCACCGGCGGGCGGCAGGTGCCGGGCGGGCCCGAGGGCACGATGGAGCTGATCACCCCTGCGGAGCTGGAGGAGCGGACCAGGGCGCTCCGCACCTTCGCCGAGGACAGGGCCGAGCCGCCCGAGCTGAACTACCTCATCCAGTACGTCGCCCAGACCTCCGACCCCGGCGAGGCGCTGGAGGGTCTGCGCCCGTACGGGCCGCGGATGAGCGACGAGGAGCTGCTGGAGCACCCGGCCCTTCTGCTGGGCTCACCCAAGGAGATGGCCGAGCAGCTGCGTGCCCATCGGGAGCGGTTCGGGTTCTCGTACCTCACCGTCCTCGACCCCTATATGGACGCGTTCGCTCCGGTGGTTCAGGAGCTGCACGGCAGCTGACCTGCACCGGTCCGCGGCTCACCAGGCGAAACAGCGTGGCGGCGGCAGCGCGGGCCATGCTGGGATGTCGGCCATGAGCGATCTTCGGATACGGGCCGCGGCCGAGCAGGACATCGACGGCGTACTGGCCTTCTGGCGGGATGCCGCCGAGGGCACCAGCGTCAGCGACGACCGGAACGGGGTCGCCCGGCTGCTCGACCGCGACCCTGAGGCCCTGCTGCTCGCGGAACGGGACGGGCAGCTGGTCGGCACGGTCATCGCCGGTTGGGACGGCTGGCGCTGCTCCCTCTACCGGCTCGCGGTGCTGCCCTCCCAGCGGCGGCAGGGCGTCTCCCGTGCGCTGCTGGCCGCTGCCGAGGAGCGCTTCGCGACGCTGGGCGGGCGGCGCGGCGACGCGATGGTGTTGGACGAGAACGAGCTGGCACACCGGGCATGGCAGGCCGCCGGTTACGCTCCGCAACCCCAATGGAGCCGCTGGGTCAAGACACTCACTCCCTGAGCCCCTTCGGCGCACGCCTGCACCAGCGTGGGAACCGGCCGACTGCCCACCCCGTTTACGCTGTACATCGCCGGGTCTGCATTCCCATACGCCCGGCACAGCCATCGGATCCGAAAGGTGTGAGCGTCCGCCCATGGGCGAGCCTCCCAGTAGTACCTCCCGACATCGCGCGTACCGGCGCCCCCTGTCCCACGATGGGAAGGAGGTGGAGGGCCGATGACGGAAGTACTGCTGCTGTTCGTGGCACTGCTGCTGTCGGTGGCCTGCGGTGGTTTCGTGGCTGCGGAGTTCTCCCTCACGACTGTCGAGCGCAGCGAACTGGAACGGGCCGAGCAGCGCGGCGACCGGGGTGCCAAGAGCGCGCTGGCGGCCGTACGGTCCCTCACCTTCCAGCTCTCCGGCGCACAGCTGGGCATCACCGTCACCAACCTGATCGTCGGTATGCTCGCCGAGCCGTCCATCGCGAAGCTGATCGCCGGGCCGCTGCGCTCGCTCGGCGTACCGTCCTCGGCCTCCTCGTCCGTCGCCCTGGTGCTCGGCACGGGGTTCTCGACGGTCGTGCTGATGGTGATCGGCGAGCTGGTACCGAAGAACTGGGCGATCTCCAAGCCGCTGCCGGTGGCCCGGAAGGTGGCGACACCGCAGCGAATCTTCTCCGCGGCCTTCCGCCCGCTGATCCGGCACCTGAACAACACCGCCAACCGTGTGCTGCTGCGGATAGGGCTCGAGCCCACCGAGGAGCTGGCCTCGGCCCGCTCGCCGCAGGAGCTGGTGGCACTGGCGCGGCATTCCGCCAAGGAGGGCGCGCTGGAGGAGGACACGGCGGATCTGTTCGTCCGCACCCTGCACCTGGCCGAGCTGACGGCGGAGAACGTGATGACGCCGCGCGTGCAGGTCACCTCGCTGGAGGTGCAGGCCACGGTGGAGGACGTCGCCAACGCCACCCGCGCCACGGGGCTGTCCCGCTTCCCGGTCTACCGGGGGAACCTGGACACCGTTGTCGGCATCGTCCGGATCAAGGACGTGCTGGCGGTGCCCGCCGTCGAGCGACGGCTGCGCCCGGTGACCGATCTGATGCGCGAACCGCTGCTGGTGCCCGAGTCGCTGACCGTGGACCGGCTGCTGGACCAGCTCTCCGGCGGGGACCGCAGTATCGCGATCGTCATCGACGAGTACGGCGGCACGGCCGGCGTCGTCACCCTGGAGGACATCATCGAGGAGGTCGTGGGCGAGGTCCGCGACGAGCACGACCCGCTGGAGGCGCCCGACCTGGCACCCGCCGGACAGGACGCGGAAGGCCGGCGTATCTACGTCGCGGACGGCGCGGCCCGCACCGACCAGCTGCAGACCATAGGGCTGCGCGCCCCGGAGGGCCCGTACGAGACGCTCGCGGGGCTGATCGCCACCGAGCTGGGACGCATTCCGGCCGCGGGTGACACCGTCTCGGTCGCCGGCTGGCAGATCGAGGTCATGGACGCGACAGGACGCCGCGCCGCGCAGGTGCGGCTGTACGGGCCCAGGCCGGGCGACGACCCGGCCGCGGCCGAGGACGCCGACAGGGCGGGGGCACAGCGATGACGGTGATCCAGCTCCTCATCGGACTGCTGACGCTCGTCGTCAACGCGTTCTTCGTCGGCGCGGAGTTCTCGCTGATCTCCGTACGACGTGCGCAGATCGAGCCGCTGGCCGAGGACGGCAACAAGAAGGCCCGCAAGGTGCTGTGGGGCCTGGAGCACGTGGCCCAGATGCTGGCCGCGGCCCAGCTCGGCATCACGCTGTGCACGCTGGTGCTCGGTGTCGTCGCCGAGCCGGCCATCGCCCACCTGCTGGAGCCGGTCTTCCACGCGGTGGGCGTGGCGGACGGCGTGGCGCACGGCATCTCGTTCGTGATCGCGCTGTCGCTGGCCACGTATCTGCACATGCTGCTGGGCGAGATGGTGCCGAAGAACATCGCGCTGGCCGGCCCGGAGCGGACCGCGCTGCTGCTGGGCCCCCCGTTGGTGGCGCTGTCGCAGGCGCTGCGCCCGGTGATCTTCACGGTGAACTCCTTCGCCAACGCGCTGCTCAAGCTGATCCGGGTCGAGCCCAGGAGCGAGGTCGAGGCCGCATTCTCCGACGACGACCTGGCGCAGATGGTCGCCGACTCCAGTGAGGCGGGCCTGCTGGACGACCGCTCGACCGAGCGGCTCCGGGACGCGCTGGAGCTGGGCAGACGGCCCATCGGTGAGGTGGCGCAGCCGCTGCACAAGGTGGTGACGGCGGGCCGCGGCGTGACGCCCGAGGGCCTGGAGAACCTCTCGGCCCGGTCCGGCTTCTCCCGCTTCCCGGTGGTGGACGACGACGGCCGGGTGCTGGGCTATCTGCACGTCAAGGACGCGCTGGACGCCTCGCCCCGCGAGGCGCCGTTCCCGCTGACGGCGATGCGCCCCATCGCCCGGGTGCGGGCTTCGCTGCCGCTGGACGACGTACTGGGCGCGATGCGCTCCAGCGGCACCCATCTGGCCGCCGTCACCGGCCAGGACGGTCGCGCGACGGGCGTGGTGACGATGGAGGACGTGCTGCGCGAACTGGTCGGCCAGGCATAGAACGGCCGTCGGCGCGGTGACAGCTCCGTTGCCCCGAGGGCGAGAGATCGTTGCTCGGGGCAACGGGCTACCATGTGCCACCGTGACCAGTGCAGCTCCCGCCTCGCCCGCGAAATCCGCCCAACCACCCGCCGCCTTCCGCTCGTTCGTCGCCCTGGGAGACTCCTTCACCGAGGGCATGTCGGACCTGCTGCCCGGCGGTGCCTACCGGGGCTGGGCCGACGTCCTGGCGACCCGCCTCGCGGCCCTTGAGCCGCAGTTCCGGTACGCCAATCTCGCGGTGCGGGGCAAGCTCATCGGGCAGATCGCCGCGGACCAGGTCGCGCCCGCGGCGGCGATGAAGGCCGACCTGGTGACGCTGGTGGGCGGGCTCAACGACGTGCTGCGGCCGGGCTGCGACACCGCACGGGTGTGTGCGCTGCTGGAGGAGTCCGTCGCCACGCTGGCGCCCAGCTGCGGCACGCTGGTGCTGATGCGCAGCCCCGGCCGCCGCGGCCCGGTGCTGGAGCGCTACCGGGCCCGGATGGAGCAGCTGTTCGACTTCATCGACGAGCTGGCCGCGCGGCACGGCGCGGTGGTGGTCGACCTCTTCGCCTCGGAGGCGCTGGGCGACCCGCGGATGTGGGCCGACGACCGGCTGCACCTGACCGCGGAGGGGCACCGGCGGGTGGCCGAGGCCGTCTGGCAGCGCCTCGGCCTGCCCGCCGAGTCCGACTGGAACACTCCGCTGCCGCCCGCCGCCCCGCCCTCCTGGCCCGCACGCCGCGCAGCGGACGCCCGCTTCGCCCGCGTACATCTGCTCCCCTGGATCGGACGACGCCTGACCGGCCGCTCCTCCGGCGACGGCCGCGCCCCCAAACGCCCGGAGCTTGCACCGCTGGCCTGAGGAGACGCGCCCCGTCAGGGGCGCGGGGAACTGCGCGCGCAACCTGGGGGTACCTCCCTGCTCGAAGAGCTTGGGGGAGCACCCGCAGACTGCAACGAACGGGCAGGGGCAGCCCCTCCCAGCCAGGTCAGCGGCATAGCACCGCGCAGCGGCCCGTAGACTCGGGCGACGTGAGTGACAAGCCGCGCATCCCGAACGTCCTGGCGTCCCGCTACGCCTCCCCCGAGCTGGTCCGTATCTGGTCCCCCGAGTCGAAGATCGTGCTCGAGCGGCGGCTGTGGCTCGCCGTACTGAAGGCACAGCAGGACCTGGGCATCGCCGTGCCCGAGAAGGCGCTGGCGGACTACGAGCGGGTGGTCGAGGACGTCGACCTCGCCTCGATCGCGGAGCGCGAGAAGGTCACCCGGCACGACGTGAAGGCCCGTATCGAGGAGTTCAACGCGCTGGCCGGGCATGAGCACGTGCACAAGGGCATGACCTCGCGCGATCTGACGGAGAACGTCGAGCAGCTCCAGATCCGGCTCTCGCTGGAGCTGGTACGGGACCGTACGGTGGCGCTGCTGCACCGGCTGGGCACGCTGGCGGGCGAGCACGCGGCGCTGGTGATTGCGGGCCGCTCGCACAATGTCGCGGCGCAGGCCACCACGCTGGGCAAGCGGTTCGCGACCGGCGCCGACGAGCTGCTGGTCGCCTTCGAGCGGCTGGAGGAGTTGCTGCGCCGCTACCCGCTGCGCGGCATCAAGGGCCCGGTCGGCACCGCGCAGGACATGCTGGACCTGCTGGGCGGCGACGAGGAGAAGCTGACCGACCTGGAGCGCAGGATCGCCGAGCACCTCGGTTTCGGCCGGGTGTTCACCTCAGTCGGGCAGGTGTATCCGCGCTCGCTGGACCACGAGGTGGTCACCGCGCTGGTGCAGCTGGGCGGCGCACCCTCGTCGCTGGCCAAGACGATCCGGCTGATGGCGGGCCAGGAGCTGGTGACCGAGGGCTTCAAGGAGGGCCAGGTCGGCTCCTCTGCGATGCCGCACAAGATGAACACCCGCTCCTGCGAGCGCGTCAACGGCCTCATGGTGATCCTGCGCGGCTACGCCTCCATGGCGGGCGAGCTGGCGGGCGACCAGTGGAACGAGGGCGACGTGTCCTGCTCGGTTGTGCGGCGCGTGGCACTGCCCGACGCGTTCTTCGCCTTCGACGGGATGCTGGAGACGTTCTTGACGGTGCTGGACGAGTTCGGCGCCTTCCCGGCCGTGGTGGCCCGCGAGCTGGACCGCTATCTGCCGTTCCTGGCGACGACGAAGGTACTGATGGGCGCCGTTCGCGCCGGGGTCGGCCGGGAAGTGGCGCACGAGGCGATCAAGGAGCACGCGGTGGCTTCCGCGCTGGCGATGCGCAAGGGCGCCGAGCACAACGAGCTGCTGGACCGGCTCGCTGCGGACTCCCGCATCCCGCTGGACCGCACCGCGCTGGGCGAGCTGATGGCCGACCGGCTGGCTTTCACCGGCGCCGCGGCCGCGCAGACGGCGGAGGTCGTCAGCCGCGTGCAGGAGGTCGCTGAGCTGCACCCCGAGGCCGCCGCCTACCGTCCGGGAGCGATCCTCTGAGTCCGCGGTTCACCAAGGAGGAGCTGGAGGCGGCCCGCGACAAGCTGGTGCCCGACGTGGCCGCCGAGGGGCTGCGGGTGCTGTTCTGCGGCATCAACCCAGGGCTGCTCTCGGCGGCGACGGGCCACCACTTCGCGCGCCCCGGCAACCGGTTCTGGCCTACCCTGCACGCCTCCGGGTTCACCCCGCGCAGGCTGCACCCCGAGGAGGAGCGGGAGCTCCTGTCGTACGGGCTGGGCATCACCAACGTCGTCGCCCGGGCCACGGCGCGCGCCGACGAGCTGACCCGCGAGGAGTTCGCCGAGGGCGGCCGGCTGCTGGCGGCGAAGGTGGCGCGGCTGCGGCCGAACTGGCTGGCGGTGCTGGGCATAACCGCCTACCGCGCGGCCTTCGACGAGCCCGCGGCGGCCGTGGGCCCGCAGCAGCGGCTGGTCGGCGGGGTGCCGGTGTGGCTGCTGCCCAACCCCAGCGGGCTCAACGCGCACTACACGCCGCCCGCGCTGGCAGCCGAGTTCGGCAAGCTGCGGATGGCGGCGTCGGCCGAGAAGTGAGGGCCGCGCCGGACTCACCCGGGGACCCACGGTGCGCTGCTGCCCTGCGCCCCGGCCGCCGCGAGGAGTTGCAGCGGTATCTCCTCGCTGCGGCGCGCCAGGCCGACGCCTGTCCAGCGGCCGTCCACCGTCCATACGGTCAGCTCTGCGACCCGCCAGCACAGTGTGCGCTCGGGCTCGGGCAGCCGCACCCCTTCGGCGGCGGCCAGCAGATGCGCGCCGAAATCGACGGTCCGCGGCTCGCCCCACTGCTGGGACAGCAGGGTGACCAGCGCCTCGTGATCTGCCCGCACTTCCCGCTCGGCCTCCAGGAGTTCGACCGGGTCGCCGTCGGGGTCCGGGTCCGCCGTACGTAACTCGGCGACCCGCGCTTCGGGCTGGGCGTGCAGGCGGCCGATGGCGGTGAGGTGGTGGGCGAGGTGCATGGGAACAGTCAACCTCCCGGCACTGACAGCCGGTTGAGCGGTCCGCCCGGGCGAGGGCACAACAGGGGGACGGCCGGGTGCCCCGGCGGCTCGCCGTGACTCCCCACAGCGGTTACGATCCGCACACGCACAGGCAGGGAGGCGGAGCGTGAGCAGGCTGACCGGAAGGGACCCGTCCCTGCTGCGGCGGATCAATTCCACGGTCGTGCTGCGGGCCCTGCGCGGCTCCACGACCCCGGCGGCGCTGACCCTCACCGAGCTGGTGCACGCCACCGAGCTGTCCCGGCCCACGGTCGAGGGCGTGGTCGAGGACCTGATCGAGGCGGGCCTGGTGGCCGAGGCGGCGGACGATCCGGTCCGGCCGGGCGGTGCGGCGCGGCGCGGGCGGCCTGCGCGCAGGTTCCGGTTCCGGGCCGAGGCGGGCCAGCTGCTCGGCCTGGAGATCGGCCCGCACCGGGTGGCGGCCGTCCTCTCGGATCTGACCGGCCGCCTCACCGGCTCCCTCACCCGGGAGGTCGACGAGACGGCAGGGGCCGACGCCCGGCTGGAGCGGATCCGCAGTACCGTCGCCGAACTGCTGCGCCGCACCGGCACCGCGCGGGAGACGCTGCGCGCGGTCGGCGTCGGTACCCCGGGCATCGTGGAGGCCGACGGGACGGTTCGGCTGGGCACGGCGCTGCCCGGCTGGACAGGGCTCGCGCTGGGCGAGCGGCTACGACGGTCGTTCCGCTGCCCCGTACTGGTGGAGAACGACGCGAACGCGGCGGTGCTGGCCGAGCATTGGAAGGGCGCGGCGCGCGGCGTGGACGACGTGGTGATGGTGCTCGCCGGGCTGAGCCCCGGCGCCGGCTCCCTGATCGGCGGCCGGCTGCATCGCGGCTTCGGCGGCGCGGCCGGGGAGATCGGGGCGCTGCACCTGCTCGGCAGGGAGGCCAGGCCCGAACGGCTGCTGTCCACGACGGACGAGCCGCTGCACCCGCTCGACGAGGCGGCGGTGGCACGGGTGTTCGCGCAGGCCAGGGGCGGGGACGAGCAGGCGCGCCGGGCCATGGACCGGTTCCTGGCCCGGCTGGTGCACGATGTGGCGGCACTGGTGCTGGCGCTGGATCCGGAACTGCTGGTGGTCGGCGGCTGGGCCTCCGGCCTGGACGGCGTACTGGACCCGCTGCGCGCCGAGTTGGAGCGCTACTGCCTGCGTCCGCCCCGGGTGGCCCTCTCGCGGCTGGGCGAGACGGCCGTGGCGACGGGTGCCCTGCGGGTCGCCCTGGACCATACGGAGAGCGAGTTGTTCACCCTGGAGGAGACGGAGCCCGCCCGCTGAGAGCCGGGCCGCGACCTGCGGCCGGGTCAACCGACGTGCCGTGGCGGCCCGTCGGTTGCGAGTCCGTCAGCTCGCCAGCAGCGAGACGTCGTCGCTGTCGCTGAACGAGAGCCGGCAGGTGTCGGCGCGGTAGGTGGCGACGGAGACGGCGGCCGTGCGGCCGTCGGCGAGGTACCGCGTCGTGACGACCAGGACCGGGGCGCCGGGCAGCCGGTCGAGCCGGCGTGCGTCGTCGGCGCGTGCCGATCCCAATTCGACCGTACGGTCCTGCCCCGCGAGCTGGAGCCGGTGGAGTTCGCGCAGCACCGCGCGGGCCCGTGCCGAGCCGTCCGGTTCGCCGTCGGCACCCGGCGGGAGGCCGGGAACCGAAGCCCCGGGAACGTACAGCACCTCGGCCGCCACCTGCTGGCCGCCGGTCGCGCGGCCGCGGCGCACCGCGTGCACAGCCGCGTCGGCCGCCACGTCGAGCATGCGGGCCACGGGCGCGGGGGCCGCAGCCTCCTCGTGGTCCTCGGCCTGCCAGGCGTCGCCCGGCGCTCCGGGCCAGGTGTGGGGGCCGGCCTCGGAGCCGACGTCCACCCCCACGCGCGGCGGCGCGACCGTCGTGCCGACGCCGCGGCGGCGCTGGAGACGGCCTTCCAGCTCGAGCTGTTCGAGGGCCTGGCGGAGGGTCGCTCTGGCCACGCCGAAACGGGCGGCCAGCTCACGCTCGTTCGGCAGGATCTCGCCGACCGCGAACTCGGAGTCGAGCGCGTCGGAGAGCACGGTCTTCAAGTGCCAGTACTTCGGCTCCGGCACCGTCTCCAGCTGCGTGGTCCCCACCCTTGCCTCCGCAATCCCCGTACGCCCGGCGGGCGATGTGTGGCGGTGTTTTTTGCGTCCTTGTTTTTTAAAGGACCTTGCGTATGCCTCCCTGACCATAGGACGGGCCCCACCCTTGGTCAAGACCAATGCCCTGGGCCAACCCCTTGCCGAGCTGCGGCCCAGCTGGTTTGATCGATCATCGATCAAACCGCTCGACCGGCCACCGACGCCCGGAGGACCCCATGGCCCGACCCCGCACGCCCGCCTCCCTTCAGCACGTCACCGTCGTCACCGGCGGCAGCCGGGGCATCGGCGCCGCCACGGCCCTGCGGCTCGCCCGGGACGGCCACCATGTGGGCATCGGCTACGCGGAGGACGAGGCGGCGGCAGCACGTACGGCGGCGGCGGTGCGCGCGGCCGGTGGCGAAGCCGTCACCGTCCGGCTGGACACCAGCGAAGCGGACGGCGTCGATCACCTCTTCGACACCGTGCGGGAAGCACTCGGCCCGGTCACCGGGCTGGTCAACAACGCGGGCGTCTCGGGGCCGCTCGGCCGGTTCACCGAGACCTCGCCGGAGGTGATGCGCAGGGTGGTGGACGTCAACGTGACGGGCGCACTGCTCTGTGCGCGGCGTGCGCTGCGGGAGATGTCCACCGCGTACGGCGGGCCCGGCGGCGCGATTGTGAACATCTCCTCCTCCGCCGCCACGCTCGGCTCCCCCGGCGAGTACGTGCACTACGCGGCGTCCAAGGCGGCCGTCGACGCCATGACCGTGGGACTGGCGAAGGAGTTCACCGGCGAGGGCGTGCGGGTCAACTGCGTGCAGCCCGGTTCCGTACTGACCGAGATGCACGCGAAGATGGGCGATCCGGACAGGGCGTGGAAGAAGGCCGAGATCACTCCGGCCCGGCGCCCGGGCGAACCGGAGGAGATCGCCGACGCCGTCGCCTGGCTCCTCTCCGACGAGGCGTCGTACGTCTCGGGCGCTGTGCTCAGGGTCGCGGGCGGCCTGTGAGAGCCGGCCGTCCGGCGGTCACTCCCCCGCGTCCTCGAGGTGGGCGAGCTTGCCCGGGTTCCGGATCAGATAGACGGTCTGGATGACGCCGTCGGCCACATCCAGGGAGAAGACCACATCCGGTCGGCCGTCGTAGGTCACCAGAGCAGCGGGACCGCCGTTGAGTTCCAGGAGACGGAAGCCGAACGCGGGGTCCTGCGCGCCTTGCGGACCGACGGCGGCCAGGAAACGGCTGACCTTGCCGGAGCCGAGGATGACGCGGCGCGGTGCCTTGGCCCCGTCCGCACTGTCGGAGACCATCCGCACGTCCGGAGCCAGCACCGAGACCAGCCCCTGCACATCGCCTTCCACCGCGGCCTTCAAGAAGCGCTCGGTCAGGTCGCGCCGGAGCTTGGGATCGACCTCGAACCGCGGCTTGCGCTCCGCCACGTGCCGCCGCGCGCGCCCCGCGAGCTGACGCACGGCGGCCTCGCTGCGCTCCAGCGTCCCGGCGATCTCGGCGTACGGGAAACCGAACGCCTCGCGCAGTACGAAGACAGCGCGCTCCAGCGGCGAGAGGGATTCCAGCACCACGAGCATGGCCAGCGAGACCGACTCGCTCAGCACCACGCGGTCCGCGCCGTCGTGCTGCTGGGCCGTCACCGCCGCCGGGTCCAGGTCGGTGACCAGCGGCTCGGGCAGCCAGGAGCCGACGTACGACTCCCGCCTGGACTGCGCCTGACGGAGCCGGTCGATGGCCAGCCGGGTGGTGATGCGTACCAGATAGCCGCGCGGTTCGCGCACCTGCGCGTGGTCGGCCGCCGACCACCGCAGCCATGCCTCCTGCACCACGTCCTCGGCGTCGGCCACCCGGCCCAGCATCCGGTAGGCCACCCCGTCGAGCACCGGCCGGTGCTCCTCGAAGACCTCGGTCACAGCATCGGTCAGGTCAGCGGTCACGTTGTCATCATGCCACCGGGACCGGAGCCGGTGGCTACGTGGGGCTTCCCTGAGCGGGCGCTTGCTGACATCGTGTCAACGAGCCGCAGCAGCGTTCGCTCCCCGGCGTGCACAGCGCCGCCGACAGCCGCGCAGCACCTCAGGAACCGTAGGAGTGGCCATGCCCGCCGTCTTCACCCCGCAGACGCCCGCCCGCGTCTCCGCCTCCGTCATAGAGGTCTCTCCCGCCGGGCAGCCGCCGTTCGAGGTGGTGTACGAGCGGCGCGGCTCCGGTGAACCGATGCTGCTGCTGCACGGCATCGGCCACCACTGGCAGGCGTGGGAGCCCGTGCTGACCGTGCTCGCGGGCAGCTACGACGTGATCGCCCTCGACCTGCCCGGCTTCGGCGCCTCCCCCGGACTGCCCGACGGAGTCTCCTACGGGCTGGAGAGCGTGGTACCGCTGCTCGCCGAAACCTGTACGGCACTCGGCGTCGAACGCCCGCACGTGGTGGGCAACTCCCTGGGCGGGCTGCTGGCGCTGGAGCTGGGGCTGCACGGCTTCGCCCGTTCCGTCACAGCGCTCTCCCCCGCCGGGTTCTTCACCCGTCCTGAGCGCCTCTACGCCTTCGCGGTGCTGCGCGGCATGCGGGCCGGGGCACGGGCGCTGCCGGACCCGGTACTGGGAGCGCTGGCCAGTACGGCGGTCGGCCGGGCCGCCCTGACGAGCACCATCTACGCGCGGCCTGGGCGGCGTTCCGCCGATGCCGTGGTCGCCGAGACCCGCGCCCTGCGGCAGGCCCCCGGCTTCGCGCCCGTCCTGGCCCAGGGGCAGCGCCCGGGAGCGCTCTTCGAGGCGGATGTCACCGGCATCCCGGTCACGATCGGCTGGGGCGACCGGGACCGGCTGCTGCTGCGCCGCCAAGGCGTACGCGCCAAGCGGACCATCCCCGCCGCCCGCCTGGTACGGCTGCGCGGCTGCGGCCACGTGCCGATGAACGACGACCCCGCCACGGTTGCCCGCGTCATCGCGGACACGGCCCGCTGCGCGCCAGCCCCTCCTTTGCGCCGGTAAGGGAGTGCCCCTGCCGGACGTCTGCGGGCTGCGGGCCCGTTGTGGCTTGGCGCTCCCCCAAGTTCTCGGCTTCTCCCCCAGCCTTCGGCCGGGAGGTGCCCCCAGAACAGGGGGGACCCCCATCGCGGCGGAGCCGCACATGAACACAGCCCCGCGCCCCTTCGGGGCGCGTAACCATCAGCTCAGTGCGCCCTCGATGCGGAGCTCCAGGGCTCCGGCCTCGCTCACCCGTTCCGCGACCACGCCGTTGGGGTCCGGCGTGCCCGCCGGATATGCGGCGCGTACCCGGGTGAGCCGAGTGACGGCCTGGTCGTAGCGGCCCAGGTCCACCTCCAGCGCGGCAGCCCGCAGCTCCGCGCTCGTGGCCTCGTGCAGCCCGGCCTCGCCGCAGGCGTGGAACGCCGTCACGGCGCGATCCGCGTACTCGATGCCCCGCGCGTAGCAGTCCAGCGCCGCAGCGCCCTGCTCGCCGGGGGCGGGGGCTGCAGGCACCGAGACTGCCTCGATCAGCAGTTCGGCAGTCTGCCGGTAGGTGTGGCCCGTCTCCAGGCGGAGCCGGAGCCGCTGCTCCTCGTCCAGCGCCTCCTCCGGGCCATGGAGCACCGCCGTGATCTCCTGCTGCGCCGCGTCCATGAAGCGCAGCGACTCCTCCACCGGCGCGCCCGACTCCATCGCCAGCCAGCCCCGGGCGTGCAGCGTACGGATCACCGCATGCGGGTCGCCCAGTGCCCGCCACAGCTCCTCGGCCCGCCCGTACAGCTCCGCCGCTGCGGGGTACCGGTCGGAGGCGCGGTGGAGGTCGGCGGCCAGATGGGTGACGACGGCGTGCCCGTGCGGGTCCTGCCACGGGTGCGGCAGGTCGGCGGCGCCGCGCAGCAACCGGGCTGCGGCGTGCAGCTGTTCGGGCCGCGCACAGGACTGGCCGAGCCAGACGCATGCCTGCACGATGCCCGGTTCGTCGGCGGCCTCCAGCAGTTCGCCGAGGGCTGCGACGAGGACGGCCGCCGCCTCGTCGGGCCGTTCGAGGGCGAGCAGACAGCCGCCGAGCCGGAGCCTGGCGCGGGTGACCTCCATGCCGCCGTCCGAGGTCTGGAGTGCGTGCACGGCGTGCCGGAGGGATTCGGCCTCTTCGGCGAGCAGGCCCTGTGCGGCGTGCACGTCGGCGTGCATCAGGTGGAGGCGTGCGAGGTCGGCCGGGGTGCGGTCGGCAGCGCCCGCACGGTCCTGCAGGGCACCGCGCAGCACCTCGGCGGCGCGCTTGTGGTCGCCGGTCTCCATCAGCAGCCGGGCCAGTGCGAGTTCGGGCCCGGTGGCCGACCAGGGGCGGCCCGCCTCGTGGAAGAGGTCGGCGGCATCGGCCAGCAGCTCGCCGGCCCGTACGGCGTCGCCACGCTGGGCCGCGAGCCGTCCCCGGGTCTCGGTTGCCTCGGCGATCCGGGCGCGGACGGCGGGGTCGGAGCTGTCGGGCAGGGCCAGGGCGACGAGGTGGGCGAGCTCGGCGTCGAGGGCGTCGGCTTCCGGTCCCAGCAGGTCGGCGGCGCCGTCCGCCTGCTGAGCCTCGGCGGTGTCCGTGGTGTCGGCAGCCTGCGGCTGGTTGGCCGGGTTCGCCGCGTCGAAGGGCGTACCGCCTCCGTTCCCGCCGCCGTCGTGTGCCCCGCCGAGGTCGTGCGCCCGCAGCCGGGCGCGGGTGAGCAGTACGGCGGTGGCGTGCCGGGTGCTGATGCGGCCCTCCGCGTGCAGGTGCTCGGCCTCCGCGCACAGCGCATCGACGGACTCGGGCGGCACCGCTGTCCCTTCCGGCGCGAAGGAGGCCGCGAAGGCGGCGCGGGCCCGGCACGCGAGGGCCTCGCCGGGCAGGTCCGCGCCGGCGAAGAGGCTCGCCGCCTCCGTGAACCGCGCTGCGCCCGCCGCCGGGTCGGTGCGGGCCAGCTCCATGGCCCGGTGGTCGAGGAGTTCGGCCCGCTCCCCCTGGCCGAGCCGTACGCCGGTACGGGCTACGGCATCCTCTACTGCGGCCCACCGGGCTGCCGCGTCCGGATGCCCGGCGGCGCTCAGCTGCCGCGCCTCTTCCAGCAGCTGGTACGGATCCGCAGCCGCGGTCTCCGCCGCTGCCCCGGCCCCTCCCTCGGACGGTGTACCGGCCGGTGGGAGCGCCACCGCGCCGACGCCGAGCGGAAGGTGCGCGGCCAGCGGTCGTGCGGCGAGCCGGGCGCGGACGGCCGCGCGGTGCAGCGTGGTGCCGGCACGCCGGTCGAACCGCTCTGCCACGTCCTGCGCCTGTGAGGCGGCGTACTCCAGCAGGGATGCGGCGTCCCAGTCCTGTCCCTGGGGCCCGGGGACGGGAAGGGCGCTGTGGCCGAGATCGCCGAGCCGCCGCATCAGCAGCGCCACGGCGGACAGCCACGCCTCGTAGCCGGGGGCGTCGTCCTGCGGCTCCCAGCGCGCTTCGTCCTGCTCGGCGAGGATCTCCAGCCCGCGTGGCTCGTTGCCGGTGCGGGCGCAGAACTCCAGATGCCGTGCGAGGGAGCCGCGCTCGGCAGGCGCCTCGCGGACCAGCAGATAGCCGGCGAGGTGTCTGCTGCGGGCCTCGGCGGTGCGGCCCAGGCGCAGCAGCGGGGCCAGCGAGGCGGCCAGTACGTACGGCTGCCGGCCGGCGCACGGGTACTCGCCGCGCAGCACCGGCTCCCACATCCGCAGCGCGGCCTCGTCCTCCGCAGCCCCGCTGCCGGGTGCCTCGGCCTCCGCCTCCTCCGCACGGGTGGCGTGCGCCCGGCCGCGCCAGGCCAGCTCGCAGCCCGCGCAGTCGGCGCTCCGGTCGCGTTCCGCCTCCAGCCAGTCGTCGTAGGCGCGGGCGGCGCGCGGCCGGTCGCCGAACCGCTGGGCTGCCAGGAACTCCCGTGCGTTCACGGCGCGTTGGGACAGCCCCGCGTCGGCATGGCTGCGGGCCATCAGGGTGAGCCACTCGTCGACGTCCGCGACGGGTGTCTCCGGGTCGGCGACCAGGTCCTCCACCACCCACCTGAGGGACCACAGCAGTGCGAACGCGGCGTCGGCGTCGAAGGCTTCCGGGTCCTCGTCCCACAGCCGCAGCGCCCGCGCGACGGGGGCCGGAGTGGTGCGCGCCGCGGAGCCGAAGGCGCGGCTGGCGGCCAGATGCAGCAGTGCGGCACCCAGTGCGGCCCGCCCTTCCCGGGTGCCCGCCTGAGCCAGTGCCTCGGCCTCCGCGACCAGATCCGCCGCCCGCGCGACACGCTCGGGACCGTGCGGCGCGCCGCCCCACACCCGGATGTCCGCACGGAGCTGGGCGGGCGTACGGCTGGTGGTCATCGGGCCTCCTGGGCCGGGGTGGAGCGAGCGGGCAGCATGCGGGTGGAGTTGTCCGTGAAGCGGCATCCTAGGCCGCTGGAAGCGGTCGGACACACGGAGTCGCGGCGTCCCCCTTCTGTCCGGTGTGACACCGGTGTTCACTGTGGCTTCGTGTGTACGGCACACGGACGGGATACAGGTAACACAGGCAACATCTGACGCCTGCGTACCGCAGACTCTTCGACACCGCATGTTTCAAGGAGGCCCGCACATGGCACAAGGCGATCCGGCGACCGGTAGATCCCCCGCGCGGCGGGCAGTGCTGCGCGGCACGGTCGGCGCGAGCGCGGCGCTGTCGTTGCCGCTGCTCAGCGCCGCGGCGCCGGCCCAGGCACGGCGCGGCCGCCCGGCAGCCGAGTGGGGCGTACAGGCCGGGGACGTGACGACGTCCTCCGGGCTGGTGTGGGTACGTGCGGACCGCCCGGCGCGGATGGTGGTGGAGACGGCGGCCACCGAGACGTTCCGTAACCCGAAACGGTGGTACGGCCCGGTCGTGGGCCCGGAGACCGACTTCACGGGGCGTACGGCGCTGCACGGGCTGCCGCCGGGCGAGCAGATCCACTACCGGGTGATCCTGAGCGACCCCGACGACCCGCGGCGCTCCGGCCGGCCGGTGGAGGGGACGTTCCGTACGGCGCCGACGCGCAGGCGCGATGTGCGCTTCCTGTGGTCCGGTGACCTGGCGGGCCAGGGCTGGGGCATCAACCCGGACCGGGGCGGCTATCCGATCTTCGATCAGATGCGGAAGCTGAACCCGGACTTCTTCCTCAACAGCGGCGACACCATCTACGCCGACGCGCCCATCCAGGAGCGGGTGGAGCTGCCGGACGGCGGGGTGTGGCGGAACGTCACCACCGAGGAGAAGTCCAAGGTGGCCGAGACGCTGGCGGAGTTCCGCGGCAACTTCCGCTACAACCTGCTGGCCGAGAACCTGCGCCGGTTCAACGCACAGGTGCCGTCGATCGTGCAGTGGGACGACCACGAGGTGCTCAACAACTGGTACCCGGGCGAGATCCTGGACGACGACAGGTACACCGAGAAGAACGTCTCCACCCTCGCGGCCCGCTCGCTGCGGGCCTTCAGGGAGTACTTCCCCGTCAGCACGTTGCCGCCCAAGGACGAGGACGGGCGCGTCTACCGCGTGCTGCGGCACGGCCCGCTGCTGGACGTCTTCGTACTGGACATGCGCGCCTACCGGAACGCCAACTCGCCGGGCCGCCAGCCGGACGACACCCAGGGCATCCTGGGCGAGCGGCAGCTGAAGTGGCTCAAGCGTGAGCTGTCGCGCTCCCGGGCTGTGTGGAAGGTGATCGCCTCGGACATGCCGCTGGGGCTGGTCGTACCGGACGGCAAGACCGACTTCGAGGCGGTCGCGCAGGGCGACCCGGGCGCCCCGCTCGGCCGGGAGTTGCAGATCGCGGAGCTGCTGCGGCACATCAAGCAGCACCGGATCACCGGCACCGTGTGGTTCACCACGGACGTGCACCACACCTGTGCGCAGCGGTACGACCCCGACCGTGCGGCGTTCAAGGACTTCGCGCCGTTCTGGGAGTTCGTCTCCGGGCCGCTGAACGCGGGCGGGTTCGGTGCGCTGAAACTGGACGGCACCTTCGGGCCCGACCAGAAGTTCATCAAGGCCCCGACCCGCCCCAACACGCCGCCGACCGAGGGCGGACAGTACGTCGGCCAGGTGGACATCGACGGCTCCACCGGCGAGATGACGGTGCGGCTGCGCGAGGAGAGCGGCGCGGTGCTGTTCACCAAGGTGCTCGAACCAGGCCGGGTGGGCCAGTAACGCGGCCAGGGCAACAGCCGTGACCGCACCGCAGCCCGCGTTCAGCTACACACCCGTCGGCCGTACCGCACACCGGGTGACACCGCCCGGTTTCCGTCCGCTGTGCGTACGCACCCGGCTGGGCACCGGCGAGGCCGCCTTCACGGCGGACTCGGGGGACCTGCTGGAGTGGCGCATGCACCGCGCCATGGGCGTACGGATGGAGACGGACAGCGAACGGGCGGCACCCGGTGTGCGGGTGACGGTCGGACTGGGTGTGGGGCGGCTGCGGGTGTACGGGCCGTGCCGGGTGGTGTGGACCGTTGTGGAGGAGCGCCGCGCCGGATGGGCGTACGGGACGCTGCCGGGCCACCCGGAGCGCGGCGAAGAGGCGTTCCTGGTCGAGCATGCCGAGGACGGCCGGGTCTGGCTGACCGTGTGGGCCTACAGCAAGCCGGCGGTGTGGTGGACCCGCGCGGCGGGCCCCGTGGTGCCGGTGCTGCAACGGCTGTACGCGCACCGGTGCGGGCAGGTGCTGCGACGGCTGGCCCGGGCGTGGCCCGCTCAAGGATGAACGCTCAACAGCTGGTCAAAAGGGGGCGTTTGACCGCCAGGCGCTCATTTTACGCACCTGTCATGCTTCGTTCGTGGTCAGGCAATGACCGTCCAGCAGGGTGGCCGTATGGCTGACGACTCTGCCGCGAAGAAGACGGGCACCGCGACCGGCGCGACGACTCGCCCCTGGCACCGTGCGACGCTGGCCGCACGGAACGGCTGGCGGGCGTGGCGCGCCCGGGAACAGTACGGCGAACGTTCCGGCAAGAGCACCGGCGCCGACGGCCGGCCGGGCCCCGACGACGCCACCGCGCTGTGGCGGGTGCGGACGACCGTACGTGAGGAACCGGGCTCCCTCGCCCGGGTGTGCAGTGCACTGGCGACGGGCCGGGTCGACATCCTCACGCTCCAGACACACCCGCTCGGCGACCGCACGGTGGACGAGTTCCTGCTGCGCACCCCCGCGGCACTGGAGCCGCACGAGCTGGCCCGGCTGCTGTCCGAGGCGGGCGGCAGCGAGACCTGGACCGAGCGGGCCGACACCCACGACCTGGTCGACACTCCCACCCGTATCCTCGGCCTGGCCACCCGGGCAGCGCTGGACACCGCCGAACTCCCGCTGGCCCTGCGGACATTGCTGGGCCGCTGCACGATCCGTTCGGTACCCGGCGACACCCCCGCAGAGGGCACACTGGAGGGTACGCTGCTGCGCCTGCCCGACCCTGCCGGAGGAGAGATCGTCGTGGAACGGCACCATGTGCCCTTCACCCCCACCGAGTTCGCGCGGGCGCACGCCCTGGTGGAGCTGGACGCGCGGCTGGGGCGGCGTACCCCGCGCGAGCAGCACTCGCTGACCCTGCCCGAGGGCCGGGCGGTCACCATCCGCCGCGCCGACGAGGGCGATCTGGAAGCGGCGCTGGCCATGCACGCCCGCTGCTCGAAGCAGACGCTCAGCCGGCGCTACCACGGCCCCGTCAAGGACGCCGACCGCTATCTGCGGCACCTGCTCTCCCCCCGCTTCGGCCGCACCCTCGCCGTGGAGTCACCCGCGGGCGAGTTGGTGGCGCTCGGGCACCTGCTGTGGGACGGCGACGAGACGGAGGCGGCGCTGCTGGTCGAGGACGCCTGGCAGCGCCGGGGCATCGGCTCGGCACTGCTGCGACGGCTGATCGGAATGGCACGCGAGGCACGCTGCGAGAGCGTCTACGCCGTCACCCAGTCGTCGAACACGGGCATGGTCGCGGCGATGCGCGGACTCGGGCTGCCGCTCGACTACCAGGTGGAGGAGGGCACCCTGGTGGTGACCGCCGCCCTGGCGTCCGCTGCCGTGGCACCGCGCTGAGCACCGCGCCTGCGCCGGGCTCCGATGCCCCACCTGCGCCGTCCCGGTACTGACGGCGAGGGCACCGGCGTACGAGGATGGGCCCATGTCCGATGCGATCAACACAGCGACCCCCGGCCCCCTGCCGCGCCAGGTAGCCGACACCTACGTCGACGCGCTCGTCGAACTCGACCCGATCACCGGCACCTACCTCGGGGTGCCCGAGAGCCACAGCAAGCTGCCCGACTTCTCGCCCGCGGGCCAGGAGGCGATGGCCGTACTGTGCCGCACCACCCTGGAGGAGCTGGCAGCGGCTCAGGCGCGGCCCGGCGGCGACAGCGACGAGGAGCGGCGCTGCGCACGGCTGCTGCACGAGCGGCTGACCGCCCAGCTGGCCGTCCACGAGGCGGGCGAGGGGCTGCGCGCCGTCAGCAACATCCACTCGCCGCTCCATTCGGTGCGTGGCATCTTCACCGTGATGCCGTCCGAGACGGAGGAGGACTGGAAGGTGGTCGCCGCCCGGATGCGCGCGATGCCGGTCGCGCTCGACGGGTACCGTGCCTCCCTCGCCGAGGGGCTCTCGCGCGACCTGTACGCCGGACCCCGCCAAGTCTCCACGGTACTGGGACAGCTGGCGCAGTGGCTGGGTGAGAAGGACTCGGAGGACGACCGGGGCTGGTTCGCACAGTTCGCCGGCAGCTGCCCCGACACCCTCCGCTCCGAACTCGGCGAAGCCGCCGCCGAGGCCACCCGCGCCATCTCCGAACTGCGAGACTGGCTGCGGGACGTGTACGCACCGGGCATCGCGGGCGCCCCCGAGACGGTGGGCCGCGAGCGGTACGCACTCTGGTCCCGCTACTGGAACGGCGCCGACCTCGACCTGGAGGCGGCGTACCGCTACGGCTGGGAGGAGTTCCACCGGCTGCTCGCCGAGATGCGCGCCGAGGCGGGGAAGATCCTCCCCCGCGCGGAGACCCCTTGGGATGCGCTGCGCCACCTGGACACGCACGGCGAGGCCATCGAGGGCGTCGAGGCGGTACGCGAGTGGCTCCAGGGGCTGATGGACGAGGCCATCACCGCGCTGGACGGCACCCACTTCGAGCTGGCGGAGCCGGTACGCCGGGTGGAGGCCAGGATCGCCCCGCCCGGCAGCGCCGCCGCGCCGTACTACACCCAGCCGTCGCTGGACTTCTCCCGGCCGGGCCGCACCTGGCTGCCCACCATGGGAGAGACCCGGTTCCCGGTCTACGACCTGGTCACCACCTGGTACCACGAGGGCGTGCCGGGACATCATCTGCAGCTCGCGCAGTGGACGTACGTCGCCGACAGGCTCTCCCGCTACCAGACGACCGTCGGCATGGTCAGCGCCAACGCCGAGGGCTGGGCGCTGTATGCCGAGCGGCTCATGGACGAGCTGGGCTTCCTGACCACGGCCGAGCGGCGGCTGGGCTACCTGGACGCGCAGATGATGCGCTCCACCCGGGTGATCATCGACATCGGCATGCACCTGGAGCTGGAGATCCCCGCCGACTCCCCCTTCCACCCGGGCGAGCGGTGGACCCCCGAGCTCGCGCAGGAGTTCTTCGGCATGCACAGCGGGCGCCCCGCGGATTTCGTGGAGAGCGAGCTGGTGCGTTACCTGGGCATGCCGGGCCAGGCCATCGGCTACAAGCTGGGCGAGCGCGCCTGGTTGGAGGGCCGCGATGCGGCGCAGCGCGAGCGCGGCGCCGCCTTCGATGCCAAGGCTTGGCATATGGCAGCCCTCTCATTGGGTTCCCTGGGGCTGGATGACCTGGTGGCGGAGCTCTCGGTGCTCTGAGCCGCCCTTTTTCCCGCCGCGCCACCGGCGGTGCCGAACCCGTCCCGGGCCGGGGTGGGTTCGGCACCGCCGGACTGGCACGTCAGCCGACTGCCGGGGCCGTGTGGTGGCGCAATGCGGAGCCCGACCGCGACTTGACGACCTCCAATTGAGCCGGCACCCGCTGACGCAGGTCGGCCACATGGCTGACGATGCCCACGCAGCGATCCCTCTCGCGCAGGGAATCCAACACGTCCAGCACCTCGTCCAGCGTCTGCTCGTCCAGGCTGCCGAACCCCTCGTCGATGAAGAGGGTCTCCAAGCGGGTGCCGCCGGCCTCCTCGGTGACCACGTCGGCGAGGCCGAGGGCAAGGGCGAGGGAGGCGAAGAAGGTCTCGCCGCCGGAGAGCGTGGCGGTGTCCCGCTCGGCGCCCGTCCAGGCGTCCACCACATGCAGTCCCAGCCCGGATCTGCCGCGCCCGGAGGCACGTTCGTCGGAGTGCACCAGCGTGTAGCGCCCGCCGGACATCCGGGCGAGCCGCGCCGAGGCGGCCCCGGCGACCTGTTCGAGCCGGGCGGCCAGTACATACGACTCCAGTCGCATACGGCGCTCGTTCTCCGCGGAGGTGCCCGCCGCGAGCCCGGCCAGCCGGGCGATGCGGTCGTAGGCCGTACGCAACGGCGCCAGCCGGCGGGCACGGTCGGCGGCCCGCCCGCCCAGCTCCTCCAGCGCCGCCACCCGGCCGCGCGCCGCGTGGTGCTCGGCGTCGGCGGCACGCAGCCGCTCCTCGGCGGCCTCGGCAACGGCCTGGGCCGCCTCCGGCCGCGCCGCCGGCCGGGCAGCCGCCGCGGCGAGCGCCGGGTCGGCCAACTCCTCGCGTACGGCAGCCTCTTCGGCCTGCCAGCGCTCCAGGCGGGCGCGCAGCTCGCGCTGTTCGGAGTCGGGCAGCACGGCCTGTCCGGCGTCGTCGGCGTCGGTGAAACCGGCCCGGTGTGCGGCGTCCGCCAGCTGCGCGGCAGAGTCCGTGAGCCGTTCGGCAGTGCGTACGGCCGTACGCGCTGCCTCCGCGGCCTGGGACAGCAGCCCGACGCGGCGCTCCAGTTCGGCGAAGCGCGCTGCGACGCTGGGAGCCTCGCCGCGGGCCTTCGTCAGCCGCTCGGTGAGGGCCGCCAGCTCCCGCTGGAGCGCGTCCCGGGTCGAAGTGCGGGCTGCGGCACGGCGCTCGGCGTCCTGGCGCGCGGCCTGCCTCTCGGCGTGCTCCCTCTCGGCGGCGGCCAGCACCTCGCGGGCCTCATGGGTGCCGGACGCCTGTGCGTGGGCCTGCGCATGCTCGTGTTCCAGCGCGATGACGGCGGCGGCCAGCGCCTCGGCGCTCGCGCCCGGGTCCGCTACCGACCGGGCGGTCTCCCCCGCGGTCCGCCGGGGACCACCCGCCTCGGGCCGAGAGCCGCTCGCAGCAGCGGGCTCGGTGCCTGTGCCGGTCGCCCGTTCGGCGCCCGGCCCGGCGCCCGGCCCCGCGAAGCCGGCGCCCTCGGCCTCCGGTCCTTCGGCGCCTCCCCGGCCCGCCGCTTCCGCCTGCACGGCGCTGTGGCTCTCGCGCAGCGCGGCAAGTCGCTGCTCGGCCGACTGGCGGCGCTCCGCGGTACGTTGCGAGGCGGCGAGTGCCTCGTCCTCGGCCGCGCGGTCGACGTGGTCCGGCTCCTCGCGCGCCGGATCGGGGTGCGCCGTGGAGCCGCAGACGGCGCACGGCTCGCCCGCTGTCAGGTTCGCGGCGAGCTCGGCCGCGATGCCACGCAGCCGCCGCTCCCGCAGGGCGAGCCACTGCTCCTTCGCCTCGGCGGCCTCTTCCCTGGCGCTCCGGAGGTCTTCGGCGGCGGTCTCGATCTCGGCGGCGAGCTGGTCGCGGCGGCGGGCGGCCTGCAGGCGCGCGCGGGCCGGGTGCAGCCTGCCCGCGAGGCGTTCGGCGCGGGTGGCGGCCTCCAGCGCCTCGTCCACCCGGCGCTGCAGGGCGTGCCGCTGCTCCTCCCAGCCCGCCAGCCACTCCCCCGCCTCGCGGAGCAGTTCCTCGTCGGCCCGGGACTCGGCGTCCAGACGGCGCAGTTCGGCCTCGATCCCGGCTGCCCGCGGCTCCTCCTCGCGGGTGGCCCGCAGCGCGCCCAGCTCCTGGCGCAGCTCCCGCTCCAGGGCCGACAGCCGCTCGGGCCCGGCGTCGGCCAGGGTCTGCGGGAGGTGGGCGCGGGCGTTCCGTTCGGCGGTGCGGGCCTGAGCGTGTTCGTCGCGTGCAGCATGGTGCAGCCGGAGTGCGGGGGCCACGGCCTCGGCAGCCTGCGCCCGCTCCAGCCTGCGCCGCAGCGCGTCCCGCTCCTGGCTCCTGGCAGTCAGCTCCTCGGCGCGCTGCCGGGCGCGGGCGAACCGCTGCTGCTCCCGGTCGAGTTCGCGGCTCGCCTCCAACTCCCGTGCTGCGGTGCCGTACCGCTCGCGCGCCGTCTCGGCGGCGAGAGCGGCGGAGGTGAGGCGTTCGCGGGCGTACGAGCGGGCCTGTGCCGCCCAGGTCAGTACGGCGTCGGTGAGACCGGGGTCGCCGGGGGCGAGCCTCCCCCGCTCGGGTGCCTTGGCCTGCTTGGCCCGGGTGCCGGTCCGCCCGCCGCCGGTGCTGCCCGGTGTGGCGGTGGACGCCGGGGCAGTGCGCTGACCGGGTACGGAATCCGCCTCGGGCGCGGCCGTCGGGCCCTCGCCCAACTCGGCCGGGTCGCCGACCGCCTGCCGCATCCGGTGGGCGAGGGCCAGCAGTTCCTCGTCGGCCGAGACCACCTCGTGCTGCGCGCTCTTGCGCATCCGCGCCAGCTCTTCCTCCACCGCAGCGAACCTGCCGGTGTCGAAGAGGCGCCCCAGCAGCTTCGCCCGATCCTCGGCATTGGAGCGCAGGAACCGCGCGAAGTCGCCCTGCGGCAGCAGGACCACTTGGCAGAACTGGTCCTTGCTCATGCCGAGCGCCTGGCTGATCTCCTCACCGATCTCCTGGTGGGAGCGGCTGAGGCCGTGCCACTCGCCGGTCACCGGGTCCCAGGCGCGCAGTTCGCAGCGGGCCCGTTCCCGGGTGAGGCCGGTGCCGCGGGCCTTGGGGCGGAGCTGCTCGGGGGCGCGGCTGATCTCCAGCCGCCGCCCTGCGACGGTCAGTTCGAGGACCACCTGGGTGCGGGTGTGCGGGTCGGCATGGTCGCTGCGCAGGGTGCCGCCCGGCTGCTGGCGGGCGCCGGGCACGCCGCCGTAGAGGGCGAAGCACACGGCGTCCAGCACCGAGGTCTTGCCCGCGCCCGTGGGACCGTGCAGCAGGAAGAGCCCGGCCGAGGAGAGGGTGTCGAAGTCGACGGCGTGGGTGCCGCTGAACGGGCCGAAGGCGGTGAGGGTGAGCCGGTGCAGCCTCAACGCGCCACCTCGCGCCCGCTGCCGACGGCCGGGCGCCGACTGCTGCCGTCGGCGGGGTGCACCGTGGGCGCCGTACGGGAGACGGCAGGACCCGTTCGGGAGGCGGCAGGCGGCTCGCCCGGCTCGGCGGCCTCGGCAACCCGCACCGCCTCGAGCGCCTGGCCCAGCATCTCGCGTTCCTCGGGCGCCGCCTGCCGTCCGGGACGTACATGGCCGACGAAGTCCTCGGCGATCTGCCGGTCGGTACGGCCCTTCAGCCGTACGGCGTAGGAGCGTCCGTCGTCGGTCTCCTCCCGCTCGGGTGCGAAGACGAGGCTGACGGTGTGCGGGAAGCGCCTCGCCAGCCGGGCCATCGGGTCGTGGGGGCGGGCGGCATCGGTGAGGGTGGCCTCCACCCAGGAGTCCGTGTGCTGCTCGTGGTCCGGGTTCGCCAGCAGTTCGTCGAGCGTGCCGCGCAGCCGGGCGAGGCGACGCGGTACGGGGCAGTGCAGCCGCTCGGCGGCGAGGTCACCGCCGGGGCCGAGGTCGACCAGCCACATGGACTTGGGGTGGCCCGCCTCGGAGAAGGAGTAGGCGATCGGGGTGCCGGAGTAGCGCACCCTTTCGGTGATGGACTGGCAGTTGTGCAGATGGCCGAGCGCGGCGTAATCGACGCCGTCGAAGACGGAAGCGGGCACGGAAGCGACCCCGCCGACGGTGATGTCCCGCTCGCTGTCGGAGACTTCGGCCCCGGTGACGAAGGCGTGCGCCAGGACGACGGAGCGGGTCCCGGCCGGCCTGGCCGCGAGGTCTGCGCGGACCTTGTCCATCGCGGCGCGGAGCACGGCGGTGTGCCCGGCGCGCCGGGCGCCGAGGGTCTGCCGTACCAGCGAGGGCTCCAGGTAGGGCAGTCCGTAGACGGCGACCTGGCCTCCCCCTGAGGCGTCGTCGAGCAGCACCGGCGTGCCGCACTCCTGCGGGTCGGTGCGCAGGTGGACGCCCGCGCGGCCCATCAGCTTGGAGCCGACACCCAGGCGGCGGGCCGAGTCGTGGTTGCCGGAGATCATCACGGTGGGCACGGAGAGCTCGGCCAGGCGTTGCAGCGCGTGGTCGAACATCTCGACTGCGGCGAGCGGGGGAACCGCGCGGTCGTAGATGTCGCCGCAGACGAGCACGGCGTCCACCGCGCGCTCCTGGACGGTGGCGACCAGATGGTCGAGGAAGGCGCGCTGGGCATCGAGGAGGCTCACGCGGTGGAAGCTCCGGCCCAGATGCCAGTCCGAGGTGTGCAGCAGACGCATGGTCAACGACCTTAAGGCCCACCACTGACAGTGCGTGCCGCACCCCGGACCGAGCGCGATCTGCGGCTCCGTACGGCACCGCACCACACCGTGCCGCGCCCCCTGGCCGCGGCCCATCCCCTCGCTCAGACGGTGCCGAACGCCTCGCCGCCCACGTCGACCCGCGCGGTGCCCGCGGTCGCGTCGGCGAGCCAGCCACGGAAGTCGGCCAGATCGGCGTCGGGCAGCCCAAGTTCGATGGTGACCTCGGCGCCGTAGTGCACCTCGCGCACCTCGCGGCCTGTGGCGCGCAGATCGTTCTCCAGGCGTCCGGCACGCTCATGGCCGACCGTGACCGTCACCAGCCGGAAGCGCCGCCGGGTGACCGTCCCGACGGCGTCCAGGGCCTCGCCCACCGCTCCGCCGTACGCGCGGATCAGGCCGCCCGCGCCCAGCTTGACGCCGCCGAAGTAGCGGGTGACGACAGCGACCGCGTAGCGGACCTCGCGGCGCAGCAGCATCTGGAGCATCGGCACGCCCGCGGTACCGCCCGGTTCGCCGTCGTCGTTCGCCTTCTGGATGCTCGCGTCGGCACCGATGACGTAGGCCGAGCAGTTGTGGTTGGCGCCGGGGTGCTGCTTGCGGACCCGCGCGATGAACTCCTGCGCCTCGGCCTCGGTGGCGGCGGGGGCGAGGGCGCACAGAAAGCGGGAGCGGTTGACCTCGGTCTCGTGCACGCCCTCCGCCGCGACGGTGATGTACTCCGCGGGCCCCTCGGGCTGCTGCTCCTGCTGCATCCCGCCAGCCTATGGCCAGGGCCACGGGAATCGGCGCGGGGTGCGAGCCGTTGTCCCAGGAAAGGGCTGCTATGGAGGAGAGACACCGATGGACGGCGATTCCGTGACGGTACGGGAGATTCTCACCGAGCTGGGTGACACCTGGGCGGTGGTGGGCCTCTCGCGGAACACTTCCCGGCCCGCGTACGGGGTGGCCCAGGTGCTCCAGCGCTACGGCAAGCGGATCGTGCCCGTCCACCCGAAGGCGGAGACGGTGCACGGCGAGCGTGGCTACGCGAGCCTTGCGGACATCCCCTTCTCCGTGGACGTGGTGGACGTCTTCGTCAACTCCGCCCTTGCGGGACCGGTCGCCGACGAGGCAGTGGCGATCGGCGCCCAGGCCGTCTGGTTCCAGCTCGGGGTCGTGGACGAGGCAGCATACGAGCGCACCCGCGCAGCCGGCCTCCGCATGGTGATGGACCGCTGCCCCGCCATCGAGATCCCCCGCCTGGACTGAACCGGGAGTTCTCCGCCGCAACGGCGCGCCACCAAGACGGCGGACCAGCGCATCTTCCGCGAACGTTTCTGGCTGGTGCGGGACTACCTCCCGGAGGCTGCCGCCTTCGACGACACCCGCACCCCGCCGACCGACCGACTGGCCGGTCTGCTCGGCGGGGTGCGCGAGGAGCCGGTCCAGGTCCTCCACGACTGCATGGACGGGTTCGGCGAGGGTTGGAGGCACCTCCCGGCCGAAGGCTGGGGGAGGAAAACTCGATCACCGCGACCAGAGCGTCCGGGTAACCTCCAGCGCATGATCGACATACGCAGGGCCACGCCGGACGATGCCGAGGAGATCGTACGGCTGCGCAGGCTCATGTTCGCCGCGATGAGCGGGCGGGACGAGCCGGGGCCGTGGGAGAAGGAAGCCGTCCGGGTCGCGCGTCGGCAGCTCGCACAGCAGGACTCTCCGTTGCCGGCGTTCGTGGTGGACGGCGACGGGCCCGGACTGCCGACCCACCTCGCGGCGTGCGCGGTGGGCCGGATCGAGGAGCGGCTGCCCGCACCGGTGAGTCCGCACGGGCTGTTCGGCTTCATCTTCAACGTGTGCACCGACGAGCGGTACCGCGGTCGCGGATACGCGCGGGCGACGACCGCCGCGCTCCTGGAGGAGTTCGCCCGCCGCGGCGTCACGCGCGTGGATCTGCATGCGACGCCGGAGGCGGAGGCGATGTACCGGTCCATGGGCTTCGCCGAGCACTCGATCCCGCTGTCGCTGGATGCGAGCACGCTGGACGCCGCCGCCCGGCCTCCCAGGGACTGAGCGCGGAGCTAGCCGCGCTGTCCCAGCCCCTCCACGATCTCGGCGCCGGGCAGGGCGGCCAGCGCCTTGCCGGGCACGATCAGCTTGCCCCTGCGGCTGCCGCTGCCGATCAACACCCAGGGCAGTGCGGCGACTTCGGCGTCCAGCAGCAGCGGCCAGTCGGCGGGCAGCCCGATGGGGGTGATGCCGCCGTACTCCATGCCGGTCTCGCCGACGGCGGTCTCGTGCGGCGCGAAGGACACCTTCCGGGCGCCCAGGGTGCGCCGCACCGCTCCGTTGACGTCGACGCGGCAGGAGGAGAGCGCCACGCATGCCGCGAAGGTGCGGACCCCGCCCTGTTTGGCGGCGACGACGACACAGTTGGCCGAGGTCTCCAGCAGATCCTCGCCGTAGGACTCCACGAAGACGGCGGTGTCGGCCTTCTCCGGATCGGTGTCCACGTAGAGCAACTGGTCGGCGGCGACCGGACCTTCCCAGCCGCGCACGGCGGCGCCGACAGGTGCGGCCAGCTGGTCCAGCACCTCGGGGGCCGGCCGGGCGTGGTCGAAGTCTCCGATGGGCGCTCGCATACCGGCACCTTAGCCAACCGCGCGATGCTTGGTCAGCGCGGTTCGGGGACCGAGACGGCCATGGTCATCTCGACGGTTTCCGTGCCGTCGTTGCGATAGCCGTGCGGCACGTGGGACTCGAAGCAGGCGGAGGTTCCGGCCGGGACGGTGTACTTGTCCCCGTCCACCTCCAGGGTGAGCGTGCCCGCGCTGACGTGGACGAGCTCGGTGGTGCCGATGGGATGCGGGTCGGAGCTGCTGGCGTCGCCCGGCACCAGCTTCCAGCTCCACAGCTCCAGCGGACCGGGCGCCTCCGTGCCCGCGAGCAGGGTGCTGTGGCTGCCCGCCTCGGTGGACCACAGCCGTACGGCCTGCTCCGGCGGGACCAGCCGGACCTGCGGCTCCTGGTCGAAGTCCAGCAGCGAGGTGATGCTGACGCCGAGAGCGTCGCCGATCTTGACGACGGTGCCGACGCTGGGGTTGGTGCGGGCCTGTTCGATCTGGATGAGCATGCCCCGGCTGACGCCTGCCCGCGCCGCCAGCGCGTCCAGGGTGAAGCCGCGCTCGGCCCGCAGATGTTTGAGATTGCGGGCCAGCGCCTGCGTGAGGTTGTCGAGGTCCGTCACGGTGTTCCGCACCATCCAAAATAATAGATGACAGAGTGCACTATGGTGAACTACGGTGTGCTGGACTTAAGCGTTCACCACACTGTACTGCGAGGGATTCCGTCATGACCGCTGTCTTCGCGCTGGCCACCAGTCTCCTGTGGGGGCTGGCCGACTTCGGCGGCGGGCTGCTCAGCAAACGGCTGCGCGAGCTGACCGTGGTGGTCGTCTCGCAGGGCGCGGCCTGCCTGGTGCTGGGCGCCATCGTGCTCGGCACGGGCGCCTGGAGCGAGCTGGACGCCCGCCTGCTGTGGTGCGCGGTGGCGGCCGGGGCCATCGGACCGGTGTCGATGCTGTGCTTCTACCGGGCGCTGGCCATCGGCCCGATGGGCGTGGTCTCCCCCGTCGCGACCCTCGGCAGCGTGGCCGTTCCGGTGGCCGTCGGCATGGTGCTGCACGGCGAACGGCCCGGCCTGGTGCAGGCGGCGGGCACCCTGGTCGCCGTCACCGGCGTGGTACTGGCCGGTGGCGTGGGCGGTGGCGGGGCGCCCGTGCAGCAGCGCACGATCCTGCTGACCGTCGTCGCCGCCTTCGGCTTCGGTGCGACGATGAGCCTGGTCGCCGAGGCGTCCACGACCGTCACGGGGCTCTTCCTCACGCTGTTCGTGCAGCGGGTGGTCAACGTGGTCGTGGGCGGCGGCGCGCTCTACGCCTCGGTGCGGCGGGGTACCCCCGCGCTTCCCGAGGAGGGGATGCGGGCAGTGTGGACGGCACTGCCCGCGCTGGTCTTCGTCGGACTGGCCGACGTCGCCGCCAACGGCACGTACGCCGTCGCCGCGCAGCACGGCCCGGTCACGGTCGCCGCAGTGCTCGCCTCGCTCTACCCCGTCGTCACCGCGCTGGCCGCCCGGGGCGTGCTCCAGGAGCGGCTGCGGGCCATGCAGACCGCGGGTGCCGGGCTGGCGCTGCTGGGCACGGTGCTGCTCGCCTCGGGCTGACCGCACTCCGGCGTCAGCGGTCGGACGCGGTGTCCTCCACACCGTCCTCCAGGTCCTCCACGCCGTCCTCCGCACCCTCCGCGCCGTCCTCCGTGCCCTGCACGCCCTCCGTGTCGCCGTCCGGCCGGCCGTGCTGGCGGGGAAGTTCGGCCAGGGCCACCAGTTGCTGCGGGGTGACGCCCTCCGGCACGGGCACCGGCGGCGGGGTGCGCAGTGGTGGCTGCCAGCCCTGATCCGGGTCGAAGCGGCGCACCACCTTGGCGGGGGCGCCCGCGACCACCGCGTGGTCGGGCACCTCACCCCGCACCACGGCACCCGCCGCGACCACCACGTTCCGCCCCAGCCTGGCGCCCGGCAGTACGACGGCTCCCGCGCCGATCCAGCTGCCGGCCCCTATCTCGACCGGCGCGGTACGGGGCCACTGCTTACCGACCGGCCGCGCCGGATCGTCGTAGGAGTGGTTGGTCGAGGTGATGTAGACGTACGGTCCGCAGAACACGTCGTCCCCGATGCTGACCTCGGTGTCCGCTATGACATGGCTGCCCCGTCCCAGCACCACGCCGTTCCCCAGCCGCAGCACGGTTTCTGGCCCCAGGTCCAGCTCCGGCATCATCCCAGCCGTCAGCGTGACGTCCTGGCCGACGATGCAGTGGTCGCCCAGCTCGATCCACGGAGTGCCGAAGAGCGTCCCCTGCGGAAAGGCGAGCCGGGTCCCGGTGCCGATCCGGCGGAACGCGTACGGCCCGGGGCGCTCGGCCGTGACGGCTCCCGCGCGCTGGAACCGGCGCCAGATGCCGTGCACGGCGCGGGAGCTGAGGGAGGTGAGCGCGTTCCTGAGGGGCACGCCGTCACGGTAGCGCCCCGGCGCTCGCTCACCCCGGTGAGGTTCCTCACCAGTAACCTGGCGGTTGCCCCGCTCAGGAGTGCCCGGTGCCCTCACCGGCGGACGCTTCACGGTGCTGCTTGGCCAACTGGACATACGCGAGCGCGTTGAAGCGCACGCCCTCGCGCTCCTCGTCGGCCAGTTCGCGCCGTACCTTGCCCGGCACCCCGGCGACCAGCGAACCGGGCGGCACGACCGTGCCCTGGGTCACCAGGGTCTGTGCCGCGACGAGTGAACCGGCGCCGATGTGCGCGCCGTTGAGGACGGTGGCGCCCATGCCGATCAGCACCTCGTCCTCGACGGTGCAGCCGTGCAGCACCGCATTGTGGCCCACCGTGACGTGTGCGCCGACGGTGACGGGGAAGCCCGGATCGCCGTGGACGGTGCAGTTGTCCTGTACATTGCTGCCCTCGCCCAGCACGATGGGCCCGGCGTCGGCACGCATCACGGCGCCGTACCACAGGCTGGACCCGGCGGCCATGGTGACCTCACCGGCGATCACGGAGGTCGGCGCGTTGAACGCCGTGGGATCCAGCCGGGGTTCGTTTCCACCGACCGTCACGATCAGTCCGCGCTGTGCCACGCTTTTCCCTTTCTCGGGGGGCTGTTGATGGGGTGCCCCTGTCCGCCGTCCGCAGGCTGCGGCTCTGTTGGTGGCTGGTCGCGCAGTTCCCCGCGCCCCCTTACAGGACCTCCCCCAGCGAAGCTTGGGCAGTCTGCTCCCCCAGACTCCGTCCGGGAGGTGCCCCCAGGGCGCAGGGTGGGCAAGCGCAGCCCCCCATGCCGGGCAAGCGCTAGTCACGGGCCAGCGCTGGTTCCGGCGCGTCCGCCTCTGCGGTCTTGGCAGCGCGGCGCTTGACGAGCAGCATGGAACCGAGGCCGATCAGCACGGCGACCACAAGTCCGACCCAGGAGAAGCGCTTGAGCCATGCCTCGGCGACGATGCCGACGTAGTAGATGACGGCGGTCGTACCGCCTGCCCACACCACGCCGCCCAGCACGTTGGCCGTCAGGAACCTCCAGTACGGCATCTTCAGCACGCCCGCGAGGGGTCCGGCGAAGATGCGCAGCAGGGCGATGAAACGGCCGAAGAAGACGGCCCACATGCCCCACCGCTGGAAGGAGCGCTCGGCGGTGGCCACATGGCTGGGCCCGAAGTGCTTGGGGAACTTCCTGCCCAGCCGTTCCAGCAGCGGATTGCCCCCCTTACGGCCGATGGCGTACCCGATCGAGTCGCCCACGACGGCACCGACCGTGGCACATGTGCCCAGGATCACCGGGTCGATGTGTCCCTGCTGCGAGGCCAGCAGTGCGGAGCTGACGAGAACGATCTCCCCGGGCAGCGGAATACCCAGGCTCTCCAGTCCGATGACCACCCCCACCAGGAGGTACACACTGACGGCCGGGACACTCTCCAGCCACTCCTGGATGTGCAACTGCGGCTTCCTCTCATGACATATCAGGGCACGAGCTGTCATGGCAGCACGAACCCGGAAGCCTACTCGACCGCACACCCGCCGCACCGACGGCCCAGCGCCACCGGTGCGGCCAGGGTCGGGAAACACAGAGGTCAGTCGTTGGGCCGCAGGGTCCACACGATGGTCATCTCGCTGGTGACGGCGCCGTCCGCACGCCTGAGTGCCACCTTCACCGGAAACTCGGGGCGCTGCCCCTTGTCCAGTTCGGCGACCACGTCGGCCGCCGGGCGGCCGAGCTCGGCGGTGGCGGTGACGACGCCCTTGGCGAGCTTCTTGAAGTCCATCTCCGCGCGCACCGGCAGCGGCACGGCCCGGGAGAGCTGGTCGAAGAACGCGGCCATGGTCACCGCGCCGCTCGCGGACTCGGCGAGCGTGAACATCGCGCCGGCGTGCGGACCGCCGACGTGGTTGTGGTACGCGCTCTGATCGGGCAGGGAGACGACGACCCGCTCCGGCGAGGTCTCGAGGTACTCGAGGTCGAGGGTGCGGGCCATGGGCACGGAAGCCCTCATCAGCTCGCCGATGTCCGGCTGTGACTGTGTGGTCATGGCCGCACGTTACCATCGAGTAACCCTGGACGGCCTTCCCGCTTCGCCCCCATTCATGTAGCGGGTGCGTACCGATCGGTGGGCACCCGTAGTCGGTGCGAGCAACGCACCATAAGGTTGTCGGCCATGTGGCCAGGACAGCAGCAGCCCGGGGGCGAGCAGAACCCGCAGCAGCCGAACCCGTATCAGCAGCCCGGCTATGGGCAGCCGAACCCGTACCAGCAGCCCGGCTACGGGCAACAGCCTTCAGGCCAGCAACCCGGCTACGGGCAGCAGCCGCCGGCGGGTCAGCCGTCCGGCTACGGCCAGCAAGGCGCACCGTCATACCCGTACGGCCAGCAGCCGGGCGGTCCCGGCCAGTCGGGGCAGTGGGGGCAGGCAAGCATGCCCGGCGGCCCGCAGTCGCCCATGAGCGGCGGGGGCGGCGGGGGCGGCGACCGGAAGAAGACGGTCATCATCTCGATCGTCGCCGCGGTCGCGGTCATCGCCGCAGCCGTGACCGGCGTCGTCGTCCTCGGGGGCGATGACAAGGGCGGCAAGAAGAACAAGGCCGACAAGTCCGCCTCGCCCTCGGCGAAGACGAAGCCGGAGAAGAGCAAGAAGGCCGACCCGGGTGGCGGCGGAGGAGGCTCCAAGGACCCGTCGGAGCCCGTGGTTGCCGGCTGGCAGACCGTCGTCAACCCGAAGTGGTACTCCGCCTTCGACGTGCCGGACAACAAGGACTGGACGCTCGCGGGCGAGGGCACCATCACCGGCTTCGAGAACGACAAGGGCAAGGTCCTGGTCGCCATGTCGTCGCCCGCCTACTTCAAGGACAACTGGTGCAAGGAGAGCAGCCGCGCCGCTGTCGGCACCAAGGGCGGGCAGGGCTCCAAGAACACCAAGGAGGCGGCGCGGATCGCGGCGGGCAACTTCGCGATAGCCGGCTACGACCAGAAGCAGAAGGGCACCCTCAAGGTCTCCAAGGGCAAGCCGTTCCAGAACAAGCACGGCATCAAGGGGCACACCGCCACCGCGAACGTCACCGGAGCGCCCACGGACGACAAGTGCGCCACCAGCGCCGGCAAGGTGGTCACGGCGTCCTGGATCAACAGCAACGGTGACCTGGCGATCTGGGTCCTCTACACCGACGCGGGCGTCAAGGACGAGCTCTCGGACGCCACCATCAAGAAGATCATGGGAAGCCTCCGCAACTACGACGGCGGCGGGAACGAGCCCCGCGGCTGACCCCGCACCGCCTCCGCGGTCCCGCGGTCCAGGCCCAGGACGGCGCCCTCAGCCGATACTGAAGGCGCCGTCCGGCGGTTCCGGGGACGGCACGGCATCGCCGTCCTCGACCGCCCGCACGCCGCGCATCAAGCGCTCCAGCGCCGCGCCGTGTTCGACCCGGGCGGGAAACGGATCGGCCGAGCAGCGTCGGGCCAGCTCCGGCAGCGGCTGCTCGTGCCGCGAGGCGAGCAGCAGGATGTTGCCGAACCGCCGCCCGCGCAGTACCGCGGGCTCGGCGACCACCGCCAGCTGCGGGAAGACCGCAGCGAAAGTGGCCAGTTGGGAGGCGAGGAAGCGGAACGGCGCGGCATCGGCGAGGTTGGCCACATAGGTGCCTCCCGGCCGCAGCACCCGCGCCGCCTCCCTCGCGTACGGCAACGTGGTCAGATGCGCGGGGACCTGCGAGCCGCCGTAGACGTCGGCCACCAGTACGTCCGCGCTGCCGGGTGCCGAGGACTCCAGCACCGCCCGCCCGTCCGCCGCCTCCACCGTGATGTGCGCGCCCTCGGGCAGCGGAAGGTACTCGGCGACGAAAGCGGTCAACTCCGCGTCCGGGTCGGCCACCCGCTGTTGGGAGCCGGGACGGGTCGCTGCGAGATAGCGGGGCAGCGTGAGCGCTCCGCCGCCGAGATGGAGCACGTCAAGTGGCACCCCCGGCGACGCCGTGACATCCAGCAGGTGGCCGACCCGGCGCGCGTACTCGAACTCCAGGTGATCGGGCGCGTCCAGGTCGACGTACGACTGCGGCGCACCGTCCACGGTCAGCAGCCAGGCGCGCGCCCGGTCGACGTCCGGCAGCAGCTTGGCCGTGCCGCCCGCGGCGGCTCGGGTGCGGGGTATCTGCTCCCCGTGTGCGTCGGTGTCCATCGCTCCATTGTGAGGTCCGAAGAGCCGCTCAGAGCACCTCCGGCAAGGGCACGTAGGTGTCGACGGCATCCAGCAGCGCTTCGATTGTGGCCTTCCACCGCGGATCGCCCTCCAGCGCGCGGCGCGCTGAGACCCGGACGGCCGGAAGCGCCTCCCCCGCAAAGCCGTGCGCCGTCATCTGCGCCCGTACATCGATCTCCACCAACTCCGTCAGCTCGTCGCTGCCGGCGTCGGCCATGGTGAGGGCCACGACCAGATGTGCGAGGCCGCTGCGGCGCGCGAGCGAGAGGTGGTCGGCGGTACCGGGCCGTACGCCCTCCAGCACGGAGACGACGAGCACCGCTCCGTCCAAGCCGCGCAGAAAGCGGGACCCAAGGGGATTTTCCGGACTTTCGGCGGGATCCAGCAGGGTGTAGTGCCGGGTGTCGGTCGCGTACCGGAATCGTCGTCGTAGCCGCTCCGGATGCGCGGGTGAACGGGGGTCGGGATACGCGGGTGAACGGGGTCCGGTTGCGCCGGGTGCGCGGGCGGCGGCCAGCGCCGCGGCCAGAGTGGTTTTGCCGTGCCCTTGGTGGCCCAGCGTGCCGATGGTCAGGTGCGGGGTGGGGTACGGGTGGGTGTGGCCGGACATGGGTGCCCTCCTGGACCGGTGCGGGACGAGGCGGACCCCACGGGATGACCGACCCTCCCCCTGTGGGGTCCTCGGTCGGTCCGGGAAGGGTCAGCGTCGGCAGAGCCGGACGCCGGGAGGGACGGGGCGGACACACACGCCCCGGGTCGGGAAGAGGGCAGCCCGCCGGGCGGCCGCGACCGCGGCCGGAGCACAGAGACGGGACTGCCGGAACACCGACCGATCATCACTCGCCGGACGCCGGACGTCGAACGGTTTTCGAAGCCACCCTGCCGAAGTTCCGCACGAGGCTCTCCGTACCAGGTGAAAGCGGTGGTGGACGGGGGGCGAACACCGCTTCGTAGCGGCATTTTTCGGGCTTTCCGTACAGCCTCGAACGGCGGAGGTGCCGGTTCGTCGGTTACGCTCCCACCGTGCCCGTCCCCGCCACGCAGCCAGACGGACTCCCCAGCCGTCTCACCAGGACCCTGCTCTCTCCCTGGTCCCGCCTCGCCCTGCTCGCCGTACTGCTGTCCAGCGCGGCGACGACGATGCTGCTGTACGAGCCCCAGCGCGTACTCACCCACGGCTGGTCTCCTCAGGCTGCCGGCGGTACGGCCGTCGCCCTGTTCGGCGCCGCCTACGGGCTGTGCACCGCGGCCTTCGTACCGCGCCCCGTGCTCAATGTCGCGGCAGGTGTCCTCTTCGGCGCCCAGGCGGGCACCTTCTCGGCGACGGCCGGCACGGTGATCGGCGCGGGCATCGCCTTCGGACTGGGCCGGATGCTGGGCCAGGACGCGCTGCGAACGCTGCTCCGCGGCCGCTGGCTGTCCGCCGCCGACCGGCAGTTGAGCAAGCGCGGCTTCCGCTCGATGCTGGTGATCCGGCTGCTGCCGGGTGTGCCGTTCGCGGCCTCCAACTACGGCGCCGCCGTCTCCCGGATGAGCTGGCCCGCCTTCCTGAGCGCCACCGCGCTCGGCTCGGTGCCCAACACCGCGGCGTACGTCATCGCGGGCAGCAGCGCGGCGAAGCCGACCTCACCGGTCTTCCTGGCCTCGTTCGGCTTCATCGCGCTCTCCGGGCTGGCGGGCGGCGTGGTCGCCTGGCGCAAGCGCGCCCATCTGAAGGGTGGCGCATCGCCTGCGGAGGCACGCGCTGCCGTCCCGCCCGAAGCCTCCTCGACGGCCGCATCCGAGCCGGCCTCCCACCACTGACCCCGACTACCACAGGGACGAGCCCCGCCGCCGATGTCTTGGTTTGAATCCTTCGTCCTCGGACTCGTCCAGGGACTGACCGAGTTCCTCCCGATCTCCTCCAGCGCGCATCTGCGGCTGGTCGCGGCGTTCGCCGGCTGGCACGACCCCGGCGCGGCGTTCACCGCCGTCACCCAGATCGGCACCGAGGCAGCTGTCCTGATCTTCTTCCGTAAGGACATCGGCCGCATCGTCGCGGCCTGGTTCCGCTCGCTCTACAACAGCGAGGCCCGCCGCGACCACAACGCGCAGATGGGCTGGCTCGTCATCGTCGGCTCCATCCCGATCGGTGTGCTGGGGCTGGCCTTCAAGGACCAGATCGAGGGCCCCTTCCGCGATCTGCGGTTGATCGCGACGACGCTCGTGGGGCTCGGCATCGTCCTGGGCATCGCCGACCGGATGGCGGCCCGCGACTCCAAGGGCGGCCGCCACCGGGCCCGGCGGGAGCGCAAGTCCCTGGAACAGCTCACTGTGCGCGACGGTCTGCTCTTCGGCTGTGCGCAGGCGCTGGCGCTGGTTCCCGGGGTGTCCCGGTCGGGCGCCACGATCAGCGGCGGCCTGTTCATGGGCTACCGGCGCGAGGCGGCGGCCCGGTACTCCTTCCTGCTGGCCGTTCCCGCGGTGCTCGCCTCCGGTCTGTTCGAGCTGAAGGACATCGGCGAGGGGCACGTCTCCTGGGGGCCGACGATCTTCGCCACGGTGCTGGCGTTCGTGGTGGCTTATGTCGTCATCGCGTGGTTCATGAAGTTCATTTCGACCCGCAGCTTCATGCCGTTCGTCATCTACCGGATCCTGCTGGGGCTCGTGCTCTTCGCGCTGATGGCGGCGGGCGTGATCAGTCCGCACGCGGGCGAGTCGGTGGGCTGATCACGCGGCTGTACGGATGATCAGCGGCGCTGTTCGCGCTCCTGTCGGCGTCTGCGCCTGAGCACCAGCAGATCGACGGCGGCGCCCAGCGCCAGGGCTCCGCAGACCGCGGCCAGCACCATGAGCACCCGGTCGCTGGGGGAACTGTGGCTGTCGGAGGACGCGGCCCACCAGGCGAACAGCGCCGTGGCCGCCGCGAAGAACGGCACTCCGATGGACGACAGCAGCGTGCGCAGCCAGATATCGCTGCGCGCGGTCAGCGGCTCGGTGCCGGAGCGGCGGCGGGAGCGGCGGTCACCGTTCCGGTGCGGTCCGGGCTGTGGTGGCTGGGACACGGGAGCTGCCTTTCGCCGGTGGACTCCCCCATGATTCCGGCGCGTTCCCGAATCCCGGCGCAGACGCGCCAGGAGCCCGCAGCTCACAGTCCGGGCAGGGCGTCCTGGTCGACCTCGCGCCGGGGCGGCGTGGGCGCTGAGCGCACGGCCAGCTTGTGACGGCAGTCCGGGCCCAGGCCCCACAACCGGGAGGACCGGTCGCGCAACGGCTGCCCGCACATACGGCACAACACCCGCCGCCCCGGAACCGGCTCACTGTCCGGCAGCAGGGCCGCTGCCTGCTCCGCACCCTGCGCGGTCTCCACCGTGTCCCCACCCGCGACCTGCTCCGGCTCCTGCTCCGCAGTCATGCCCGGCCCCCTTCCGTGCATTAACACGACCCCCTCGGTGCGCACCGTACCAACACGCACACTCGACCGGAGTAGCCCGAAATGCGTGACATGTCCGTACGCCGTCACGGTGGGCGTGGAGACAACAACTACCCCTCTGTCGGGAGCGAACATGCGAATTCGTACTGCCATCACTGCCTGCGCCCTCGGCGCCGTCGCCCTGCTCGGCTCCACAGCGGGGACCGCAGTCGCCAACGACGGTCCCCATGGCAAAGAGCCGACTCCTTCGAACGTCGGCGTGAACTTCTGCGGCAACCCCATCGGCATCCCGGTGCTGAGCCCGGCCGTACAGAACTACTGCAAGAACGAGTTCTGAGACCTCACGACAGCACAAGTGCACGTCGGCCGTCGGACCCCGTCCCCGCACCGTGCGGGCGGCGGGGTTCCGTCGGTCCGCGGCGAGCGGTCCGGCTGTGTACGGCCTGCCGGGTGGGGCGAGGACTGCCACACTGGCCGTATGGACAACTTCTACCGTGGTCCCGCGACCCTGCTGACCGGAGCCGCCGAGGTGCCGGTCGACGCGGCGCTGTTCACGGAGACCACCGGCCCCGGAACCGCGTGGTCCGGCACCATCCGGCCGGAGGGCGACCGGCGGCTGTGGACCGAACTGGAGGGCGACACGGCGCGGCTGCGGCTGGCTGACGGGCGCGTCTGCCGGGTCACCGTGCTGGGCAGCGGCTTCGGACCGGTCGAGGTCTCGGGCGAAGGCCCGCTGCCGACACAGCCGTAACCGCACCACGGCTGGTGCCAGGGCCGTCCCCTGCCCGGCATGCCGGTCATCCTTGGGTGTCACCTGGCAGGGGGATACGGCTCGGTGCCGTACTCCGCTGGCTGTACATCAAGACGATGCTGACAGGTGACGACAGATCACCGCGCGCGCGGAATCGTGGACAGCATGAACCCGATGCCCAACCCGCGCCGCGCGGACCGGATATGAGCGCACTGACGACGGCGGTGCTGCTGTCCCTGGTTTCCGCGGTCAGCTACGCGCTGGCCGCGATCGTGCAGGAGCGGATCGCCACGACGACAGCGCCGAGCCGATGGGGGCTGCTGCGCTCCGGCATGTGGTGGACCGCGGCCGTGCTGCAGGGCTCGGGCGCGTTGCTGCACGTGGTCGCGCTCGGCCTGGGGCCGCTGACCGTCGTCCAGCCGCTCGGCGTACTGACGCTCGTCCTCGCCGCTCCGATGGCGGCTCTCCTGGGGCGGCGGCCGGTGGCCCCAGCCGCCTGGCGGGGCATTGTCCTCGTCACGGCCGGGCTGGCCGGAATTCTGCTGCTCACCGGTGACCGGGGGGCCGATTCCCTGGACGGCGGCGGCCAGTTCGTCCTCGCGGGCTGTGTGCTGGGCGCTCTCGCGCTCCTGGTGGGTACGGCGACGGGCGTACGGCGGCTGGGGCACGGCCGCCCCGGCAGCCGCGCCGTCACGCTGCGGAGCGTGTCGCTGGCGCTGGCCGCGGGGGTGGCGTACGGCGCCGCCTCGGTGTTCGTGAAGACGCTGGCCGACAACTGGACCTCTGCCCCGTTGGCCACCTTCGTGCCGCTGACCGTGCTGACGGTGGTGCTGGCGGCTGCGGGGCTGGCCAGCTCGCAGGCTTCCTACCGGGACGGCGGGCTGGCCACACCGCTGGCGACCGCCACCGTGGCCAACCCGGTGGTCGCCGCAGCCGCGGGGATACTCCTGCTGGGCGAGGGCTTCCGGTACGGCGCGACGGGCACGGTGCTGGCGCTGGGCGCCGGTGCGCTGGCCGCCTGGGGCCTGGTCGTGCTGTCGTCCGACAGCACCCGGCAGGCACGGGCTGAGGGGACTCCGCAGCCCCGGCCCCGGGAGCCGCGACCGCGGAGCAACAGCGGACCGGGTCGTACGGCAGAGGCCGATTTCGCGGTGCAGCAGGCGCCGGAAGCGGCGACGCGCACCGTGGTCGTCCCCGCCCCCCGCACACCCGCGGGCCGCCAACCGGTGCCCGCGCCGTAACGGACGAGGGCCGTCCGGCTGCCCCGCCCCAACGACGACCGAGGCACGGGCCGGTGCGGGCCGCGGTCCGCGAACAGCCGCGCCGCGCCCGCCCCCGCATGCCCCCTCGCTCACACGCACCCCCTCCCGCACACTGGTGATCGGAGCACCGGATGAAGGAGGGGGCCCATGCGTCCGTGGCCGGCGTCCCGTTGGGTTCGCGTGGTGCTGCCCCTGGGGGCGGGCGCCGTGCCTGTGCTGGCGTTCCCCGCCCCCTCGCTGTGGTGGCTGGCCTACGTCGCGCTGGTGCCGTGGCTGCTGTTGCTGCGCAACGCACCCTCGGGCCGCGCTGCCGCGGTCGCGGGCTGGCTGGGCGGTACGGGGTTCATGCTGGCGATGCACCACTGGCTGATGCCGAACCTGCATGTGTTCATCCTGCTTCTCGCCGCGCTGCTGGGGCTGTTGTGGTTGCCGTGGGGCTGGCTGGTGCATCGGCTGCTGGCCGGCACGCCGGGCGGTGGGCGGCTGGCGGCGGCCGTGGTGCTGGTGCCGTCGGGCTGGCTGTTGGCGGAGTTGGTCAGGTCCTGGGAGTACCTGGGCGGACCGTGGGGGCTGTTGGGCGCGAGCCAGTGGGAGGTGCGACCGGCGCTGCGGCTGGCCTCGGTGGGCGGCGTATGGCTGGTGAGCTTCCTGCTGGTGGCGGTGAACACCCTGCTGGCCGCCCTGCTGACCGCGCCCCGCGCCCGGGTGGCTGCCGTGGTGGGGCTGGTGTGCGTCGCCGTCGTCGCCAGCGCGGTGTGGCTGTGGGCGCCGCGACCCCAGCCCGCGGGCAGCACCCGCATCGCCGTCGTACAGATCGGGGAGACGCTCTCGCGGCAGGAGCGGTTCGAGCGCGGCGAGGAGCTGACCCGCCGACTGGCGAACCGAGATCCCGACCTGGTGGTGTGGGGCGAGAGCAGCGTCGGCTACGACCTGAACAGCCACCCCGCGCTGGTACGCAGGCTCGCCACGCTCTCCCGGCAGACGGGTGCGCCGCTGCTGGTGAACGTCGACTCGCGGCGGGACGACCGGCCGGGCATCTACAAGAGCTCTGTCCTCGTCGACGAGCACGGACTGACCGGGCAGCGTTACGACAAGATGCGGCTGGTGCCCTTCGGCGAGTACATCCCGGCCCGCTCGTTGCTCGGCTGGGCCACTTCGGTGGGCCGGGCGGCGGACGAGGACCGCAAGCGAGGCCAGACATCGGTGGTGATGCGGGCTGACGGGCTGCAGTTCGGGCCGCTGATCTGCTTCGAGACGGCGTTCCCCGACATGAGCAGACAGCTGGTCTCGAAGGGCGCCCGGGTGCTGGTGGCCCAGTCGTCGACCTCCACCTTCCAGCAGAGCTGGGCCCCCGAGCAGCACGCGTCGCTGGCGGCGCTGCGGTCCGCCGAGTCCGGGCGGCCCATGGTGCACTCGACGCTCACCGGCATCAGCGCCTTCTACGGCCCCGAGGGCGAGCGGGTCGGCGCCGCGATGGGCACGGACACCAGCTCCGTGCAGCTCACCGAGGTGCCGCTGGCCACGGGTACGACGCTGTACGTACGCCTCGGGGACTGGATGCTGTGGCTGGCGCCGACCGCGCTGGTGGCGTACGGCGCGGTGGAGGGCGCGCGGGCGGCGCGGAGGCGGCAGGCCCGGGAGCGCGCGGAGTTCAGTGCGACTGTTCCAGCAGGTCGTTGACGACGCGTTCGCACAGCTCGTGGGTGCGCAGCGCGTCCTGCGCGCTGAGCGTCCGCCCTTCCCGTACGGCGTCGAGGAAGGCGAGCACGCACTGTTCGATGCCGCGCTGGCGGGCGACGGGCACCCAGTCGCCGCGGCGCCGGACGCTGGGCTGGCCCTTGTGGTCCACGATCTCCGCGAGATCGCGCACCTCGCGCTTGGTGTCCTGTCCCGAGACCTCCAGGATCTCCTCGGCCGAGCCGGAGAGCCGGTTCATCACGCCGAGCGCGGTGAAGCCGTCGCCCGCGAGCTGGAGCACCACATGGTGCAGCAGCCCGTCGCGGACCCTGGCCCGCACATCGATGTCGTCCGGTTCGCCGGGGGCGAGGAAGCGGAGGGTGTCGACGACGTGGATGAAGTCGTCCAGCACCATCCTGCGGGGCTCCTCCGGCAGGCCCACCCGGTGCTTCTGGAGGAGGATCAGGTCGCGCGGGTGCTCCAGGCACTGCGCGTACCCGGGAGCGTGCCGCCGGTTGAAGCCGACCGCGAGGCTGGTGCCGCGCCGCTCGGCCAGCTCCACGAGGGCACGCGAGACGGCGAGTTCGCGGGCGAGAGGCTTGTCGACGAAGGTGGGCACGCCTGCCTCCAGCAGCCGGTGCACCAGCTCCGGATGGGCGCTGGTGGCGGCGTGCACGAACGCGGCGTCGGGGCGCGCGGCGAGCAGCCCGTCGAGGCCGGTGTGCCGGTGCGCGTCCGGAACCCGGTAGGCGTCGCCGACGGCCGCCAGGGCGGCCGGGGTGCGGGTGACCAGATGCGGCTCCAGGCCCGGCTGGGCCATGAGCACCGGCAGATACGCCTTCTTGGCGATGTCACCGAGGCCGATCACACCGATCCTCACGGGCCCTCCCTCACTGCCGAACGGATGACTGCGTCTGCGCAGCATACGTGCGCTCCGGCGGGCACCAGTCGGCGATCCCCGCCACAGCCCGCAGCGCGGCGGCGGGCGCGAGGCGGCTGACGGCGGCGAGTGCGGCGTTGCGCAGCGCACGGGCCGGGGCGCTGCTCAGGGTCGCCGTACGGCTCGCTCGGGCGGAGCGGCGTACGATCTCGGCCGTGCGCGGCAGCCGCTGCCGGGTGTAGTGCGCCAGCGCGTCGGTGACCTCGCCCGCCGGGTCGGCGAGTTGGGCCAGCACGACGGCGACGCCACTGGTTCCGGTTCGTGTTCGGCGAGGAGGACTCCGACCCGATCTACTTCACCGAGGACGCCCCCGATGACGACTTCGTGGTGACGGAAGCCGACACCGGCGCCGGGACGCTGGCCGTCTGGCAGCGCGAGGTCGACAGGGCCCGCAAGTCCGCCGCCCGGCGGTCCCTCGACGACACCGGCATCAACCCTCGGCGGCCCACCTGGACCAACTCCCTGCGTTGGATCCACCTGCGCGTGATCAGCGAGTACGCGCGGCACAACGGCCACGCCGACCTGCTGCGGGAGCGCATCGACGGGGCAACGGGCTTCTGAGCGCTCCGTGATCACTCCTGGGGGGACCGTCGGCACCCTGGAGAGCGGCACCGCGACGGACGCGACAGCCCGCACCGGGCAGCAGCCCGCTCCCCGTCCCGCTCCGCTGCCCGGCACCCAGGTACAGCGCTCCGTCTACGGCAGGTGATCCGTGCCGCCGCTGGAGCCGTCCGCAGTTCCGCCGGGCGAGGCGGCACCGTCGGCGATCCGCTTCTCCAGGCGCTCGATGGCGGCGCGGATGCCCTCTCCGTACGCGTCCGCGGGCAGCGCGTCCAGCTTGCCCCGCGCTCGCTCGAGCTCGCACCGGGCGGCCTCCTCGTCGCCGAGTTTCACGTGGTCGGCGGCGAGGTTGAGATACAGGGAGGGGTAGAGCGAGCGGACCGCCAGCTGGTGCTCGCCCCAGCTGACCCGGTCCCGGTCCAGGGCGTCCGCGGCAGCGAGGGCGCGCAGGTCCCAGGCGAGCTCGTCGGCCGGGTCGTCCTGGGTGTCCGCCATGTAGTGCGCGATGGTGCAGCGGTAGAAGAGATCGGCGTCCGTGTCGGTCTCCGTCCACAGCGCGGCGAAGCGGTTCCGGGCCTCCTCCCGGTCACCACCGCGGTGCAGCATGATCGCCTGGCCGATCCTGACCATCGTCGCGTCCTGCTCGCCCTGGGGGGCGTCCTGCTGGGGCTCAGCCACGAGGGGCTCCTCCCGTTCGCCGTGTGCTGGGTCTACGACGCTAACGGCCGCCTCTGACAATGGCGCTCACCTCGGGAGGAGCTCCGCGTGGCTCGGCCCGGACCGGGTGGCTCGCCCCGGACCGGAGGGACCGGCCCGGACCGGGGGCTGGGCCACGTGGCCCGACCCGGACCGGGTGGCTGCGCCCTCCGGATGGCTCAGCCCAGATCAGGGATGCGCCAGTCGATCGGGGTGTGTCCCTGGGCCGCGACGGCCTCGTTGATCTGGGTGAAGGGCCGGGAGCCGAAGAACCGCTTCGCCGACAGCGGCGAGGGGTGGGCGCCCTGCACCACTGCATGCCGCTCGGTGTCGATGAGCGGCAGCTTCTTCTTCGCGTAGTTGCCCCACAGCACGAACACCGCCGGGTCGGAGCGGTCGGCGACGGCGCGGATGACGGCGTCGGTGAACTTCTCCCAGCCCTTGCCCTTGTGCGAGTTGGCCTCGCCCTCGCGCACCGTCAGCACCGCGTTCAGCAGCAGCACGCCCTGCTGGGCCCAGGGCATCAGATAGCCGTTGTCGGGGACGGCGTGGCCCAGCTCGTCACGCATCTCCTTGTAGATGTTGCGCAGCGAGGGCGGTGTCTTGACGCCCGGGCGGACGGAGAAGCACAGCCCGTGCCCCTGGCCGGGGCCGTGGTACGGGTCCTGGCCCAGGATGAGCACCTTCACCTGCTCGTACGGGGTCGCGTCGAGGGCGGCGAACACCTCCTCACGGGGCGGGTAGACGGGGCCGCGCTCCCGCTCCTCCTCGACGAACTCCGCCAGTTCCTTGAAGTAGGGCTTCTCGGTCTCCTCCCCGAGGACGCCCTGCCAGGACTGGGGCAGCATCTCTTTCACGCGCTGTTACCTCCGCTGCGGTGGTGCTCTTCCGAGTGGTGATCAGTGATCGCTCCGAAGGTACCGCCCGGCTCTGACAGCCCCGCAGGCCGCTACCAACTCGACTTCTTGTACAGCTCCCACACACGCAGAATGACCGAGGCGTCCACCGCCCACTCGACACCGGCGATGTCCTTCTCCGCCGCGACATAGACCTTGCCCTGCCACAGCGGCAGCAGCTGTACGTCGTCGGCCATCTTCCGCTGGACCTTCGCGAACGACTGCCCGGCCGCTCCGCGGTCGCTCTGCCGACGTGAGTACGGCAGCAGTTCCTCGGTCAGATTCCGATCCGGGTACGGGGTGCCCACCGCGTTCTTCTCACCCACGAAGGGCGTGATGTAGTTGTCCGCGTCGGGGAAGTCGGCCGACCAGCCGCGGCCGAAGACCGGGTACTCCCTCTTGAGGTAGCCCTTCTGGAACGTGCTCCATGGACGCGACTTGAGGGTGATGTCGAAGAGGCCGGAGTCCTCCAGTTGCCGCTTGATTTCGGCGAACTCCCGGCTCGTCGCGTCGCCGTAACGGTCCTTGGCGTACCAGAGGGTGAGGTTCACCTTGTCGAAGATGCCCGCGTCCCGGAGCGTCTTGCGGGCCTTCTTGGGGTCGGGGTCCCCGTAGCGGTCGAGGTAGGCGTTGGTGTGCCCGGTGATGCCCGCCGGGACCATGGAGTAGAGGGGGTCGGCCGTCCGGTCGTAGACCTCCCGCACCAGTTTCTTACGGTCCACGAGCTGGGCGACGGCCCGGCGTACGGCGGGCTTGGCGGCCTGCTTGTCCTTACGGTTGAAGACCAGGAAGTGCACCTCGGAGCCGGTCATCTCGCTCAGGTCGATGGAGGTGTCACCCGTGGTGGCGGCGTCCTGGAACTCCAGTATCTGCTCCGGGGTCAGCCCGCGGTAGGTGATGTCTATTCGGCCCGCCTTGAGGTCGCTGACCATGTTGGTGGAGTGCTTGTAGTAGCGGATGGTGACCGCGTCGTTCCTGACTTTCGCGCTGCCCTTGTAGTCGGGGTTCTTGACCAGCTCGGCCTTCTTGCCCGGCGTGTAGTCCTTGAGCGTGTACGGCCCCGAGCCGGTCACCGTGTTGCCCGGGTGCTGGGTGGCCCTCGGGTAGTCCATGGGGTCGACGAGAGAGGTCGCGGGGGTGGAGAGGATGAACGGGAAGGTGGCGTCCGACTTCTTCAGCCGGAAGACCACCGTGCGGCTGCCCCGGGCGTCGATCTGCTCAAGGTTGTTGAGCAGCGCCGCCGGGCCGGAGGGGGCGTCGATCGAGGTGATGCGGTCGAAGGAGTGCTTGACCGCCTCGGCGTCCAGCGGCCGGCCGCTGGAGAACCTCAGCCCCTCACGCAGCTCGCAGCGGTAGACCCGGCTGGCCGAGTCGGTGAACCCGCAGTCCTTGGCGGCCTCCGGCTCAGGGGTGGTGCCGGAGTTCGGGATGGTCATCAGGGTCTGGAAGACGTTCCGGTACAGCTCCCAGGAACCGTCCCATGCCGCGGCCGGATCGAGGGAGCTGGGAGCGCTTGTGGTGCCAACCACGATCCTGTGCGCCTTGCCCCCGTCGCCGGGAGAGAGCGAACTGCACCCGGCCACAAGTGCGAGGGGGAGTATCGTCGCTGCGACTCTCGGCAGCCCGTTCCGATCGAACACGTGCGCGCTCCTCAGTCGGCGGTGCCTGTACTGCTGGTGCGGTGCCCTTGGGGTGCGCCCTTGGTCCGGGGGCAACACCCAACTGCGGGAAATCGCTTGGACATTACCCCAGCCACTGCCAACTACGGAGCGGAACAAGACGTCCGACTGCAAGGAGCTGGGCCGGTCCAGGTGAACAGACGCGTTTGGGCATGCGAAGAGCGGCCGTACGATGCCGTACTCGTCCCCCCAGGATCCGGCTCGCCCAGGGGCTTGACCATGCGTTCGGTGCGATCACCGGTGCGGATGCGCTTGCACACGACAGGGCGGATCAGCTTCCGCAAGAGTTCGTTCTTCTCTCGGTTCCCGGGGTTTCCCGTTCGGCGAGCAGGCCTTCGGTCGAATCGCATTGGGCGTGAGGCTTCCGGCAACTCCCGCTCGCCGAAGGTGCGTTGCCATGCCGAGTCCGACCCCGGCCTCAACATGAACCCGCTTGTGTAGCAATTTCACAAATCGCTACAGTAAGCGGCCTGTCCCGCACCGAGGCGGGCCCCGGCCATCGACAGGAGCAGCAAGGTATGAGCAGCAACGACCGGCCGACCGGCGCCGACGGCGAGCCGGCAGCCATGCACAACGGGGGCGCCGACGTTTCCAAGTCGCCGACCTCGCCCGGCGGGGAGGCCGCGGCCATCGTGAGCAGCGTCGAGCGGTTCCGAGCGCAAATGATGAAAGCCGTTGAGGAGTTCGACCGAGCGCGCCGTGCCGAGCTCATCGCCGCCGGAGGAGACTCCGAGAACGGCCCCGACCCACTCGGATATGTCCGATGGATAGCCGACCGATACGACCAGCGCCGCGACGACTGCAAAGAGACGGCCGCCTTTCTCGACGGCTTCGCCCACGAGCTCGACCTCGACGACGTGCGCGCGCTGCGCATCGCCGGGGAGGTCGCCCAGGCCGTGACGCCCCGAGTCGTCGAGGACGCCGCGATCCGCGGCATGAAGCCCGACCGGATCGCCGCCGCGATCGGCCTCACCCCGTCGCGCGTCTACGGCCTCCTGCGCGAGCAGCGGCAGCAGCGCGTGCGCACCATGGTCGAGGGCGGCGTCTCCGCCGACAAAGCGGCACGTGACAACCCACGCGATGCGCTGATCCGCTATACGGCCACGCTCGACGCCGTGCAGTTGGACGGCCCGGAGCTCCGAGCCGCCGAGCAGTTCCTCTCCCAGCTCCGCGCCGCCGTCGAGGAGCACGAAGGGAAGTACGAAGGGGAGCAACGCACCCCTGCGCACGACACCGCATGACCCGCGCGGGGCACACCGCGCCCGTAGTACGACACAGCAGGCATTGACGGGCATACACCCCGTGGCACGACAAGGCGCCGCATGGCACCGCGAACTGTGCACGCTCGCTTCGGCCGAGGGCCGCGAGGGAGCCGAGTCGGCCGTTCAGCGCCCGGAAGGACGTCGGCTGCGCGGCGGTCGCACCGGGTGTGCGACCGCCGCCCGGGCGCCCGTCCCGGCTACTCGACGCCCGCGTTGAGGAAGAGACCGCCGTCCACGGTCAGCGTCTGGCCGGTGATCCAGCCCGCCTCGTCGGAGGTGAGGAACTTGGCGGCGCCCGCCACGTCCTCAGGCGCGCCGAGCCTGCCCATCGGATAGCGGGCGGCGGCCTCCTCCTCGCGTCCCTCGTAGAGCGCTGCGGCGAACTTCGTCTTGACCACGGCCGGGGCCACCGCGTTGACCCGCACCTTCGGCGCGAACTCGTGCGCGAGCTGTTGGGTCAGATTGACCATCGCCGCCTTGCTCATGCCGTACGCGCCGATGAACGGTGAGGCCGAGATGCCCGCGATGGAGGCGACGTTGACGATCGTGCCGCCGTGTTCCTGCTGCCAGGCGGCCCAGGTGCGCTGCGCGAAACCGAGTGCCGAGATCACGTTTGTCTCGAACACCTTGCGTGCGACGCCCAGGTCCAGCTCTGCCATCGGCCCGAACACCGGGTTGGTGCCCGCGTTGTTGACCAGATGGTCGATGCGCCCGTACGCCTCCATCACCCGCTCGACGACGGCCGCCTGGTGATCGAGGTCGTGCGCCTTGCCCGCGACGGCCATCGCCCGCTCGGAGCCGAGCCGTTCGACCGCCTCCTTGAGCGCGTCCTCGTTCCGCCCGGTGATGCACACCCGGTCGCCGCGCGCCACGAGCGCCTCGGCGATGCCGTAGCCGATACCGCGGCTGGCGCCCGTGACGAGGGCGACCTTCCCGGTGTCGGGCCTGGTGCCGTCCGCTGTCTGCTCTGTCATCCGTTCCGCTCCTCGCCGGCCGTCAGTTGAGGGGTCCGCCCGCGACGTACAGCACCTGGCCGGAGACGAAGCCGGCCTTCTCGTCGGCGAAGAACGCGACCGCGTTGGCGATGTCGGCGGGCTCACCCACGCGCTGGACGGGGATCTGGCCGGCCGCCGCGACCTTGAAGTCGTCGAACTTCATGCCCACGCGCTCGGCGGTGGCTGCGGTCATGTCGGTGGCGATGAAGCCGGGCGCTACCGCGTTGGCCGTGATGCCGAACTTGCCCAGTTCCTTCGCGAGGGTCTTGGTGAAGCCCTGCATTCCGGCCTTGGCCGCCGCGTAGTTGACCTGGCCGCGGTTGCCGAGCGCCGAGGACGAGGAGAGGTTGACGATGCGCCCGAAGCCGGCGTCGACCATGAACTTCTGGCAGGCGCGGGACATCAGGAAAGCACCACGCAGGTGCACGTTCATGACCGTGTCCCAGTCGCTGTCGCTCATCTTGAACAGCAGGTTGTCGCGCAGCACACCGGCGTTGTTCACCAGCACCACGGGCGCCCCGAGCTCCTCGGCCACGCGGCTGACAGCGGTCTCCACCTGCGCGGAGTCGGAGACGTCGCAGCCTACGGCGATCGCCTTGCCGCCCTGCTCGGTGATCTGCTCGACGGTCTGCGCGCAGGCGGCCTCGTCGAGGTCGAGGACGGCGACGGCACAGCCCTCGGCCGCCAGGCGGACGGCCGTGGCCGCGCCGATCCCTCGGGCGGCGCCCGTCACGATCGCGACTCGCTGCTCGGTGCTGGACATGCTGGTATCTCCTCGGCCTGAGATGGGTGAGCAACCGCTTAGTACCTTTGGCAGTCGTGACGCTATGGGGCGGGCGATGCGGTGTCAACGCCCGCCCCCCCCGGGGCAGCCCCTTCCCGCCCGCAGGCGCCTTACCGCACCAGCAGATCCAGCAGGCGCTCGCTCTCGGCCTCCGGATCGGCGGTCAGTCCTGTGTGCACCGGGCCGGGCTGGACGACCGTGCTGCGCGGCGCCACGAGCCACCGGAAGCGGCGGCCCACGTCCTCCCCGGCCGCCTGCCCTGCCTGCGCGCCCCCGCTGCAGACGCCCTCCACGGCGTGCAGCGCGGCCCGTACGCCCTGGACGTCGGCGCACGGGTCGAGGGCGAACAGCCGGTCCTCGTCGAGATGGGTGCGGGCGCCGAGGAAGGAGCGCGCCCGGCAGTAGACGAGAACGCCCGCGTTGATCAGCTCGCCGCGCTCGATGTGGGGAACAACACGCAACAGCGCGTACTCGAACACGTCGAGATCGCTGCGCGCACCTGCCGCCGTACGAATCCGCGTCACTTGGCATCGCCGCCCTTCCCGGTGAGCCACCCCGGCGCTTGCGAGGGCCCGTCCTTGCTCGGCTCGCCGAGCGTGATCCGCTCATGGATCGTACGGGCGCGGGACGCCAGGACCTTGGTGTACGCGGCGCGTACCTCGTCCGGGTTCCCGAAGCCCGGTTCGTCCACGAGCCATTCGTCGGGGATCTCGGCGGCGCACTCGGACAGCAGTTCCTCGGAGACCCGCGGCGCCAACTCGGCCGCGGCTTCCTCGGTCAGCGGCGCGAAGGGCGCCAGTGCGTGGTCGGAAGCGTCGTAGGGGCGCTCCGCTGCGGCCTGCGCGGTGGGCCAGTTGTGGTGGAAGATCAGCGTCGCACCGTGGTCAATCAGCCAGAGATCGCCGTGCCACACCAGCATGTTGGGGTTGCGCCAGGAGCGGTCGACGTTGTTCACGAGCGCGTCGAACCACACCACCCGGCCGGCCTCCTCAGGGCCCACCTGGTAGGCGAGCGGATCGAAGCCGAGCGAGCCGGGCAGGAAATCCATGCCGAGGTTGAGCCCACCGCTCGCCTTCAGCAGTCCCTGAACCTCCTCGTCCGGCTCGGAGAGGCCGATCACCGGATCGAGCCAGGTCCGCGCCAGCTCGGGCACCCGCAGGCCGAGCCGCCGGGCGAGCCCGCCGCACAGTACCTCGGCCACCAGCGTCTTGCGGCCCTGCCCGGCGCCGGTGAACTTCATGACATAGGTCCCCAGGTCGTCGGCCTCGACCAGACCGGGGAGCGAACCGCCCTCGCGCAGTGGTGTGACGTAGCGCGTGGCTGTGACTTCGGGGAGCATTTTCCCAGGTTATACAGCCCGTCTGTCCTTGGGATTCACGGCGGACCACCGGGCTCGTCCGACCCAGCGGCCCATGTGATCACAGCTGGGAGAATCTGGGGAGTTTCGATTGGTGACGTCCATCCCGCGCTGCCCACCAATGGTCGGCGACGAGTGTCCCAGCCTGCGCGCGAGCGTCACCACGGACTCCGCCGGCTTCCAGCAAGGTCGAGGCGTAGGTCTCACCAACGGGCCACCAGACTCACCGACCAAGCACCAGTGGCTCGTCGGGGACTCCATCCTTGATCAACCTCGTCAGTGGACCGGCGAGATCACGCGGACCAAAGACATCCGGCCCTTGGTAGTCGGTGATCTCCGCCAGCCGCCACCACCGAAACCCCGTGATGTTCTCGGCGGCCAACTCGTCACTCGACAGTGCACCGTTCGGCTGGAAGGCCGCGATGCGGACGAGGAAGTAGTCCTGGATCGCGCCGTCATACCCGCGCACAAAGCCGGGAGCGACGACCTTCCGATGCCACACGTGCGGCGGCGTCCCGTCGATCACGAGCCCGATCTCCTCATGCAGCTCGCGGCGCAGTGCCGCGTGAGGTGTCTCACCGGCCTCGATGCCTCCTCCCGGAGCGGCCCAGACAACCCTCTCCGGAAGGGCCAGCCTGCACAGCAGGATGCGGTCCTCCTCATCCAGAACGATCGCACGGACCGAGTGACGCAGGTTCAGCAACGGCATCGGGACACCCTACGCGCCTCTGCGAGCCGGTCCAGGACTGCCGCAGCGCACTCCTGAACTGCCTCCAGCCGCAGCTGACTTCACCAACCGAATGGTCATTCTCCTGTCTCGATTCTCAATAACTCGCCTTATCGCCTACTGGGATGGTCGCCCTCACGACGCTGTGCGTCTGGCTGAGGCGGGTGATGACTTCCCGGCAGAGCAGGACGGCGCATATCCGCCCGGCCGGCATCAGGGCCCGCGCGTACGGTCAACTGCAACTCGAAGGCGATGCCCTCGCGGCCCACCACAATGCCGACACCGTGCGCGACCAGCTGGCTGGGGGTGACTATCTGCCCGGCGGCATGACGGCCTTCCCTGTGGAAATCGAAAGCCCCTGGGCCAGTTCGGCCGCCACCCGGCGCTGCACCGGCCGGACGTGCACCAACGGCAATCGCCCTGCGTGAGGCTGTCGTCGATCTCCCCGTCCACCGCGCCATCGCACGCGCGGCCGCCCGCAGCCCGATCCTCGCAGACGCGATGGAGACGGCTTTGAAGCACACGGAATCGCCAAGGCGGACCGCTCTGCGCACCCAGGCACTCGCTCGCCGGTGAGATCGGTTTTCGGCCTCGGGCTGGCTGGGTCAGTTCCAGTGACCCGCGGCGGCGGTCTCGGCGACGTAGTCCTCGAACCGCCGGGCCGGCCGGAGGGCGGGGGTGGCGCCCGTCATCGGTGCGCGTGCCTGGAGTTACGTCGTGGGCATGAATTCGGGCAGGGTGAGGGCCGAGTGGGCCGGTCGTCCCTCCGCGGAGCGGGGCATGGTGCTGAGATTGCGCAGCATGTCGTTGCGCTGCTCCAGGGCTCGGGCGGTGGTGGGGAAGAGTGTGGCGTCGCCCTCGCCAACCTGTTCCTGGTTCACGGTCACAAACTCACGGGTGTTGTGTTCGTAGGCGGCGAAGCCCGCGGCGTGGTCCCGGTCGGCCAGGGAACCGGCGAGCATGTACGCGCCGACGAGCGCGAGGCTGGAGCCCTGTCCGGTAAGGAACGAGGGCGCGTACGCGGCGTCGCCCACCAGCGCGACCCTGCCGCTGGACCAGCGGGGCATGCGGATCTGGCTGACCCCGTCGAAGAACAGGTCATCCGCGTCGCGCATGGCGGCAAGCATGCCCGGGACCTCCCATCCCGCTTCGGCGAAGACCGCGGCGACCAGGTCCCGTTGGGCTTCCGGATTCCGGAACGCGTCGAACGGCGGTTCCGGGTGGGCGAAGTTCAGGAAGGCGTGCACTTCGTCGTCGTCCCCTACGGCGTAGAGAGCCGCGGCTCTGCCCGGGGTGTTCCACATCATGATCTCGTGGGAGAGGCCGAAGGTGTTGGGCATGGTGAACACGGCGAAGCAGTACCCGAGGTATCGGTGGAACTGCTCTTCGGGGCCGAACAGCAACTCCCGGGTGCGTGAGTGCATGCCGTCCGCACCGATCACCATGTCGAACGTACGCCTGCTGCCCCCGCGGAAGGTGACGTCGACCCCGTGGCCGGACTGGTCGAGGGTGTCGATGGAGTCGTTGAACAAGAACTCCACGTCGTCACGGACCGCCGCGTAGAGAGCGTCGGTCAGATCCCCGCGCCGCACCTCCAGGTCCCGCCCCGCAGTACTGCCGACGACGGAGTGCGGGTTGACCGAGGCCACCTTGCCACCGTCCCCGTCGAGGAAGGTGATCCGATGCGAGTTGATGTGCGCGTCCTGCAGTCGCGGCAGAATTCCCATCCTCCGGACGACCTCCAGTGCGGTGCCGCGTACGTCGATGGGGTAGCCACCGGAACGAAGTGTGCTCGCCTTCTCGACCACCGTGACCGCGAATCCGTAGCGGTTCAGCCAGAACGCGAGGGCGGGCCCGGCAACGCTGGCCCCGGATATCAGGACCTTGCGCCTCGGCGTGCTACGGATATCCGTCAACTGATCCGTGAGGGTCATCCCTTGACTCCTTTGCTCATGGTCCGGACGACAGGCAGGGCCAGCACCGCGACGATGCCGGCGATGAGGAAGCCCGTGACGAAGGCCGATTCGGCCGGGACATCCGACCCAGAAGGGGTCCCCGAGGTGAGGAGCAGGCCACCGAGCATCCCGCCCACGGCGGAGCCCAACACGCGAGTCACCAGGATCAGGCTGGTGGCGATTCCGGTGTCACTTTCATCGACGGAAGACGCGATGCTGGTCACCATGGCCGTAACGCACAGGCCGTTGGCAAGCGCGATCAGCGCCTTGCCGACGACGATGTGCCAGATCTCGGTGTGTGCGGCTGACAGGGCGAGCAGAGCGGTGGCCATGATGACGACCGCGGCAGCGACCACGGCACGCGAGCCGAAACGCTGCTCGCCGAACCCACCGGCCGGCCCGGCCAGCGTCGCGACCACGGCGCCGGGCAGGAGGATGAAGCCGATCTCGGTGGCGCCGGCCCCGAAACCGTACCCGTCGCCGGAAACGTCGAGCAGCTGCGGAACGAGAAAGACCCCCATCGCGGTGCCGAGGCATATCACGAACGTCAGCACACACGACTTCCAGATCACCGGCCGTGCCAGCATGCGCAGATCGATCATCGGCGCGGCCGCACGACGTTCAACGGCTATCCATCCGACCACGAAGGCGGCCAGAAGCATGAGGAGGCCGACGAGCACCAGAGGCTGCGAGCCGGCGTCGGGCGCCACCGCGAGCGAGAGCATGAGCGTGACCAGTATCCCGCTCAAGAGAAGCATGCCCGGCCAGTCGATCCCGGCATCGTCCGACCGGCCCGGCAGATCAGCCGGCATCAACCTGTTCACCAGCAGGGTGAACCCGATGACCGCGAACGTCGGCACCGCGAACATCCAGTGACGGGAGAGCGTTTCCGCCACGGGCCCGGCCGCCAGCAGGCCCACCATCGAGCCCCCCACGAACATCCCGCTGACCAGTCCGATGGCCACCTTCGACTCTCCCGTGGGGAGGTGCTTGCGCACCACGATGAACGACAGCGGCAGCGCGCCGATCATCGCCCCCTGCAGTACTTGGCCGAGCAGCAGCACGGGAAGGTTCGGCGCCACCGCGGACACCAGGCCGCCGACCGAGACCACCGCCATCAGCCTGATCAGGACTCGTTTTCCGCCGTAGCGGTCGCCGAGCTTGCCTGCGAGCGGAGTGACGAGCGCACCGGTGATCGCGAGCACGATGTTGAGCAGCGCCCCTGTGGATGGACTGATATCCAGCTCGCGTTGCAGGAGCGGGAGCGTCGGCGCCACCACCGATTCCAGGGCGCCGGTGGAGATTGCCAGTAAGCCGAGAGCCCACACAGCGGCTTTCCCCATGCGGACGGGGGGAGCCAGGGTTGTGGTCATGGACGTCCTTTCCATCGTGCCGGGCGAGTGAGAGGTACGGCCGTACGCATAGCGCTGCCGCCTTGCCGGGCCATGCGCGGACACGGCGGCCATTTCCCGCGAGGCGCGGTGCGCATGGTGCTTTGTGGACACGTCCGAGATCGTCCGTCGGGGTGAACCCGGCGAAGCGGCACCCGAGGTGGCGCATGCACAGCTCCGCCGGGCGGAGCCGGTGTACGAGTGCGGCCCGCGCCGAGAGCGATACTACACTACACCGTGCAGTGTAGAACGGCTAAGATGTGCCCATGCCGACCACGAAGACACTGCGCGAGGGGTCCGCGCGGAAAAGGGCCGCCATCCTCTCGGCAGCCCGGGAACTGTTCCTCGCCGACGGCTTCGACCGGTCCAGCGTCGACGCGATCGCCGCCCGGGCCGAGGTGTCCAAGCGGACGGTCTACGACTACTTCGGCGACAAGCAGACGCTGCTGCAAGCAGTCGTCGACGCCATCGGCCAGTCACTGATCACCACGATCCGGCGCACCCTCGACGACGCCCTCACCGACCACACCGAGGCGGCCGACCTCGAGGACGCCCTGGTCACGTTCTCGATGCGCATCGCGACCGACATGCTCGGCTCGGCGGAGTACGCAACGCTGCAACGACTGGTCCGGGCGGAATCCGGCCACCTGCCGCACCGGGGCTACAACTCCATGGCCGACACCCCTGACGAGGCAATTGCCGAGCGGTTCGCCGCCTTCGCCGCGGCCGGGCTGCTCGACGTCCCCGACCCCCGACTCGCCGCCGACCAGTTCATCGCGCTGACCTTCGGCGTCGCGCTGGACAGGCTCGGTTCCGCGAATGCCGCGGAGGACACCCGCGTCCGGCCACTCGTCGTCGAGGGAGTGCGGACCTTTCTCCGGGCATACCGAACCATGTAGGGACGGCGCCCCGTCAAAGGCCGCGTACGCGGCGCGCGGGAGGCTCAGCGCCGGTTTTCGTAGGTCCCCTCGCCTTCACCAAAGATCATCACGGCGCGGGACGAGGCGCGCGGCCCACTTCGTGGTTGTAGAGCGCGCCCGGGGGGACGCCCAGCAGCTTGGCGATCGAGGCGATCGAGCGGCCGGGGTCGGGCAGCAGTTCGCGAGCGGCACGGATGACTTCCTCAGTGGCGACGGTGGGGCGTCCGCCGACCCGGCCGCGCTTCCAGTGCGGCGGGAAAATCCGAGCGCGGCCCGTCAGCGACCTCGGCGGGCGTTGAGCCGGGCGGCTTGGCGCGTCAGGTGGTCGCGCTCGGCGAGGTTGGGTGCCTTGTGGGCCGCCTCGGCGTACAGCCGTGCCGCCGTCGCCAGGTCGCCGTCGCGCTCGTGGAGGTACGCCGCCACCGCGGCGTGGCGGGGAATGGGGTATCCCCTGCTCGAGCGGAGCCGAGAGCTTGGGGAAGCGGCGTCCAGTTCGGCGAGCGCCGCCAGGCCGGCGCGCGGTCCGTCGGCCTCCCCGACGGCGACCGCCCGGTTGAGCCGGACGACCGGGCTGTCGGTCAGGCGCACCAGCTCGTCGTACCACTCGACGATCTGCACCCAGTCGGTCTCCTCGGCGGTGGGCGCGTCAGCGTGGAGTGCGGCGATGGCGGCCTGGGCCTGGAACTCGCCCAGCCGGTCGCGGGCGAGGGCCGACTGGAGGATCCCGACGCCCTCGGCGATCAGCGCAGTGTCCCACCGGCCGCGGTCCTGCTCGGCGAGCGGCACCAGGCTGCCGTCGGGCGCCGTCCGGGCGGCGCGCCGGGCGTGATGGAGCAGCATGAGGGCGAGGAGCCCGGCCACCTCGGGGTGGTCGATGCGAGCCGCGAGCTGCCGGGTGAGCCGGATGGCCTCGGCAGCGAGGTCGACATCGCCGGAGTAGCCCTCGTTGAAGACCAGGTAGAGGACGCGCAGCACGGTGGCGACGTCGCCGGGCTTTTCGAACCGTACGCCGGAGACAGTGCGCTTGGCCCGGCTGATGCGTTGCGCCATCGTCGCCTCGGGCACCAGGTAGGCCTGGGCGATCTGGTGAGTGGTCAGCCCGCCGACGGCGCGCAGCGTGAGCGCGACCGCCGATGCCGGGGTCAGCGACGGGTGGGCGCACAGGAAGTAGAGCTGGAGCGTGTCGTCCACGGCCGGCGCGGGCCCGGGTGCCGGTTCCTCGTCGAGGCGGTCCTCCCGTCGGCGGCGGGCGGCGTCCGACCGGGCCTGGTCGAGGAACTTGCGCCAGGCCACGGTGACCAGCCAGCCTTTCGGATCCCGCGGCATGTCGGCCGCCCAGACCCGGAGCGCCTCGACCAGCGCGTCCTGCACGGCGTCCTCGGCCGCCGCGAAGTCGGCTCCGCGGCGGACGAGGACGGTGAGCACGCTCGGGGTGAGGCTCCTGAGCAGGACCTCGTCCATCGGTGACGTCACTCCGTGATGGTGGGCGGCTCGCCGTAGAACGGGCGCAGCTCGAGCCACTCGTGGATCGGCTTCCCGCCCGCCCCGGGGGCGGCCGACAGTTCCCCGGCCAGCTCGACGGCGCGCTCGTAGCTGTCGACGTCGATCACCATCCAGCCGGCGATGAGGTCCTTGGTCTCGGCGAACGGGCCGTCGGTGACCGGCGGGCGCCCCTCACCGTCGTAGCGGACCCACGTCCCCTCGGGGGCGAGCGCCTGACCGTCGACGAACTCGCCGGTCTTCTCCAGCCGGGCCGCGAAGTCGTTCATGTACTGCACATGCGCCGAGATCTCCTCCGGGCTCCACTGGTCCATCGGCACGTCGTTGACCGGAGCCGGGGCGCCGCGGTAGTGCTTCAGCAGCAGGTACTTGGCCATCGTGGTTCTCCTCGGTGCTCGCGTGCGACCCATTGTGGTCGCGTTCACCCCGGGGACGGAGCCGGACGCGGGTTCTCGACATCGCCGTCCGAATTTTTTTGGGCTGTCGTGGATGAGCGGATGGACAGGGACAGGGGACAAACTCCCGGTCCCCATCAAGCTGTGGACCTCAGCGGAGCGTCACTCGTCGAACGCCCCCAGCCGATGCGCGATGGCCGCCGCCTCCCCTCGGCCTGAAGCTCCCAGCTTGGCCAGGATGTTGGAGACATGCACGCTGGCCGTCTTCGGCGAGATGAACAGCTCCTCCGCGATCTGCCGGTTGCTCCGCCCGGCGGCGACCAGGCGCAGCACGTCCCGCTCCCGGGCGGTCAGCCCCAGCGCCGCCGCCGGTGCCGGGGGCGGGGCCGCCTCCGCGTCGGCCTGCTGCAGCGGGATCCGAGCGCGGCCGGCCAGCGTGGTGATCTCCGTTTCGAGCGGCGTCGCGCCCAGCTCGCGCGCCACCGCCTCGGCCTGCCGCAGCAGCTCACCGGCCGCTCCGCGGGACTCTGTGCCGCCCTGGGTGATCAAGGTCTCCGCGAACCGCAACCGGGCAACGGCAAGTGGCGCCGGGGCCTCCAGCTGCTCGGTGGCGGCGACGGCCTCCGTCCAGAGCGCTGTGGCGTCCCGGCCCTCGGCGGTGAGCAGTTCGGCCTCGGTCATCAGGGCGTGCGCGGCCCACAGAGGTACGAACTCGGGCAGGCCCTTCATCGCCTTACGGATCCGTTCCACCGCCGCCTCGCGGCCCGGCTCGGCCACTGCGAGCCTGCGGGCCCGCGCCTCCGCCGCCGCGGCCTCGTACAGCAGCGGCCAGCCGTAGCGCTGGTGGCCGGGGGCGATGGCCTCGCCGACCGCCGTATCCAACAGGGAGCGGACGTCGAGGATCCGGCTGTCGGCAGCCGCCAGCGCGATGGCGAGCCGAGCCCCGGTCAAGGTGTGCTGCGGCTCCGGGTAGGGGCCGGTGGTGGAGCTGCCGGACTCCTCCAGCCATCGCCGGGCTTCGTCATACGCGCCCCGGGCCAGAGCCAGTTCGGCCCTCTGCTCGGCGATCTGCCCCCGGATGCGGACGCTCACCCCGCGACGGGCGTCGGCCCGCTCGAGCACTTGGTGGGCGTCGGCCCAGCGACCGAGCTGGATGAGGGACTCGGCGAGGTTGCCGTCGATGAACGAGGCGGTGTCCGGCAGCCCGTGCCGCTCGGCCAGCCCGCTGCCCTTCTCGGCGGTCTCGACGGCCTCGGCGTAGCGGCCGATGCCGTGCAGCGCCGTGGAGAGGTTGCCGTAGCCACGCAGCAGGACGTTGGCGTTGCCCGGTTCCAGGTCCCGGGCGCACACCTCGCGGGCCTGCTCGAGCCCGCCCTCGACGTCGCCCGAGTCGATCGTGAGCCAGGCCAGCGTGTGCTGCGCGGTAAGGCCGGTGATCTCGGCGCCCGTCATCCGGCAGAGCTCCACCGCCCTTTTCGCAGTCTCGATCGCCGTCGGCCCCGGCCGGTGCACGAGGTACCAGTGCGCCGCATGCGTCAGCACATCGGCGTGTACGACGGACGGCGGCAGGCCCTCCAGCAGCTGCTGGGCGTGGGCGATCTCGTCCCAGCCGTCGGAGCGGGACAGGTCCCGCATCAGCTGGTAACGCTCGGTCCAGAACCAGGCCGCTCTCAGGCGGTCTCCCCCGTCGGAACGCGGGGACGGGTCGCCCTCCAACTGGCGCAGCGCCCGCTTGCAGAGGGCGAGCGCCCGCTCCCGCTCTCCCGTGAGGCGCGCGGCGACGGTGAGCGCGGCGAGCAGGTCCACGAAGTCCCCGGGCGTCTCCGCGGAGATGGCCGGACACAGGCCGTCGTCGACGGCTTGCCGCATCGTGTGGTGGCGCAGCTCCTCGGGGGTGTCGTCCCACAGCTCCAGCGCCCGCTCCAGCAGAACGTACTGCTCGGCGAACGCGTGTCGGCCGCGGGCTGCACCCGCCGCGGCGATCACGGCGGGCAGCGCCCTGGCGGGGTCGCGCGCTTCGAACCAGTAGCCGGCCAGCCGCCCGGCCCGCTCCTCGGACCGTACGAGCGTGGGGTCGGCCTCCAGCGCCTCGGCATAGCGGCGACTGAGCCGGGAGCGCTCGCCGGGCAGCAGGTCGCCGACCACGGCCTCGCGCATCAGCGCGTGCCGGAAGCGGAAGGACTCCCCCTCCTCGGAGGGCTGCAGGACCGCGGCGCCGACAGCGGTACGCAGGGTCTCGATCAGCTCGTCCTCGGCGAGGCCGGTGACGGTGGCCAGCAGCCGGAACTCCACCTCCGAGCCACCCCCGGCGGCGATCCGCACCATGCGCTGCACCTCGTCCGGCAGTGCCTCGACCCGGACCAGCAAGAGGTTGCGCAGGGAGTCGCTGATGCCGCCCGGGGAGCCTTCGCGGATGCTGCATGCCAGCTCCTCGACGAAGAACGCGTTGCCCTCGGAGTGTTCGAAGACCCGGTCCAGCACCTGCTCAGGCGGGTCCTCGCCGCGGATGGCGGCGAGCTGGCGGCGAACCTCGGCGCGGTCGAAGCGGGGCAGTTCGAGGCGGGTGACGGTGCGCAGCCGCTCGTACTCGGCGAGGGCGGGGCGAAGGGGGTGGCGGCGGTGCAGGTCGTCGGCGCGGTAGGTGGCGACGATGAGCAGGCGGCCGTGGGTGAGGGCGCGCAGCAGATAGCTGAGCAGCTCGCGGGTGGAGCGGTCGGCCCAGTGCAGGTCCTCCAGGGCCAGGACGAGGGTCCGGTTCGCGGCGAGGCGCTCGAGGAGGCGGACGGTGAGCTCGAAGAGCCGGGCACGACCGTCGGTTTCGGGGCGGCCCCGGTCCATCTCGCCGAGCTCGGGCAGCAACCGGGCGAGCTCGCCTTCCTGGCCTTCGACGGCGGTGTGAAGCTCTGCGCCGAGCTGGCGGCGCAGGGAGCGCAGGGCGGTCGAGACGGGGTGGTACGGCAGCGCTTCGGCGCCGGTTTCGACGCAGCCGCCGAGGGCGACGACGGCCCCGTCCGCGGCGGCCCGGCCGAGGAACTCCTGAATCAGCCGGGACTTGCCGACTCCGGCCTCGCCGCCCATGAACACTGCGCGAGGCCCCCCGGCGTTCGCCCGGGACAGGGCCTCGCCGAGGGCAGCCAGTTCGGCACTGCGACCTACGAAGACGGGGCTTATGTGACTGCTGTGCACGGTGCTGAGCATCGCACGCCGTACGAGGTGAGGGACAGCGGGCTCGGCTGCGGCGGTGACCGCCGTAGCCGAGTTCCCGGGCCCGTGACGTCCTTGCTCCGTCACGCCGTCACGCCGTCACGCCGCGCGGAGGTAGTGCTCACGGCTGTCGGCGGCGGCACGGGCCGCCTTCGCGGCCTGCTTGGCCTCGCGGGCCAGGCGGCGCTGCGCTGCGCGGGCGAGGAAGTCGGCCTGACGGGCGGCCTGGAGCTCGTGGTGCATCATGACGCTCTCCTTGGACGAGCTGGTCTCTGGCTGACTTCAGCGTCGTTTCCAAGGTGAGGGCGCCACATCGGGAGACTTCCGCATCTTGCCGCACGGGGGCTGCCTTAGGCGTGAGGGTGACGTATCCCTAGAGGGCGGCGGAGTCCGACGAGGCGGCATGACGACCCGGGATGGGTCGGTCCCGCGGGCGCCACCGTCACGAGGCCACCGCCAGATCGCTGGTGTGGTGCCTGCTGACGGCCCTGAACCTTACGTCCGAGTTCTGGGTTGAGCATTGCTCGACAGTGCGCGTAACACGTCGAGCAAGCCCCCGGACCGGCGCATGGCCGGGCACAGCGAGCCGGGCAAGGACGCCGAGGACCCAACGACCATGTGCCATGACGAAGATGCTCCCGAAGAGGCGGTCTCCCTCGCACGATCGAGCCCCGGCGAAGAGTCGAAGCTCCTCGCTCCCAAGCCGGAGCGCCGAGCGCGGAGTTCAGCGGTTGATCTCCCAGGGCATGACGAAGCCGTACTGCCACAGGTACACCGACACAAGGGCGGCGCAGATTGCGGCGCCGACTGTGGTCAAGGCGATGTTCCGGCGGCGGACGCGCGGGTCCAGGGCGCGCCGGGTGGCCTCGGAGACCTTGCGTTTCGTCCAGCGAAGCACCAGTTGGGCCCAGACGAACTCGGTGGCCCATATCGCCATTCCGGCAAAGATCACCAGCCAGCCGGGGCCGGGCAGCGGCAGCATGATCACACCGGCGACGACGACGGCGAGGCCGATCGCAAAGACACCGACCTGCCAGCCGAGGTGCAGCGCCCGGGAGCGCCTGATGAACTCCGGCGCCTTGGACCCCAGTGGCTTCTCGTCAGCCGTGGCGTCCTGATCCGAGCGCTCGTCAACCCGGTGGAGGGCGGTGTCGGCCGGATAGGGGCCGGGGACCCGCTCGTGACTCTCTGTTTCCGTGTGGTTCGTCACCTGAGATCAACCCTTGATAGATGCTGCAGCTGTCACTTAACGGCAGTGTCACTTAAGTGACAGATCACGTAAGTGTTGTCCGCCTGCGAAGGCCACATCAAGCTGAGGCGCGCACCAGGACGGGCGGGGCACGGCGATGGTCCACGCCCGCGAGATCGATGCCGAGCCCCCCGACAAAATACATTTGGCGCTGCCCGGCGACGCACCTCACCCAGATCAACATCACCGTGCCCCTCCACCGTGCACGCGGGCTGCGGGCCGCCTGCCCGATCAGACCAAGGTGGCGGGCTGCTGGGGTGTGCCGGCGCCGATGGGTGGCCGACTCCGAAGAGCGGTCATCGGCGCGGTTCCCAGCGGAAGAGGCGGGAAGCCAGTGCGACGGCGACGATGACCCAGCTCAGTGTGGGCAGCAGCAGAGGCAGGGAGTCTGCCACGGGGACGCCGCCGTTCCATGCGTTGAGGACGAGCTCGGTGGCCGAACCGGAGGGGAGGAGCCGCTTGAGCAGGGTGAGCTCCTCGGTGCCGCTGATCCCTACCCAGGTGGAGACGCCGATGGCGCTGAGGCTGATGGGCAGTGTGGTCACCTGGGCGTGCTCGGGGGAGTTGGTCAGTCCGGCCGTGGCCAGCCCCAGGGCGAGCATCATGATCACCGTTGAGAGGACTGCTGCCGCCAGGAGGAGCACATTGGTCGGCCCGCCGGCGACCGCGGCCAGCACGGCGAGGATCGCGACCACCTGGACGAGTGCGAGGACGGTGACCGGGAGCATCAGCCCGAAGAGAATTGCGGCGTCGCTCGCCGGGGTGGAGCGCAGCCGCTTGAGGAAAAGGTTCTGACGGCGCGAGGCCAAAGTGGTCACCGTGGTGGTGTAGAGCCCGAACGCACCCACGGTGAACACCACCACCGCCGCGATGTATCCGAGGCTGCCCAGGTCCGCAAAGACTTCGTGCCGGTAGATGAAGAACGCACAGGGCGCGATGGGAAGGATGAAACTGGTGAGCAGAACCAGCCGGTTACGGAAGATCTGGATCAGCTCGCTGAGAGCGATGGAGAGCATGCCGAAGGTCCTTTTCCTGGGAAATTCCGGGAGTGGTCTATTCGCTGCGGATGGAGCGGAAGACGTCGTCGAGCCGCGTCGGTCCGGCTTGGAGCTCCCGCAGCTCTACCGCGTTGGCGTGCGCCCAACCGAGCAGGGTGTGGAGGTCCTTCTGCAGGGCGAAGGTCTCGATGAGGAACTTCCCGTCACTCTCGCGCGTGGCCTGCAGCGGTAGGGCCGGTGCGGGGGCCGGAAGGGAGAAGCGGACAGCGGCCGGAAGGGTCTGCGTCAGCTCGGCGACGGTCCCTTCCTGGTGGAAAGTGCCCTTGTGCATGAGTCCGATGCGATCGGCGCGCTGCTGAGCTTCTTCCAAATAGTGCGTGGTGAGCACGATGGTGGATCCGTCTTCGCGCAGTGTGTCCACGGCGTCCCACAGAGCGTCCCGGGACTGGATGTCCAAGCCGGTGGTGGGCTCGTCCAGGAAGATCAGCTCAGGGTTCCCGTACACGGCGGTGGCGAAGTCCAGACGTCGCTTCTCACCGCCGGAGAGCTGGGACACCTGGGTACCGGCCTTGTGCGTGAGGTCGACGACGCTGAGTACGCGTTCGACCCTGTCCGTGCGCTGGGAGAGTTTCCCGATCAGCTGGACCGATTCCTTCACCGTCAGATCCGGGGAGAATCCGCTCTCCTGCAGCATGATGCCCATCCTGGGCCGCACGGCGCGCCGGTCGCGCGGGCTCTGCCCGAAGACCCGCACGGTGCCCGAGGTGGCCGTACGGTGGCCCTCGATGATCTCCAGCGTCGAGGTCTTGCCGGCCCCGTTCGTGCCGAGCAGTGCGTAGAGCTCCCCCTTCTCGACCTGGAAAGACAGGTCCTTCACAGCGTGGAAGTCGCCGTAACTCACGTTCAGACGTTCTACTTCGATGACTGGTGTCGAGGTCATGCATCGATCTCAGCCGTCGTCACGCCCGTCCGGCAGTGGCGTGGTGTCAGCACAACGCCATGACATTCCTGGGCGCGAACCCATGACGCAGTGTCACTGGTGCCGCGCACGGAGCCGGAAGAAGACTGCGGGGCAGACTCTGCTGTTCGATCACGGAGAGCCGCATATGGACACCAGACCCCTGCGCATACTGCTGACGGCCAACGTGGCCGTCTTCCTCCTGGTCTGCGCAGTCTTCTTCGCCCACCACCTCGGCGTCGGTCTCTACCCTGACGACATGGAGTCCTGGCTCGAGAACAACCAATGGCTGATGCGGACGGCCGCGGCCCTCACCGTGCCGAGTGCTCTGGCGATCCCGCTGCTCAGCGTGAAGACTCAGCGGTGAGGCCGAAGCGGGGGAACACGTGATGTCCGAGCACCGTCCGGGGACGCAGGAACGGCTGCGCAGACTGAACGTCACCACGATGGTCGTTGTGACCGCTTCCGTAGGGACGCTGCTGGTCGCGGTCGATGCCCGGACGTGGTGGCACGCCGTCATCCTGAGCCTGAGCGTGGCCGCGGCGCTGGTGGCTTCCATGCGGTGGACAGCGGACGGCATCCCCCGGGTCGTACTCCCGTGCCTGATCGTCACCGCGGTGGTGTGGCTCGCCGGGGTGTTGGTGGTGGGCGGCCATACGGCGTTCTTCGGCATCTCCGTCGTGGGCCCTCTGTACGCCCCCAAGCTGCCGCGCCACCGCGTCGTGGCCGCCGTCGGGCTGATCGCCTTCGTCGCCGTGGCGGGCTCGGCCAGGCTGCTGGTGTCACCGGCAGATGTGCTCGGCGTCCTGATCCCCTATGTCCTCATCCCGGCAGGTGTCATGGTGGTGGTGACCGGCAGCATGTTCGCCGGCCAGGTCTTCTACGACCTCGTCGAGGAGCTGGAGCAATCACGAGAACGCGAAGCGGAGCTGGCCGTCATCCGGGAACGCATCCGTTTCGCCAGTGACCTGCACGACATCCAGGGCCACACACTGCACGTGGTGAAACTGAAGATCACGCTGGCCGAGAAGCTGGTGCGCAGCGACATCGAGCGGGTGGAGGAGGAACTACGGGAGGTGCACGCCCTGGTCAGCGACACCATCACCCAGACCAAGGAGCTCGCCTACGCACAGCGTCGGCTCAACCTGTCCGTGGAGCTGGAGAACGCGAAGAACCTCTTCGAAGCCGCGGGCGTCCGTGTGCGCGTCAACCGTGAGGCGTACGTCGATGAGAGCATCAACGGGCTGCTCGGCCAGGTCCTCCGCGAGACGACGACCAACATCCTGCGCCACGCGCAAGCCACGCGGGTGCGGATCACTCTCTCGGAGTCGGGCATCACCATCGTCAACGACGGCGCGCGGGAGGCTCCCATTCCAAAGCTCAGCGGACTGGCCACCCTCAAGGAGCGAGTGGCCGACAGCGGAGGCGAGCTGACGGTGGAGCAGAAGGACGGGCGCTTCCTCACGGCTGCGGCGTTCCCCTGCCTTCGCTCAGCGACGCCGCCCTCCACGGCGCGGAAGAACTCAGCGGCGCGGAAGGACTCAGCGGCGCGGGAGGACGATCGATGACCACCGTGGTACTCGCCGACGACGAGGCTCTTCTCCGTAAGGCCCTGGCGGCGTTGCTGACTCTCGAAGGCGAGATCACCGTGCTCGCCGAAGCGCAGGACGGCGAATCGGCTGTACAGGCCACGCTCCAGCACGAGCCCGAAGTGCTCCTCATCGACTTGGAGATGCCCGGGGTGGACGGACTGGGCGCTGTCGCGGAGATCCGCCGTGCGCGGCCGGACCAGGTGATCCTCATGCTGACCCGCCACGCCAGGCCCGGGGTGCTCCGCAAAGCCCTGAAACTCGGAATCCAGGGCTTCGTCAGCAAGTCGGCAGAACCCGCGCACATCACGTCGGTCATCAACACTCTGCACGAGGGCAAGCGATGGATCGACCCGGACGTCTCCGCGCTTGCCATCGTCGACGACTGCCCACTCACCGACCGGGAGATCGACGTCCTGCGTACGACCGGCGACGGGTACTCCGTCGCCGACATCGCCACCCGCCTCCACCTGGCGGAAGGCACCGTACGCAACTACCTCTCGAACGCCATGCAGAAGACGCAGACACGAACCCGGCACGAAGCAGCGCGCTACGCCCGTGAACACGACTGGCTGTAGAGGCGGGCGGAGTTGGTGCCGGCACGGCCACGCCGGGCGTGCGTGCGGCGCGAGTCGGAGTGAGCAGTGCGGGTAGCGCCATGACGCGGGGATCGTGTGTTCCTGGTCCTGGAGAGAGTGGCGAAGTCAGCGTCCGGTTGCGCCGTCGATCAGTTCGCGGAGGATGTCTGCGTGGCCGGCGTGGCGGCCGGTCTCCTCGATCATGTGGGTGAGTGCCCAACGGACGCTGGGAGCGGGGCTGTTCGGCCGGGGTCGGGGTACCGGTGCGCCGAGGTCGGTGCACCCGTCGAGTACTTGGTTCGCCTGCGCGGCCGTCTTCCGGTAGCGGGCGACGACATCGGCCACGCTGTCCGCAGGTGCGGCGTGGAATGTCGCCTGCCAGTCGGTGACCCGGTCCCCGAGGAACGTTGATCGCTCGACGAAGGTGAGGTGGTTGAGCAGGCCGAGGAGGTTTGTGCCTGAAGGCACTCCGGCTGTCCGGACCTGCGGTTCGGGGGCATCCGCGATCTTCGTGGCAATCGAGTCCCGGAGGTAGTCGAGGAACCCGCGCAGCACTTCGATCTCGCTGCTTCCGGTCCGGGGTGGCGGGGTGTCGCTGCGGCGATGGGGGCGGGAGGCGGTGGGCATGCTGGTCTCCTTGTGGGGCGCGGTCCTGGCGCCGGTTCAGGCGGTGCGGCGGATGATCAAGATGTGGTCGGTGACCTCGGCGGTGCGCCCACCTGGTCCGGTCGCGATCCGGCGGGGCGCGTCGGCCCGCTCGACCGTCCATGTCGCCGGGTCCAGGTCCATATCCGCGGCGACCTCCTGCGGGGTCGGGTACCGGACGTCGGGATCCTGGTTCCACGACCACGGAGCGGTCGATCCGTGGTCGACGACCAGCAGCCGCCCGTTCGGGCGCAGCGCATGCGCGGCCGCGCGCAGGACGGCGGCCCTGTCCAGGTCGAGGGGGGTGTGCAGGTAGTGGGCGCAGATCAGGTCGAACCAGCCGAGCGGGAAGGGTCCGTCCAGGTCATGTCGCTCGGCGGTGATCCGGTCGCCCAGGCCACGGGAGAGGGCGAGGTCGGCGAGCCTCTCGACTGCCACGGCCGAGATGTCGACGGCGGTGACGCGCCACCCCTGGCGGGCGAGCCACATTGCGTCGCCGCCATCGCCGCAACCGAGATCCAGCACGTCGCCGGGCGGCAGACCGGTGACCGTCTCGGTGAGTCGTACGTTCGGCCGCGGATCGGTGGCTGCCGGCCGGGCCGCGTAGACGCCGTCCCAGAACGTGACCGCGTTGGTGGTGCTCATCAGGGGCTCCTTCTGTCGGGGAACGCGCCTGAGTCTTGCCCGGCTCGCCGTGATCTGGCACGGGAACTTGCAGTTCTGGCAAGGTGGCCCGGTGGATCGCGAATCGGAGGATGTGCTCGACTTCGTGGGGTCTCGGCTGCGCGTGCTGCGCCGCGAACGCGGTATCACCCTCGCTGACCTCGCGGCGGTGACCGGCGTGTCGGAGAGCACGCTGTCCCGGCTGGAGAGTGGACGGCGCCGGGCGACCTTGGAGTTGCTGCTGCCGCTGGCTCGTACCTACAACGTTCCGTTGGACGACCTCGTCGGTGCCCCGCGCACAGGCGATCCCCGGATCCATCTGAAGCCGATCCGCCGGTTCGGGATGGTCTTCGTCCCGTTGTCCCGGCGGCCGGGTGGTACGCAGGCGTTCAAGATGATCATCCCCGCTCGGCCGGAACCACTTGAACCGACCCCGCAGACCCACGAAGGCTTCGAGTGGCTGTATGTGCTCAACGGTCAGCTGCGGCTGCTGGTCGGCGAGCGCGACGTGACATTGTCTCCCGGTGAAGCAGCCGAGTTCGACACGTCCCTGCCGCACTGGCTGGGCAGCGCCGACGGCGGCGCGGTCGAACTTCTCATCCTGTTCGGTCCGCAAGGGACGCGCGCGCATCTACGCACGGCACCCGACCGGTCGCCGCACGGCGGAAGCCGGCAGTGAACTCAGCGAGATGAATGCCGCCTCCGTCGAGCGCCGGCTCGGCAGTCGCGGATCACGCTGGGGTACGCCGAGGGGTAGTGCGTGGCTGTGACTTCGGTCAGCCCGCCCAGCGCTCGTGGATCTCGTCGGCCGTCGTGACCGTCGCGACGAGCGCCAGGGTGTGGCGGACCAGCGCGGGCGTGTAGTCGGCCGGCACCCCGGCGATGGCGTCGGCGGGCACCACGGCCGTGTAGCCCAGGTTGACGGCGTCGAAGACCGCGTTGGGCACCGCCACATTCGACGAGACACCGGTGACGACGAGCGTCCGGACGCCGAGGTTCCGCAGCAGCGCATCCACGTCCGTACCGGCGAGCGGCGAGAGACCGTGCAGCCGTCGTACGACCAGGTCCTCGTCCGCGACCGGGATGGGCTCGGCGACCCGCACGGCGGACGAGCCCGTCAACTGCCGTACGGGCAGCCGTTCGGCGGCGTGGAAGAGCCGGGCGTTGCGGCTGGCGCCCCGGCCGTCGGGACGGCGCTCGGCGACGGCGTGCACGACCTGGACGCCTGCCTGGTGCGCGGTGGCGGTCAGCTGCGCGATACGGTCCAGCACTCCTGTGCTCCGTACCTGGTGGGCGAGTTCGGGCAGGGCGCCGTCCGCGCCGACCACGCCTCGCTGGCACTCGACCGTCAGCAGTGCGGTGGTTGCGGGATCGAGCTGGGCGGCGAGCCGGTCGAGCGGGGGCATGCGCGCTCCCTTCAGTCGTCGAAGCGCCCGCAGGATAGGGAGCATTGCGCAAGGCAGGAAGAGCCTTCATGATTTCCTGACGGGTAGTCAGGAACTCCTAATCAGAGTCAGCAACGCCCGGCTCGGCTCGGAAAGCGGGGACGCATGGCCGACACACAGCAACGGCGGGGACGCCGGATCATGATGACGCCCGAGGAGCAGGACACCTTTCTGCGCACCCAGCGCACCTGCCGGGTCGCAACGGTGGGCCGACAGGGCGCACCCCACCTGAGCGCGCTGTGGTTCTACTGGGACGGCGCCGCGCTGTGGCTGTACTCGCTCACCCGCAGCAGGAGATGGGCGCAGCTGCGGCACGACCCACGGCTCGCGGTGCTGGTGGACGACGGCGAGGAGTACGGGGAACTGCGCGGCGTCGAGCTCTCCGGCCGGGCCGAGTTCGTCGGCGAGGCCCCACGCGTGGGTGAGCCCTGCCCGGAGCTGGCCGAGGCGGAACGACTGTTCCCCGCCAAGTACTTCGGCCTGGAGCGGATGCCGTACGACGGACGGCACGCCTGGCTGAAGCTGGCCCCCGAGTCGGTGGTCTCCTGGGACTTCCGCAAGCTCTGATGCGGCCGCAGCCGCAGCGCCCGCATCAGTCGTACCGTCCGCCCCCGGCCGGGCGCAGCGCCGCCGCGAGGTCGTCGGCGAGGCGGTCGATGTCGGCCGCCGACAGCGGCGAGACGGTCAGCCGCAGTCCGGGCGGTGAGGCGAGCCGGAAGCGAGCGCCGGGAGCCGCCGCCCAGCCCGCCTGGAGCAGCCGCGCCACCGGGCCGGTCTCCTCCCGCACCGGCACCCATACGTTCACCCCGCTGCGCCCCCGCGCGGCGACGCCCCTGGCGGCGAGCGCCTCCAGCAGGGCAGTACGCCGCGCACCGTACGAGGCAGCCACCCGGGCCGGGTCCGCCGCGCCGGTCTCCCACAGGTGCGCGACGGCACGCTGGAGCAGGTGACTGACCCAGCCGGGCCCCAACCGCTGACGGCCGCGGACCCGGTCGACGGTGAGCGGGTCACCGGTCAGCACGGCGAGGCGCAGATCGGGGCCGTACGCCTTGGCGGTTGAGCGCACCAACGCCCAGTGCCGGGTGGTGCCCGCCAGTGGGCGCAGGGGGAGGTCGACGATGCCGTGCCCGTGGTCATCCTCGATCAGCAGCGTTGCCGGGTGGTCCGTCAGCACGGCGCGCAACTCGCGGGCGCGTGCAGCCGAGACGGCGGCGCCCGTCGGGTTCTGCGCGCGGTCGGTGACGATCGCAGCGCGCGCGCCCTGCCCGAGGGCACGCTCCAGCTCTGCGGGCTGCGGCCCGTCGTCGTCCACGGCGACGGGCAGCGGGCGCAGCCCGAGCGCGGGTACGAGGTCGAGCAGGCTGCCCCAGCCGGGGTCCTCCACGGCCACGGCGTCGCCGGGACGCAGATGCGCTGCCAGCACGCGCTCGATGGCGTCGAGCGAGCCGGACGTGACGGCGAGCGGCCCGGCGGGCACCCCGTCGGCATCCAGCGCCGCGCGGGCCGACGCCGCGAATCCGGGGTCGATGTCCGCCGCACCGTACAGCACGGGATCGCGTGCGGCGCGGTCGGCCGAGACGGCGAAGGCGGCCGCGAGCGGCGGGAGCAGCGCGGGGTCGGGGTTCCCTGTCGAGATGTCCACTCCGCCTGCGGGTGGCTCGACCCGCAGGGACTCGCGGGGCGCGGTGGCCGGCCGCTGCCGTACCCGGCTGCCCCGCCGGCCGGCTGTCTCGATGACGCCGCGATCGCGCAGCGTGCGGTACGCCGCCGCCACGGTGTTCGGGTTCACCCCCAACTCGGCCGCCAACTCCCGCAGCGGCGGCAGCGAGTCACCGGGCGCGAGGGCGCCGCTGCCGACGCCGCGCTCCACGCTGTCCGCGATCTCAGCTGCTCCCCGGCCTTCGATCCGGTAGTCTCCTAGCACAAACGAGATTATGCACTAGTGCAATAGGAGGCGCAATGACCGGCTCACCGTCCACCCCGACGACCTACGCCCCGACCCCACGCACCACCGGCAGCCGGGCGCGCGAGCGCATGGCCTACGACCGGGAGCTGGTGCACGCCGTCCTCGACGACGGCTACCTGTGTCACCTGGGCTTCGTCCGCGACGGTGCCCCCGTCGTACTGCCCACGCTGTACGCGCGCGTGGGGGAACGGCTGTATGTGCACGGCTCCACGGGCTCCCGTCCGCTGCGCGAGGCGGGCCGGGAGGACGGCGGGCTGCCGGTGTGTGTGACGGTGACCCACGTGGACGGGCTGGTGCTTGCCAAGTCCACCTTCCACCACTCCGTCAACTACCGCTCGGTGGTGGCACATGGCCTCGCGTACCAGGTGACGGAGCACGAGGAGCGGCTGATGGCGCTGGACGCGATCGTGGAGAACGCCGTCCCGGGCCGGGCCGAGGACTCACGCAGGGCCAACCCGAAGGAACTGGCCGCGACCGCAGTCGTCCGGGTGGACCTGGAGGAGGTGTCGGCGAAGGTCCGCTCGGGCGGGCCCAGCGAGGAACCGGAAGACCTCGACCTGCCGTACTGGAGCGGTGTGCTGCCCGTCTCCCCCGCCTACGGCGCCCCGATACCGGCGGACGACCTCGCGCCGGGCACCCCCGTCCCCGGCTACCTCACCGCGCGCTGACGTCCACGGCCGCGTCGGCCCCGGCCGTCCCGGTGGACCCGGCAACCGGCGCGGCATCGTCGGCCTGCGCCTTGGGGGTGGAGCGCTGGGCGATGAAGGCACCCAGCAGCACGACGGCACCGCCCGCGAGCTGGACCGCGCTCAGGTGCTCCCCGAGCAGCACCCAGGCGAGCACCGTCGCGATGACCGCCTCCAAGCAGGCCACCACGCCCGCGACCGGCGGTGAGAGCCGCCGTACCGAGACCACCCCGGTCAGATACGCGGTCGCGGTGGCCACCAGCACGATCCAGACCAGCAACACCAGTCCGTGCACCGCGGTGCCGTGCAGCTGGGCGCTCCGGCCGAGCACCGACCAGTCGGTATGCCAGGGCCTGGCGACGACGGTCAGCGCCAGCGCACCGATCAGCAGCCCGTAGGCGATGACGCCCATCGGGTCGGCCGACGGCCTGGCCACGGCCCTCTGCCCGCCCGGGCCGTCACCGCGCTCGGCGCAGTCGCCACGCTCGGCGCTGTTGCCGCCCGCCCCGGCCCTACCGTCGGCCTCCTCGGCCGTGCTGCCGTGGTCCGAGAGCACGAAGTAGCCCACCTGACAGCAGGCGGCCCCCAGGGCGAGCGCCAGCCCGAGCCCGTCCAGCCGTAGCCCTGACCACACCTCCACGACACAGCTGAGCCCGCCCACCGCCAGCACCATCCCGACCGCGGCGGCCCGGGTCACCGCGCGGCGCTGGACGAACCGCACCCACAGCAGCACCAGCGCCGGCGCCAGATACTCGATCAGCAGCGCGACGCCGACGGGGATACGGGAGAGCGCGGTGAAGTAGAAAGCCTGCACACCCGCGACCGCGAGCAGCCCGAAGCCCACCAGCAGCCACGGCCGTTGCCGCACCAGCGCGCGGTGCCGCCAAGCGAGCGGCAGCAGCACGAACGCTCCGCCCGCGGCGCGCAGCCAGGTGACGTGGAGCGGTTCGAGTCCGGCCTCGATCAGCGGTTTCGCCGCGACACCCGAGCTGCCGAACGCGCACGCTGAGACCAGGGCGAGGACGAGACCCGAGGTCCGGGCCCGGGAGAGGTCCGTGGCGGCGGACGCGGCGGAGCGGGAGGACTGGGTAGGCATCGCCGCATCATCTCAAGTGCCGACAGGAGTGTCACCCCCGATACCCCTGTCACCTCCCGCCCCCGCGGTCGGCACCCCCGGCTTCGCGGTCAGCGCCCGGCCGCTGACGGGTCAGGCGTCGTCGGCCACTTCCAGCCGGTCGGCCAGCTGCGCCACATCCACTCCCGCCCGGCGCAGCACCTCCACTCCCCGGCACTCCGGGTCGGCCACCACACCGGCGAACAGGTCCACTCCCTCGGTGCGCTCCTTCACCAGCCGCCGGGCGCGGCGAGCCGCCAGCTCCAGGGCGGCCTGCGCGCTGGGCGACCAGCCGGGCACACCACCGGGCTGCTCGGAGACGGCCGGTACGGCGCCGGAGTCCTCCACGGTGCTCTGCCAGCGCAGGCCGTAGCCGATGCTGCGCTGGACGAGATAGCCGAGCAGCTTGCCGAGCTGCGGGCCACCGCCGTCCAGCAACTCCCAGGTGCCCCCGTCGGACTCCAGCAGGCTGTGCAACAGGTGCGCCGTGTCGATCTGCCGGTCCCCGTCCCGCGCCGCGCGGCGGCGCGCGGTCGCGATCACGTCGGCCAGCGCAGCGCTGACCTGCGGATCGACGGCGGCGTCGACTCCCGGTTCGGCGGAGAGGCTGGGCGGTGTAGAGCTGTGCACCGAACCACCACATCACACGCACCTGTGAGAAATCATCAGCGTGCCGTGGCATATGCCGGTCCCCCCATGGTTGGGGACGGATGTCGGACGTCTCCTCCTTGGGAAGGAGGCGGAACGCGTCATTCCCCGCCGGGCTTCCATGGAAGCGCGCCCGTCCACGACCGACGTGCGCGGGAGCGCGCGAGGCGCTCCCGCTGGCTCAGTCCTCGTCGGCGAGGATCAGATAGAGGCTCTTCCTGGCGTCGTTGACCACCCGGAGCGCCTTCTCCCGCTGCTCCTCCGTGCCGGTCGCCCACACCTGCTGGAAGGCCGCCGCCAGCCCACCGGCCGCGGTACGGACCTCCTGCATGGCCTCCCAGTCGGCGCCGCGCCCGGCTTCCTCCCAGGGCGCCTCGGCGCCGGCCTCGGCCTCGGTCCTGCCCTCGTCCGTGAGCGAGAAGTGCTTCTTGCCGCCCTCGCTCTCGCTGGCGATCAGCCCCTCGTCCTCCAGCAGCTGCAGCGTCGGATAGACAGAGCCGGGGCTGGGTTTCCAGGCACCGCCGCTGCGTTCAGCGATCTCCTGGATCATCTCGTAGCCGTGCATCGGGCGCTCCTTGAGCAGCGCCAGGATCGAGGCCCTGACGTCGCCGCGCCGGGCCCGGCCCCGAGGGCCGCCCCTGCCGCGCCCACGGCCACCGAAGGGACCGTCGCCGAAGGGCGGCCCGAACGGACCGAAGGCCGCACGCCCACGGCCGGGACCGCGACCACGGCCGCGACCGTGCCGGTGCGGGCCGCAGGGACTGCCGTCGGCCCCCTCAGCCCCGTACTCCCGGCCGGGACCGTACTGCCGAGCGCCCTGTTCCATCCCGTGTTCCATTCCATGGGGATACATCGCTGACTCCTTTCGCATCACATCTTTGATCAGTCGCGATGCTTCAACGATATATCGGGATCCATCGCATGACAAGCCACCACTCTGCCGATCGGGCTGCGACGAAAAAGAAGATTCCGAACCGGCTTTGCATAGCCATGCGTGCGTATGCATACTATTCCTATGTCTAAGGTCCTCACCTCCCTTCCCGCCGGCGAGCGCGTCGGCATCGCCTTCTCGGGCGGCCTCGACACCTCCGTCGCGGTCGCGTGGATGCGCGACAAGGGCGCCATCCCGTGCACCTACACCGCCGACATCGGCCAGTACGACGAGCCCGACATCGCCTCGGTGCCCGGCCGTGCGAAGACCTACGGCGCCGAGATCTCACGCCTGGTCGACTGTCGCGCGGCGCTGGTCGAGGAGGGCCTGGCCGCGCTCACCTGCGGGGCGTTCCACATCCGCTCGGGCGGGCGCGCCTACTTCAACACCACGCCGCTCGGCCGCGCGGTCACCGGCACCCTCCTGGTCCGGGCGATGCTCGAGGACAACGTCCAGATCTGGGGCGACGGCTCGACCTTCAAGGGCAACGACATCGAGCGGTTCTACCGGTACGGCCTGCTCGCCAACCCGCAGCTGCGGATCTACAAGCCGTGGCTGGACTCGGACTTCGTGACCGAGCTCGGCGGCCGTAAGGAAATGTCGGAGTGGCTGCTCGCCCACGACCTGCCCTACCGCGACAGCACGGAGAAGGCGTACTCCACCGACGCCAACATCTGGGGCGCCACCCACGAGGCCAAGACGCTGGAGCACCTGGACACCGGCGTGGAGACCGTGCAGCCGATCATGGGCGTGCGGTTCTGGGACCCCTCGGTCGAGATCGCCACCGAGGACGTGACGATCGGCTTCGACCAGGGCCGTCCGGTGACGATCAACGGCAAGGAGTTCGCCTCCTCCGTCGACCTGGTGATGGAGGCGAACGCCATCGGCGGCCGGCACGGCATGGGCATGTCGGACCAGATCGAGAACCGGATCATCGAGGCCAAGAGCCGCGGCATCTACGAGGCACCCGGCATGGCCCTGCTGCACGCGGCGTACGAGCGCCTGGTCAACGCGATCCACAACGAGGACACCCTCGCGCAGTACCACAACGAGGGGCGGCGCCTCGGCCGGCTGATGTACGAGGGCCGCTGGCTGGACCCGCAGGCGCTGATGGTGCGCGAGTCGCTCCAGCGCTGGGTCGGTGCGGCGGTCACCGGCGAGGTGACGCTGCGGCTGCGGCGTGGTGAGGACTACTCGATCCTGGACACCACAGGCCCGGCGTTCAGCTACCACCCGGACAAGCTGTCGATGGAGCGCACCGAGGACTCGGCGTTCGGCCCGGTGGACCGGATCGGCCAGCTCACGATGCGCAACCTCGACATCGCCGACTCGCGGGCCAAGCTGGAGCAGTACGCCGGGCTCGGCCTGATCGGCACCGCCGACACAGCCATCGGTGCCGCCCAGGCTGCCGCGACCGGGCTGATCGGCGCCATGCCGGAGGGCGGCGCCGAGGCCATCGCCTCCCGCGGTGAGATCTCCGGTGACGACGAACTGCTGGACCGCGCCGCGATGGAGTCCGGCACGGACTGACCGGCCACGTCGGCCCGCCGGCCCCGTCGACACGGAAGGGCCGGCAGCCGAGGGACGCACCACCGGAGAGGCCGGCTCGGCACCGAAAGCGCCGAGCCGGCCTCTCTCGTTTCCGTTGCAGGGACCGTTACCGGGGCCGGGGCCGGTGATCTGGAGGGGTCCCACGCAGCCCACCGGCTGAGCCGCGCGGCGATCTCCGTACGCTGAGCACGGCACGGCGGCCCGCGCCGTCCCACACAGCGTCAGGAGCCGCCCCCATGAAGAGCGCCGCCGCCTCGTCGGCCTGCAGCCGCCGGGTCCCGGTGCTGGTCGCCGCACTCCTCGCGGTGGCCTCCCTCGCCGGGTGCGGCGCAGGTCCGGGCGGCGGTACCTCGGGCCGCGACCGCACCTCGACGGCGGCCCGGCCCACTCCGCCGCCGGTGCACGCGGGCTTCGACTACCAGATCGGCGGCGCCTACCCGCCGCCCGACGGGGTGCGGGTGGTCTCCCGGGACCGCGGACACTCCCCCGCTTCCGGGCACTACAGCATCTGCTACGTCAACGGCTTCCAGGCCCAGCCCGAAGCGCTGGAGCGGTGGCAGCGGCACCACCCCGAGCTGGTGCTGCGCAACAAGAGCGGCAAACCGGTGATGGACACCGACTGGAACGAGGCGCTGCTCGACACCTCCACGGCCGCACACCGCAAGGCGCTCGCCCGTCTCGTCGGACGCTGGATCGACGGCTGCGCCAAGAAGGGGTTCCAGGCCGTCGAACTGGACAACCTCGACTCCTACGAGCGCTCCGGCGGGCGCCTCACCGAGGCCGACAACGTGGCGTTCGCCGCCCTGCTGACCCGACGCGCCCACCGGAGCGGGCTGGCAGCCGGACAGAAGAACGCCCAGGAACTGCTGGCGCGGCGTACCACGATGGGGTTCGACTTCGCGGTGACCGAGGAGTGCGGGCAGTACAAGGAGTGTGGACAGTACGCGAAGGCGTACGACGACCGCGTGCTGGATGTCGAGTACACGGCCAAGGGGCTGGCGGCGGCCTGCCGTACGTGGGGCAAACGGCTCTCCGTCGTCCGACGGGACCTGGACGTCCGGCCCGAGGGGGAGGACGGGTACGTCCACGAGCGGTGCTGAGCCGGTCCGCAGGCGCCGGATCGACCGCTCGCGCCGGATCGACCGCACGGGCCGAATTGGCCAACACGCGACGAATTGGCCCCCGCGCCCGCCCGTTCACCACCTCGCCCCCCGCTTCTCTCGCCGCCGCACCGAGCCACCCGCGCGATTCCCGAGCCACCTGCCGCGAATTGGCCATGCACAGATCCACTCCGAGGCCGTACTGTCCAGGCCATGAGACTCCGCACCGTTGACGCCTTCGCCGCCGCCCCCTACACCGGCAACCCCGCCGCTGTCGTGCTCCTGGACGCGAACGCCTTCCCGGAGGACTCCCGCCTCCAGGCCCTCGCCGGGGAGCTGAACCTTTCCGAGACCGCCTACGCACACCCCCTCCCCGACGACCCGGAAGCCGACTGGGCGCTGCGCTGGTTCACGCCGACGACGGAGGTGGACATGTGCGGCCACGCCACGCTTGCCACCGCGCACGTACTCGCCGACGACGGCCTGCTCGGCGAGGGCGAGCGGGTGCGCTTCCGTACTCGCAGCGGAGTGCTCAGCGCCTCCCGCGAGCCGGACGGCACGCTCACCCTGGACTTCCCCACCGCCGAGCTGACACCGGTGCCGGTGCCGGACGGCGTCCGGCAGGCGTTCGGTACCGACGCTGTGGCCGCCTGGGACACCGGCACGCTGGGAATGCTGGTGCTGGAGCTCGCCGACGAGAAGACGCTGCGTGAGCTGGCCCCCGCACCCGCCGACGTGGCCGCGCTCCCGGCGCCGGTCGTGGTGGTGACGGCCGCAGCGGCATCCTCGTCGGGCTCCGCGTCGGGCGAGCCGGGACACGACTTCGTCTCCCGGGTGTTCGCCCCCTCCCAGGGCATCCCGGAGGACCCCGTCACCGGCAGCGCGCACACCGCGCTCGCCCCGCTGTGGTCACGCCGGCTCGACCGCGACACCCTGACGGGCCTTCAGGCGTCGCGGCGCACCGGCTATGTCCGCACCACACTGCGCGGCGACCGCACCCTGCTGGGCGGCCAGGCCATCACCGTGCTGGACGCGGCGCTGCGTACGCAGCTGTAGCCACCGGCGCACCGCCTGCCCGCGTCCACGGCTGCCCGCGTCCACGTCCGCGTCAGGGCGTGGGCAGCCAGTCCACGCGTCCCGCGAGCAGCGCGTACCCGACGAAGGCGACGATGTCGATCAGCGCGTGAGCCGCCACCAGCGGACCCACACGCCCCCAACGCCGATAGAGGACGCCGAAGACGAGGCCCATCGCCAGGTTGCCGAAGAAGCCCCCGATGCCCTGGTAGAGGTGGTACGAGCCGCGCAGTACGGCGCTGGCGGAGAGCGAGGCGAGCGGCGTCCAGCCGAGCTGATCGAGCCGGCGCAGCAGATAGCCGACGACGATCACCTCCTCCAGCACTGAGTTCTGCACGGCGGACAGGATCAGCACCGGGTACTTCCACCACACGCCGGGCAGCGACTCCGGCTCCACGGTGAGGTTGAAGCCGCCGGACTGCGCCAGCAGATAGAACCCGATCCCGCAGCCGCCGATCCCCGCCGCCACCGCGGCGCCCCAGCCCAGGTCGAAGGCGGGCCGACGGCGGTCGAAGCCCAGCACCCGCAGCCCGCCCGCGCCCTCGCGGGCCAAGAGGTGCGCGACCAGCGCCACGGGCACCAGCGCGGTCGCGATCCCGAACAGCTGCCAGGCCAGATCGAGCCACGGCCGCCCGGGCGCCTGCGAGGAGTTGAGCCGCGCCGCCTGGTCCGCCAGCCCGCCCGGCCTCGTCAGCGCGCCGATGAAACTGATCAGCGACGAGACGGCGCTGGCCCCCAGCGAGAGGGCGAGCACAAGCAGCAGCTCGGTACGGAGCGACTGCCGCGGCAGCCCGTCGGCGGAGGCCGCCACCTCAGGCGCCTGTACGCGCACTCGACCCTCCAGCTGTGAACGCCGTAACCATCCCGTTCCCTCCTGTCCCATCGCCACCCCCTCACGCTAGAGCCACAGCTTGCCCGACGACTCCGCGCACCCGGCATGGGGGCTGCGCCCCGTCAGGGGCGCGGGGAACTGCGCGCCCAGCCGCAACAAACCCGCAGCTCGCAAGCGACAGGCAGAGGCGCCCCTCACCGGAACCGAGGGGCGCCGCAACGTCCGCCTACGGCCCCTCGGCCCAGCCATGCACCGGGGCACCATCCGCCGCACGGTCACAGTAGGCGCGAGTAACGGCAGCCAACGCCTTCTCCCGGTCGAGGCCGGACTCGACCGCACGGCGATAGGCCGCCACCTGCCAGGAGGCGCCGTTGACCCGGCGCCGACACCGCTCCTCGATGACCGAGAGATACCGGTCGCGGTCCGCGGGCTCCACCCCCCACGCGTCGAGCCCGGCGGCAGCCAACGGCAGCAGTTCGTTGCGCACCAGCCGGGTGGCGGGCTGCCGTACCAGCCCGGTGCCCCGGCCCGAGCGCGGCCACCACAGCTCGGCCTCGATCCCGTACCGGCACGCCGCGTCGAAGTTCCGCTCGGCGTACTCGAACGGCATCCGGTTCCACACCGGCCGCGGATCGTCGGCCAGCGCGCGGACCAGCCCGTAGTAGAAGGCGGTGTTGGCCAGCACATCGGCCACCGTCGGGCCGGCCGGCAGCACCCTGTTCTCCACCCGCAGATGCGGAGCGCCCTCCATCACCCCGTACACCGGCCGGTTCCAGCGGTAGATGGTGCCGTTGTGCAGCGTCAGCTCCGGCAGCCCGGGCACCCCGCCTGCGGCCAGCACCCGCTGTGTGTCCTCCTCGTCGCAGATCGGCAGCAGCGCGGGGAAGTAGCGCAGGTTCTCCTCGAACAGGTCGTACGCGGAAGAGATCCAGCGCTCCCCGAACCAGGTGCGCGGGCGCACGCCCTGGGAACTCAGCTCCGGCGGGCGCGTGTCGGTGGCCTGGAGAAAGAGCGGGACCCGCGACTCACGCCACAGTTCCTGCCCGAACAGGAACGGGGAATTGGCCCCCATGGCAATCTGCGCGCCGCTGATGGCCTGCGCGGCGTTCCATACGTCGGCGAACCGTCCGGGTGTCACCTGGAGGTGGAGTTGTACGGAGGTGCAGGCGGACTCCGGCGCTATCGACTCCGAGGTGCTCACCAGATGTTCGACGCCGTCGATGTCGAGGGAGATCTCCTCGCCCCGCGCGGCCATGATCTGATCGTTCAGCAGCCGATAACGGTCGTCCTCGGTGAGATTGGCCAGGGTCAGATCACGGGCCGTGAGCGTCGGGAGAGTTCCGATCATGACAATGCGCGCATCCACCTCACGGGCCTGCCGATCGGCGTATGCCAGCCCGGTGCGGAGTTCTTCGGCGAGCTGATCGAGAACTCTTCCGGAGAGCGCATGCGGCACGATATTCACTTCGAGATTGAACTGCCCCAGTTCTGTCTGGAAATCCGAGCTCGCGATGTGCCGGAGAACCTCTGCATTCACCATGAGCGGCTGGCCCTGGGCGTCCGCGAGATTCAGCTCGAGCTCCAGCCCCATGAGATTCCTGGGCCGGTCGAACCTCTTCTCCTCCAGCAGTTGCCACAGTCCCTCGAGGCACTTGTGCAGCTTCTGCCGGTACCGCCGTCGGTCGGACAGGTCGAACCTGTCGGCGACGACCTTCTCTCCCATCGGAGGCTTCCTCCCTGCTGGTGGATGCTGCCGGGGCCCCGGCCGAGCGTGCACCGATGATGCCCTGCCGAGCTACGGATAACGCCTGGCAGGGCTGACGCGGCAGGTAAGTGCCGCTAGGCTGGCGGATGCCGGACGGCACATTCCCACGGCATACGGCGGCGTCCAGCCCCCGCGGCACACTTCCCCCGGAAAACACCGACGCCATCAGGCCGACCGCGTTTCCTCCGGAATCCGAGGTCATCGCCGTACCTTCGGCATCACTGCAGGTGAAAAGGCCGCCGATTCGACCTGTTATGGCCTTACAGGAAACAACCGGGCACGTTAGCTGAAACACTTCTCGAACACATCTCGTATAAACTACGCGAACGAGGCAGAGACTTGGCGACCCCGGCCCGCCCCCGTCGACCCCTCCCAGCCGCTTCCGCGGCCATCCCCGCGCCGACACAGCCGTCGCGCCCCCGCCAGCACCATGTGTCTCCCAAGAGAGGCGACCCGCCATGCCGCTGCACGTATCCTCGGCCCCGGCTCCAGCCCTGCGCAGTGTCCTGACCGCTCTCGGCTCCCCGAGCGCGGTCCGAGGCTCCCGAGCCCCCATGGCACTGCGCACCGCTCAGGGCCCCCTGCGTCCCGAACTCCCGCTTCCGGCGTACGAGATGGCGCGCGTGGCGCCGCGCACCGCCGAACGCGCCGTGGAGCGCGCCTCCGGACGCTCCGCCGCACGCACCGGCGACCCCGCGGACACCTCGCCGCGCACCCGGCTGACCGGCTGGCGCTTCCTCCTCTCCGACGAGGGAGCCGAGGCCGGCGTCGGCGGCTCCGGCGGTGATGCGGCCCAGGGCGGGGCGTACGTCGGCACCGCGGAGGCGGTACTGACCGCGGACGGCTGGACGTTCGGACAGTTCCGACAGGGCCCCTACGTCCTCTCGACGGTGCGGGCGATGCGGCAGGCCGAGCTGCTGCCGACCCCGTACCAGCCGCGCCTGCTGTCGGTACCGGAGCTGTACATGCTCACCCTGTGGCTGCACGCCGACGTCGCGGCCGACCCGTGCGGTGGCGTACCGGACCCGGCCGACCTGCTGATCCCGCTGGCCCCCGCGCCGCCCGGCATCGCCCCGCACACCCCGCACCGCGTGGACGCGCTGCTGCCCGTCCTGACCCGCAGGCTGATGGCTTCCGCGGCTACGACAGTGGCGCCCGGAACGGACCCCGCGACGGATCCGCAGGTGGCTTCGCTGCTGCGTACGCCCGCGTGAACCGGCTTCTGTCCTACGGCGTCACCTGCGCTGCTGTACGCCCCTCCGGATGGGCTAGTCTTCCCGATTACCCGAACCCCCCGAAATAGCCGGGCAGTTGGGCGCAACCGCCCGCCAGGGTGATGCGTCTGAGCGGTTGGGTAGGCGCTGACGCGAAATCCCTGCGGATTCGAGCCAGCAGCGGAACACTGTGAGATGGACCGGAACGTACGCACGTACGTGATTACGGGGGGAACGGCCATGCAGAACAAGAGCCGCAGGACAAACGCCACAACACGACGGAAGACGACACCGACAATGTGCCAGCACCAGCCACCGTGCCCGACAGCGGATTCAGCAGACAGGGAGGCCGCGCAGCCCGTGGCCCACCACCCGGAGCAGGGCTGGAGCCTGCTCTGCAACGGAGTTCTGCTCTTCGAGGACACGGGAGAGCTGCTGCCGGACGGTCAGATCATCGCCCCGCACAAGCCGCTCGGCATCCGCCACGTCATCACCGCCGCCTAGCACGCGGGTGCGGGGCAGCCGAACGCGACGCTGACCGGATCGCCGGACCGCCGGACCCACGCCATCGTGGTTGCGCGCCCCCAGCCTCCGGCCGGGAGGTGCCCCCAGGCGCTGCTGGACAATGCGCGGGGGCTGTGCCCCCAGCCCTCGCGCCGTATCCGGCAGGGGGCTGGGGGCACAGCCCCAGAACTTTGTCCGCCGCGACGGCGAGCAACCACCGACCACAGAGTCCGGCGGCATGCGCGACAGGCTCCACCTCAGCGTTCGGCCCCGAACTACGCCGCGTCGTACTCCGCGATCGGCGGGCAGGAGCAGACGAGGTTGCGGTCACCGTAGGCGCCGTCGATCCGGCGTACCGGCGGCCAGTACTTGTCGGACGGCCGCACGCCGGCCGGGAAGACGGCCTCCTCGCGCCCGTAGCCCTGCTCCCACTCGCGGCCGAGCATGGCGGCGGTGTGCGGGGCGTTGCGCAGCGGGTTGTCCTCCGCGTCCCACTCCCCCGTACCGACCTTCTCGATCTCCGCACGGATGGCGATCATCGCCTCGCAGAACCGGTCGACCTCGGTCAGATCCTCGCTCTCCGTCGGCTCGATCATCAGCGTCCCGGCGACGGGGAAGGACATCGTCGGCGCGTGGAAGCCGTAGTCGATCAACCGCTTGGCGACGTCGTCGATGCTCACGCCCGTCTGCTTGGTCAGCGGCCGTACGTCGATGATGCACTCGTGCGCCACCAGCCCGTTCGGGCCCGTGTAGAGCACGGGGTAGTGCGGCTCGAGCCGCTTGGCGATGTAGTTGGCGCTCAACACCGCCACCTGCGTCGCCTTGCGCAGCCCCTCGGCGCCCATCAGCCGCACGTACGCCCATGAGATCGGCAGGATCCCGGCCGAGCCCCACGGCGCACCGGAGACCGGGCCGATGCCCGTCTCCGGCCCGGCGGCGGGCTGAAGCGGGTGGTTGGGCAGATACGGCGCCAGATGCTCCCGTACGCCGATCGGGCCGACGCCGGGGCCGCCCCCGCCGTGCGGGATGCAGAACGTCTTGTGCAGGTTGAGGTGCGAGACGTCGGCACCGAAGCGGCCGGGCCGGGCCAGCCCCAGCAGCGCGTTGAGATTGGCGCCGTCCACGTACACCTGGCCGCCCGCGTCGTGCACGGCGGCGCAGACCTCGGTGATGTGCTCCTCGAACACGCCGTGCGTCGAGGGGTAGGTGACCATCAGCACGGCCAGCTCGTCGCCGTGCTGCTCGATCTTGGCGTGCAGGTCGGCCACGTCCACGTCACCGTTGTCGCTGGTCTTGACGACGACGACCTTCATTCCCGCCATGACGGCGCTGGCCGCGTTGGTGCCGTGCGCCGAGGACGGGATGAGGCAGACGGTGCGCTGTGCCTCGCCGTTGGCGCGGTGGTAGGCGCGTACGGCCAGCAGTCCCGCCAGCTCACCCTGGGAGCCCGCGTTCGGCTGGAGCGAGACCTTGTCGTAGCCGGTGACCTCCGCCAGCCGCTCCTCCAGTTCGCGGATCAGCGTCAGATAGCCCTCGGCCTGCTCGGCGGGCGCGAAGGGGTGCAGGGCGCCGAATTCCGGCCAGGTGACCGGCTCCATCTCGGTGGTGGCGTTGAGCTTCATCGTGCAGGAGCCGAGCGGGATCATTCCGCGGTCCAGCGCGTAGTCCCGGTCGGCGAGGCGGCGCAGATAACGCAGCATCGCCGTCTCGGAGCGGTGCTCGTGGAAGACCGGGTGCGCGAGGTACTCGTCGCTGCGCAGCAGGTCACCGGGGAGTGCCTGGTCGGTCGCGGCGTCCAGCGCGTCCAGGTCGCCGGGCGCGGCCACCCCGAACGCCTGCCACACGGCGGCGAGCTGCTCGCGCCCGGTGGTCTCGTCGCAGGCGATGCCGATGTGGTCGGCGTCCACCTGCCGCAGGTTGATCCCGGCCTCGCGGGCCCGCCCGGTGATCTCGGCCGCGCGGCCCGGCACGCGCGCGGTGACCGTGTCGAAGAACCGCTCGTGCAGGACCTCGACGCCGCCGTCCCGCAGCCCGGCGGCGAGCAGCGCCGCGTAGCGGTGGGTACGGCGGGCGATGGCGGCCAGCCCGTCGGGCCCGTGGTAAGCGGCGTACATCCCGGCCATCACGGCGAGCAACACCTGCGCGGTGCAGATGTTGCTGGTGGCCTTCTCGCGGCGGATGTGCTGCTCACGGGTTTGCAGGGCGAGGCGGTACGCCTGCTCGCCGTCCGCGTCCTTGGAGACGCCGACGAGCCGTCCGGGCAGGCTGCGGGCGAACTTGTCGCGGACGGACATGTAGCCCGCGTGCGGCCCGCCGAAGCCCATCGGCACGCCGAAGCGCTGGCTGGAGCCGACAGCGATGTCCGCACCCAGCTCGCCGGGCGAGGTCAGCAGGGTGAGCGCCAGCAGGTCGGCCGCGACGGTGACGACCGCGCCCAGTTCGTGCGCCCGCTCGATCACCGGGCGCAGATCGCGCACCGCACCGGAGGCTCCGGGGTACTGGAGCAGCACGCCGAAGATGCCGCCGCGCTCGGCCAGCTCGTCGGGGATACCGTCGCTCAGGTCGGCAACCAGGATCTCCACCCCGGTGGGCTCGGCGCGGGTCCGCAGCACCGCGACGGTCTGCGGCAGACAGTCGGCGTCGACCAGGAAGGTGCCGCCGCTCTTGCCGGCCTTGCCGACCCGGCGCGAGAGCGCCATCGCCTCGGCGGCGGCCGTGGGCTCGTCCAGCAGCGATGCACCGGCGGTGGGCAGCCCGGTCAGATCGGAGACGACGGTCTGGAAGTTGAGCAGCGCCTCCAGCCGGCCCTGGGAGATCTCCGGCTGGTAGGGCGTGTACGCGGTGTACCAGGCGGGGTTCTCCATGACGTTGCGCAGGATCACCGGCGGTGTGACAGTGCCGTAGTAGCCCAGACCGATCATGGAGTGCAGCACCTGGTTGCGCTGCGCGAGGGAGCGCAGCTCGGCCAGCACCTCCGCCTCGCTCCGCGCGTCGGGCAGCTCCAGCCGCTCGGTGCTTCTGATCACGTCGGGCACCGCCGCTGCGGTCAGCTCGTCGAGCGACCCGTAGCCGACCTGCGCAAGCATCTTGGCCTGCGCGCCGGCGTCGGGTCCGATATGGCGGCTCTCGAAGGGAGTGCCGTTCTCCAGTGCGGAGAGCGGGGTCCGGTGGGAAGTCATCTGCGGGGGCCTCCTGGTCTGTGCGACCTGCGAGGGGCACCTTTACGGGTGCCCGGACGGCCTCCCCCTCTGTCATCTCGACCTGAGAGTTTCACCGAGCCGCCCAGGTGCGGGGCCTCGGCTTACACCGTCGGTGAGGAGGGGCTTCGGCGCTGGTCCGGGCCCGCCCTGCTTTCCAGAGTGACCTCGTCCGCGCGGTACGTGGGCCTGAGAGATTCCGGGGAGGAGTTGCTCCTTCGGCGCCTCCGGAAAGTTCACCGGAGGACTCTCCCGCACGGGGTCGACAGCCACCTTGAGCGTATCAGCGCCCCCTTGAGTGGTAACCCGGAGTGCGCTCAAGTAGCCAACAGTCGAAAAGTGCCGTTTCGTGGTGACTACGAGCGTGAACAGCACGTTGCGACCCCGTGGGAGGAGACCCGTGCAGACCTACATAGATCCCCGGAGCCTGATCGGCCGCAAGGCGTTCGACAGCGAGGGCGTAAAGATCGGTACGGTCGACGAGGTGTATCTCGACGACGCCACGGGCGAACCGGAGTGGGCGGCGCTGCGCACCGGCATCTTCAGCCGCGACGCCTTCGTGCCGCTGGAGCCCTCCAGCCTGGACGAGACCGGGCTGCGTGTCCCGTTCGAGCGCGCCCTGATCAAGGAAGCCCCCGACTTCGGCGTCGGCCGTCACCTCTCCCCGCAGCAGGAGCTCCAGCTCTACCGCCACTACGGGCTCGACGTCCCGGCAGGCGACGAGGCGCCCACGCCCCCGGACCGCGATTTCGGGCGGATCGCCGGCGCCGGGGACTGAGCCGCGAGCGCCCGGGCGATGTCCGCGTCCAGCATTCTCGGCTCGGCGGGCTCCAGATCCGGGTCGTCGACGGAGAAGGTCCGCACCCGGCCGGGCGGAGTGTCCGGTTCCTCGAAGCGGACGGTGACCTTCCCGACGCCGCTGCCCTGCACCCAGCCTCTGCCGTACTCGGCATGGCACACGTCCCGGCCGGGGATCCATCGCCGGTCGGCGGGCACGGCCGCGCCTGGCTCCTCGGCGGCGGCGCCCGCTTCCATCGCCGCGCGGGCCGTCCGCACCGGCCCCTCGGCACCCGCCGGTCTCCTCTCGGCCTCCACCGGACTGCCTTCGGCTTCCGCCGCTCCCGCCCCGCCTTCGGGTTGGTCTCTGTCGGCCGGTTCGTGCTCCTGGCTCAGCGCGGCCTGGGCCTGCGCGAACAGGTCCTCCTGCGTGAAGTCGGCGAGCCCGCTGACCCCCACTCCCAGCAGCCGCACCCCGGCCGTGGTGTCCACCCCGTCCAGCAGCCGCAGCGCAGCCTCCTTGACGACACCCAGGTCGTCGGTGGGCCCGCGCAGCGTGTCGGATCTGGTGAGGGTCGAGAAGTCGTAGCTGCGTACCTTGATGACCACGGTGCGTCCGGACCGCCCGGCCGCGCGCAGCCGGGTCACACAGCGCTCGGCGAGCCGCTCCAGCTCCAGCCGCACCCGGGTGCGGTCGGTGAGGTCCACGTCGTAGGTGTCCTCGACGGAGACCGACTTGGCGTCCCGCTCGGCCACCACCGGACGGTCGTCGATGCCGTGAGCCATCGCATGGACCGAGGCCCCGTGTGCCTTCCCGAGCAGCCGCAGCAGCTCGTCCTCACCCGCCTCCGCGATCTCTCCGACAGTGGTGATCCCGGCCTTACGCAGCACCTCCGCCGTGGCGGGCCCCACCCCGGGCAGCGTCCGCACCGACAGCGGTGCCAGCATCTCGCGCTCGGTGCCCACCGGGATGAGCACCAGGCCGTCCGGCTTCGCCTGCTCCGAGGCGATCTTGGCCAGCATCTTCGATCCCGCCAGCCCCACCGAGCCGGTCAGTCCCGTCGCCGCTCTGATGTCCCGCCGCAGCCGCTCACCGACCTGTTGCGCCCCCTCGGCGCCGCCCTGCGTCCCTCCCAGCGCCTCCCCGGCCTCCAGGTCCACGAACGCCTCGTCGAGGCTCAGGGGCTCCACCAGTGGCGACAGTTGGTGCAGCAGCTCCATCACGACCTCGCTGACCGCACGGTAGAGCCCGAAGCGCGCGCCCAGATACGCCGCGTTCGGCGCCAGCCGCCTGGCCTGCGCCGTGGGCATCGCCGAGTGCACCCCGAAGCGCCTGGCCTCGTACGAGGCCGTCGAGACCACCCCGCGCGGCCCGAGGCCGCCGACCACGACCGGCTTCCCGCGCAGACTGGGCTTCGACGCCTGCTCCACAGCAGCGAAGAAGGCATCCATGTCCAGATGCAGGATGGTCGGCTGGGTCCTCACACCTTCCGATGCTGCCGCATCCCACTGACAATCCGGTCAGCGCGCACCGCAACGGGGGCACCACCGGCCGGAGGCTGGGGGAGCACAATCACCGGCAACAGGTTTCGGCGGCAACATTGGCGGCCTGAGCCTCGACGCCCGACTATCCCGCCCGATTGCGGCGGCGGGCCAGCTCGTCCTCCGGATGGTCCCTGACCAGCGTCTCGCCGGTGTCGACGCGCTCTCCGTGCAGCTGGGAGAGAGCACCCTCGACGTCCTTCCAGACGACACCGACGGCGATACCGAAGACGCCCTGGCCCCCCTGCAGGAGGTCCACCACCTCGTCGGGCGAAGAGCATTCGTAGACCGTGGCCCCGTCGCTCATCAACGTCATCCGCGCCAGATCGGTCCGGCCCCTGGACCGCAGATGCCGTACGGCTGCGCGAATGTTCTGGAGCGATACGCCGGTGTCCAGCAGCCGCTTGACGATCTTGAGGACGACGATGTCCTGAAAGCTGTAGAGGCGCTGGGTGCCCGAACCGTAGGCGGGGCGGATGCTGGGCTCGACCAGGCCGGTGCGGGCCCAGTAGTCGAGCTGCCGGTAGGTGATCCCGGCCGCGGAGCAGGCGGTCGGACCGCGATAGCCGACCTGCTCGGCCGGGGTGTCGGCCGCCGGCCCTGAGACGCCGCCCGGCAGCAGTCCGGGGGGCGGTGCGGGGGACGGCCGATCTGCGGGCACCTCCCGGCCGGAAGCCGGGGGCGGGCCGTCAGGTAGGGACGAGTCGCCAGCCGCCGTACCTTCGCTGCCGGTGCTTGTCACGCCGACCTCCGTCCTTCACATCCCGGGTTACCCCCGGAACCTGCCCACATGAAGGTAGGCAGTCACTCCGAGTGCGTCAACGATCGCCACACTCGGCACGGCGAGTGATAATGCCCCAGAGGGTGGTTTCGCGTGCCCACAACCGGGGAATGGCTGGCCGGATGGCCACCCCGGCAGGCAGCACCACACACCACTTCCCTGCCTCCGGCCGGAAGTGCCCGGTCCGGGGGCGGCTGACGGCAGAGCGTCACTGGCTGCTGGTGCCGAAGTCCTCCGGAGAGATCTGGTCGAGGAACTCGCGGAACTTCTCCACCTCGTCCTCCTGCTCGTCCGGGATCGCGATCCCCGCGTCGTCCAGCACACCGTCACTGCCGTAGATCGGCGTACCGGTGCGCAGTGCGAGCGCTATGGCGTCTGACGGACGGGCACTGACTTCCACGCCACTGGCGAAGACAAGCTCCGCATAGAACACGCCTTCCCGCAGGTCCACGATGCGGACCGCGGTCAGCTCCTGACCCACTGCTTCCAGGACGTCCTTGAACAGGTCATGGGTGAGTGGGCGTGCGGGGGTCATGCCCTGCTGAGCGAAGGCGATCGCGGTCGCCTCCCCGGGGCCGATCCAGATGGGGAGGTAGCGGTCGCCTCCCACTTCTCGCAGGAGCACGATCGGTTGGTTGGTGGGCATTTCCACCCGGACACCCACGACGTCGAGCTCATTCACACAGCAACCCTAGGCCGTGCTGCGCCTGTTTGGGTAGTCGGGCAGCCGTCCGGCACCGGCATCCGTGTGCTGATTCAGTCACCCCGCGTGCGGGCCGCTCGTACCGCGGACTCCACAAAGGCCCCGTAGAGCCGCACGGAGAGGTTCGTGAGTTCGTCCGCCGTGGTCTCGGCGTGCGTTCTGGTCCGCTGGTCCGGATGGTGCCGAAGGGGCGCGACAAGCTGCTCGACGAGATCCAGCTGGCGGTCGGCGGCGGCTTTCACGGCGCGTAGATGGCGTGCCGCCACTCCGTAACGGCCGAGCTCCGCCACCAGCTGGGCCACGGTCACATCGGTCAGCCGGTAGGTACCGTCCTCGGCGGGGCCGAGCAGCCCGTACTCCTCCCACTCGGCCAGTTCCTGCTCCTGGGCACCGACGAGCCCGAGCAGTTCCTTGCGTCCGGTACGGACGGCAGGGACCGACGCCGCCACGTTCGGCTCCTCGGGGTCACGAGGCGGAACCATCGGCAGGGCCGGGTAGGGAGCACCCTCGCCGAACGCTTCCAGATGCTCCCTGATGACCTTCAGCGGCAGATAGTGATCCCGCTGCATCCGCAGCACATAGCTCAACCGCTCGACGTCCTCGGCCCGGAACTTCCGGTACCCCGACGGGGAGCGCGCCGGCTCGACCAGCCCCTCCGCCTCCAGAAAGCGGATCTTGGAGACGGTGATCTCGGGAAACTCCGCACGGAGTGCCTCAAGGACGGCGCCGATACTCATCGGACCGCTCTTCTGCCCGGCGGCGGTGCCCGCACGGGCACCGCCGGACGGCGTGTGCAGCATGAGCCTCCCTGCCGGGGCTGTCAGTAGGTGCGCTGGCTCGCGAAGAAGACCAGCCGGTACTTCCCGATCTGCACCTCATCGCCGTTCCCGAGCGGCACTCCGGCCTCGATCCGCTCGCGGTTGACGTAGGTGCCGTTCAGGCTGCCGACGTCGGAAACCGTGAAGGTGCCGTCGGGGCCGCGCCGGAACTCGACGTGGCGGCGGGAGACGGTCACGTCGTCCAGGAAGATGTCGCTCTCCGGGTGGCGCCCGGCGGTGGTCAGATCACCGTCGAGCAGGAACCGGCTGCCCGAGTTGGGACCACGCCGCACGATCAGCAGCGCCGAGCCCATGGGCAGGGCGTCGACGGCGGCCTGCGCTTCGGGCGGCAGCACCGGAGAGGCATGCTGGCCGGTGGTCTCGGAGTCGTACGCCTCCAGACCGGAGATGGAGATCGTGGACGTCGTCTCGGACGCCCCTTCCGCAGGCGCGCCGCCCCGCAGAGGAGCACCGCAGTTGGAGCAGAACCGGCTCGCTTCCGCGACGCGGGCTCCACACCTGTTACACACCGGCAAGGCAGAACCTCCACCCGTATTTGAGGTTGGCGGTGCCTGGGAACCTATGCGCCCCTGAGTACCAGGGTCAACAGAAACCGCGCCGCGACCACCCGAATTGTCCCCTCCGGGTCCGGCCACCTCGTCACGGAACAGCGGGCGCTCGGTGCTGCCCTCCGGCGCGCCTCCGGTCATCTCCGCGCCTTGGGGAGCACGGTGCCGTGCGGTACCCGTGTCGCCGCCCCGACGGCCCTTGCCGAACAACTTCGCAAAAAAACTCACGGGCGATTCCCCTCGCACGAAACAGACCCGCCCGTGGGGCAGGACAGACCCTCGATGCTCTCACTGGCCACTCTTGACGCTGTAATAACGTCCGTGGCCCGTAGACAGTTTCCACCACGCGGTGCCCAACTTGCCCGCCGACCCCCTGAAACTCCTATCACCATCTCAGCGCGATGACGACCGAGCGTAGTCAGGCCGCTTCGCCTGTCGCAAGGCGTCCACGGTGATCTTCCCCGAGCGGGTCACATCCACTGTGGCCTGCTTGTTCTTCAGCGTCTGCACAACGCCGCCGGGAATGTTGAGCGCCGGTTCCAGATCGGCGGGCTTGCCGATGACCTCGAAACGGTAAGGCTGGTCGATCCTATGCCCGTCGACGTCGACCCCGCCGCCGCTGTCGGTGAAATGCGTGCCGGCCACCACCCGCACACCGTTGACCTGCATGGCCTCGGCGCCGGCGGCCCGCAGTTCCTGAACCGCGTCCAGCAGCGTGTCGGAATCCGCCGCTCCGGCCCGGTCCTTGATCGTCATATGGATACCGGGCCCCTCGGCCGCCACCGTACCGGCGAGCACACCGAGCTGGGCCTCCTTCTCCTTGGTCTGCTTACGCGCCTCCTCGGCCTGGTCCGAGGAAGTCTCCAGCTGAGTGCGCTGCCCGTCCAGCTTCCGCTTCTCGTCCTCCAGCCGTTTGGTGCGGTCGTCGAGCTCGTCGAGGATGCGGACCAGGTCCTCACGCCGGGCACCGCGCAGCGCGCTGTTCTCACTGGTGGAGCGCACCTGGATCGCCAGCCCGAGGCCGAGGACGAAAAGCAGAAGCGCGACGATGAGTTGGGCGCGCGTCACCCGTGGGGGCCATACGGCCTTGGCGAGCCGTTGCCGCCCCGTCAGCTGCGGGCCGCTGTTCTCACCCTGCGTGCCCGTCGTCTCCGGCTGCTCCTGGGGGAGTTCGCGCTCCGGCGGAAGCTCGCGCTGCGGCTCGCTGGCATTCTCCGGCCAGCTGCCGTTCTTCGGCCTGTTGTCGTTGCTGTCGTCACTCATCGACCTCACGCCCTGAACACGTGCCGACGGATGGCGGCTGCGTTGGAGAAGATCCGGATACCCAGAACGACGACCACACCGGTGGACAGCTGGGCACCCACCCCGAGCTTGTCGCCCAGGAAGACGATCAGCGCGGCCACCACCACGTTGGAGAGGAACGAGACCACGAAGACCTTGTCGTCGAAGATGCCGTCCAGCATGGCGCGAAGGCCGCCGAAGACCGCGTCCAGCGCGGCGACGACGGCGATGGGCAGATACGGTTCGACCGCCAGCGGCACCACGGGCCGGACGACAAGTCCGGCCACGACTCCCACGACGAGGCCCAGTACGGCGATCACGATGTGCTGCCCTTCCCTGTCCGCACAGGTTTCGCTGTTCTCAGAATCAGACTCGGCGCAGCAGGCAGCCGCACCTTGTCCTGGACGGAAATGCTGGTTCTGGCACCGTAGTCCTTGTGCAGAACGTACAGGTACTGGCCGTCGACACTGTCCTGGAAGGTCCGCGAGAACTGCTGCCCGGGACCGATCGCCAGCAGCCTGTACGGCGGAACCAGCGGCTTGTTGTCGACCAGGATCGCGTCACCCGCCGCGCGGATGGCGGACCGTGACGTCAGGCGCTGGCCGTTGATCGAGACGGCTTCGGCGCCGGCCGCCCACAGTCCGTTGACGACCCGCTGAAGATCGCGGTCGCGGATCCGGCCCGTGTCGGAGAACCCGTCGGTCTTACGGGGCCCGTCGCCGTCGCCGGACTCGGCGTCCTCGGCGTCGTCCACCACGAGCTTGAGGCCGGGGCCCTCGACGGCGGTGGCGCCGGAGAGCAGGGCCGTGGTCCTGCCCCGCTCGTCACCGTGCTTCTGCAGAGCCTTCCGCTGCTGACGCTCCACCGAGGTCCGCAGCTTGTCCACGTCCCCCTGAAGCTCGTCGGCCCGTTGACCGCCGGACTCGATCCGCTCGATGAGCTCCTGCTTCTCCTTGGCGACGCTCGGCGCGGAGATCTGCGCCTGGGCGGCACCCACAGTCACCACCAGGGCCGCCAGCACCAGCCCTACCGCCAGCCCCACCTTGGCCCGCAGCGTGCGGGGCATCCTCGAGCGGCCCACCTCGCCCCGCCGGGCGGCGGCTTCCGCGTAGCCGTCGTCGAGGCTGTGCTCCATCGCATTGGTCAGCAGCGACATGGAAGCGTCGGGCCGCGGGGTCCGCGCCGGGGTGCTCCGAGTGGGGTGCTGCTGCGACATGCCGCACATCGTCGCACGTCGAGGCCCGTGCCGCCGAACGCACCCACCCCTGTTCCGTACGGCGGGACTTGCCCTTCGAGAAGGGCGAGCCCCGCCGCGGCACTCAGTGGCCCGCGCTGTCGACCACTGCCGCCCACTCGTCCAGCAGTGCCTGCGCGGATGCCTCGTCGGGCCCCTCCGCCCACAGGTGCGTGACGGCCTCCGCCGGGTCGGGCAGCACCATCACCCAGCGGCCGTCGGACTCGACCACACGCACCCCGTCGGTGGTGTCGACGGACCGCTCCCCCGCCGCCTCCACGACCGTACGCATCACAAGGCCCTTGACCGCCCACGGCGTTGCCAGGTCCCGCCGGCTCACATGGGCCCGCGGGATACGCGCGTCGATCTGACTGAGCGTCAACTGCGTACGCGCAACGAGACCGATGAGCCGCACGAACGCAGCCGCACCGTCGAAGACCGAACTGAACTCCGGGACGATGAATCCGCCTCTGCCGTCACCACCGAAGACGGTGGCGTCGTCGTCCCTGCTGACGCGGGTGAGGTCGTCGGGAGACGTCGTGGTCCACTCGACCTGCGTGCCGTGGTAGGCGGCGACCTGCTCGGCGATCCGGGTCGTGGTAACCGGCAGCGCCACCCGGCCGCTGCGCCGCTCGGCCGCGACCAGGTCGAGCATCACCAGCAGCGCCCGGTCGTCCTCCACGATCCTGCCGTGCTCGTCCACCAGCGAGATGCGCTCTCCCACCGGGTCGAAACGCACCCCGAACGCCGCGCGGGCCGACGCGACGATCTCCCCGAGCCGCACCAGCCCGGCGCGCCGGCTCTCCGCCGACTCCGTCGGTCGCGACTCGTCCAGGCCCGGGTTGATCGTCAGCGCGTCCACGCCCAGCCGGCCCAACAGGCTCGGCAACACCAGCCCCGCGCTGCCGTTGGAGGCGTCGACCACGACCTTCAGGCCCGACTCCGCGACCCCGGTGGTGTCCACGGCGCGCAGCAGCGAGCCCGTGTACGAGTCGTAGACGCTGGAGGGGAAGCTGAGGTCACCGATCTCACCGGGGAAGGCGCGGCGGTACTCCTGCCGCGCATAGACCCGGTCGAGCTTGCGCTGCCCAGCCTGGGAGAGGTCGGCTCCCCGCTCGTCGAAGAACATGATGTCCACGGAGTCCGGAACCCCGGGCGTCGTCCGGATCATGATGCCGCCAGCACTGCCCCGCGCCGTCTGCTGCCGGGCAACCGGAAGCGGCACGTTCTCCAGATCCCGTACGTCGATCGCGCTGGCCTGCAGCGCGGAGATGATCGCCCGCTTGAGGGCACGCGCGCCTCGCGAGTGGTCGCGGGCGGTACAGACGGTGGAGCCCTTCTTGAGCGTCGTCGCATACGCGCCCGCCAGCCGTACCGCCAGCTCCGGCGTGATCTCCACGTTCAGGATCCCGGAGACGCCACGAGCACCGAACAGATGCGCCTGCCCGCGGGACTCCCAGATGACGGACGTGTTGACGAATGCGCCGGCCTCGATCGTCTTGAAGGGGTAGATACGGACGTTCCCCTGGACGATCGATTCTTCGCCGATCAAGCACTCGTCGCCGACGACAGCACCGTCCTCGATCCGCGACGCCCGCATGATGTCGGTGTTCTTACCGATGACGCAGCCCCGCAGATTGCTCTGCGGACCGATGTAGACGTTGTCGTGCACGACGGCACGGTGCAGGAAGGCACCGCTCTTGACGACGACGTTCGAGCCGATGACTGAGTGCTCACGGATCTCCGAGCCCGCCTCGACCTTCGCGTAGTCACCGATGTAGAGAGGGCCACGCAGTACGGCGTCGGGATGCACCTCGGCGCCCTCGGCGACCCAGACACCGGGCGAGATCTCGAAGCCGTCCCGCTCCGCGTCGACCTTGCCCTCGAGTACATCCGCCTGTGCCTTCACATAACTCTCGTGGGTGCCGACGTCCTCCCAGTACCCCTCAGCAATATAGCCGTAGATCGGCTTGCCTTCCTTCATAAGTTGCGGGAAGACATCACCGGACCAGTCGACGGGCACATCGGGTTCGACATAATCGAAGACCTCGGGCTCCATCACATAAATGCCGGTGTTCACCGTGTCCGAGAAGACCTGTCCCCAGGTCGGCTTCTCCAGGAACCTTTCGACCTTGCCGTCCTCGTCCACGATGGTGATACCGAATTCCAGCGGATTCGGCACCCGGGTCAGACAGACGGTGACCATCGCCCCGCGTTCCCGGTGAAAGCGGATGAGGTCGGTGAGGTCGAAGTCGGTGAGAGCGTCGCCGGAGATGACGAGAAATGCGTCGTCCCGCAGGGCTTCCTCGGCGTTCTTGACGCTGCCGGCCGTACCCAGTGGCTTCTCTTCGTTGGCGTAGGTGAGCTCCATGCCGAGCTCCTCACCGTCACCGAAGTAATTCTTGACCAGCGAGGCCAGGAATTGCACGGTCACGACGGTCTCGGTGAGCCCGTGACGCTTGAGCAGCCTCAGCACGTGCTCCATGATCGGCTTGTTCACCACCGGCAGGAGTGGCTTGGGCATGCTCGCGGTCATCGGCCGAAGGCGCGTGCCTTCGCCGCCAGCCATCACGACGGCCTTCATATCGGAAGCGTCCTCCTCGTACAGACGACGGTCATCCCGACCATGACCCCTCCAGGATGACCTACAAAGGCACAATCAGGGCAACCGGCCCCCGGAGCGAGGAGAGGCGGGTATCAGTCGGTCTTCTCGGTGTCCGCCCTGATCAGACGGCGAACCTGGACCACATAGAGGATCCCTGCCCACCAATAGAGAGCAGTACCCCAACCTGCGAAGGCCCATCCGAAAATCGCTGCGAGTGACGAGACCCAGCCACTTCCGTCACTGAGCAACAGCAGCGGGAAGGCATACATCAGGTTGAAGGTCGCAGCCTTGCCCAGGAAGTTGACCTGCGGCGGCGCATAGCCGTGACGGTCCAGGATCCACACCATGACCAGCAGCAGCAGTTCGCGGGCCAGCAGAGTGATGGTGAGCCAGAGCGGCAGAATCTCCCGCCAGGTCAGGCCCACAAGAGTGGAGAGGATGTACAACCGGTCCGCGGCCGGGTCGAGAATACGGCCGAGGCTGCTGACCTGATTCCACCGACGGGCCAGTTTGCCGTCGAGGTAGTCGGTCACTCCGCTCGCAGCCAGCACGAGCAGCGCCCACAGATCACAGTTCGGACCACCGAACTCGGGCCAGAGAATCAGCCATAGGAACACCGGCACACCGACCAGGCGGGCCATGCTGAGGATGTTCGGGATGGTGAGGACCCGATCCGTCTGGACCCGCGTCTCCTGGACCTCCACCCGTGGGCCTCCTGAGTAACCGTGCCGACGCTACCCCCTGACCCTACCCGGCGCCGCTCACCCAGCGTGCACGGGGTCGCCGGTGGGCGGAGAAAAGAGACGCGATTGGGCACGAAAAACACGAAAAGGCCCTGTTGGCTCACGCCAACAGGGCCTTTTCTCAAGAATTGTTCGGCGGTGTCCTACTCTCCCACACGCTCCCGCATGCAGTACCATCGGCGCTGTAAGGCTTAGCTTCCGGGTTCGGAATGTAACCGGGCGTTTCCCTCACGCTATGACCACCGAAACTCTGTTCAGGAATCACCGGATCAACAGATCCGGGTCCTGGAGTCTCTTAGCGAACAAGCACACTCTTCAATTGAAGTGCGGTTGTTGTCTCAGAACCAACACAGTGGACGCGAGCATCTACGGACAAGCCCTCGGCCTATTAGTACCGGTCACCTCCACACGTTACCGTGCTTCCAGACCCGGCCTATCAACCCCGTCATCTCCAGGGAGCCTTACTCGCTCAAG